>CAMOPX010000001.1 GCA_946622415.1 uncultured bacterium
ATCAAAATTCCTCATTCTCTGAACTCAGGAAAAAATGGGATAAATAATATTGCTAACGCACTTCCATTTTTTCCTTCAAACAAACAGAGTAATGTTTTAAAGGAATTTTGATTAAATCTTGATGTTGAATAAGAATCCCACGCATTAACGAAGTGATGTATTTGTTATGCAACGAAAATTTCGTTAAGAAATCGTGTTGTTTGAGAGGTTGAAAACCTCGAGTTCACGATTTTAGAAATTAAGTTGCAATAACAAAACGAACGAAGTGACAGCTAAGGCGAGTTTCTTTTCCGTTGCTTTTCTTTGCAGGTTCAAAGAAAAGCAACAAATATGAAAAAGAACCTTTCTTTTCGGTAAAAGAAAGCAGTAAATATAAAGAATAACTCTTTTTTAAAAATATCCCCTATTGTTATTCTTTTGTTTGTTATACAATTTTCTTGTATTCCATTAAAGAAAGCATAACAACAATGAAAAATAAAAAACTCAGAAATATAGCAATAATAGCTCACGTTGACCACGGTAAAACGACTCTTGTGGATTGTATTTTAGATGCCACAAACGTATTTAAAGAACATCAGGAAATGGGTACCTGTGTATTAGACAGTAACGATATTGAACGTGAAAGAGGAATAACAATTCTGTCTAAAAATGTTGCGGTTGAATATAAGGGAGTAAAAATTAATGTCGTAGATACCCCGGGCCACGCAGATTTTGGCGGTGAAGTTGAACGTGTGCTGGGTATGGTGGATGGAGCATTATTGATTGTAGATGCACAAGAAGGACCTATGCCCCAAACTCGTTTTGTATTATCAAAAGCGCTTGAATTGGGTATAAGAATCATTGTTGTAATAAATAAAATTGATAAACCGGGCGCAGACCCCGACGGTACATTGGATAAGGTATTTGATTTATTTACCGAATTAACGGACAGAGATGACCTGATTGATTTCCCTGTTATCTATGCGTCATCTTTGAATCGTTTTGCAAAAGTTAATTTGGAAGATGAAAACAAAAATATCCTTCCTCTTTTGGATTGTATATTGGAAAATATTGAAGGCCCTGAAGCTGATGTAGATTTACCTTTACAATTGCAAATTACAACGCTTGATTATAACGATTATGTCGGAAGAATCGCAATCGGCAGAATTGCAAACGGCTCAATTAAATCAGGCGAACAAGTTACATTGTTAAAAGCTGACGGTACCGCTCAAAAAGGCAAAATTGCAAAATTATTCGGTTTTAAAGACTTAGGCAGAGTTGAAATACAAGAAGCGTTTGCAGGTGATATAGTCGGAATTGCAGGATTTTCAGATATTCAAATAGGAGAAACAATTTCCTGCTTAAATAATCCTGTTGCTTTACCTTTAATAAAAATTGATGAACCGACTCTGCAAATGAATTTTTCAATTAATGATTCACCTTTTGCAGGTACGGAAGGAAAATTTGTTACATCAAGACAACTCAGAAAGAGACTTTATTTCGAATTGGAAAAAAATGTTTCACTTCGTGTTGAAGATACGGATTCTACAGATGTATTTAAAGTTTCAGGCAGAGGCGAACTGCATTTATCAATTTTAATTGAAACAATGCGCCGTGAAGGCTACGAATTTCAAGTTTCAAAACCGGAAGTTATTTACAAAGAAACACCGGACGGCATTAAACAAGAGCCTTATGAAAATTTGATTGTGGATGTGCCTGAAGAATTTGTCGGCTCTGTGATTGAAAAACTGGCTTCAAGAAAAGCTCAAATGCTCAATATGGAAGCGGGACCAAAAAGAACAAATATTGATTTTATTATACCCGCCAGAGGTTTAATCGGTTTCAGGTCTGAATTTATCAGAATGACAAAAGGAGAAGGTATTATGTATCATACTTTTGCTCATTATGATGATTATGCGGGTGATATCCCCCGCCAAAGAACAGGTTCTCTGATTGCACATGAAGATGGCGAAGCTGTTGCTTATGCCTTGCACCAATTTGAAGATAGAGGCGTGTTCTTTATTACTCCGAAAACAAAAGTATATAGAGGAATGATAGTCGGTGAATGCAACAGACCCCAAGATATCCCCGTTAATGTTTGTAAAACAAAGAAAATGACTAATATGAGATCTGCAACGGCAGATGTTATGGTTACCCTGCAAGCGCCAAAAACAATGGGTTTAGAGGATGCTCTTGAATATATTCAGGATGATGAGCTTGTTGAAATAACACCTGAAAATATCAGAATAAGAAAAGCGGATTTGGTGAAATTAAGATAATAAATCTTTTTATAAAATTTAAAAAACTATCTTCAATTAATTAGAGGATAGTTTTTTTAATACTATTTTTTAAAATATAAATATGGATATTAAAGATGCGGTAAACAAGTTTGATACTGTATATAAAACAGTACTCATCCCAAAGCTTTCTCCTATAGAAAATTACAGGAAAAAACAGCAAAAATTAGCAAATAAATTTATTAATGTATTGCTTCCCTTTAGAAAACAAGCAATAGTAGATGATTATGCAATTAAAACGAAAAATAATCTTTTTTCCATTATGCTTTCTTGTTTTGCAAAAGTAAAAACATCAAACGATGTTATAGATATGGATGAAATCAGAGATTTAGGCTTTTGTGCAAATGCAAACGATGTCAAATATGGTGCTATGGCTGTTTGCACTTATAAAAATAATAAAATAATTTTTACGGAAGAAAAAATTCAAAGAAATTCAAAAGATAAAGAAGATAATGCAACTTATGCTTTGTTTAACGGCCTTGCAATAAGAATTGAAACAGGAAAAAATCTTAATATAAAAACTGTTCTATCAAGACATGCAAAGAACTTTTCAACATCTGAAAGAGAAAATGTTTATTTAGGTTCAAAAGTTAATTTTAAATACAATAACAAAGATAAACTCGAAACCGTCAAATTTGAAACCTCGGAATACGGAAAAATGTTTGATATTTTTTCTAATGATGAAACAAAAACAAGAAAAATATTAACCGAAAAATTCTTGGAAAAAATCAAACTCACAAGAGATTCTTTTAAAACCGCAGGAATAAGTATTGCAATCGTAAATTCGGATATTTATATTTTTATTGAACAGGATAAATTCTTCTTTGATGATTTCAATTTGGATAAAGAAGTATCAGATAAAGCTATATTGAAAAAGATATTTGAAAATTTGGTTTATCTTTTTAATATGATGAATTATTTTTGTTAAAGATAAAAATTTATAAAAAATTAAAGCACCCGATTGGGTGCTTTTAATATTATACTTCTACATATTCTTTTAATCTTTTTGAACGATTAGGATGACGAAGTTTTCTTAGTGCTTTTGCTTCGATTTGACGGATTCTTTCACGAGTAACGCCGAATAATTGTCCTACTTCTTCCAATGTTCTTTGACGACCGTCATCCATACCAAAACGTAATCTCAAAACATCACGTTCACGAGCGGATAGAGAACCCAATACTTCCGCTAAATCTTCCCTTAATAATTCATGGGCAACTGTTTTAACGGGAGCATCAGCGTCTTTATCTTCTATAAAATCGCCAAGACGGGAATCTTCTTCTTTTCCTATCGGAGTTTCTAAAGATAAAGGTTCTTGTGCAACTTTTATTATTTCTCTTAATTTATTGATTGAAATACCCATTTCTTGCGAAAGTTCTTCTTCTGAAGGTTTTCTTGCAAGTTCTTGTGCGAGTTTTCTTGTGACTTTTTTAAGTTTATTGATTGTTTCAACCATGTGAACGGGGATTCTGATTGTTCTTGCTTGGTCTGCAATTGCACGGGTAATAGCTTGTCTAATCCACCAGGTTGCATAAGTTGAAAATTTGTAGCCTCTTTCGTGGTCGAATTTTTCAGCAGCTCTGATTAAACCTAAGTTTCCTTCTTGAATTAAATCCAAAAAGAGCATGCCTCTGCCAACATATTTTTTTGCAATAGATACAACAAGACGAAGGTTCGCTTGTACGAGTTTTCTTTTTGCGATAGCACCTGCATTTCCGCCTGCTACAATTTTTCTTGCCAAATCTATTTCTTCATCGGCAGTCAACAATTTTACTCTGCCTATTTCTCTCAAATACATACGAACCGGATCATCAACAGAGATTCCTCTCGGTGCTGATAAGTCGGTTTCTTGTTCATCTTCTTCGTCACGATTGTCAAAATACATAGAAGATGATGAACTTTCTATGGGGCTTGTCATGCCTTGTGTACGCATAATATTCGTAATGTTATCGGTTTCTAAGCCTGTGGATTCAAAATATTCTTCTTCTTCAATCATTTCTGTTTTATCCATTACGCTTATTACGGAGCTTTCCGGATTTCTTTTTCTGCCCATTTAGCTTTTTCTCCAATCTTTATTGATTTATTAAGCCTTGAAAGATTTGCTGAGATATTTTCATTTTTTCTTCTTGTGAGATGTTTTCATCTTTCAGCATCTTTTTCAATTCTTCTTTTTTGTTCTGCATTTTTATATTACTTAATCTCATAAATGTTTCGTCTGTCGCCTTTTTGTAATCCTCAAAGGTTAAGTTGTTAAATTCATGCGAAGTAAAAATATCGTCTGAGATTTTTTTTTGAATATCTTCGTTATTATAAAACTCAAGAAAAACTTTTTTTGCTAGTTCATCAACATTATTTACCGATTGTAACGTTTTTTCAATTGAAGATAGTATTGTAGATGTAGTCTTGTTTTCAGCTGAGTAACCTGAAATACATTTTTCAATATAATCTTTTTTCTCGTTATCGTTTGCGGAAAATGCGAGTTTTATAATATTTTCTTCCATTAATTCCAGTTGTGTGTGTGAATCTTTTTGAATTAATTTTCTTGAATTTGCAAAGTCGTCATTTTCTATCCTCAATATTCCGAATTCTTCGTTTTGTCTGTTCAGAATTTGTGTTTTTAAGATGTTTTCCGACACTCCTAATTTATAGGCTGCCGTTTTAATATAATCGTCCAAAATTACAAGATTTTTAATTTGATACAAAATTTCAACTATTTGGTTGACATAAGAACTTTTTTCTTGGGGGGTGAGTTTGTTTGTTATAGAAGAATATATTTGATTTAATTGATAATCCAACAAAAGCGGTGCTGCTTCAACTTTTTTTAAATATTCTTCGCCGCCGAATTCTCTTATGTATTCATCAGGATCTTTGCCTTCAATTTCTTGTACCACTCTGATTTCACAAACATTGTCGCTGTTTTGGAAGTTTGAATCGTATTGTTTAATGTCGCCTAAATTTCCGAAAATATTTTTAATAACCTCAGCACCGTGCTCGATTGCTTTTTTGCCTGCGGAATCCGTATCAAAAGCAAGATAAATTCTTCTTGAAGGACTGTATCTGCTGATTAATTTTATATGCTGCGGTGTTAGTGCTGTTCCGCAAGTTGCAACAGCATTTTCTACTCCGCCTAAATGTGCCGATATAACGTCAAAATATCCCTCCATAAATATAATGCCGTCTTTTTCTCTGATTGCGTCTTTTGCTCTGTTTAAGCCGAATAACACAGAACTTTTGTTATAAATTATACTTTCGGGAGAATTAATGTATTTTGCTCCTTGTGATTCCAGTATTTTTCTTGCGCCGAAAGCAATAGTGTTTGAATTTGCGTCTTTAATCGGAATTATTATTCTGTTTCTGAATCTGTCCGAATATTGTCCTTCATGTTCGTAAACAAGTCCCGCTTTATTCATTTCATCAACGGTAAAGCCTAAATTTAGTAAATAATTTTTTAAGTCATTATTTCCTTTTGGTGCCAGTCCTAAAGAAAATTTTGATATTGCGACTTCATTTATTCCTCTTTTTCCTAAATATTCAAGGGCTTTTTCGTTTGATTCAAGATTCTTTTTAAAGTATTTCGTGCTGACTTCCATTAAGTTATAAAGGCGTTCTTTTAGAGCTTTATTTTTTTGAGCGTTTTGCGAATTAAATTTTGGAAGCTCAATACCTAATGCTTGTGCTTGTTCTTCAATTACTTCCGTGAAGCTTTGATTATTGATTTTCATTAAAAAAGTAAGAACGTCGCCGCCTTCTCCGCATCCAAAGCATTTAAAAATCTGTTTATCGGGAGTAACAACAAACGAAGGGGTCTTATCATGGTGAAAAGGGCATTGTCCTTGAAAATTTCTGCCGGTTTTTTTAAGTACAACATATCTGGATACTACTTCGACTATATCCAAACTGTTCTTTATCTGCTCGACTACTTGTTGATACGAAATTTCCGACATTAAAAATTAATTCTTCCTCATTCTCGTCATGTTATAACACTGAAACGTCATGCTTTAAAGACTAAAATGCAAATATTTTAAAAAAAGTTTACATCAAAAAAATTTTATGATTAAATTTAACTAATTGGGGTTTCAAGGGCATGGAAGATTCTTCTTTAGAAAATTTATTTTCCTATATTGACGGTAAATCAGAAGAAACGAATTTTGATTTAGCTTTTGAACTTGATGAAATTAAAACAAAACACTCCTATATAAAATTTTACAACTGTTTAAAACATATTCTTGAAAAAAGTAATGATACAAAAACTCTGGATAAGCTCATTCGCTATTTGGCTTTAAATTTTGATAAGAGAAATTTACCTTTGCTTATTGATTTTATTTTAAGACCCTTAAATGATAATTCTTTTGTCAATATAAAAGTCATGGCAATAAAAATGCTTCCAAAATACAACGATACTTCATCCGTTCAGGCATTATTATTTTGTTTGAATGATAAAAATTCAAATTACAAAATAAAATTAGCATCGGCCGAAGCACTCGGGAAAATCGGTGATATAAATGCTTTTGAATCTTTAGGCAGAATTGCAACCGATGAAAACGAAGAATCCGCATACATTAAAGAATCTGCAGTGACGGCATTAGGTATGCTTGGGGATGATAGGGCAATAGATGTTTTTTCTTCAATAATGAATACAAAACAAATATTTAAATCAAAATTTTCTTTTTTAAAAGAAAAAATAATGGAAGCAATGAATAAATTTGATATTTCCAAGAATAAAAAAGCACTCGATATAATAAAAAAATCTCTTTTTGACATGAATCCGAGTGTCAGAATTTCAGCTGTTGAAACGTTAATGAATTCCGATTTAACGGAAAGCTATGACCTTATTTTCGGTGTATTAAAATTTGATAACGACATAGAAGTCAGAAAAAATGCTCTTGTTGCTTTGTATAATATAAAAAATGATATAACTGTTCTCTATGATGTAATAAAAGGCGAATACCCCGATGAATTAAAAGAATATTCAAAAGAAATAATTAAAGAGCTGGAGGAAAATAATGAAGAATAATACCGCGATTGTATTGTTATCCGGTGGCTTGGACAGTCTGGTTTCTTTGGATATCGCAGCAAAAAAATTTGATATTAAATTACTTCTGACATTTAATTACGGGCAAAAAGCATTTAAAGAAGAATTTGATGCGAGCTTAAACATTGCAAAATTTTATAACATACCGCATGCAACGATTGAATTGCCTTTTTTAAAGGAAATAACAAATAATGCTTTAACCGATAACAAAAACAATAATCTTGATGATTTTTCATCCGTGTGGATTCCTAACAGAAACGGACTTTTTTTAAATATAGCAGCATCTTATTGTGATAAATTCGGTTATGACTACATTGTTTTTGGTGCAAATAAAAAAGAAGCCGAGCAGTTTTCGGATAATTCGGAAGAATTTATAGAAAAATGTAACGTATTTTTTCAATATTCAACCCTGAAACAGCCAAAAGTATTTGCACCTTGTTTATATTTTGATAAAATAGAGATTATTAATTATGCTATAGAAAATAATGTACCTTTAGAATTTATTAAAAGTTGTTATGATTCAAAAAGCAACACAAATAAAAAGCATTGCGGAAAATGTATGTCTTGCAAATTGCTCAAGGAAGCATTAGAAAAAAGCAAAAAACCGGAACTTGTTAAGGAATTGTTTTGATGCAGACTCTATTTATAGATAAAGAAATTAAATATGAAGGCCGTGAGCTTTCTCCTCATTGGATATATAAAAATTTTAATATTTTAGGAGATGCCATTGTTTCTTTTATCGGCGAAGTTGATGTTAATATAACAGAAATGGTTGATATAGAAGATGTTATCAATAATGAACCCATTTATTCAAAAAAAATGTTAAATTTTATTATTGAACAGTATTCCGTAACATTAGAAGAAATGGTTTGTTTGCAAAGACTTTTTGTTTCAATAATTAAAGATATCATTGAAGAAAAAACGGGAAAAAAAATTAGAAGAAGCGGGGACGATTTGTTTTTTGATAACAGAAAGCTTTCTGTTTCTATTGCAACAAAATCCGTAACTTCTTGCCTTATTCATACCGCATTGAATATAATAAAAGAAGGAGCACCCATAGAAGCCTCCGATTTATCCGAGATCGGAATAGAGGACTATATTCAATTCGGCAGGGAAGTAATGTCAAAATATAAAAACGAAGTTGAAGATATAAAGCTTGCAACATATAAAGTCAGAGGTGTTGTCGAATAATGAGCAACAATTCACCCAATTATTTTGCATATAAAAAAAGCAAATACAGAAAAGACATAGCGCAGCCGCCAAAAAAACCTATGTCTAAACTGAATTTTCTGTTTCAGCTTTTTATTGCAACATTTATTATAATGTTTATCGTAATTGTTGTTTCCATCATGAAGTATTCATCTAAAATGGATATTGAATATTCTAAGAAAGAAATAAAATTAAACAGCACGTTTGCACCTTTTCAACAGGATAATCTCGATAATCAAAGTTATGATAACGAAAAACAATTAAAAATAGATAAAAGATTGATTCTGATACAACAAGAAGAAAATGCACCGAGTGAAGCAAAAATAATTACACCCGAAAAATCCAAAAATGAAGTTATAGATCCTTTATTATTGGAAGAAAACAAGAAAATAGAAAAAGAGCAAAAAATAAAAGAAGCAACGGAAACAATTTTTGAATCGGAAGAACATACAAAACACGATGTATCTCCAATTTTACCTTCAGATAATAAAAATATAACAATTATGTCAAAAGTTCTTGTCGGAAGATTTTCGAGTTTTGAAGATGCACAGAGATTACAGGGTGTTATAAAAGCAAAAGATTCTTCTTTGAGTCCTTATGTTAAAAAGGTTGGAGATGTTTTTGCCGTTCAATTGGGTTCTTATCAGGATTTCAATATTGCAAAGAATCAGGCGAAGGTATTAAAATCAAAAGGACTGGATGTTTGGATTTATCAGCAATAAAACAGTTGTTTTGTTGATACATATATAGTTTTATGTTAATGTTGTTTTGAGTTAAAGAAGGAGGAATTATGATAGGAAAATTGAAAAAATACGCAGATGAATTTACAACTTTTGCTATAAAAGGAAATGTTGTAGATATGGCAGTCGGCATAATCATAGGTGCTGCATTCGGTAAAATCGTTGATTCATTGGTAAAAGATATAATAATGCCTCCTATGGGTTTTTTAATGGGAAAGGTTGATTTTACAAACCTTTATTTTACTCTCCCGACTTCAATCGGAGGTGAAATTCCAAAGTATCCGACACTCGAAGCTGCACAAGCCGCAGGTGCCGTTACAATTAATTACGGTCTCTTTATAAATACTTTAATTAGTTTTGTATTTGTTTCTTTTGCGGTATTTTTGATGATTAAATTTATCAATAAATTGAGAGCAAACGAAAAAACTCAAAAAGAAGCTGAAGCACCGGCAACAAAAGTTTGTCCTAAATGCTGCAGCGAAATTAATATCAATGCAACAAAATGTCCTTTCTGCACAACAGATTTATAAAAATATAGAGGTGTAATATGTTACAATCCGTGCCATCAGCAATAAAACAGGCATTTAAAGGTAGTTTTGTCAAAAAAATCTGCAACTACCTCCATGACTGTGTAAGAGAAGAAGTTAAATCTTCAACTTTTCGTAATTTAAAAGGCGATAAAGAAAACAAATGGGTATTTTTAGATGGAGATGAAAGATTATTTTCATCATACCCTGATACTTTATTACTTGATGGTGCGGATAGTTCACTCACGGAATTAATGATACAATCCGAGATGAATCAAAAAGAAAAATATCTTATCTACGGATACTTATTCTTAGTTGGCAAAAACGGTAAATCAAAAAAGAATAATGAATTTTTAACACCGATATTGTATGTTCCGGCAAAACTGGAACGCAAGGGAATGAGTATAGAATTGTCGCCTCAGGAAGAAACATTATCCTTGAATACAGGCGCGATTGCACAATTAATTCAGCGTGAAGATGAACAAGAAACGGATGCAATGTTATCGGGCCTGTTGGATGTCGTTCCAACATTACCTCTAAAAGAAGAAGACTTAAATATTTTTCTGACAACCCTAAAATCAATTGTTCCCTCTGTTGAAATTTCTTTATCTGCAGATATTAGTGAAAACAAACAGGATGATGCAGATTTTTACAACAGAGAAAATACAATTGATGATATTGTAAACGGGAATTTTGATTTTGATTCCGTAAACGAAATTCAAACCCAAAATAAAATTAAAGCGGATTCACTTGCAATAGAAAAATTACAAGCCGTTATATTAACTACGCGTCCGACTGTTACTGCGGGAGTATTGCATGAATTAACCCAAATTGCGGATAAACCCTCAGGAACAATCAGAGAAACAGTTCTTAATGTAATTAATCAAGAATTTTTGGAATCAACGGGACAATCGGAAATAAAGTTAGAAGATTCCGATATACAAACATTTTTTCCGATTACTCCTTTGAATCTTTCCGATTCTCAAGAAGATGTTATCAGAAAAATCGAACAGAATGATTTTTTATCTGTATATGGACCTCCGGGAACGGGAAAAAGTCAAACAATCGTCAATGTTGCAGCACACCTTATTGCAACAGGTAAGACTGTTCTTGTTGCATCAAGAATGGATAAAGCAGTTGATGTTGTTGCGCAAAGATTAAATGAATTAAATGCGCCCTATTTGGCTCTTAGAGCAGGAAGGGCAAATTACCAAAAACAATTAAATACGGAGCTTCAAGAATTGCTCTCTAATAAAATCGACCTTAATTCAAGCCGTAACGACGATTTGACTGCTGACATTGATGATATGAAGGATTTATTAAAAGATATAAAACGTCTTGAAGATTCTGCATTATCGATTTTGTCATTAGAAAAAAAATACACAAAAGTATTTGATGAATACGAAATTTCAAAAGATACAATTTCGGATTTGGTTTTATTGACGGAAAAATTGAAATATCATCAATTAAACGAAGCAAAAAAAATATTTTCAATAATTGAAGAAATTGAAAATAAGTATAAAAAATCGCTTTTCGATAAAATAAAATTATTTTTTGATTACAGAAAAATAAAGAAGCTTCTTCATTTAAACAAGGTTTTAAATTCCGAAATATTGAAGCGTTTGCCGTTGGAACTTAATGTTGTGATGGAGAGCGCTAAACTTGAACAAATTGAAGATGAAATAAATTCAAAAGGCAATCTGCACCAGATATTAAGAAGAATCAAACTTTTAAAATCAAAACAGAAAAAATTGGCGGTTGATATATTAAAAAATAAAAGAAGAACGGCACTAAAAAATATCTTATCCGATGCACAAAAAAGAAGACGTCTGATGATACATTCAAAATCTCTTGTATCAAGAAAAACAAATCTGCAAAACAGATTGCTTGAAAAAGAAGATTTTAAGCCGTTATTGTCAGCTTTTCCCTGCTGGTGCACAACAACATATGCTATATCAAACAGCTTGCCCCTAAAACCTGCAATGTTTGATGTTGTAATTATTGATGAGGCTTCTCAGTGCGATATTGCATCTTGTATCCCTGTTTTGTACAGAGCAAAAAAAGCAATAATTGTCGGGGATGATAAGCAACTTCCTCATCTTTCATTTTTGGAAAAAGCAAAGGAGCAAAGCTTCCTTAATCAATACGGAATTGATGATAAATATCAATTAATGTGGAGATTCAGAGAAAATTCCATGTTTGATCTTGCAAACTATTATTCAACAACTCCTGTTTTATTGGACGAGCATTTTCGCTCGCCTGCGCCCATAATTGAATTTTCAAGCAGTGAATTTTATTCGGGAAAAATTAAAATTATGTCTCCTGATATCAACCTTGAAAATACTGTCGAACTGAGGGTCGTAAAAGACGGCTATGTTGATAAAGATGCGACAAGAAATGTTCCCGAATGTGAAGAAGTAATTAAAACAATACAAGAATTAATTATAAACGATAAAGATAATGAAACTCCGATTTCAATCGGTGTTATTTCTCCTTTCAGAGCTCAGGTGGATTTAATAAAAAAAGCCATGCTGAAGGTATTTGATACTGATACAATTTTAAAATACAAACTTGATTGTGGTACCGCGCACACATTTCAGGGTGATGAAAGAGATGTAATGCTTTTATCATGGGCATATGCAAATAATTCTTATCCTCAAAGTTTAATGTTTGCTCAAAAACCTAATTTATTTAATGTGGCAATTACCCGTGCAAGACACAAGCTTATTAATTTTATTTCAAAAGAAGTAAATGAGCTTCCGGAAGGTTTATTGAGAAATTATCTTGAATACGTAAAGCGCAGAAATTCAAGAAAATTCTCCGATACTTTTAAAAACGATTTTGAAAAAACGGTAATTAATGCGATAAAAGAAGAATTTTCAGTTTTGGATAAAGAAGGAAAGATATTTGCGGGAGTGAATATGGGTTCTGTTTCTGCTGATATAGTAATAGATAAAGTCGTTGTTGAAATAGACGGTGTAGAAGATAATACTGAATGCAGATATGACGATATGAAAAAACAAGCAATAATGGAAAGATGCGGATATCAGGTTATAAGAGTGACCAAACGCGAGTGGGATATTTCACCAAACGCTTGTTTAGATAGAATCAGACAGGCTGTAGTTTAAAAAACTCTTCTTCCAATATGTATGCATCTTTTTAATAATAAACGAAGATTTAGTATGAAGAGTTTCTTTTCTGTCTTCTTCTTTTCGGTAAAAAAGAGGCTTTATAAAAAGTTAATTTTTTTCGCTTATTTTATCATCAAACTGAAATACTGTTTTAATAAGTAAATGTGCCACAATAAGTGCATTAGAAGGAATAAAATCAGATGAAATTATTCTGAAATTTTGCATTGTTTTTTCAGACGGAACAACATTTATTCTCATAAAGTCGAAACGAATGTTCATATGGGCTTCTTTTGCGATTATTTGTATAATTCTTTCAAATTCTTTATAAGGGAAGTCTTCTATAGAAAACAGTTCGACGAGAATGTCGTTGTTTTCACTTGTTATACAGCAAAGCACGTTAGAAAAATTATTTGTTTGAAAAAGAATTGAGAGAGTGGAGTTTTTAATTTTTTGTTCTTGGTTTTCCGTGACTTTTTTAAAATCCATCTGTTCATTAAATACGGGGCAATTCAAGGGGATATAAAGAAGCATTATATCTCTTATTGTGTTTGTATCAACAATTGTATTGTGATGTATTGTTGTTAAAACAGATAACATTTCTTTTAATTGTGCAACGTCAGAACCGCCGGTTTTAATGGAATTTGTTATTGTTTGAAGCATTTTATCTATTGCTGCTTTTGAATTTTGGTTTAAAAATTCATTTAATACTTTTGTATCCAACATGGAATTTAAGAATTTTTCGATTGTGCTTTCGCTTATATTTTGTTTTGCAATTTCCTTTACGAATTTTTCAATTGTTTCGGGCATTTTTAAGCTGTTTTGAAGATATTTTAAAATTTGCTGGCTTTCGAGTTTGGTTTTTTCAAGAAGCGATGATTCGTTTACCATTGTTTCGAGATTTTGATTTAAAAAGCTTTGTTGAAGCGGGTTTTGCGGAGTTTGGGAATTTTGGGCTTCTCCTTGGTTTGCCTGAAACGGTACAAAAGGCTGATTCATGGGAATAAATGTATTTTGCGGTGCGGGATTTAATAAAGGATTTGCGCCCAAGCCGTTTTGAGCTATAAGATTTGCTCTAATCATAGCCAAATTTTGTAATAAATTTACATTGTTAAATGGAAAATTGTTCATAGCCTATTTTTAATAAAAACCGTTTGACATGTCAATTTGCGCAAAAACACATGATTATATTGCCCATTATTAAGAATTGTAAACCATATTACTGCTCTCAAAATCCTCTAAAATAAGGATGAAAAGGGAATGTTACAGTTGTAGAATATAATTATATAATTGTTTATTTGCCTTGTAGTAATGTTAAAGATAAAATATTATTATGAAATTAAAAAATTCGGTTTATTAATAAAGAAATTTTTTAATGGGGAAATGGAGGTTTTGAAATAACCTCCTTTTTTTATACTTTTTATGTCTTTTATAAATTGGTTTCGGGATTCTTTAATATACTCTCGCTTCTTTTCAGCTGTTTTTCATACAAAAGAACCTGCTCTTTATCCCCGATTTTTAATGCTATATCGTAGCCTTGTTTTTTATAATTAATTTCTGAAGGTTCAAGCTCAATAGCTTCTTTTGAATATAAAAGTGCATCTTCTAAATCATTTAAGCCTTCATAACTTCTTGCCATTTGATAGTAATATTTTGCGCAATCCGGTTTTAAGGAAATTGCATTGAATATTGTTGTTTTCGCTTCTTCAAATCTGTTTAAATCATTCAGGATTAAGCCTTTAAAATAGTAACTTTGTGAATTATTTTTATCTAATTTTAAATATTCATTAATACTGTCCAGGGCATTTTTGTAGTCTTTTAATCTGTAATATATTCTTGTTAAGGAATTATATATGCTGACACAATTTTTATTCAAGCGTTTTACTTCTTCAATTTGTGTCATTGCGTCAGAATACATATTCACATCAATATATAAATCAATAAGTTCCAGTCTGTAGAATATTGATTCGGGATGTAAAATGAGAGCCTGTGAATATATTTTAATTGCTTTATTTGGCATTTTAAGGTTTTTATATGCTATTGCAAGTGCATCCAATAAAATACTGTTATCGCTGTGGCTTTTGTACATATTTTCCAAAATATCTTTGGCTTTTGGCAGATTTTCGTTTTGCAGATTTATTGTTTGAATGATAATTTTTGCATTGGTATAAAATTTTGAATTTTTTTCTACAAGATTCAAATTTAACAAGGCATTTTGGTATTCTGAATTTTTATATAAAATCCAACCTGACAAAAAGTATTTTTCACTCAAATTTTCTTTTGTATTGTTTATTAAAGAATATTTTATGGAATGATTTAAACATTCAAGGGCTTCCGTGTAATGCGTTGTATCTATATATATTTTTGCTAAATCATAATAATAATCGTTTTTATTGTTATCTTTTTTAATTGCTGAAATTAAATATTCGATTGCTTTGTTGTAGTTTTTGTTTCTTGCTTCAATCATGCCAAGAAAATATGCAACATCTGATATACTGTCATCTAAATTAATACAGCACTGAATTAATTTATTCCAATCTCCTTTTTTAAAAGCAATTCTTGCTAAATCAAGATTAGCAGGCTCGAATGAATCATCAATTTCTACAATTTTATTTAATACTTGTTCTCTTTTTTCTTCATCGGCAAGAGATATCAAATATAAAATATTTGGCTCGAGTTTAATATCTTCGTCCAGCGAATTAAAAATTTCGATTATATCTTTGTTTTTGCCGAGTTTATATAAAACCTTGAAATAATTAAGATAAGAAATTGAATTTTTATAGTTTTCGCAGATTTTTTGCGCTAAATAGAGTGCTTTTTGGTATTGTTCTTTTTTATAATAAATGTCAAAGCATTTTTGAATACTGTATTTATGAGTGCCGTCAATAGACAGCGCCTTTTGAAATTCATTCAGGGCGGAATCTAAATCATTTATTATAATGTACAGTTCTCCGATTTGAGAATGAATTTCCGCATTTTCATGGGTATTAACATTGATTTCAAGTGCGGATTTCATAGTATCAATCGCTTCTTGATACTTTTGTTGATTCTTTAAGGCAAATGCCTTACTTATTAATTCAATTTTCTTATCACTTTCACTCATAGCAACTATTATATTTTATTTTTATTTTTTATACAATCTTGACATTTTACATTAATTCATTAAATCTAAACCGAATACAGTATTTTTTTCAATATTGTTCAAGAATTTATACCATAGGTCGTTCGTAATATAAAAAAGGTGAAATTATGAATCCACTCGCAGCAGGAATAAATTTTGACGGAAACGGATTGGCGCAATCCATAAATGCAGTTCAACTTGAAATGAACATTATGGATATCTTTGCCCAAAACATAGTAGGTTTTGATAAAGTCGGTTATCAAAGAAAAGAAGCCGTTGTTTCTTCTTTTGCGGAATATTTAGGTGCGGGTGCATTGTCATACAGTACTGATACGCAAGTCGGAAGAATAGCGGTGACAGAAAATCCGCTTGATGTTGCGTTATCAGATAAGGGATATTTTCAGGTATTGAATGACGACGGAAGCATTGAACTCACGAGGGACGGAAGATTCAAGCTGGATAAAGACGGCAACCTTTTAACCCAAAAAAATCAGCGTGTTTTGTCTGCAGGCGGCGCACCTCTTGTATTGCCTTTTGTTCCGGATAATGTAGATAAGATTACAATAGGTCTGGATGGTAAAATCGGGGTATTTGATTCCGAAAGCAGAGGCCTCGTACCGGCAGGGATTATCGGAGTGGTTTCAGAGGACGGCTCAATAGTTGCCTCAAACTGTGTGCGCCAAGGATATGTTGAAAATTCAAATGTATCTTTGGAAAGAGAATACATAGAAATAGCTAACCACAGAAGGTTTTTGGCGGCAAATTCAAAAATGTTCAAAATCCAAAACGCAAAACTTTCAAACGCAATTCAAACATTAGGACGTGTATAGGTAAAATAATATGACACATAACATTCAAGGAATAGTTACAATAGTTCAGGGAAATATGTTATCTCAATATGACAGATTGGCATATGCTACCCAAAACGTTGCAAATATAAACACAACGGGATATAAGGCTGTCCGCTTTGAAGATATAATTGATGCCGATGGTTCTGTCCATGGAGTAGAAAGAATTGATAACAGAGTAGGCGACTACGAATTAACAAAAAATCCTCTCGATGTTGCACTAACCGGTGCCGGATATTTTCCCGTTACGACTCAAACAGGCGAAATCAGATATACAAGAGACGGTGCATTTACGGTAAATAAAGACGGAATGCTTGTTACAAAATTGGGCGATTTGGTCGGTTCAGGCATATATATCGACGGAACCGCAGAAAAAATCGAAATTAGAAACAACGGGGATGTTTATACATATAAAAAATTAATGGATGAACCGGAATATACAGGCACAATTCCTGTTGTTGTATTTGAAAATCCTGAAGGCTTATCCGACGCAGGCGGAAATGAATTTGTTGCAACAGAAGAATCAGGAAAAATGAAGCTTGTTGAAAATCCTGATTATGTAAAGCAATATGGTCTTGAACATTCAAACGCAGATCCTATGAATGAAATATATAAAGTAGCAAGAATAAATGCTTCTTTGCTCGCATCAGCATCGTTAGAAAAAGCAATCAGAGAAATGTACGATACTGTTATTCAAGATATAACAACATAATAAGAGGATAAAATAATGAGCTTGATTCCGACAAATTTAATAAATCAACCGCAAAAAATGCTTAATTTAATCGCACAAAGACAAGAAGCTTTGGGTGACAATATAGCAAATATGCACACGATAGGCTACAGAAGAAAAGATGTTGATTTTTCTCAATATCTGAATAATTCTCAAACGGCTTCAACTTTAGAAGCAAGAACTATAGAAAAATATGGTCCTGCACCAATTGCAAGCGCTCACACCGGCGGTGAACAAAAAACAACGGAAGAAGAATTGGTTCTCATGCAGGAAAATTATATGATATACAATGTTGCGGTAAAAGAACTTGCAAGCACAATTACGCAAATAAAAACCGCACTGAATGTTTCGGCTAGTTAGTAAAGGGCTTTAAATTATGGGTTTAATAAATGCATTTAATATAGGCGCACAAGGGTTAAATGTTCACAGTAAAAGAGTTGAAATAGCGGCAAAAAATATCGCAAACATTGATACCCCGAATTATACAAGAAAAATCCCTATTATTTCATCTAATCAAGACCAAAGTTTTGCAACTGTTTTATCGTCTATGGGAATGGGGGCTCTGAATGGTTCCACCGGCATGGGCGGTGTGAATTTTGACGGTATTGTTGAAGATTCTACTCCCGGAACAAAAATATTCAAACCCGGCCATCCGGACGCCGATAAAGATGGATATATAAGAACTTCAAATACAAATGCCATGGTAGAAATAGCTGATGCAACATTAGCTCAAAGAGCATACGAAGCATCATTGAGTGTAATTACTATTTCAAAAGCAATGGCTGTTTCTGCATTAGAGATTAATAAATAATTGAAATAAATCATAAATGTAACAGGGGCTAATATAGCCTCTGTTACAGAAATTTATATTTATAATATTTCTTACGCTTCTTCAGTTGTTTCTTCTTCAAAAACTTCTTTAATTGTTTCTGAAGCTGTAACTTCTACGTTTAGTTGAGCTTTAACTTTAGAAGACAATTTGATTGTCATAACAAAGTTGCCTATGTGGTTAATCGGATTATCCAATATAATTGATTTTTTGTCGATTTCGATTCCGCATTTTGCAAGAAGTTCTTCAGATAATTTTTTGGTTGTGATTGTACCGAATAATTTTCCTGATTCACCGGCTTTTGCAGATAAAGAAATTAATCCGATTTTTTCGATTTCTTCTTTTGCAGCAAGTGCTTCTTGGTGTAATTTTTCAGCTTTAGCTTTAATTCTTGCAATGTTTCTTTCTCTTTGTGCTAATGCGCCTTTTGTTGCAATTTCGGCTAATGAATTAGGAATAAGATAGTTTCTTGCGTATCCGTCTTTAACGTTTACGAGGTCACCTACTTCGCCTATATTTTGAACATCTTTTTTTAGTATAACCTGCATTGGTTTTCTCCTTATATTAATTTATTTTTTTAGTCAGTTTTCAGCATATTGTGATGAGCTAATTTTAATGTTATTTAAAACATGCTGAAATTTCAAGCTTTTTTAATTATTTGGTTTCTTTTGTATTTTTTGCTTTAGTTTTTTGGGTTTCTTCTTTTGTCTCTTTTGCTTTCTCTTTTTCTTCCGTTTCTTCGTCAGAGAGTTCTTTTTCGTTTTCTTCTTTTTGTTCTGTGATTTGATCAGCCAGAGCTTGTGCTTTTTCTTTTACGAGTTCTTTAATTTCTCCGACAATTTCTTCCGTTTTTTCAATCTTTGCTTTTTCTGCAATTGATAACGCTTCATCAATTTCTTCATCTGTTCTTGTTCTTAAAACGGGAATACTCAAATTTAATATCATAGCGTCATCAGTTGCATCGATACTTAAATCAAAAGAATCAACATTGATTTCTAAATATCTTGATATACTTTCAAGCATATCATCTTTGAGCATTTGCATAGCACGTTCCGAAAAACCTACTCTATCCTGCATTAATACCGTTCTCAGACGATTCTTTGCGACAAGTTTCGTATCGTCTTGTTGGGCATTAAAAAAACTTAAAACCTTTTCGTATAAATCTGAAAAAATATCCTTCACTTAACACCTCATCTATGCTTTCTTTGCAAAAAACTTCTTAATCTTTTCAATTAATGTTGTCGGTTCGTCTATATCTAAAAGAGGAACATCTTCCCCCATTATTCTTCTTGCTACATTGATATATGCTGCACCTGCAAGTGATTTTTCATCGTTTACTACAGGTTCACCTTTGTTTGTTGAAGTGATTATATTCATATCTTCAGGAATTACACCTATGAGGTCACAAGATAAGATATCAATAACATCTTCCACACTCATCATATCATTTGATTTAATAAGTTTCGGTCGTACACGATTAATTAAAAGACGATATTTTTCAACGCCTTCTTTTGATTCTAATAAGCCTATGATTCTGTCTGCATCTCTGATTGCGCTCATTTCAGGAGTGGTAACAACAATTGCTTCGTTTGCACCCGCAACAGCGTTTTGGAAGCCTTGTTCAATACCTGCGGGACAATCAACAAGAACGTAATCAAATTCTTCTTTTAATTGTTCGCAAATATCTCTTAATTGGTCTGCATCTACTGCGGATTTATCTCTTGTTTGAGCAGCTGCAAGCAGGCATAAATTCGGGTTTTTCTTGTCTTTAACAAGTGCCTGTTTTAATTTGCAACGTTCTTCAACAACGTCTACGATTGTATACACGATTCTATTTTCCAAACCCAAAAGTAGGTCTAAATTTCTCAATCCTATATCTGTATCAATAAGTACAACCTTATTTCCCAAATTGCCGAGGGCTGTACCTATGTTTGCGGATGTGGTGGTTTTACCTACCCCGCCTTTTCCGGATGTTATAACAATTACGGAACCTGCCATTCATATCTCCTTTTAGTTTTGATTAATCTTAAATAACATTATTTCGCCATCTATCGCTCTAGCTTCTTCGGGTGTGAATATTGACGAACGTATAATGTACGGAATATTAGTTCCGTCGGGACGTCTTGAATAGCAGTTTGCAATTCTTAATTGCACTGCATTCATTTTTAATGCTCTGATTCTGGCGTTAATGTTGCCCTTGCATCCTGCATGAGCAATTCCGGATAATACACCCCAAACGGTGATATCACCAACAGCCTTAATTTCGCTTCCCGGATGGCAATCTCCAATAATAACAACATTTCCTTCTGATTCAAGAATTTGTCCCGAACGCAGAGTTTGGTTTATGTATGTTGTTTCTTTGGTATCAAAAATAACTGGGTCTGTTGTGGGTGTTTCATAAAAATCCACTTCGTCCCATTGTTCTTCTTGAATTTTATCTTCATCATAGGCTTTTTTGTATATGCCCATTGAATTCTTGTTAAATTCTTCCTCTGTTATTTCTTCAAATGAATTACGCATAGACGGCTCATCGATATCAACAGATGACGGTATATTAAATTTAACAGGGTCTTCTTTTGGAATATCTGCCGTAAATTTAGTAAAATCGGGAGCAAATTGCTTTTCGATATCCGCAAAATCTTGACTTCTGCTGATTCCGGCTTCACGTAAATCTGATGAAATATTAATGTTATCTTGTTGTTTTTGTATTGCATCTAAATCTGCTTCAAAATGTAAACCGTTGACGTCTTTAAGAGCGATAGTGTCTTGATTTATCGGTTCTGTTTTATGCTCTGAGTTAATATCAAACGGTTCAAATGTTGATAACGTTTGAGATGATTCATCAACCTGTTTTACTTGTATATTCATATTATTCACGATTGCTGCGGTTTCCGTGTTGGATGTTTCAACAGTATCTAAAGTGCAGCCGTAGCTTGTGATTAAGGATTGAATACTCAGTAATTGTGATTGATTTAAATATATATTAGATAGTTTTAATACTATTTTTTTTCCTGTATGTTTTAAAGTTTCAAGAGCCAAAGAAAGGCTGTTTATAATTTCACCGGTCAATTTGCAAGATACAAGATCAACTACAAAGAATTCATTTTCACGCATTATATTGTTATTTTACCTTTTAATTATTCTACTCTATTTTAAAAGTACATTAAAAAATAATTTACTACAATTAATTATTGCAAATTGTAAAAAAACTATTACAAATTTGACATTATGGAAGAATGTAAAAAAGCTAGTAAAAGACAATTTTACTTGCTTTTTTACATCTGACTTTTGGTGTGTGAGAGTCAGCCTATGTGTGGGATAGCACATAGGCTGACTTGAAACCGTACCTTACTATAATTAAAATGTTAATTTTTCAAAACTCATGATTTGGAACTTACTTCTCTTGTTTACGTCTTTATAAATATAAATGCCGTATTTGCTACCGGGGCTCTTGAAATATAGAGCCTTTTTTTAATAATCGACAATATATGAAAAAAATAGGAAGCAATATAACTTCCTATTTTTTAAAATCGTATTTCATCTGTTGATGATTTTAGTTGATGTTATTTTATTTTTCATCCAAAGCTGCTACACCCGGCAAAACTTTTCCTTCAATAAATTCTAATGAAGCGCCACCGCCTGTAGAAACGTGAGTAAATTCTTCCGCTTTTTGGAACTTTTTAGCTGCACTAACGGAATCCCCGCCGCCAATTACTGATGTTGCACCTGATGCAGTTGCTTCAACAATAGCTTTTAATACAGCTTTTGTACCTTCTGCAAATTTAGGATTTTCAAAAGCACCAACAGGGCCGTTCATTAATATTGTTTTAGATGAAAGAATAACATCTCTGAATGCTTTTTGAGTATTCGGACCTGCATCTACACCTTCAAAGCCTGCGGGAATATTTTTAACGTCAACAACTTTATTTTCTCCGTTGCCTGAAAAATCGTTTGTAACAAGAACATCAGTTGCAAGTACAAGTTTAACCCCTTTTTCTTTTGCTTTTGCTTCAATTGCTTTTGCTGTTTCCAGTTGATCGTCTTCGCAAATTGAATTACCGATGTTTCCGCCGTTAGCTTTTACGAATGTATATGCCATGCCGCCGCCAATAATCATATTGTCTACTTTATCAAGTAAGTTTTCCAATACTCCGATTTTTGTTGAAACCTTAGCGCCGCCAACGATAGCCGTAAACGGATGTGTCGGATTATTAAGAGCAGAACCCAAACATCTTAATTCTTTTTCCATTAATAAACCGGAAACTGCGGGTTTTAAAACCATAGCAAGTTTAGAAGTTGATGTGTGATTTCTGTGAGCTGCACCGAAGGCATCGTTAACATAAAAATCACCTAATTTTGCAAGCTCGTTTGCAAATGACATGTCATCATCTTTTGCTTCTTCTTCTTTGTAGAATCTGATATTTTCAAGAAGTGCAACAGAACCTTCTTTTAATTTTGAAAGTTCTTTATCGGCACCTTGTCCTACCGGTGATTTAACAAATAAAACTTCTTGATTTAATATTTTAGATAAATATTTTGCAACCGGTTCAAGTGTAAATTCGGGTTTAACTTCGCCTTTTGGTCTGCCTAAGTGAGCCATTAATATAACTTTAGCACCTTTATCTTTTAAATAGTTTACTGTCGGAAGAATAGCCTGTATTCTTGTGTCATCCGTAACGTTTCCGTTTTCATCCAACGGAACGTTAACATCCACTCTGACCAAAGCTCTTTTTCCTTTGATGTCGCCTAAATCTTTAATAGATTTTTTCATATAAAAACTCCTTATCAAAAATTAATCTCATACAAGGTCATTTTAAAATAAATATAAAACTTGTTCAACTTTAAAAAGAAATATGACATTTGTAACATAATGTAAATTAATAAAACAAAAATCGAACAAAATTACATTTACACTCGTTATACATGTTGAAAGAAGAGGTTGAATAATGAAAAGTGTAAGTTTAGTTTTGTTTGCTGCTATTATGCTGGGAATTTCGTGTTTAAACCAGGCGTCTGCCAGCGATTTGGCTAACGGAATTTCGTTAAGAAACAGACATTATGCCGTATGTGCGGATGGTGCCACTCCGAGAGAATCGCTCTACGTTGCAGGACGTTATGTTATTTCTACATCACAAGTAAGATACATTGGTTCATGCTCACCGAATAAACACAAAATGCACAGAGCCAGAGTTGCTGCCTATAATTATCAAAGGTATATGAATTAAAGAGGTATAAGGTATGAAGGGATTAGCCGTTATAGTTTTTATATGTTTGGGTTTATTTGTTCTGAATCAAACACCTGTTATGGCAAAGCATCCGAAAAAACAAATTGTTGTCGGATATAATCACAGGCCTCCTCATATGCATCATCATATGATGCCGCCTCCACCGCCACCTCGCATGGTTCGCCATAGAAATATCTATAGAGAGCACAGGTTTATAGATTTCGGAATCAACTATAATTATCCTTATTATTCCGGTTATTACAGTCCGCCTGTATATTCTATGCCTGTTTATACACCGCCTGTATATCCTGCGGCATTATACGGATATCCAAACGGTAACAGTTTAAATCTTAAAATGTCTATATAGTTCTTTATACACTTTAAAATTCCAAAGGAGGGCGTCCATTCTAAGCCCTCTTTATTTTTTTATTAAGAAGTATTAAGACGAATAGAATAATTTTGAACAAAATAAATCTATATTCGTTCTACCTTTTGTGCACAGTGTATAAAGAACATTAGCAACAAGAAGGAATTAAAAATGAGATTTACTGCAAAAACGATTCATGTTTTAAGTTTAGCACTTTTCATGGTAATTATCGGTACAAATTCAGTATTTGCAAATGCAAATTTCCGTGAAAGAACAACAAAAATTTATCCTCAGGGTAATTACGGATATTCATCAAGCTATGTTGTTTATCCTAACCAAAGTTATGAAAGCTATTATATTCAACAGCGCCAAAACGAAAATTTTGTAAGAAATATGTATTTTATATCAAAAATGGCGGAAGAAAATCCGGATGTAAAATATAAATACACGGTAACAAACATTGTTTATCTGTAGGAGGAATTATGAAAAATATTTTTATTCTTATATTTTTTGTCTTTTTGGTAATTTTCTTCTCAGGGAAAGTAAATGCTTTTTGCGATATTCCGTACAATTCTTATTCATACAGAACATATTATCCGAATCATTATTCACATTATTACCCTGATTATTACGGCTACAATTACGGGTACGGTTATTATCCGAATAACTATAACTACAACAAAAGACGCCATCCCATAAAAGATAAGCGAGAAATCAAATATTTAAAAGAATACTATTCTGCAATAAACGGCAACTCTGATTCTAAAACGTATAAAAACGGAAATAAAACGGTAAACGTCAATATATCCATGTGATAAAAATTATGTTAGAATAATTTTGAAGATAGAATTTGGAGTATGAAAATGACGCAAACTTTTGATTCCACGCAATTAATAATTGCTTTAGCTTTGATTATACCGGTTATATTGGCGCTTTTATATATACCGTATGTTACCGTTATAAAAAATAAAAATAAAGTTCAAGAAGCACTTTCATCAATAGATGTTCAATTGAAAAGAAGATACGATTTAATCCCGAATATTTTGACTATTGCGCAAAAATTTATGGACCATGAAAGAAGTTTAATTGAAGATGTTACAAAATTAAGAACACAAGCGCTGGAAAATTCCAAAAAGAATAACAATATAAAAGAACAATTTGATATAGATAAAAAAATCTCCTCGGTAATGGGAAAATTGCTCGTAAGTGTTGAAAATTATCCGCAATTAAAATCGGATAATACAATGACGGCAGCAATTGATAACTACCAAGATACGGAAGACCATATTGCAGCTGCAAGAAGATTCTATAATGCTGCTGTTTTAGAATTAAACAATTCTGTTGAAATATTCCCGACTTCATTATATGCAACAATGATGGGTATCAAAAAAATGCCGTTTTTTGAAGCTGATGAAGCTGAAAGAAAACCGATTAACGCTTCTGACTATTTAAAATAATTAAGAACAGTCTTTTTTTGCAAGGTTCAAGTGTTCTATAAGTTTAAATATAGAAACAAATTCATTACATACCTTTCTGAAATTTTGGATATCGTAGATATTTTTTTCGGTTTTTGCGATTTCAAAATAATTCTTTATGGAATTAATAAATATGTAAAATAAATCATCTGCTATTGCAAAATGAATACAACTACCGCCAAACACTTCTTTTGCTTGTTTAATTTTTTCCATAAAACTCAAA
Source organism: uncultured bacterium (assembly GCA_946622415.1). Lineage (GTDB taxonomy): Bacteria > Cyanobacteriota > Vampirovibrionia > Gastranaerophilales > Gastranaerophilaceae > RUG14156. The sequence continues at coordinate 25,729 of CAMOPX010000001.1, forward strand.
TCAAGCAAGTATCTTACTTCTACCTGATTATCGGAATATATATTGTACATTTTATTAAATTCAACATCTTCAAGTTCAACTTTTTCCAATTTACCTTTTGTAGCTGAATGGCTGTTATTTTTTGCTGCTAAAAGAGTAGTTCCTTTGTAGTTTTTATTTAATTTTGTTTTTACAATAAGACCCTTAAAATCTCTTATTGTACGAGAATGTTTTCCGCAATATTCTTCATGCTCAAGAGTAGTTTCTGTTATATTAATTTCTAAATTTTTATAAATACCTTCAATTATATCATCATCTTTCTTTTTTTCAGCCTGTTGAAAAAATCCGAGTTTTTTAATTTCTGTTAAACTTGTTTTTAAAATATTTTTATTTTTCTTTTGTTGGGTTGGAGTTTTTACCGTAAATTCTCCGAAAAGAGAGAGTATTATTGGCAAGATTTCACTTTTAACGGAATCTCTAAACTTTCTGTCAATATCTTTAGCAATATAACAGAAAATTGCACTCATAGCGAATCCACAAAGCAATATTACAGTTAATATTGTATCTGTATTTTTATTTAAGTAATTCATATCATCCATAAATTTACAAATAAAAACCAGAATGGTAGATGTAACACCGAGTACCATTGAGATAAAATCAAAACGGTTGTATTTTTTCTCTATTGATCTTCTTTTTGATTCAAAAGGTGCCAAATTGGGAACAATTTTTGATGTATAAATATTGCCGAAGTTTTTGTATATTTCATCTAATTCCATAAGAAAATATTATTATATATGTATTAATTTAGAATCATTGTTTTAAATGACTATTTGTATGAAAAATTTTCTTCATGCTAAAATAATTACATTATGATGAAAACAACAGATGAAATAAGAGAAGGTTTTTTAAAGTTTTTTGAAGAAAAACATAATTCAACAAGAGTTAAAAGCTCAAGTTTAATTCCGGACAATCCTACAATATTACTTACAACGGCAGGAATGGTACAGTTTGTACCGTATTATTTAGGTTTGGAAAAGCCTCCATATAATCCGGCCAGAGCTTGCAGTTGTCAAAAATGTGCCAGAGCAGGTGGAAAAGATTCGGACATAGAAAATGTCGGAAGAACTCCCCGCCACCATACGTTTTTTGAAATGCTCGGAAATTTTGCTTGGGGTGATTATTATAAAAAAGAAGTTATCCCGTGGGCATGGGAATTTGTGACAAATCCTGAATATTTAGGATTAGATAAAAATCGCCTTTGGGTGACAATATTTGAAACAGATGATGAAGCCTATGATATCTGGGTAAAAGAAACGGATATTAATCCGGATAGAATAATAAGAAAAGGTAAAAAGGATAACTTTTGGGGACCACCCGGGCCTACAGGAAGCTGTGGACCATGTTCCGAAATCCATTACGATTTAGGTGAACACTTAAAATGTTCCGATGATTGTTCTATTGCAACCTGTGAATGTGACAGGTGGGTTGAAATTTGGAATATGGTATTTACGGAATTATTCCAAGACGAAAACGGTGTTCAAACGCCGCTTGATAAGAAAAACGTAGATACAGGCATGGGTTTGGAACGTATCGCAATGGTATGTCAGGGTGTGGAATCCACCTTTGAAACGGATGTTTTAAAATACATAATAGAAAAAGTTTCGGAAATATCCGGAAAAAAATATAAAGAAAACGAAAAAACAGATGTATCTTTGAGAATTGTAGCCGACCATGCTCGCTGTGTTTCTTTTATGATTGCGGACGGGATTAATCCTTCTAATGAAGGCAGAGGCTATGTTTTAAGAATGATTTTAAGGCGTGCGTTAAGACACGGATACTTATTGGGATTGGATTTGCCGTTTTTAGCGCCGATTATTGATACTGTAATTGAAAAGTATTCCGCTCAATACCCCGAATTAAAAGCAAACGAAAATAAAATCAAAGAAACAATTTTAAAAGAAGAAGAACGTTTCAAAGTTACGCTTGAGCGTGGTTATCAATTAATTGAAGAAGAAATTGAAAAAGCTCTTAAAACAGATAAAATTATATCAGGCGAAATTGCTTTCAAATTATATGATACCTATGGTTTTCCGTATGAATTAACAAAAGAAATATCGGAAGAAAAAGGTGTGTCCGTTGATGAAGCAGGCTTTAAAAAAGCTATGCAGGAACAAAAAGATAGAGCAAGAAGCGCTATGCAAAAAGTTACAATAACGGATGACCTTGCATATATCAATAATCCGAAAACCGAATTTATAGGTTATGATGAATATTCAGGTACGGGCAAAGTTCTTGCGATAGTGGATGAAAACTGTAAAAATGTCGAAGCTGCTCAAAACGGTGTATTTGATATTATTCTTGATAAAACGCCATTTTATGCCGAATGCGGCGGTCAAGTGGGTGATAGCGGTATATTAGAAATCAACAATGAAACATTGGAAGTGGTTAAAACCTTCAAGGTTCAAGATATCTTTGTTCATAGAACAATCGTAAAGGATTCAACCGTTAAAATTGGTGATACTGCAAATTCTAAAATTGATTTAGAAAGAAGAAAAGAAATCACAAAACACCATTCTTTGGCACATTTATTACAGGCGGCTTTGCAAAATGTATTAGGAAAAGAAGTTCATCAAGCGGGTTCATACGTTGAAGAAAACAAAACACGTTATGATTTTACGTTTGATAGAGCCTTAAAATCCGAAGAAATCAAAAAAGTGCAAGATAAAATAAATTGTTGGATTAAACAAAATTTAAAAAGAACAACCAAAGTTATGAGCCTTGACGAAGCAAATCAAACGGGTGCAATGGCCTTGTTCGGAGAAAAATACGGTGATTATGTCAGAGTAGTTTCTTTTGATGATGATAACGGTAACTGTTATTCAAAGGAACTCTGTGCAGGATGCCATGTTGATAATACAAATGAACTCAGAATGGCAAAAATAATTTCAGAATCAGCTTCTTCTGCCGGTGTGCGCAGAATGGAAGTTGTTTGCTCCGATGCTTGTTTTGAATTATTAAATGAAAAATCGGATATTTTGGATAAATTATCTAAAGATAATAAAGTTCCTGCCGATTCTATTCAAGAAAAAATTGATAAATTAAACCAAGAAGTTAAAGATTTATCATCAAAACTAAACGAAATAGAAGAAAAAAGAGCAAAAGAACAATTTGCAACATTAATTTCAAAGGCTGAAACGGTAAACGATTCTAAAGTTTTAATTGAAAAAACCGATGAATTTGCACCTGCCGCAATTAAAGCAGGAGTTGAATTGTTATCAAGCAAGCTTGCCAAATCGGTTGTTGTTCTTTGTTCTTTGAAAAGTGACGGAACGGTATTTGTAATTTCAAAAGTTTCGGATGAGCTTATTAAATCAGTACAGGCAGGAAAACTGGTAGGTGAAATTACAAAAGCACTGGGCGGAAATGGCGGCGGAAAACCGCAAATGGCTCAGGGAATGGGAAAAACTCAAGACGGAATAGACGATATTCTTTTGAAAATTAAAAACGATGTTATTGAAAGTATAAAGTAAAAGAGCATTTTTGAATATAGACCGAAAGTGTGTGAAAAATAAACAGGAAGTTAATATAGCTTCCTGTTTATTTTGAAACCCTGTTTTACTTGTTTGATGATTTTTTGGTCGTTTTCTTTATTATAAAGAATTTGTAAAAATGTGATTTTTTTATAATATAATAATTTTATGACTGCCGTAGCAAAATTGAATAAGAATAGTCTTTTAACTTTGCATATATTTATAGCCCTTGTTTTAGGGGTTATTTTCGGTTGGGTGGCGCCTGAATATGCAGTTAAAATGCAGCCTTTGGCAGATATATTTTTAAGAATGATTAAAATGATTATTGCACCCTTGATATTTTCTACCCTTGTTGTGGGTATTGCAGGTCATAGCAATATGAAATATTTGGGTAAAATCGGTTTAAAAGCAATAATATATTTTGAAATTGCAACCACTCTTGCTCTTATTATCGGACTTGTTATGGCAAATATATTAAAACCCGGTGCAGGCTTTAATATTGATGTTAATGCAAGTTCCATGGCTCTTGTTGATAAAATGCAGATGTCAGGTATTGCTCAAAATACAAGTATAGTAAATCTGTTTGTGGACGCATTTCCGGAAAGTGTTGTCGACGCCATGGCCAAAGGGCACTTGATACAAATTGTTGTTTTTGCAATATTTTTTGCAATTTCAATTTCTGCTTGCGGTTCAAAAGCCAGACCAGTTTTAGAAATTATGCATGGCATGTGTGATGTTATGTTTAAATTTACCCACTATGTAATGAAATTTGCTCCCATGGGTGTATTTGGTGCAATTAGTGCAACAATTGGTCAAAATGGTATAAAAATACTTGTAAGCTATGCAAAACTAATCGGAATTACTTATTTATCTTTGATAGTTTTCCTCGTATTGGTTTTAGTGGTTGCTTGTCGTATCATAAAAGTTTCTTTTATAGATTTATTAAGAACCATAAAAGCCCCTGCTTTGTTAGCTTTTACAACTGCAACCTCAGAGGCTGCATTACCGAAAGCAATGGAACAGATGGAAAAGTTCGGCGTTCCAAAAAGTATAGTTAGTTTTGTTATGCCTTTGGGCTATACGTTTAATCTTGACGGTTCTACATTGTATTTAACTTTGGCAACTCTCTTTTGTGCGCAAATAGTCGGAATGACAATTCCAATTGAACAGCAATTAATGATTATGTTGACTCTAATGCTTACATCAAAAGGAATAGCCGGAGTTCCGAGAGTTTCTCTTGTTATCTTGACCGGTACATTAACCGGGTTTGGAATACCTGTTGTAGGCGTTGCGGTTTTATTGGGAATTGATCAGATTCTTGATATGGGAAGAACAACTATAAATTTAATAGGAAACTGTGTTGCAACGGCAGTTGTTGCAAGATGGGAAAACAATCTTGATTATAAGAAGATGAAAAACTTTGTTAAATCATCTGAAATATAGTAAATTTTACCTTGCATTTTTTTAATATTTGATGTTAAATAAAATTGTTGCGGAAGTAACTCAATTGGTAGAGTACCTGCCTTCCAAGCAGGATGTTGCGGGTTCGAGCCCCGTCTTCCGCTCCATATCAAGATTGTTAAAGAGCCACCTTGGTGGCTCTTTAGATTTTTATTTAGGTATTCAAGACAGCTGCTATAGAAATTTGAGTATTCAGCATCCTGTACAAAATCTGTTACGCTTTTACAAAGCAATTTACTGTGTCTTTTGTATATACTGCCATAAGCGAATTAATATCGGCTTCACTACCGTTTGAGAGCACATAATCCGTTGATTTATTTGCGTAAGCGCCATGGTTATCAAACCACCCCGCGAGCTCTTGCTTTAATGTTGTTAAATCAAGTTTGTAATTTTTTCCGCCGATATTATAGGTTCCACCGTTTGAATTTATAAATATACTGCTATTGTCAAAACTTCTATCCGTACCTTTTATTTCTTCTTCAATATTCATTGTTAAAGTTTTATATGTTGAAATTGTTCCATCTGAATCAGCATAAGTGCAATATAGAGTCAATGAATTTTTATCCGTTACAATAATATCATTGTTTACATTTTTTGTATTTGTTAATTTATAATTTTTATCAAAGGTATATTTATTATCATCACTACAATTCATAATCATCGCTAACCCTGAATAACCTTTTTTGATGTTAATTTTATTTTTGCCTTGAGTATCGGAAATATTTGCTCTTGCACCGGTATAAAGATTATAAATGTCGTTTCCCTGACTGTCGCCTATTGTAATATCGTTACCGCCTTTTATATTAAAGATATCATCTCCCGCATCTCCATATATTGTATTTGAAGAACCGTCTTTGATGTTAAATGTATCTTTTCCGTCGCCTCCAAAAAACGTACTATTTTTGCCTCCTGTTATATTAAAAATATCGTTTCCGATTTCTCCATTTAGGGTATGATCTGTACCATCTTTTGTATTAAAAGTATCTTTGCCTTCCCCTCCTGCACAATCAGCAGTTCCGCCTTCAATATGAAATATATCATTTCCTTCGTTTCCGCCAAAGCCGTTTGAGCCATTGTAGCAATAGAATTTATCATTACCGATACCACCCCAAAATACGTTATTGTTTCCTCCATAGGAATAAAAAATATCGTTTCCTTTTTCACCGTAAAATGCTTTATGAGAACCGGAATTTAACGTTACTATATCGTTTCCGGCTCCTAATCTTGTAACTTCATAACCTTCTGCTTCGGTTGAATTAACAATAATTTTATCAACCCCTGAACCTAATTGACCTGCTATTCTGGAGGTATCATTAACATTAATCGTTGTTGTTCCTTTTTTATTGGTGTTATCAAAATAACCGATAGATTCTCCGTTAACATCAATGGTATTATTACCATTTTGAACGTAAACATTTGTCATTGTGTCATTAATATTAACCTTGTTAGTGCCTTTGGTAAGGTATATTGCTGTACTTAAACCGTCATTAATATTAATTGTATTTGAGCCATTTTTAGTTTTTATAGTATTTGTTCCCCCATTAACATTTATTGCATCTTCATCAGCATATACCGTATTGGTTCCGTTTGTAAGAGTTATGGTATCGTTACCTGCTCCGCCATAAATCGTATTTTTACCGTTATTTATTTCAATTTCATCATCACCTTTGCCTGTTTTAATTACAGAAGTCGAACCTAACGCTAAAGTATCAACCGTGATATAGTCTTTATCATCTCCAGATGATATATAATTATATCTTCCGCCTTTAATTACTACCGTATCAGAATCTTTTCCCGTATCAATTCTATTTACAAGTCCTGCTGATATTGTAACATTATCTTTGCCTTTACCTGTTTTAATATTAGAATGGAGAGTATTAACCTTGCTACCTGAAAGACTCATATTAACAACATCATCTCCGTTACCTAAATCAGCAATAAGTTCATTAACTTCCCAAGTACCGACATCATCAACAGATACATTTAATGTATCAATACCATCTCCTGATTTAATTTTTGTTTTTCCGCCGCTATCCATAGAAATCGAAAAAGTATCATTACCTGAACCTGTGGTTATTGTATTTTGTCCGTTATGAGTTATTGAAAATTCGTTATCTCCGCCTTTATCAATGATTTTATTTGTTCCGCCTTTAATTCTGTATGTGTCTTTAAGATTTCCTGCAGTAATCGTATTTTTAGATAAACTTCCTATCATAGCAAGTGCGTGTTCGTCTATATAAAATGTATTTTCGGCATTTCCTGCTTTAATATTTGTTTTACAATTACCGTAAATATTAAATTGGCATTGATTATCGCCTGTTATAACTTTTTTTGTTCCGTTACCTGCCAAAACTAATGAATATTTACCTTTTTTCACATTAATCGTGTCGTTAAAAAGAGTTGAGCGGGCAGAATTCCAACCATCATAAGAACTTGATAAATTAAATATTATCCCTTTGCCTTCATAAGGTTTAAACAATTCAAAATCCATACTTTGTTGTTCTGTTGAATCATTTGTTGTTAAATAATATTTGCCTTTTTTCTTTACCACATCATTTTCATTATAAAATACCGTTGGCATGTTTTCTCTTTTTTATATTTACTTAATCGCTGTTTATATTGTCATTTATATGGGTTTTATGTAATAAATATTATCTTTCTATTTTACAACTTTTTGAATAGCATCTGTTATATCGTCACCGCCATATATAACCACACTCTTTGAAATAACCATATCATAACCTCCGGTTCTTGCTTCTGCTGCGATGGTTGAAGTTATATTTGCATCAATAGCTTTTAGTTTTGCTTGATAATTTTTATTTATTTCTTCTCTTTTCTTTTCAAAGTCTGCACTATATTTTTTTGTTAATCTTTCTTTACCTTCTTTTGTTTGCTGTGAATTAACGTCAGCTCGAGCAGTTTTTAGCCATTTTTGCAATTCATCTCTTTTTGCTTGTTGTTCTTTCTTTAATACAGCTACTTGTGCGGATTTTTGAACAACGGCGTTAATATCTACGACGGCAATCTTTATATTTTGAGAATTGCTTAATGCAACATTACATAAAGCGGCACCAATTGCAAATGTAGCCATAGACAACAATAAAGCGTTTATTTTTTTTCATATTTTATACTTCTATAATCCCAATTTATTACGATGGTATTATTATAATATAAAAGAACTTTATGATGTTTTTGTTAATTCACAAGCTTTACAAACTAAAATTATTATTTATAATAAATGTATAAATATAATTTATAAGAAAGCTTTTTGGGCGTGATTGATTTTGGAAAAAGGTTTTATGTTGAATTTTGCGGAAAAATGTACAAAATTAATAAAGAAAAAGTAAACTACATCTTTTCAAAACTCGAAAATAAAACTGTAAAAATAAATCAGGAAAATTTAGAAAAATATCTGAAAAAATATGATATGTATGATGATATAATTCTTGAGGGCTTATCTTGAATTAAACTTCCGATACGCCTATTGGCACTGAATATAAATCATTGTATACTATATATTTTTCTTTATCATATTTAAAATCAACATTTTTATCTCTCATAAAAAATGTTGGTCCCGAGCCTGACATTTGCATATCATGATTGTGCATGAATCTGAGTTCTTCGTATTTATCAAGAAGCGCAAATTCTAAATCATTTCTCATATCGGATTCTTCCGTTAGTCTGTCAAAAGCTTCGTAGGCTTCTTTTGTTGAGATTTTAAGGTCTTTTGGTTTCATTAACGATAATTCAAAACTATAAAACGGCATATTGGTAAGCTTTTCGCCTCTGCCTGTGCAGAGTTTTGTTCCGCCTTCAAGACAAAAATTTAAATCCGATCCAAGCGTTGATGCTAATTTATGCAGTTCTTCGTTATTTAGCGGTTCATCGAGAAGTTTATTTAATCCAAATAACACTCCTGCGGCATCCGTTGAACCACCTGCTAATCCGGCGCAGACGGGGATATTTTTTTCAATGTTTATATCTATTGAATAATTTTTATTTATTTTATTTAAAAAAACTCTTGCAGCTTTATGACAGAGATTATTTTCATTATATGGAATTTCATCGCTGTTGCCCGTTAAATTAATTCCTTCGCCATCTTTAATTGATATTGTTAAATAATCAAAAAGGCTTATTGTTTGCATGATACTTTTTATCGGATGAAAACCCGTTATGGGGTCTTTTGGGAAAATTCTTAAATCCAGATTGATTTTTGCAGGACACTGTATTTTTATTGTTTTCATTAATTAAATTCCTCCAAGGCAACTGCAATATCTTTTATTTTTTCAATTGATAACTTTTCTCCACGCTCGGTTTTACCAACATTTGCTTTTAACAGAGCCTCCTCAACATTTAAAAAACCTGCATTCAAAAGAGAATTTTTTATGTTTTTTCTTCTTGCCTGAAATATTGCTTTTACGGTTTTTCTTAATAATCTTGTAATCTCGGTTTTTGGTTTGTCATTAACAACAAATTTAACAATTGAGCTATCTACTTTAGGCATCGGAGAAAAGCAATTCTTTGACACTTCTTTTATTATTTGAGTATCACAATACATTTGAGAAAGAATAGATAATTGCCCATATTCTTTATTGGATGAATTTTCATCCGCTATGATTCTTTGTGCAACTTCTTTTTGCACCATTAAAACAAGTTCTTTTATTTTGGAGCGGTTTTTGTGATTCAATTCGTCTATTTCCCCCAAAAGATGAACTAAAATAGGACTTGTTATATAGTATGGGATGTTTGCAATAACTTTAATTTTTTTATCCGAAAAGGGTAAATCTTCTATATTTGTTTTTAAAATATCTTTTTCAATTAAAGAGAAATTTTTGTATTCGGATAAATTTTTATTTAAAATTTTAATTGCATCTTTATCTATTTCAAGAGCCACAACCTTCTTTGCTTTTTGAACGAGTTTTTCCGTAACAAAACCAAGCCCCGGCCCTATTTCTAAAATTTCATCATCACTGTTTGCATTGCTTGCAATAAAATCTATTATTTCACTGCTTATAAGAAAATTTTGCCCGAGTGATTTTTTTGCTTTAAAATTTTTTGCTCTGATAGAATAATTTAAATCCATAAATAAATTTTATCAAAAATAATCCTTGTGTCTAACTTTTAAAATGTTTATTTCTTATGATAAAATCGTAATATGCAAAACACAAAAGAACAATCTAAAATTATTCTTCAAAAAACTATTGAAAAAAATATCCTAAAAATTGAAGATATAGAAAAATTTTATATAAATAATAATTCTCAATCAAAGTACGGTCTTGAATACGAGAGGCTGAGTTTAAATAAAAAAACTCTGGAAAATGCATCTTATGAAGTTATGGCAAAAATAATTTCCGATTTTTCCGGAATATTGAATTGGGAAATTGTATATGATGAAGATACGATTATCGGTGCAAAAGATAAAATCGGAAATTCAATTTCATTAGAACCCGGTTGTCAATTGGAAATCAGTCTGAAGCCTGAAGAAAGTATACTTGATATTGATTTAAATTTAACTAAATATACTGCATTATTAGATAAAATTGCGGATATATATGATGTTTGTTTTTTGGGTTACGGCATTTCTCCTTTGTCTAATGTTGATAATATAGAGTTATTGAACAAAAGAAGATATAAAGTAATGAATAACTATTTGCCTCATTGTCAATACGGAGAATTATGTCCTAAAATGATGAGGCAGACAGCAGGGATTCAAGTAAATATCGACTATAAAAACAGTGTTGATGCATATAATAAACTTGAATTTTTGAATTTGATTATGCCTTTTGTGTCCGCACTTTTTTCAAACAGTCCGATAGAAAACAATAACCCTACGGATTATAAATCCAAAAGAGGCTATATCTGGTTGTATACAGGGTCTGACAGATGTAACATGTTTTATAAAAATATATTTAAAGGTTTCAACAGAGAAAAAAATGTTTTTAAAAATTACATAAAATCAATTCTTAATGTTCCGATGATTTTTATTGAAAGAAATAACGAAATAATAGAAATAAACGGTAAAATTAATTTTCTTCAATATTTAAAAGAGGGATTCAGGGGATATTATGCGACAATAGATGATTATATTTTGCATCAGAGCCTGTGTTTTCCCGATATAAGATTAAAAAAATATATTGAAATAAGAAACCATGACAGTGCAGATGTATCATCCGCCTTGGCATTGTGTACTTTTTATAAGGGACTTATGCAAAATGATATTGAAGAACTTATTCACAGTTTTTCATATTTAAAATTAAAAGATACGGAAATATATTTTAAAAATGCAGCAAAATACGGTCTCGATTTTAAAATTAATAATTTAAAAAGCGGTTGGTATGTTATTGAACAACTGTATAAAATATCTATAAATTCGCTCTCTGCAAAAGAAAAAACCTATATGAATCCGATTTTTGATATGATAAAATCCAAAAAAACAAAAGCGGATATTATAATTGATTACGGTTTTAAAAATGCGTTTGATTTGGTTGACTATTACTTAAGATAAATATTAAAAAATATATAAAAATTGCCTTTACGTTTAAAATTGCTACAATTTTTATATGGCAAAAGTTTTTTTATTATTAAATAATGATGAAAATAAAGAAAATATAAAACAAAAGTTATTGCAAAACCGGTTTGAAATTACGGAAATTGATTCCGAGACGGGAGTTGAACTTGATGATATAATATCAAGAATTAATAACGAATCTCCGGATATAATACTTATTGATTCCAATTTTCAAAATTCAAAATATTTTACCCGTCAAATTAAAACTGATTTAAAAACTAACGCTCAGGTTATTCTGCTTTTAGAAAATACGGAAGATATTGAATTTATGAAGCTTGGAGATGCTTTAATAAAATACCCGATTGATTATGAAATTTTATCTTCAACCATAGAATCTCATCTTAAAACAAAAAAATCTTTAGACAGGTTGTACGAAAACAACAAAGAACTTTCAAGAAGTCTTTATCAATTAAATGTTTTGTATAATACCAGCTCGCAATTTGCGGGTACTTTAAATACAAAGAAATTATACGATATCATGATAGAAGCAATGGAAAAAACCTTAAGTTTTGATATTTCTTCGGTCATGATTTTTAATTCATTGAATAAACCTGTGTTTTTCTTAAATACAATGCACTTACCCGCAGATAACTTGGTTAATGCTCTGAAAATTCGTTCGATTTTAAATTTTGATTCAATGAATGAAACAATAAAAAGTCATTCCGATACTGATTTTTCTCAAGTTGAAATTATTCAAAAAACAAAACAAGAGCGTTCAAACAGAATTTTCGGAATAGAAGCAATCAGTTTTGATTCTTTATACGCTCCGATAAAAGTGGGAGAAGAATTTTTTGGCGTGGTTGAATTATTCAGGCAGACACCGTTTTCATCAGAAGATGTTACCTGTTTTCAAGCAATTGCTCATCAGGTTGCCCTGCCTTTAAGGAGCGCCAAATTATACGAAGAAATTTCAATTACAAATAAAAAACTTGAAAAACTTGAAAAATTAAAATCCGAATTTGTTTCAATTGTTTCTCATGAATTGAGAACACCTTTGACACCTATCAGTAATTCTTTAGAAATTGTTTTATCAAATCAGGCGGGTGAAATTTCAGAAGACGCAAGAAATTTTATTTTAATGGCAAAAAGAAATATTCAGCGTTTATCGGGCATTATAGAAGATTTGTTGGATTTATCGAGAATACAAACCGGTAAACTGGATTTCAGATATAAAACCGTAAATATTACTTCTTCTTTAGAATTGTTATTGAAAACCTTTTATCAATCGGCAGAGGAAAAGAATATCAATATATCACTTGATATAAAGGAAAATTTACCTGATATTTATGCTGATTTAAGAAGAATTGAACAAATATTTACAAACCTTGTTTCTAATTCTTTAAAATTTACGTCTTCTAACGGAAAAATAGATATTCAAGCATCTGTTGTTAATGCTTGTGATATAGAAACAGAAAAAATCGTTTCTCCTAAAACAAAATTGTCCGGAAACTATATAAAAGTTTCTGTATCAGATACCGGTATCGGAATGAATGAAGAAGATATACCAAAGATTTTTGATAAATTTTCACAAATTGAAAGCAGTTTAAACAGAAACACAGGCGGGGTCGGTTTAGGGCTTACTATTACAAAACAGTTAATCGATGCGCATTTGGGGTTAATTGCTGTAACTTCCAAAGAACATGAGGGTTCAATTTTTACGGTTTATATTCCTGTACTGGATGAATTCAAAGTGTTTATTATGAATTTATCGAGAGCCTTAATAAATAATGAAGTCGGAGTATTTAAAATTTTATACAAAAATTCCGATTCGGATTTGATTGATACTTTAAAAGAACAAAAGATAATAAACACAGGCAAAAATTCAAAAGAATTTATATTAAAAAATGAAAATTATTCCGAATACTATATGTATATAACAAACGTTTCCAACAGCTCGTTTTGTGCAATTTGTTCAACAATTACGGAATACTGTTCTGTGAATTTGGGTGATTCTTGTGATATAATGTTTACCAAAGCTCACAGCTCTACAGATGGAAACGATGCCAACACTATTATTGCGAGATTAGAAGATTAGGGAAGTTATGAAAAAGATACTTATTGTAGATGATGAAAAAGATATTGTTGAAACGCTTGCGTTTATGCTAAAAGCAAAAGGGTTTGAATGCATTTGTGCTTATGACGGCGAAGAGGGACTCTCGCTTGCAAAAAGTTCAAATCCGGATTTGATAATATTGGATGTTATGATGCCAAAAATCAATGGTTACAAGATTTGTCGTCTTTTAAAATTCGACAATAAATATAAAAATATTCCAATAATAATGATTACTGCAAGAAGTCAGGATGAAGATAAAATTATCGGAGAAGAAACAGGCGCCGATGAATATATTACAAAGCCTTTTGAATTTTCAGAAGTGCTTGAAAAAATTAATAAGTATTTAGCGGAATAATTGGGATTTAAAATGGATTATACTTCTTTAGATAATAAAACACTTGATAAATTAAAATACGATTTAGTGAGGGATGGTCTTGTTTCTTATGATGATATAGAACATGCAAGCGAGCTTGCTTATGCGCAAAATACAAACATAGGTCAAATTCTCATCAATACGCAAATGATTGATGAAAATGTTTTGATGAAGTTTCTGGAAGAGAAACTTCACACACCCTCTGTTGATTTGGAAAATTATTCAATAGATAAAAAATGCCTTGATTTTATTTCTTATCAAGATGCTATAAGATTTAAGATTTTGCCCTTGTTTATTATAGAAGATACTTTAACAATCGCAATGGCAGATCCTATGGATTTATTTTCCATAGATAAAATAATGCAAATTACGGGTAAAAATATTGACCCTGTTATAGCGTCAGAAAAAAGCATAATAAAGAAGATAAACGAATACTATGATGTAAAATCCAAAGTTGAAGATATCAAAATGGATGATACAAAAACCTATGACTGGCAAGAGGAGCTTCATAATGATGATTTATCCGAAGTCCATATAAGAGTATTATTTAGAGCTATATTAAAACAAGCAATAAGTCAGGATATCCATGAATTATATTTTGAAGATTCATCTAACGGATTAACGGTTAATTTCAAGCGTCCGAATGAAATTATACAAACCGGAACAATACCGAGTTTACTTGTGAGTTCTTTTATTCAGACTCTTAAAACACTTTGCAATTTAGATCCTAATGTTTCAGAGATTCCGCAATTAGGAAAATTAAATTTTAATGTTGATAACAGAGAATTAACTGCGAGTATCAGTGCATTTCCGACGATTAGCGGTGAAAGAATATTAATTAAAATTTATCATCCGCCGACTCAAATTGAAAATATGGGTCTTAAAACGGAACAGATTGATTTAATCAGAAAATCTTTTGAAAAACCGGGAATAATACTCGTTTGCGGTGCAACATTGAGCGGAAAAACGCATTTTATTTATTCAATGTTGTCTAACTTAATACCGCCCTCTAAAAATACAATGACTTTGGAAAGTATTGCGAAATACAGATTAAAAAATATTGCACAGTGCGAATTGAATGAAAATATCGGTTTTAACCTTGATAAAGCTATGCGTTTTATTGAATTTCAATCGCCTGACGTTATTTATTTTGAAGGTATAACGACAAAAGAGGGGCTGGACTTTTTTACTTCTTTAACTTTAAAGAATAAAACCCTGATTACCGAATTTTTGGCGGAAAATATGGATGATTTAAGAAGAAAATTTGAATACAGCGAATTTTCCATGTTTAAATCAGCAATAAGTTGTCTTGTATTTATTCACAACAAAAACAGTATAGAAGTATTTGATAAAAGCAGTTTGGATAAGTATTTGTTTACTTAATTTATTTAAATATCGTATTCGAAAATATCTTCAAATATATAAATATCCGAGCCTAAGTATTTTGCTTTTTCTTCTTTTTTATGAAAGCCTAAATATTTAAAAAATTCTTGTGCGGTTTTATTATCTTTATATATTGGAGAATAAATCTTATTTATTCCTTTGTTTTTTGCTTCGTTTTTTAAAAAATCAAAGCAAAAACTTCCTATTTTATTATTTCTGTTTTCTTTTAATAAAAATATATTGAATATGATTATGGCATTAGGTGTTAATTTATATTCAAAAAAACCTGCGGTTTTTTCTTTTGATTTTATAAGATAAAATGTATGGTTATCAAAATTCATTTTATCTTTTATGGTTTCAATATTTAAAAAATAAGATAAGAAATCGTATATTTCTTTGGGAAATAAATATTTTAAAAAAGACTCATACATTACTTTTTCTAAATTAAAAAGTTCTATATGGTCTTTTTTGTTTGAATTTTTTATCTGATATAAGGTTATATCGTTATTGAGCATTATTATTGTTTTGATTTTCGGTGTTATTTGATTTACATATTCCCGGTGAAGTTGTATTGATATCTCCTAAAAAGAAAGTAATACGGGAATCTGTTAATTTATCCGCTTCTTTATCTTTTGTATTTGCAATTTCTTCAAGACTTTTCATGGATTCACCAAAAGAAGGTATGGAACTTATATATTTTCTTAAACTGTCGTTTTTAAAATTACATTCAACAGTATTGTTATATCCTAAAAATCTGACAAGACATCTTCTGTTGTATATGCCTTCAATCCTAACAATCGCAGGATCGCCATCTACATTATAAGTGTAAGGAGAACAGGTTCTCAATTTACCGCGAAAAGTTTGATAGGCTTTTCTCATATTATTTGCTTGTTGAGTTGTTACAAGTGCATTTGCGCAATCAAAGCATGTTATAAATAAAACAATTGCCGTAATTAAAAAATTAATCTTTTTCAAAATTTCACCTCATTTATATTTAAAATTATCATTAAAATGAGATTTTTTTGTCATTTTTTTGGGTGATTTATTTTGATATTACTTTTTAACCGCCATTTTTTGATCTTCTTGTGCTTTTACAGCTTCTTTTTCCTGTTTTTTCTTTTTAAGTATTTGTTTTAATTTTCCGCTAAACGGAACAGAAAATACGGGAACGAGGAATCTTACAACAAGAGTAAATATTGTTAATGATTTAAATTTTGTTAATTTTTTACCGTGATCTCCGACGAGTTTTCCGATTTCTTTTGCAAGGTCAGTGTTTTCAAGTAATTTTCCGTTTGCATCAAAGAAATCTTGCTTGTTATTTTTTATTACTTCAAGAATCTTATTTACTGCGTGTTTTCCGTCTAATAGAGTTTTGCAGTTATTCATCAGAGTTTCTTCCATATTTTTTGCATTTTCCGGTTTAAGAGCTTCTTTTGCAGCATTTGCGAGTTTATTTCCGTGGCTTATTTTTGCGTTATCTATTAACGGGTCAAGAAGTGTATCAATCAAGAATGCAAGTATGCTTGAAACAACGGTTACAAAAACCGTATGAACATTGAGTCCGAGTTTTTGATCAGGGTCGATTTTTTTGGAGCGTGTTGTATTTTGTACCCAATATGCTGTAATAATTGCAGATTCTATATCACCCATTCTGGCAGAGGTTTTATTAAATGGTTTTGGCAGACTATGCATCACTTCAACTGCTTTTTGTCCGAATTTTGAAAAAGAGATTGTTTCAATGCCTGCTGCTAATTTATCAATAAGCTTTAATGAATTTCCCGTAAATGCTACATTTTGTCTTTTTTTATTTTCGGAAACAAGTGCAAAATTACTTTTTTCTTTATTGAATACGGATGAATTAGATAAAATAGCATTCCTTTTTGCTTCATGCTCCATTTGTTTTTGTTTTTCTTTTTCGGCATTTTTTTTCATAAATAAAAATGCCATTACAGAAGGAAGAAGTAAACTTGATATTTTAGCTTTTGTAATAGCCGTAATCCAGCCGGTTGATTGTTTCCATACGCTTTCATATGTATCCATTAATGATTCGGGACATTTTTTATCTTTTATAAAATCAAAGAATTTATCGAGAGCTTCTTTTGCCGTATCTTTATTTAATAATGCCTCTGTTTCTTTTGCCTTTTCTTTTATGGCATTTTTTGTTCCCGTTAAACTGCTATCGAGTATAGCTTTTACAAGAGATTCATATCGGGAAGCTATTTCTTTTTTGTCTGCACCCTTATTAATTAAATCCAAAATTGATTGTTTTTGCTTGGCGATTAATTTTTCATCTCCGTTTTCTTTTAATCTGATAACAAAATCAACTACATCTTCTTTATTGAATATTTTTAAGTGACCTTGTGCCGTTTGTTTTAATTGTTTGATTTTGTTATCAATTTCATAAGGAGTTAATTTAATAAATATTTGTTTATCGGGGTTAAATTCGTTATCTATTTTTTCTCCGACAAAGGATTTTTTGGTTAATGCCTGCCAGAAGGTTTTTAGTTTGGAATCTTCGGAAGAATCCCTGAGGTGATTGTATTTTGTCCAAAAACCTGATTTTTCTTTTTCTAAGCTACTTTTTGCTAATTTTAAGAGTTTTTTCTCATCTGATGTTACAACAAAACCTGTCTTATCTTCGTTTTCTTCAATTAGTCTTAAATTATTTTTAAATACATCAATTGCTTTTTTAACAAAGCCGCCGCCTACGGTAAAACCTAAAAAGCTTCCGATAAATGCCTGTAAGAAGTTCTTTGTTGCAACAATTTGTTTGTCTTTTTCTTCGGAGCCTTTCATTCTGAGCACAAAGAAGGGTTTCAACATGCCTGCAACAAATAAAGAATAAATTGCCGTGTAGCCTGCTTCGTTTTCATATACGAAATCAATGAGTGAATTAGCGGCTTTTGAAAAACCCTCTGCCATAGAAACCGCAGACCCGCCAAAGCTTATAGGCTGTGCGGGTCTCTGTGTGTTATTTGTAGTTTGATTTTGTTCATTAAAATTTTGCTTCTCATAAAGCTTTTTGTTGTTAAACGCTTTTAAATTCGGCGTTTTGTTTAGCATTTTTTCGGTTAGTATATTCATGGTACTTATATAAAACATGTGAAGAATAAAATTTGCTATTATATAAACAAATTATAAGATAAATTTACTTTATTGAAACAAGACTTTTTAATCTTGAATCTGCATAGCTTTCAATGTTATCTACAATCATTCTTTCAAAATTTATTCCGAAAATATTATTAATTTCATTTATAAAAAAGCATGGACTTGTTATATTGATTTCTATTATTTTTCCGTCTATAACGTCCAATCCTGCCAAATATATTCCGTCATGCTCAAATTTATCTCTTACTTTTTGTTCGATTAATTTTTCTTCTCTTGTTAATTCACCGAATTTTAGAGTATTTTGATTGTGTTCGTTGAATTTAAAATCGTTATTTGTGGCAACTTTTACAACGCAGTAATCAAATATTTTTCCTGCAATATAAATAAGTCTTTTATCACCGTATTTAATTTGCGGCAAATATTCCTGCACCATGACAGCTGTTGTATAATTGTTTGTTGCTGTTTGCAGAATTGAATTTATGTTTTTATCGGTATCGTTCAAATAAAATACTCCCGAACCGAAGCATCTGTTTGTGGGTTTGATTATTATTTCATGCTTTTCAAATAAAAATTCTTTTATTGTTTTTTCGTTTGCACAAACAATGTTATCGGGAATCAGATCTTGAAATTCATTCACATAAAGTTTTTCATTTTTTTCTCTGATAGCTTTATCATCGTTCATAACAAGCGTTTTTGTTTTATCTACATAAGACAAAATGTAACTTGCGTTAATATAATCAATGTCAACCGGCGGGTCGGGTCTGAAAAATATTATATCAAAATCATTTAAACATTCTGTTGTAGAGTTTTCCTGTTTAAAGATATTGTTATCTTTAATAAATGTTTCATAACACAATCCGTAAGGAATATTTCTTTTTTGAAACAGATATTTTTTTAAGGTTATAAAAACACTATGTTCCCGTCTTAGATATTCATATACCAACCAGAAGTTTGTAACGAGTTTGTTAAATTCAAAATACTTAAATTCAATGTCATCTATAATAATTAATATTTTTTTCATATTCAGATTATATCAAATAATAATTTTAGTGTATAATTATCTTATGAAAAATTGTCCTTTTAATAATACAACATGCGATGAAAGTTGTGCTTTATACATTAATTCAAAAGAATTAAACGAAATGGTTGCAAACAGGCTTAAATCAATAGGTGTAATCACTTCTGATTGTGACGGTATTTGTTCATTAAAGAATATGGCTCTTGCGCAAAGCAGATTTATATTTGAAAATACAAAAGTCTTTAAATAGAGGTTAAATTGTCTTTAAGAGAGAATATAATAAAAGAACTGAAGCAAAAAATTGAAGAGGATTCATCAAATATTGAAAATTATATGAATCTTGCGAATTATTATGCTGATGAAGAAAGTTACAGTTCTGCGATTGAAGTTTATGAAGGTGTTCTAAAAATAGATCCGAATCACTTTCTCGCCTTGTCAAATGCGGGTTGCATGCATTATCTTAAACACTCTTTTTTGGATGCAATAAAATACTTCAAAAGGGCAAAAGAGGTTAATCCTTCAAATTACATTTCTTATTTTAACTTGGGAAATGTATATGCTGAGATTGATAATTTTGAAGCTGCTTTTGAAAATTATAATATTGCGCTTCAATATGCAAGTAATAAATCAGAAATCTATAACGCATTAGGAACTTTATTTCAAGATGTAGATAATTTTGATGAAGCAATAAGGTATTTTAATCTGGCCATTGAAGAAAACAGTTTGAATCCGGAAACCTATGTTAATATTGCGGTTGTTTATCAAAAGAAGGGTGAAAACAATCTTGCTTTAGAAAGTTTATTGAGAGCATGGGAATTAAATAAGAATGATATTACGGTATTACTTTGCCTTGCTAATGCTTATGCAACAGTAAAAGAATACATAAAAGCGGATTATTTCTACAAAGAAGTTTTAAGGCTTGACCCGCAGAATTATTCTGCTCTTGTATGCAGCGCTATTGTATCTACGGAAACCTGCGAACCGGAAGAGGCTGTTGCTAATTTAAAGGCTGCAATAGAAATAAGACCGGAACAAGTTAATGCTTATATACTTTTAGCAAATATATTAGTGGAAGCACAAAGATATGAAGAAGCTATGATGCTTTATAAAACAGCATTAAAATTGGATTCCGAAAATCCAAAAATCATGCTTTTTATAGCAAATACGTATCTGCTTATGAAAAATTACGACAATACCGTAAAATACTACAGAAAAGCAATGAAACTTGCGCCTAAAGATAATGAAATAAAGTTAATTTATCTTGATATGATGAATAAATACATAAGTAATTTAAAGAAAGAAAATAATGAAGAATATCACAATGAATAATATTATTGAAAGATTAATCAGTATATTAACATATTGGACGGCGGGGTTTTTTGGCTTAATATATCTGATTTTTATGTATATGACCAAAAAAACCATGTCATCTTTTGTTATGTTTAATATTTATCAATCTATATTTATTTCAATACTTTTATATATAATTTCTTTCGTATATAAAATATTTATCGGTTTTGCGGCAGTTATTCCTTTTATTGGAAAATACGTTCTTTATGCAGACGGTATGATATTTAAATTTCCGATTTTATTTGGTTGTACTTTAGCCGGAATATTGTTACTTTTATTATCGTTATATTTGACAATAAGTTGTATATTTGGCAAAAAACCCTTTATTCCTTTTGTTTCACAGGTAGTGCAAGACAACTTCGGGTATTAAAAATTGAAGAAGATATTATACATAGCATTTATAATTTTCCAAAGAGTATTTGCGACGGATATTGCGAAAAATGAAGCATTAGCCTCTTCTCTTTCAAAAAACACTTGGGAGCCGAGTTACCCTGCTATGTTTTTTGGTTTACTTCTTGTTGTTGGTCTTGTTTATTTAACAGCGTTTATATACCAGAAATTGTTAAAGGTGAACCTTGTATCAACCGCAGATAAAAACAATAAAGCGGAAATAATATCCACTACCCAATTAGGGCAGAATAAAAATTTGCATGTGATTAAAGTAAATGATGAATATATGTTGATAGGCTCTACACAAAATTCAATTACATATATAAAAGACATAGATTATGTTGAATAAAAGGTGACTTATGAAAAATAAAGTAATTAAAATAGGAAACAAAAAAGTAGGAGATAAACAGCCCTGTTTTGTTGTTGCTGAGGTCGGAATAAACCATAACGGTTCTCTTGATAATGCTAAAAAATTAATCAATATGGCACACCTGTTCGGTTGCGATGCTGTCAAATTTCAAAAAAGAACAATTGATATAGTATATTCAAAAGAAGAATTGGCACGACCGAGAGAAAGTATATTCGGAAATACAAACGGTGATTTAAAGCGCGGATTAGAGTTTGGCTATGACGAATATAAAGAAATAGATAAATACTGTAAGGAACTTGGTATTTTGTGGTTTGCATCCTGTTGGGATGAAAAAAGCGTTGATTTTATAGAACAGTTTGACGTATGTGCGCACAAGGTTCCATCGGCTTGTTTAACCGATACCGGTTTATTAAAACATATTAAACAAACAAATAAACCCATACTTCTTGCAACGGGCATGTCGACGCAAAAAGAAATAGATAAAGCCGTTGAAACAGTGGGCACGGATAATATGATTTTATATCACTGCACATCAACTTATCCGACTGCGAACAATGAAATTAATCTTATGTGTATTAAAACTCTAAAAGAAAGATACGATTGTCTTGTCGGATTTTCCGGTCATGAAAAAGGTATTTTCCCTTCTGCTGCTGCAGTTGTATTGGGCGCATGTTCTGTTGAAAGACATATTACTTTAGATAGAACAATGTGGGGATCGGACCAAGCGGCGAGTCTTGAATCAGAAGGATTAAGAAGAATGATTAGAGATATAAGAAGCGTGAGCGCGATTATGGGTGACGGCAAAAAAGTCGTATATGAAAGTGAAATTCCCATAAAAGCCAAATTAAGAAGAAAAGGATAAAGATGACACTTGAATTATCTAAAAACATAAAATGGATTGTAAGTGATTTCGATGGAGTATTTACGGATGGCTCCGTGTATATTTCCGAAAAAAATGATGTGCAAAAGAAACTCAGTTTTAAAGATATTATGGGAGTTGCGATGTTGTTGCGCAACGGCTATCAATTTGCCATAATTTCAGGAGAAGCAAGCAATATACTTAATTATTTTAAAGAAAAATTGGGTGTGGAAGAAATCCACGGCGGCATTCGCCAAAAAGGGATTGTGCTTGATGAAATTATGAAAAAATACAATTTAAATCCTGATGAAGTTCTTTATGTTGGAGATGATATAAATGATATCCCTGCAATGGAACTTGTTAAATACAAAATTGCACCAAAAAACGTAAATCCTATATTAACCGTTAAAGTAAACGGTTTGCAAATATTGAACAATTCGGGCGGTGACGGTGCAATAAGAGAAATTACCGATGAGTTGTTAAATTTGGAAAATAATGCTTGAAAAATTTTTTAAATCTTTAAGAATTTTATTTTTATCTGCTGAGATATTTGACAGAAAAATCAATCAATATAAACAAATATCAAAAGAGCCGGCATTGCCTTCTTATGCGTACATTAACTGGGGTATATATTTAATTAAAAACGGAAAATCTCAAAAAGGTATTGAAAAATTTAACCAAAGTGTTCTTATGAATAAATCAAACCCCGAAGTTTATCTCAATTTGGGGGTAACATTTGCACAAAGCGGGATGTTTGATGAGGCATTGAAGAATTTTAAAAAAGCAGTAAGATTAAATCCTACAAGTGCAAAAGCGTGGAGTTTTTTGGCAGGTGCATACAGTGAAAAAGATGAAGTTGAATTAGCACAATCGGCTTTTGAAAAAGCGCTAAAATTGGACAGATTAAATCCCGCAACGTATTTAAATTACGGCATTTTTTCGGTTAAAACAAATAAAAGAGAAGATGCAAAGGCGATGTTTAAAAAAACATATTTATTAGATCCGACTTTAACGCAGGCGCTGTTTATGTGGGGACTTGTACTTGTTCAGGAAAACGATTATAAATCAGCAAGACTAAAGTTTTTGAAGCTTATTGAAACAGAGCCTTTTAATGCGGAAGCTCTTTATATGTGCGGATTGTGCTCCGCAAGAATGAAAAAATATCAGGAAAGTATTGAATTTTGCAAAAAAAGTATAAGCATTAACCCTTCAAAATCGGATAGCTATCTGCTTATTGCCGAATGTTATTTAAATTTAGAGAAAAAAGAAGAATGTTTTAAGGTATTTGAAGATGCACAGAAGATAATAAAAAAAGATTGGAAATTCTATAATTCTTGGGGGTTATCATTACAATATTATAAAGAATACGAAGCATCACTGGAAAAATTTATTAAAGCAATAGAATTAAATGATTCCGAAATTTCATTATATAATGCTTTGTCTTGTTCGTTATTGAAATTGAATAAATTGGAAGAAGCAAAAGAAGCAATAGAAAAAACAATCGAACTGGATAAAAATTCGGCTTCGGGGTATTTTAATCTGGGACAAATTTATTACAAGCAAAACGAATATCAAAATGCAATTGATGCTTTTAAAAAAGCGATTGAGCTGGATAAAAAACTTATAAAATCATACTATAATATTGCACTAAGCTATAACGCTCTAAATAATAAAGAAAATGCAATAAAATATTGGCTTAAAGCAATAGAATACGATAAAAACGATAAAATGAGCCTTATTAATCTTTCTATGGCATATTTGGATATGGAAGACAATGAAGAAAACAGAACAAAAGCAATCAGATATGCAAGAAGTGCTTGGGAAACGGACAAAAATAATTCGGAATTAAATTTCAAATACGGTCTTGTATTAATGCAGACAGGCGAACTATATAGAGCAATAGAAAGACTTGAAAACGCATATAAACTGGACAATAACAATTTAAAAGCACAAATGGCGATATCGGAATGTTATTTAAAATTGGACAAAGTTGATAAAGCACTTAATAATCTTGAAAAATATGCGGATAAAAAATCTGAAGACAGAGACTATCTGATGATAGAATTAATGATATATTCAAAAATGTATGAAAAAAATAAAAACGAAGAAACAAAATTAACAATAATAAATATTTGTGATAAAATACTTGAGAAGTATGGCGAAAACCAATTAGTTAATATGACAAAAAAGAATATGGAGCAAAATCCATAGACGAGGTGAGAATGGGACTTATAGTTCAAAAATTCGGCGGAACTTCGGTTGCCGATACCGATAAAATAAAAAATGTTGCAAGAGCGGTTATAAGAGAAAAGAAACAGGGTAATTCCGTTGTGGTTGTTGTTTCTGCAATGGGACATACAACGGACAATCTTGTTAAATTGTCAAAAGAAATAACCTCTAATCCATCGGAACGTGAAATGGATATGCTTCTATCCACAGGTGAACAAATTTCAATGTCACTTCTTGCAATGGCATTAAATGAAATGGGATATAAGGCAGTCAGTATGACAGGTTTGCAGGCGGGTATTAAAACCGAAGACTGTCACATGTGTGCAAGAATTGTTGATATAGATACAACAAATACAAAAAAACATCTTGATAATGATGAAATTGTTATTGTGGCAGGATTCCAAGGCGTATGCGGTGACAATGAAATAACAACACTCGGCAGAGGCGGTTCTGATACAACTGCAGTTGCATTAGCTTGTGCTCTTAAAGCTGACAGATGTGATATATATTCTGATGTGGAAGGCGTTTATACAACTGACCCGAGGATAGTTAAAACCGCACAAAAATTAAAAACAATTTCTTATGAAGAAATGCTTGAATTAGCAAGAGTAGGTGCGAATGTACTTCACCCCCGCTCTGTAGAAACGGCAAAATTATATAATATGCCAATGAGAGTAAGAAGCTCTTTCAAACTTGATGATTTAGGAACTTTAATAATAGGAGTCGATGAAATGGAACTAACCAGACCTGTTACAGGTGTTGCTTGTGATAAATCTCAACTCAGAGTTGTGATTTGTGATATCGTAGATGAACCCGGTAACGCAGCTCATTTATTCAATTTGCTTGCTAAAAACAATTTGAGCGTTGATATGATTATTCAATCATATGCAAGAAGCTCTAACAACACAAATGATATTGCATTTACCATATCAAAAGATGATTTCGATAAATTCAATTCAATAAAAGGCAAAATATCAGAAATTCTTTCCGCTACAAATATCTATATTGATGAAGATATTGCAAAGGTTTCTATAGTAGGTGCCGGCATGATAGACAGACCCGGTATAGCTGCAAAAATGTTCGATACATTAGCACAAAATCATATTAATATCAAAATGATTTCTACAAGTGAAATCAAAATCAGTTGTCTCATCGAAAGAAAACATTCCGAAGCTGCAATAAATGCACTTGCAAGTGTTTTTGATCTTGATGGCGCTGAAGCCGCTGATGTAAAAGGTGATTTGCCTACACTGTAAAATGCTTGAAATAGTTAAAAATTTTTTAATCGAAAATAATATTAACAATACCACTGTTCAGGTCGGCTTTTCCGGTGGACCGGACAGTGTTTGTTTATCTTTGGTTTTGGCAGAATTAAAAGAAGAGTTTAATCTCAATATTGTTCTTGCTTATTTTAATCATGGTTGGAGAAAAGAAGCAAAAGAAGAAGAACTCTTTACAATTGATTTTGCAAAAAAATATAATCTTTTATATGAAATCGGTATTGCCCCCTCGGATATTAAAAAAACGGAAGAAATTGCCCGTGATTACAGATACAAGTTTTTTGAAGAAACTGCAAAAAAATACAATTCAAAAATTGTTTTTCTTGCGCATAATAAAAACGATAATATTGAAACATTAATTTATAGAATAATAAAAGGTACATCAATTGCGGGCTTGTGTTCAATTCCAAAAATCAGAGATATTTATTATAGACCTCTTTTGAATGTTACAAAACAAGAAATCTTAGATTTTTTGGAAAAGAAAAAACAAGATTACAAGATTGATTCATCTAACCTGAATCAAAAATATAAAAGAAATCTCATAAGAAATAAGATATTGCCTACATTTGAAGAAATAAATCCAAAATATATTGATTCAATAAATAATTTGATTCTAAATTCAATCCAAGCTCAAAAAATAATAAAATGCCAAACGGAAAAAATTAAATCAGAAATATTTAAGGATGATAAAATATTCTATGAAAAATATACAAAATTAGATATTGAGCTGAGGCTGGAAATCTTAAATGATTTTATAGGCGGATATTTAAAATACAGAAACAGAAAAAATCTTCTTATGTATGATGATTTTATTATGAATAACAAACATTCAAAGACTTCTTTAAACGGGGATTATTATTTGAGAACGAGATGGAAGATGATATTTATAGAAAAAAGGTGAAAAATGGAAAAAGATATAAGAGATTTAAAGGTTTTAATAAGCAATAAAGATTTAACGGAAAGAATAAAACAGGTTGCACATGAGATTAATTCTTGTTATAAAAGTGATGAAATTTTAAACATTGTTTGTGTTTTGAGAGGTGCCGTTATGTTTTTTACGGAATTATCAAAACATCTTAAAATGCCTGTTAAAATGGAGTTTATTTCGTTATCAAGTTACGGAAACAATCAGATTTCATCAGGTTCGGTTAAAATAAATGATTCAAAGTTGCCGAATTTTGAAAACCAAAATGTCCTTATTGTGGAAGATATTATTGATACAGGATTAACGCTTGATTTTTTATTGAAGCTCGTAAAACAAAATTGCAATGCAAAGAGTGTAAAGCTTGCTGTTATGTTTGATAAGAAATGTGCAAGAAAACACGATGTGAAGCCTGACTTTTCAGCATACGATATTGATGATAAATTTATTGTTGGATTTGGTCTTGATTATTGCGGGTTATACAGAAATCTTGATTATGTAGGATATTTTGAATAAAACATTGGAGAATGAATAAATGAAGGAAATAAAATGCCCCAAGTGCGGCGAGGTTTTTAAAGTTGATGAATCAGGATATACTGCCATCTTAAAACAAGTCAGGGATGAAGAATTTTCTAATGAAATTAAAGAAAGAGAAAAGCAATTTATGCTTGAAAAAGAAAATGCTCTTTCTATTAATAAATTGCAAATGGAAAAAGAATTTAGTGAAAAGCTAAAAGAAAAAGAAGAAGAAATATCAAAACTGAAATCAAATCTTGAACAGGAAAGATTTGTTGCAAAAAATGCAATCAATGAATTGGTTATAAATAAAAATCAAGAAATAACCGAATTACAAAACAAATTAACAACGTTTGATAAGGATAAAGAGCTTGAAATAACAAAATTAAAAAATGAAAAAATTCTGTCCGATAAAGAATTTCAATTAAAGGAAAAATCTTTAATTGAACAATATGAAAACCAATTGAGATTTAAAGAAGAAGAAATAGAACGCTACAAAGATTTTAAAGCTAAATTGTCGACTAAAATGATAGGAGAGAGTCTTGAACAGCATTGTGAAACAGAATTTAACAGATTAAGAGCAACAGGTTTTCAAAATGCATATTTTGAAAAAGATAACAATGCAAAATCAGGCAGTAAAGGTGATTATATATACAAAGAAACGGATTCGGACGGCGAAGAATTTATCTCTATTATGTTTGAAATGAAGAACGAAGCGGATTCCACATCAACTAAGAAAAAAAACGAAGATTTTTTCAAAGAACTCAATAAAGATAGAAATGAAAAAAAATGCGAGTATGCGATTTTGGTTTCTATGCTTGAGCCGGATAATGAACTTTATAATACGGGGATAGTTGATGTTTCTCATAAATATCCAAAAATGTATGTTATAAGACCGCAGTTTTTTATTCCTATCATCACAATACTCAGAAATTCTGCACTTCATTCTCTTGAATACAGAAAAGAATTGTCTTTAATTAAAACCCAAAATATAGATATATCTAATTTTGAAGCTGAAATGAATGATTTTAAAGAAAAATTTTCAAGAAATTTTGAACTCGCAAGTAAAAAATTCAAAACGGCAATAGAAGAAATAGACAAAACAATAGATCATCTTCAAAAAACAAAAGAGGCGCTTTTGTCTTCAGAAAACAATTTAAGGCTTGCAAATAACAAAGCAGAAGATTTAAATATTAAAAAATTAACCAAAAACAATCCTACAATGAAAGCAAAGTTTGAAGAATTAAACATGAATAAAAAATAATTTTTGATGTAAACTTATATATAGTCCGAGAATTATTAATAGAGGGAAAAATATGCACAATGTAAGACAAATAAACGATGATTATTATTATATGGGCTGTAATGACAGAAGAATTGCACTGTTTGAAAGTACATACAGGGTAGAAGATGGCGTCAGCTACAATTCTTATTTTTTAGATGATGAAAAAACGGTACTATTCGATACTGTGGATAAAGCTTTTTGCGGACAATTTTTTGAAAATTTAAAATTTGTTTTAGGAAAAAGAAAACTCGATTATTTTGTAATTAATCATATTGAACCGGATCACAGCGCATTGGTAAAAAGCGTTATTGAAAAATATCCGAATGTAAAAATAGTCTGCAATCAAAAACTAAAACAAATGCTTTTTCAATTCTTTGAATTTGATTTTGATATAGAAAACAATTTTCAAATAGTAAAAGAAAATGATACCCTATCAACAGGCAGACACAATTTTACCTTTATAATGGCGCCTATGGTACATTGGCCCGAAGTTATGGTTAGTTATGATTCCGTTGATAAAATTTTATTTTCGGCAGATGCTTTTGGTTCATTTGGTGCTTTGAGCGGAAATTTGTTTGATGACGAAACTGAAATAAATATTGATGAATATAGAAGATATTATACAAACATTGTCGGAAAATACGGCACTCAGGTAAATGCTTTATTGAATAAAGCTAAAAATATTGATATAAAAATGGTTTGTCCTCTCCATGGGCTTGTTCTAAAAAAACAAATATCGAATTTAGTTGAAAAATATTCACTTTGGGCATCATACAGCCCTGAAATTAAGTCTGCCTTGGTTGTTTATAGTTCTGTATATGGCGGAACGCAAAATGCAGCCGATATCGTCTCATCTAAATTAGCACAAAACGGTGTTAAAAATATAAAAACATTCGATATTTCTCACAGTGATTCATCACGTGTATTATCAGAGGCATTTAAATATTCTCATATTGTTCTTGCAACAACAACATATAATATGGAAATATTTACTTCAATGGATAATTTTATATCCAATCTTGTTAAACACAATCTTCAAAACAGAACCTATGCGATAATAGAAAATGGTTCTTGGGCTTGTAATTGTGGAAAATTATTGAAAGAAAAATTGGAAAAATTAAAAAATTCTAAAATCATAGAAAATGAAATCACTCTGCAATCTTCAATAAAGACTTCGCAAAGCTCTGAATTTGACGAATTGGCAAAAATTCTCGCAAAGGATATTTTGGGTTAGCCTTAAAAAATAAAAACCCCTCTAAATCGAGGGGTTTTTAATAGTTATTTTTAATTTTATTTTCTTCCTGCGATTACTCTTGCAACATGCACACCCGAAGCGCTTGCTTGCATTAAACCTCTTGTTACGCCTGCGCCATCTCCTATTGCAAAAAGATTTTTTACACCCATAGTTTCTAATTCATTAGAAATCAATACTCTTGCGGAGTAGAATTTAACTTCTATACCATATAGAAGAGTATATCTTGATGCTACACCGGGTGCAATTTTATCGAGTGCATATATCATTTCGATGATGCTTAATAATTGTCTATATGGAAGAACAAGACTCAAATCCCCCGGAGTTGCACATTCTAATGTCGGCTGAATTATTGATTCTTTAATTCTTTGCGGGGTGGAACGTCTGCCATCCAATAAGTCGCCGAATCTTTGTACCAAAATTCCGCCTGACAACATATTGGCCAAAGATGCAATATGTTGACCGTATTTTATGGGTTCGTGGAAGGGTTCCGTGAATTTTTTAGACACAAGAAGCGCAAAGTTTGTATTCGGAGTCTTTTTGTCTGCGTATGAGTGTCCGTTTACGGTTGAAATACCGTTATAGTTTTCGTTTACGACTTCACCATTTGGATTCATACAGAAGGTTCTAACTTCATCTCCAAAGGTTGGTGAATGATAAATTAATTTTGATTCGTATAATCTTGAAGTTATGTGTTCCATAACGGCAGCGGGTAATTCGACTCTGACGCCGACGTCTACGGCATTATTAATCATTTCTATTTTGTGTTTAATGAATTGTTGGCTCAACCAATCTGCACCTTCTCTTCCGGGCGCCACAACAACAAAATCAGCCAGATATTCATTACCTTGTTTTGTTGTAAAACCTTTGATTGTGCCATTTTCAATAATTAATTCGGATACG
Source organism: uncultured bacterium (assembly GCA_946622415.1). Classification (GTDB taxonomy): domain Bacteria; phylum Cyanobacteriota; class Vampirovibrionia; order Gastranaerophilales; family Gastranaerophilaceae; genus RUG14156. The sequence continues at coordinate 56,558 of CAMOPX010000001.1, forward strand.
AGTTCGTTATTTATAATATCAATTCTGTCTGCCAAATAATCTTGCATTGATTTTAGAACGGAAAGAGATTTTTCCGTGCCCAAGTGACGAACGGGCGAATGAACAAGTTTTAATTCAGCTAAAGTTGCAGCATGTTCAATGTCGGCAAATTCTGCTCTGTTTGTACCGAATACGGTTTTTGTCGCACCGTGCTCAAGGTATATATTGTCGCAATAATCAATTAAGTTTTCAACATCTTTGTATGGCATATAATCAACCAAGTGACCGCCGACTTCTGGTGTTAGGGTTAATTTTCCATCGGAAAATGCGCCTGCACCGCCCCAGCCGCACAATAAACCACAGGTTTTGCAGCTCATACATTGTTTTACACCTTCTCTTAGAGGGCATTTTCTTTTTTCGATTTTTGAACCCTTTTCAATTAATAAAATTTTCCAATCGGGCTTTAATTTCGCTAATTCTAAAGCAGTAAAAATTCCCGCAGGGCCGCCCCCGACTATTGCAACGTTGTACATTATACCTTCCTTTTATTATACTGATAAGGGAAAAATCCTATCTTATTATATTATAAACAGCTTTATTTTTATGCAGAGGAAAATATAATTTTACATTTTGTTATGATAGGAAATTAACATTTATTTGCAAATTTCCGTTTCTTTATCGATAAAATCTCTCAATTCAAGCGTTTTTTTAAAATTAAAAGAAATCAATTGATTAAATCTTAAACCCAGAGTGCAGGAAGGACAAATGGTTAAAATCAAATTCGGATTTGTTATTTTGATGTTTTTTGCTTTTTTAAGTGCAATTTTTGTTGAAATTATGGGATGAAAAATAAAATAACTTCCCCCGAATCCGCAGCAATCAGAGTAATTTTCCAATCTTTTATAATTAATTCCTTTTATATTTTTCAAAAATTCTTCCGTTTTTAAAAATTCGTTTTCATCCATATGACAGGGTTTATGGAAGGTTATTGTTTTATTTCTGTATTTTGAATTATCTTTTATTTTAATTTTGTTTTCAATTAAATCGTTAAAAAATAAAAGCTTGTTTTTATCTATATTTCCATATTCTTCAACGGCTTTTTTGCAGCTTGCACAATCAAAAACAACAAGTTTTGCCGAATTAATCAGAGAAATATTTTTTTCTTTTGCTTTTTTATAATTTTTTATATCACCCGAGGTTAAATAAGGCAAACCGCAGCAAGAAAATTCGGGATTGAAAAATAACTTATCAAGATAAGTTTTTTTATGCTGTGCTTTTGCAACACAACCTTTAAAATACAGGATATCCGATTTTTTTGTTTTTGGTCTTGATTTAAAGAAATTCAAAATATAAACCAGTTTCAAAGGTAATAATTTTAAAATTAAAAATACCCTCTGACTGAATAAAGATGGGTTTAACAGGGCATTTTTGTATGCAAAAACAGATGTTGTATCAACTAAAGAAGGACAGCCTGATTTGCATTTTGTACAATTTAGGCATATCTTTAAACCCTTTTTTACTTCTTTTTCGGTCAAGATACCTTTTTTGTACCCAGAAAGTTTACATATAAGACCTCTTGATGTGTTGTTTTCATCCTTTTTTATGCTGTAAATAGGACAATTTTCCAAACACAAACCGCATCTTGAACACTTTGAAAGTTCTTTTTCTATTGAGTTTTCTTTGGTTTCATCAAACATAATTTTAGTGTATTACAAAAATTTTTTTGATAGAATAATTTTATGAATACAGTTGTTTTATCTAAATTTTCTCTTTCGGAATTGGAAAATTATATCGTTGAAGCGGGTGAAAAAAAATTCCGCGCGGGTCAGATTTTTTCGTGGATTTGGGCAAAAAACGCCAAATCATTTGACGATATGACGGATGTAAAAAAAGAATTTAGAGAATATTTAAAACAAAACTGTACGATTTTAGATTGCAAAATAAAAACTCGCCAGATATCAACAGACGGTACAATTAAATATTTAATCGAATTTTCTGACGGTTTGTGCGCAGAAGCAGTGCTTATGCGATTTGATAACAGAAGTAATCTTTCTATGTGTGTGTCTTCTCAAGTCGGCTGCAAAATGAATTGCAAATTCTGTGCCACGGGTAAAAACGGCTTTAAAAGAAATTTATCCGCTCATGAGATTGTTTCCGAAATTTTGCTTGCTCAGCAGGATACGGATTTAAAAATAACAAATGTCGTTTTTATGGGACAGGGAGAACCGTTAGATAATTTTGAAAACTTAAAAAGAGCAATAGAACTTATTAACAAGAATCTTCAAATTTCAATAAGAAGACTAACCGTTTCAACCTGCGGAATTGTGCCAAAGATATCCGAATTATCAAAATGTGAATTATTGCCTACTTTAGCAATATCTTTGCATGCACCAAACCATGAAATAAGAAAACAGGTTATGCCTGTTGAAAATAAGTATAATATGCAGGAATTAAAAAACGCACTTTTGGAGTACAATAAAGCAACAAAGGACAGAATTACAATAGAATATATTTTAATTGGCGGGTTAAATGATTCTATTCAATGCGCAAAAGAATTAATTGAATATTTAAAAGACATTAAATGCAACATAAATCTTATTCCATATAATCCGATTGGAATGGATGACTTCAAAAAACCGTCCAAAAAAGATATTTTGAAATTTAAGTATATTTTAGAAGCATCAGGAAAGAAGGTCACAATCAGGCTCGAAAGAGGTGCTGATATAGACGCAGCTTGCGGACAATTGGCGGGAAAGATTTCTTGATTTATTAAATATATGCATTAAACAAGCTTAATTGTGATGATAAAGATGCCATAACCGAATCCATTTTATTGAATTTGGCTGCCATTTCGGATTGATAACGTGTTAATCTTGTATTGGCTGTTTCGATTCTTTTATTCATATTTGATATTTGATTGTTTAATGAATTTGTATATGTTGTAAAGAAACCTTTTTCGTTATCCATTACACCTGATAAAACGTTTGCCATTCTGTCGAAAATGCCGTTATCAGTTTTTGATGTGTAACCGTCAGATAAAAGTTGTTTTACGGAATACAAGTTTTCACTTAATGCTTCTTTTAATTTTTCATTATCAATTGAAATATTTGATATATCATTTTTTGATGTAGAAATACCGATTTGAGATAATAAAGAGAATATTCCGTCATTCTCTCCGGAATTAGATAGTATGCCTTTCAGTGTGGAAGAAATACCTCTGAGCGTAGCATCACTTCCGATTGCGCCTTCTGATGATGTTGCGGTTTTGATTGAGTTTATTACATCATTATATGCTGTAACAAAGTCATTCAACGCTGTTTCGATATTTGAATAGTCGGGTTCAATATTTAAAGTAACAGAAGTTGCTTTTCCCGAATCTTCACCTATAACTTCATCTTCTTTTGCCGTAGGTTTTTTAACCGTAATAGAGAGGTTTGCAATACCTGAAGATTCACCTGTGATTGTATTTGAGTTAGAAATTACTTTGTTGCCGTTGATATATACAATTGCATTTTCACCGAGTTGTTGTGAACCTGAGGCAATGATTTCGTCGCCTTCTTCGTTTATTTCTGTCAAACCTAATACGTTTAACAGGTTTGTTCCTTCTTCAGAAAGGCTTATATTGTTTTTGCCTGTTTCGGTTGATGTAAGAACTAATTTATTTGTTAATGAATCAAAGCTTGCTTTTACATTAGCATCACCATTTCCGTTGATTCTTGAAACTAAATCGTTAAGAGAAGTGTTTTTGTCTACCGTAAAATCAACTCCGTTGATGGTGATTTTACCTGATTCTGCTTCTTCACCTTCTTCATTAAAGAAATTGATACCTTTTAAGCCTGATTCTTCGCTTACCATTGCAACGTCCGTTAAAACGGAAGAAACAGGGTATGAGCTTTTGTATCCGTATGTTCCTATTGAATCATGAAGTTTTAGAGCTGATACAAAATTGGATGAATCCCCGCTTGAACCTATTGAAAGATTAGCGCTTTCATCTTCAACCCATTGTTCGTTTTCATCTTGTTTATATGCTTTGATTGAAAAATATCCGTTTTCATCTATGTCGGCTTGAACCTTGTTTCCCGTAGTTTCTGAGATTTTGTTGAGTACATCACTAACGGTGTCATCTTCGCCTATTTCAACATTGTATTCTTTTCCGTTCAAAAATATGGAAAAATCTCCGGATTTTGCTTGTCCGTTTGCTAAATTTGTAAATTTAGTATTTTCTATTTCTTCTTCCGTAAATGCACCCAAACTATGCGTACTTGTTGCAGTAGTTGCTGTCGCTACTTGGTCTATTTTTAATTCAACCGATGCGGCAGCAACATTACCTTTTGAAACTGCTGTTGCATAGTCTGAATTTGATGAGGTAATGGAGGTATTTGTCCACATATCTGATGTGGAATTGTACATACTTTTTGTAAATGTTTGCAGAGTGGATAAAAGTTTAGAGCACTTTGATTTCAGCCCTGTAATAGCTGAATTTTTAGTGTTGAGAGCTGATAATTTGGTTGTGAGAGGTTTTACCGTGGATTCTTGTTTTGCGCTTACTAAAGATGATACCCATCCGTCAATATCGAATCCTGAACCAATTCCTGTAATCGTGCTAGCCATATTAAAAAATTCCTTTTACTCTACAAAAAATCCGTATTCTGTAAATAAATTCCATCTTACTGGAAAAGTATAACATATATTTTTAAAAAATGTAACATTATTTTAACAAATGTTACATTTTATGAAGTAGATTATAAAAATTTATTTTATTTTTTTTAATATGGCATGCCGTTCTATGCTGAAATATCAAGCATTGTTCTTGCTATTTTTGGTGCAATATCAACCTGTTTAATTTTGTCAACTTCAGGTTTAGTTTGACTGTTAGTTACAACAATTTCTTTTATTGCGGGATTATTTAAATTTTGAAGTGCTTTTCCGTTGAATAAACCGTGGCAAGCTGCAATATAGACCTCTTTTGCGCCTTTATTTGTCAGCATTTTAACTGCTTCTGCCATTGTTCCTGCTGTATCTATCATATCATCATATATTATGCAGGTTTTGCCGTTAACATCGTCACCCAATAACATTTCGGCTTTTGCTTTATTGTGTTCCGCTCTTTCTTTGTATATTATTGCTTTGTTGCAGTTAAGTGCTTTTGCCAATTTATCCGCTCTTTTCTTTCCGCCAAAATCGGGTGAAATAACAACTAAATCTGATGTATCATCAAATTTATCTTGAAAATATTTTGTCATTTCATCAAGTGAATCTAAATTGGTAAGTTTTATATCCTTGCCGAAACCTTCTGTTGCAGGTGCATGGATATCTGCTGTTATTACTTCATCAACTCCTGATGTATGTAAAAGTGATAAATTTAAAGCTGCAGAAATAGGTTCACCAAGTTCAGTTTTTCTTTCTTGTCTTGCATAGGGGAAATTTGGCAAAATTGCAACAATTTTATTTGCGCCCATTCTTTTTGCCGCATCTGCTTTTAAATACATTTCCATTAAATTGTCATTAACTTCGTTTCCTGAATTTGACATAATAAATACGTCTTTATTTCTCATATCGTCTTTAATATTGACATACGTTTCGCCGTTTGCGAATTTTTTTGTAACGGTTTCCGTGGGGTTAATACCCAGTTCGTTTTCAATACTTTTTTCCAAATCCGTAGGCTTTGAAGAAGGTATGATTCTGATATCTTCTTTTCCTTTGAATTGTAAAGAATTAAATTTGTTTGTTAATGAAATCGGTTGTATCATAATTTTTTCCTCATATAAAGTAGCAAATCATAGCATTTAATCCAATAATTATACCAAATTTTATGCATGCCGAGTATGTTTTTTAAGAAATATATCAAAATCTATATTTAGCCTAATCGGCTAATTTAAATCAGATTCAAAATACTAAAAAATTCAATGTATGAATATATTTTTTTATTTAATACTATTTTTTATTTTTGGAGCAGAAAATTGTTTAGGAAACGAAATTAATATTGAGTTTTTTAAAAAATTTAATGATGAATGCTTGATGGAATATATTATTGAAGCTTTGGAAAACAACCACGATTTAAAACAGGCAAATCACAGTGTTGAACAATACAGATTTGAAATTAAGTCACAATTTTCTAAAGAAATGCCTTTGTTGAATGTAGGAAGTTCTTATTTGGGTGTTCATTTTCCAAAAAGTGATATGTCGGATTTTTTGTTTGTGCGCCCGAATGCTTATATATTACCTTTTAGAGTTCAATATGAGCCTGATTTTTTGCTCAAAAATAGAGATAAAACAAAATCTTTAAAAAAACTCTATTTTGCAAAACTTGCAAACCGAAAGGCAATATATATTTCACTTTTATCTGATGTTGCAAGCGGTTATTTGAATATTTTGCTATCGGATTATTTAATAGAAAAACAAGAAGAAATTTTAAACAGTAAAAGGAATAATCTCTATTTAACGGATAAAAAATTTAAAGCGGGGGTTGTTGATTCGGTTATATTAAATGACTATAGAAAAAAATACATAAATCAGGTACTCATGTACGACAATTTAATTAAAAACAGAAAAACAATGCTTTATAATTTTGCTGTTTTGTTAGGCAAGAGTCCTCAATGTATTGAAGAACTTAAAAGAGGAAGTATAAAAAATATTGAATATGCGGAAAATATTCCCGAAATAATTAATTCGGATTTGATATTTAACCGCCCTGATTTAATAGAAGCCGAAAATAAATTAAGAAGTGCAAAAATTGATATCACAATTGCGAAAAAAGAGTTTTTCCCGAGTTTCAATTTGAATGCTTTATACAGTATGGATTCTGCGACAGGCGGAAACTTTTTTTCTTGGAACAGTGCTTTTGGATTTTTGGTTGCGGGTCTTACTCAGGATATTTTTAAAGGCGGCTATAAAATCGCAAATTTAAAAATTAAAAAAGAAAAGTATGAAGAACTCTTGGAAAAATATTTTCAAACTGATTTAAATGCTCTAAAAGAAGTTAATAATGCTATGAATTTAATAAAGCAGGATACAATATCCGAAAATTCATCTCTTAAACAATTGAAGCTTCAAAACGCAATATATAAATCATCAAAGAAAAAATTACATCGCGGTACTGTTTCCAAAATGGAATATTTTGATAATAAAGCAGCTCTGAATACCATAGAACAGTCGTGGGCAAGCTCTAAAACAGCAAGACTCGTTGATTATGTAACTTTATATAAGGCATTAGGCGGACAATTATGAAAATAAAAATAATTATATTTGTTTTGCTTGTTGTTTTATTAATTGTTTTTTTGATATTTTTTGTTTTTTTTAATAACGATAAAAATATTATAGAAACCTATGGAAATGTTGAAATAAGACAGGTGGATTTGTCTTTTCAAGTGGATGGAATAATAAACAATGTTTTTGTTGAAGAAGGAGATTACATTAAAAAAGGTGATTTAATTGCAACTCTTGATGATAAAGACTACAGAGCTAATTATAAAAAAGCATTTTTTCAAGAAAAAACAAGTAAAGCAAATGCTATGGAAAATCTCTCAAAATATAAAAGAAATCTTCCTTTGTGTTCCGACGACACTGTTTCAAAAGAAGAATGCACGACACTTTTAAATAACAAAAATTATTATGAAGCAAAATTAAATCTGGATAAGGCAAATCTTGAATTTATAAAAAATAAGCTTGAATACACTAAAATGTATGCTCCGCAAGATGGTATTATTTCTTCCAGAGTGCAGGAAAAAGGCGCAAGAATCCAAGCGGGACAAACTGTTTATGTAATGAACCTCCATAAACCTTTATGGATTAGAACCTATATAAATGAAAAATATTTAGGAAACATAAAATACGGAATGAAAGCAGACATTTTAACCGATACAAAGGACATAAAAACAGGGAAGAAAAAGACCTACAAAGGCACAATCGGCTATATTTCTCCGGTTGCGGAATTCAGTCCGAAAATCGTTCAAACAAAAGAATTGAGAACGGATTTAATGTATAGATTGAGAGTGTACATAGATGAGGCAGATGAATTTTTAAGGCAGGGAATGCCTGTTACTATTCAAATCAGATTGGATGAAAATGGCGGATAATTGTATAGAAATTGAAAATTTATATAAAAGCTTCGGTAAAATAAAAGCACTATCAGATATTAATTTAATTTTAAAACGAGGTAAAACCGTTGCCCTTATTGGTGCGGACGGAAGCGGAAAAACGACGCTTTTAAGATTACTTGTGGGTTTATTGTATCCTGATTCGGGTAAGATATTAACTTTAAATTTTAATCCTTCAAAAGATAAAGCGTCTATTCTAAAAAATACGGGTTACATGCCGCAAAAATTCGGACTGTACGAGGATTTAACGGTTATAGAAAATTTAAAACTGTATTCGAAATTGAAAAATACGGATAATAATTTTGATATCTTATTGGAATTTACAGGCCTAAAATCTTTTCAAAACCGTCTTGCGGGAAATTTATCGGGTGGAATGAAGCAAAAATTGGGTCTTGCCTGTGCGTTATTATCGGAACCCGAATTGCTTGTTTTGGATGAACCATCTGTCGGAGTTGACCCTTTAAGCAGAATGGAATTGTTGAAGCTTGTTAAAAAAATGATAAACAAAAATACAAGCGTAATTTGGTCAAGTTCATATCTTGATGAAGCGTACAGCTTTGATTCTTGTGTGATTTTAGATAAAGGAAAAATTATATATAAAGGTTTAACCAAAGATTTAGGTAATAATTATGAGGATTTTGAAGAAAAAGTTATCAAATTAATGGGTGGTTTTATTGAAACTCCTTCTTTAATTGCGAAAAATTACAATGTAGCAGAACACAACAAAGAATGTGTCGTATTGGCGGAAAAATTATCAAAAAAGTTCGGGGATTTTACTGCCGTAAAGGATAATTCTTTCTGTATAAAAAAGGGAGAAATATTCGGACTATTGGGTCCTAACGGTGCCGGAAAATCTACAACATTTCAAATGATGTGTGCATTAACAAAGCCGACTTCCGGAAACGGTTACATAATGGGAATTGATGTAGTTGAAAATCCTGCCAAAGCAAGAAGTTATCTTGGGTACATGGCGCAAAAATTTTCACTCTATTCAAGACTTACGGTTTACGATAATTTGAATTTTTTTGCGGGTGCGTATGGGTTATTTGGTAAAAATAAAAAAGAAAAAATCAAAAGGATGCTTGATATTTTTGAATTAAATGAATATAAAAATACAATTTCGTCCCTTTTGCCTTTAGGTTTTAAACAGAGGTTGTCTTTATCTTGTGCCTTAATCCATGAGCCGCCCGTGTTGTTTTTGGATGAACCGACGAGCGGAGTCGATGTAATTCAAAGAAAAGAATTTTGGACGCATATAAAGGCTTTATCGAATATCGGTGTCAGTATTTTGGTTACTACTCATTTTATGGAAGAAGCAAGATTTTGCGATAATATTTCATTGTTTTACGGCGGTGAAATAATTGCAGCAGATAAACCCTCAGAAATTGTTAAAAATTCCGGTACAAAAAATATGCAGGAAGCATTCATTAAATTAATCAAAAAAGCTAGGAATGAGTAATGAAAATTTGTTTTGCTTTAATACAAAAAGAATTTTATCAGATAACAAGAGATTTTTCCTCTCTTTTGATTGCTTTTGTTTTGCCTTTAATGATTCTTTTATTGTATAGATACGGTGTCAATTTAGATACGGTTAAAATTACCCTCGGAATAAAAAACGACGATATAAACCCAAAGCTTTCAACACTTGTTGAAGCATTTAATAAAAGTAAATATATAAAAACAGAATATTTTTTTAACAAAGAAGAAATGTATAATAAAATAAAAAATTCAAAATTAAAAGGCGGAATAATTATTCCGAATGATTTTATATCCAATCTTGAAAAAGAAAATACGGCAGAAATTCTTGTGATAACTGACGGTTCAGAAGCAAATCTTGCAAATTACGTTTCAAACTATATATTAGAAATTGCAAACAATTGGCTTAATTCTTCGGATTTTAAATTTAATCTCAATTCTCCTCTCGTTGTTCCAGTTACAAGGTATTGGTACAATCAGGACATAAATTCTCACTATTTCATATTGCCGGGTTCGCTTGCCATAACAATGAATATGATAGGAATGTTATTAACGGCTCTTGTTATATCAAGAGAATGGGAAAGAGGTACAATAGAGGGGTTGTTTAGTACCAATATAAGTAAATTTGATTTTGTTTTATCAAAATATATACCCTATTTTATGCTCGGGATTTTATCGTTTTTGTTTAACGTTTTTATTTGTATTTATGTATTTAAAATACCCTTTAGGGGAAATATTCTTATTCTTATTTTTGTGGGTGCGCTTTATCTTTTTTGTTGTTTGGGAGTAGGTTTAACAATAAGTTCAAACTATAAAGAACAATTTTCATCTTCGCAAATGGCCTTGTCTTTTGGACTTTTGCCTGCATTAATGTTGTCGGGTTTGATTTATCCCATTAATTCCATGCCTAAAATCTTTCAATATTTAACACTAATACTTCCACCGAGGTATTTTATTATATTTATTCAGAGTGAATTTATGGCGGGAAGTATACCGAAAATTATTCTTATAAATTCCGTATTTCTTTTTATTCTTGGTGTTGCTTTGTTTTTATTGGTTTATTCAAGTATTAATTTGAGGTTAGAGAAATGTTTAAAGAAATAAAAATTCGTTTGCTTGCATTAATAAAAAAAGAATTTTTATCGATTTTTAAAGATCCGAAAAATCGTGCCTTGATTATTTTTCCTCCTATAGTTCAACTCTTTATTTTTGCTCAGGCGTTGACTTTGGAAGTAAAAAACATAGATATGACGGTTATAAACTACGATAACGGTTATTATTCAAGGGAGCTTATTTCAAAATTCTACAATTCAAATTATTTTAGAAGCGTAAAATTCGTACAGAATCCTAATAAATTAAAGCACGATATAGATTTAAAAGAATCGCAATTGGGGCTTATTATACAAAACGATTTTTCAAAAAATATTAATTCAAATTCTAAAGCGGAAATTCTCGTTATTGCAGACGGCAGACAAACAAATTCAGCCTCTTTGGTATCGGCTTATGCAAACGGTATAATCAACGAATTTAACAGTGAACTGGAAAAGAAAATAAATAAAAAATCCCCAAAGATTGATATTGTAACGAGAAACTGGTATAACCCTAATATTGAATACAAATGGTTTTTGACGGTGAGTATGATTGTTATGCTTGCTATGATTTTAAGCTTATTGTTATCGGCTTTATCTGTTGCAAGAGAAAGGGAACTTCTTACTTTTAATCAGCTTCTTGTGAGCCCTTTATCCGAGGATGAAATATTAATCGGAAAATTAGCCCCTCCTATAATAGTTGCTTTTTGCTTGAGTATGGTTATTACTTTGATAATCATAATATTATTTAAAATACCGTTTAGAGGCTCTGTTTTTCTTTATTTGATTGCAACATTGGTTTCTCTTTTTTCAATAATAGGTGTCGGTCTTTTTATTTCTTCTTTATCTTATACTCAACAACAGGCAATACTGGGTGTTTTTGCCTTTCAAATGCCTGCTGTGTTGTTGTCGGGTTTTGTTTCTCCGGTTGAAGATATGCCTTTATTTTTTCAGTATTTAAGTCTGTTAAATCCCTTGAGATATTATATGCTAATTATTAAAGGAATTTATTTAAAAAATATGGATGTATTTACTGTTTTTGAAAATCTTGTTCCATTAATTCTCATCGGAGTTTTAACACTTTATATTGCAAGAATGAGTTTTAAAACCCAATTAAATCGCTAGTTTTGACTGAAGTTCAAGCGGGATGCCCTTTAAATCTACAATCTGATTTGTTTGTCAATAGGAAATGCCCTAAATTTAACATTTTTAAAAAAAATTTACGTTATGAAATATTTTGTGTTTTTCAATAAAACTTGTGATATAACATAAATAACGAAAACGAACGAAGATAATTTATGGGGGAATTAAATGAGCCAATATCTTAGTAAGGAAGAAATCAGACAATGGAGAAGCTCTTTAGAAAAAATTACCCTTGAGGAATATGCTAAAAGACTTGGCAAGGTTCTTGAAGAAGACAAAAAAACCAGCGATATTATCGATATCGTTATGAAAAATGAAAAGCGTCTTTATTCAACAAAAGAGCAAGGTACTAATACTATTCTCAAAGTTGCTAAAAAATCTATTGATATGCAAAGGAATGCGGACAAAACTTCCGTTAGCGTTTCAGTTAAAGAAATAAAATCAAAACTAAGCTTCAAGAAAAATTTAACAGAGAGAGAAGATGCGGTTTTGTGTCATTTTATAAAAAACAAAGGTCAAATTGTTTATGCGAGAGATTTAGCTGCAATATTGGATTTGCCTTGTGATTATGTGTATAAATATATTAAAAATCTCAGAACAAAAATAAATAACGACATTATACAAAATGCAACCAAAGGCGGTTATATTTTTGAACTGAATTAATGTTAAAAAGTTGCCACGAATACATATAATGGCATAAAATTTTATTATGCACAGTGTCTTAATCAGAAGTTTAAATTTAATAGACAGATATATAAACGAAACAGAAGCAAAAGATTCTGATTTTTATGAATCATGTTTGCTTTTGTTGTCGTCTTTATTTGATGAAGTTTCTGTTGCGATTTATTTTTTGGAAGATTGTGAATACTGTTTGAAAACAGCTTTGAAAAATTCAAAACAAGTCCAAGGTTATGAATTATCAAACTGTGAAATTGCAGAATTTTTAAAGACCGAAAAAAAATATAAAATATTAAAAACAAAAAAAGATAAATTTTTGAATAATAATACGCTTATTACAAAACTCGCAATAAGAGATTCCGTGTTCGGGTTTTTGATTGTGAGTATTAATGATGATTTTAATAATGAAACGGTTCAAAGTCTTGTTACCTTATCAAATGTAATAAGTTACAAAATAAAAGACTATGAATTATCAGAGGTATTTAAGCTTCAATTAAAGGCTATGCAAGATGCCGTATTGGATAAGCAAAAAGCCTATGAAATAATAAAAAAACAGCACAAAAAACTGCAAGAAATTGATAAAACAAAAAATCTCTTTTTAGCTAATATTTCTCACGATTTAAGAACACCTTTAAATGCAATTATCGGTTTTTCTCAAGCATTGGACAGTAAAATTTTCGGTGAATTGAATGAAAAACAGGCGGAATACATTAAGGATATCCAAATTTCAGGTTTGCACTTATTGGGAATGATAAATGAAATACTTGATATTTCTAAGCTTGAAGCTCATGTTATGAAATACACGCCGACGGAATTATCCGCAAAACAGGTAATACAAGAAGCAATAAACGTGCTTGAGCCTTTATATACAAATAAAGATATAAATGTTAAATTTAATTGTGAATTTGACGGATTAATTAAAGCCGACTACCAAAAATTCCAGCAAATTCTTTTTAATTTGCTTTCTAATGCAATAAAATTTACGCATAAAAACGGTAAAATTGTTATAACATCGGCATCCGACAAGAAAAACTACATATTAAAAATTCAAGATAACGGAATAGGAATAGAAAAGAAAAACCATTCAAAAATATTTAAAAAGTTTGTTCATCTTGATAATGTCTACACAAAAAATTCAACAGGTTTGGGACTTACAATCACAAAAGAGCTCGTTAAATTGCATAACGGAAAAATTACGCTCGAATCCGAATTAAATAAGGGAACGACGTTTACTTTGGAGTTTAAAAATTTAATCGTATGAAAAAAATACTCGTTACAGAAGACAATGAATTAAATTTAAAGCTTTTTGTTGATATTCTAAAATATCAAAATTATGATGTCGATGTAGCAACAGATGGCGTTATTGCGTACGAAAAAATTAAAAAAAATTCTTACGATTTAATTATTCTTGATATTCAACTTCCAAAAATGGATGGTTTTTCTATGCTTAAAAAATTGCAGGAGGAAAATTTTGCGCTTCCGCCTGTCATAATTGCAAGCGCCTGTGTTATGGATGTTGATAAAATCAGAGCGAAACAATTCAATGTTTCCGCATACATTACAAAACCGATTGATATAAATTTATTTATAAAGACAGTAAAACAAACTATTATATAAAGGAAAAGATTATGGCTGATACTAAAGAAACACTTATTTGCCCCGCTTGCGGAAGTGAAATGGAAAAAGTTTATTCAAACGAACACGATATTTATGTTGATATATGCACAAAAGGTTGCGGTGGAATGTTCTTTGACAACAGAGAACTGAAAAAATTTGATGAAGGCAAGGAAAATATAAACTTTATTTTGGCTGCTATAAATAACAAAGAATTTAAAAGAGTTGATACAACAAAACAAAGAACCTGCCCTGTATGTTCTGCAATTATGGTAAAAAATCACACTGATTTTTCGGGTGAAATTGAAATTGATGAATGTTATTCCTGTGGCGGTGTATTTTTAGATAACGGCGAACTCATTAAATTGCGCAGCCAATATGAAACAGAAGAAGAAAGAGCAAAAAAATTCAACGAAATATTCCAAAGAAAATGCAGTGAAATGACTGATTCTGAAATATCCGATATTAATTAAGCAACATTATTCTTATCTGTATCGAGAGAATTCATTATTGCCTTTTCGTTTGGCAAGCCTCTTGTTTTTAAAAGCACTTCTACAATTTTTTTCATTTGACATTTAAAAGAGTAGTTTGCTTTAGCGATGGGACATTGTTCGCAATTTGATTTTAATTTATAACATTCAAGAGCTGATAAGGTCCAATTCTGTGTGATTGAATCAGAAACGGAACCGTTTGTTTGGCATATATAGTTCTCTTTTTTTATACTGTTAGCGTAAAACAATTTATTTTTCCTAAAACCAAGTCAGCAAATCGAATTTATGTTTACATTATGACTCTATTTTTAAGAAAAATCAAATTAATCCTATAAATGTAGTAGAAAACTAAATCTTCTCTTTTTCTTTTTCAAGCATTTCATCCAATGTTTTAGCGCAAAATTCAACCATATTTATGCAATGGTTTCTTCTTTCGGGTGAATGAAAATCTTTAAAATCTTTTGTCAATATTTTACAACAAGTTACTTTATGAACGGATGCGAATTTGTCATAAAATTCTTTTGCTTTTGCTCTTGCAGTGTTATCTTTGTATTTTCCGTACAACAAACCTATAACCATTTGTGCGCCTGCAACTGCTCCGCACAAGCATCCTGATGACATTCCGCCCGAAAAACTTGTTGCCACGGAAACAAGGTCTTTATTTGTTAAACCTAAATCAACCGCAGCTTGCGCAATTGATTCAGAACATGAATATCCGTTTTTAAAATAATCTACCGCTAAATTTTCAAAATTTTTTTCCATTTTATCCTCATCTACATTTCTACAACCGGCTTCATTTTGTTTTTGAATTTTGTGGTTGAGCCAAAATACAACAAATTAACATCTCCGACAGGGCCGTTACGTTGTTTTGCGATTATGATTTGAGCTTTGTTTTTTAATTCGGGATTTTCTTTATCATAGTATTCGGGTCTGTGTACGAACATAATAACGTCTGCGTCTTGTTCGATTGCACCTGATTCTCTAAGGTCTGACATCATGGGAACTTTGTCTTGTCTGTCCTCTACTTTACGTGAAAGTTGCGAAATTGCAATAATTGGTACTGCAAGTTCACGCGCAAGCGCTTTTAAACCTCTTGAAATTCCTGAAATTGCTTGGTTTCTGTCTTGTGTGGATTTATCTTCAATTAATTGAAGATAATCTATTATAACCAAACCTAAATCAGGATATTTTGTCTTTATTCTTCTTGCTTTTGCTCTTATATCCGAAAGTGTTATCCCTGTAGAATCATCTATTAAAATGGGTGCTTCGTGTAACTGGTTCATTACATCGGCTATTTTTTCCCATTCCTGTGCGTTTAATTCACCTGTTCTTGCACGTTGTGCATCAATTTCCGCTTCTGAGCACAAGATACGATTTGTTAACTGCGACGCCGCCATTTCAAGAGAAAATATTAAAACAGGTACCTTTTGTCTGACACCTATATTTTGTGCAATATTAAGCGCAAAGGCGGTTTTCCCCATTGAAGGACGTGCTGCAAGAATTATTAAATCGGATTTTTGAAAACCCGCAAGCATTGCATCCAAATCATAAAATCCGCTGGGGATTCCTGTGCAGGTACCTTTATTATTAAATCTGTATTCAAGCTGTTCAACCGTTTCTATTAACAGGTTTGAAATAAGTTGAACATCTTGAGAAGATTTTTTCTGTGCAATCTCAAAGATTGCTTTTTCTGCAATCTCTAATGAAACTTCTGCTTCGGGGTTTTTAAATACTTCTTCTATTATGTTTGAACCCGCATTAACAAGTTTTCTTTTGAGTGAATTTTCTTTAATAATTTGTGCGTAATATTCGATATTGGATGATAAAACCGTATCTAAACCCAGTTCTCCCAAGTATTCTACTCCGCCGATTTCATCCAGTTGGTTTCTTGATTTAAAATATTCCGTTAAAGAAACGCCGTCTACGGGTTTATTTTGGCTATTCAGATTAAAAGCCGCTTCGTAAATAAGTTTATTTTTTGGAGAATAAAAATCGTCAGGCTCTAAAATCTCAACAACTCTATTGATACTGTCTGAATTTATTAATATAGAGCCTAAAACAGCTGTTTCGGCTTCTATACTGTGCGGCGGCACAAGTTTAATAGGGCTGTTATTCGGCTTTACAGCGGGCTTAAATGCCATATCCTTTCATCTCCTTTTATAATATTTTATCAAAAAATCTATACTTTAGTTAGATAAATTTCTAACTTTGTTATAATTCTTTTCAATTTCAAATGAGGTTAATATGAATGTGTCAGAGGGAAACCAAAGACAAACAGGTTAGAAAAAAGTATTGCCCCATTTTATCTTTTATTTTAACCACCGGTATAGATAGATAGTTTTCATAACAGGACGTTATGAGTATTAGTTTAAAGGAGTATTGCCATGAGTGTAGTTATTAACACCAACGTAGATTCAACCAAAATTCAAAATTGTTTAACAAATGCGACAAAAGATCTTTCTAAAACAATGGAAAGAATGTCCAGCGGTTTAAAAGTAAAATCCGCACAAGATGATGCAGCAGGATGTGTTATTTCAGCTCGTATGAAAGTTCAATTGAACGGTACACAAATTGCACAAAACAACATCCAAAACGCAAAATCATTATTATCAACAACAGAAGGAAATTTAGACGTTATTTCCGATAACTTATCAAGAATCAGAGATTTAACGCTTCAAGCAAAGAACGGTACTTATTCTGCAGAAGAAATTAAAGCAATGGACGATGAAGTTCAAGAACGTATTCAAGAAATCAACAGGGTTTCTTATTCCGCCAAATATTCTTCTTCATTCTTATTTAACAACGGTAAAGTTGTTACACAAGAGCAAACAACCGGTCTTGGCGGTTTGGGTGCTACATTCCAAGCAGGACCTAACGCAGGTGATGATAACACCGTTGTTGCCGATAAATCATTGTTTGCTTCAGTTGAATTTTCAGCTATGTCAGGTATTAAAAACTTTAGCCTCGTGAAAATATCTGCAGGCGAAGGAGATAGTATTGAATACGGTCAAAATAATGTTCAATATAATAACGGCGGCACACTTGAAAGTACACCAAAAGTAATTAAAAACGATGGTACGGCAGATGCGGAAACAAGTGATTTTGATAAAGCAATTCTTGCAATGGATAGAGCGATTGATAATATTACCGATAGAAAATCAATCATAGGTTCTGCAGGTAACCGTCTTGATTCTGCTTTAAGCACATTAAAAACACAATTTGAAAACCTTGAAAGTGCAAATTCGTTAATCATAGATGCTGATATAGCGTCAGATGCTTCTAAATATACGCAATCATCAATTCTGCAACAAGTATCAACATCTCTATTAGCTCAAGCTAACTCTGCACCTTCAATAGCAATGAGTTTAGTATAATAAAAATCTAACTGGTGATGGCAATACAGTGGGTCGATTCTAGGGTCGACCCTTTTTTTTATTTTACTGTGCGTAATAATCGGCAAATGTTTCGTTTGTTTTGTATTGCCGTAAATCCTTATAGGAATTGAAAATAAGTGAATGGTGAAGAAATATGTTTATGGATTGCCACAAAATCGCAAGCGATTTCTCGCAATGACAGATTGGATAGTATTGCCCTCATCTGCGTTCGCTAAGTTTGCTTTTGCAAACTAAGGCTCACTTGATTCGGGATTTCCGCCTGTCAAATCAGAGATTTGAAACGGCGGTCATCTAAGGACTTCATAAACGTCAAAACTCAACGTTTTGCCGTTTATTTCGCACAGCTTTGCCCTCGCGTTCGCTAAGTTTGCTTTTGCAAACTAAGGCTCACTTGATTCGGGTATGCTCCTGTGGAAATTGAAAATTTCCACGTCGCCTTAGTACGGCTTCGTGCTAACGGCAAAGCTCAACGCTTTCCCGTTCGCGCTTCGCACACTTCTGCCTAAATCTGCGTTCGCTAAGTGCAGTTGCACTAAGCTCACTTGATTTAGGATAAAAAAACGCTCCAAAAAAATATTGGAGCTTCGATGTTATTGAAAGGAAAAGTATAAACCTGTTACTACTATTTCGCTCTCTCGTTTTGTGTTGTGTCTTTCTTGCCAGTATTTGCGAAGGGGTTATAGTTACTATTAGAGGAGTTTGAATTGCTGTCTGTTATTGTGAAAGTTCTTATTTGTGTTTCGGGTTTTTCAATGGTTTTTGGTACTGCTATTTCACTTGCTTGTACAGATTGTGTCATTGATACATTTTTTTGGACATTTGCCGCAGAATATAAGCTTGCTGCTGCTTTTGAATTTAATTCCGCTACATTTACGGATTGAACATACAAACCTGCCTGATTCATCGCAATTTGTTTTTGCAATTGAACGTTTGTTCTTGATGAATATAAATCTATTCCGAGACTTGCTCTGTTGAATTTGGAATAGTCGATTTCTTTAACGACAGGCTGTTGATTTTTTGCTGAATTAAGAATGTTACCTGCGATTTTTTCAACATTTATAAGATCAACACCCTGTGCGTTATATAAAGCTGTATTCAAGCTGACATTCATTTTTCCTTGTTGTCCCATCTATTGTCTTTCCTTATATTCTTTAATTCGGCATTTTTTCTTTAAACTTTAGGATTTTATGTTATTTTGTTACAAAACTTTACTTTAATTTTTCCAATAAAAAAAGGCGCAATTTGCGCCTTTTTTTTGATTATATTATTTATTTTTTACATAGCACCTTTAATTAATTCTACAAAGCTGTCTGCTTTTAATGAAGCGCCGCCGATTAAGCCGCCATCAATTTCGGGTTGTGCCATTTGTTCAACAATAGTTGAAGGTTTAACAGAGCCGCCATATAAAATTCTGATTTTGTCCGCAATATCTTGAGAATATAATTTTGCAACAACTTTTCTGATTTCGCCTATTGTTCTGTTTGCTTCTTTAGCATCACATGATTTTCCTGTTCCGATTGCCCAGATTGGTTCATAAGCAATTACTGATTTTGCAGCATCTTCTGCTGAAATATCTTTTAAAGCTTTTGTAATTTGAGATGCTATATGAGTATCGGTAACTCCGCTTTCACGTTGTTCTAATGTTTCTCCGCAGCAAATAATAGGAATCAAACCTTTAGCTAAAATTGCTTTTGCTTTTTCATTAATAAATTCGTCTGATTCGTTGAACATTTGTCTGCGTTCACTGTGTCCTATGATTACAAATTTAACATTAAAATCAGCTAACATATCAAGAGAAACTTCACCTGTGTATGCTCCTGAAGGGTTAGGGTTTACGTTTTGTGCAGCAAGTGCAATTTTCGGTTCATTTTTAATTAAATCGTATGCTTGCCAAAGTGCGGTATATGTCGGTGCAATAATAACTTCAGGCATTTTAGAGGCATCAAGTTGAGAAATTCCATACATGATTCCATCTACAAGTTCTTTTGCCTGTGCTTTATTGTTGTTCATTTTCCAATTGCCTGCAATAATGGGTCTTCTTGCCATATATTTACTCCTTATTATAATTCTTACTAAATTATTCTATCACAAAAATAAATTCGTTAATTGTCTTCAGTGGTATATTTTTCTTCTTCAAAAGTATCGTTTTCATCCGCTTTTTTAACAATCAAATAAAATTTTTCGCCTTTTTTTATTTTTATTTCTTCTCCGTATTTTATATAGGATAAAAACGAATCGTCATAGACTCTTTTTATCCCTGATTTAAAACGATTGTTTTCTTTGTTTTCTTTTATGCCTTCCGCAAAAGATACTCCGTAATTCAATCCTTTTACAACAAAACTTCCCGCAATAAGACCGGCTTTTTTAGCGATTTTACCCTTGTTTTCTGAAAGTGTTGTTTTTTCGTATCTTGCAATATATTTATCTTTAAATTTATGTGTTCCTATATAATCTTCGTATTCATCAAGCGAAAAATATATTTTTGCGTTGCGTTTTGCTCTTTTTGGGTCTGTGATTTTTTCTGTTTTGCAGTTTATGATATCATTTTCTATCATTAAGATGTTATCTAAGCGTTCATCCTCCAGCAGTTTTACTTTATAATAGTCCTTCGGAAATTCGGAATCAAAGTCCTCAAGTGCTTCCACACGAAGTTTGTCGGAAGCAAAACATATTGAATTCAAGATGAATAGTAGTACAAAAAATTTCTTCATTTTGTATTTTTAGGATTATCTCCTCTTGTTATATCAATAAATTTCAACGCCAAAGGTTTTTTTACCATATTGTCGCCTATCCAATGAGCAACCAGTTTTCCTGTTTCATTATAAATAAATTGTTCATCTCCATCAACCGAAAAAGTAACCGAGATTAAATTTCCGTATCTTGAATACCCGTAGGTTTTTATGGGATAGCTATCGTTGATTGTTTTATCAAATTTAATTAAACTTCCTAAAATATTATAGTAAAATGTGTATTCTATATTATCAAGATAAGTAACGGAATATGTTGCAAGAGTGCTTTTAATATAAAAAGGCTCAAGAAGTCTTTCGTTTTCGATTTCAAAAATTGAATTTTTAATGCTTTCTATATTTTCTTTTCTGTTTATGTCTTTAAGATAGCTTCTGTAGAAATCCTTGTTTATCTTTCTTTCTACATCTTTAAAGGCTTCCACTCTTGCCGTTGCTTCATTGTATTTTACCTGAGCTTTTATGGTTTCTTCTTCGGCAAAAGAAAAATTTATAATTAAGACAAAAATAATAAATAAAATCTTTTTCAATCTTCTGTTTCCTTTAATATTTCATCAATTGTATTTATTGTTTTTATTTTGGAGTTTGATTTGAAATAAGTCAACTGTCTTTTTGCAAAATTTCTTGTATGCTGTTTGATTTTTTCAACCGCCTCTTCAAAATCCTGATAAATACCTTCATTCAGTTCATAAAATTCTTTATAGCCGATTGTGTTGAGCATTATCTTTGTTTTTCCGTATTTGGAATCATTCTTTTTCCATTCGTCAAAAAGCCCTTCTTTTATCATTTCGTCTACTCTTAAATTGATTCTTTCGTAAAGAACAGCTCTATTTATGTCGGGCATATACCATTTTGCATCGTATTTTTGGTTTTCTTCTCTTGTGTATTCGCTTATGGGAGCGTTTAAATACCTGCAGAGTTCAATTGAGCGAATAATTTTATCTTTATTGTTGGGATGAATTTCTTTTGCTCTTTTTGAATCTAATTTGTTTAATTCTTCCCAAAGCGTAGTACTTTCTATATTTTCCAGCTTCTTTCTTAATTTGGAATCAATTTCGCATTTAGGAAGTTTTACTTCATCTAAAAGACTTTTTATGTAAAACCAAGTACCGCCGGATATAATTATCGGATTAGAGGACTGATTGATAATATCTTCCGATAAACGAACAAAATCGCCCGCCGAAAAATCCTTGTCAGGGGTAATTATATCTATTAAATGATGAGTTATTTTGTTTTGTTCTTTGAGTGTCGGTTTTGCCGAAACAATATCCAAATCTTTATATACGATTCTTGAATCAGCACAGATGATTTCTGTGTTAATCTTCTTTGCCAGCTGTATCGACAGTTTCGTTTTCCCCGATGCTGTCGGGCCTGTCAGAACAATTATTTTTTGCGTCATAGTAATTAAATATTAACATAACAACAATGGCACTGAAATAGATATAAATAAGGAATAATACCATTGATATTATTGTGTTGCTTCCTGCTAATCCTCTTAAGACATTTATTAAAATATATGCAGCATATATTGAAGCATATATAGCTACTGTCATTAAAAAGTTTTTGAATGTAAATTTAAGAGATTCCCAAAAAGCAATAAACGGTCTTACAAATATGTTTTTTTCGGAATTAATAAGAAAAGGACAATATGTTATGAATATAAAACCTAAAATACAGCTCGCAATAATAAAACAGAATTGCCAACCGTAGAACGTCATTTGTTTATCGTCAGGCAGTGCTTCTAAAGCAAGAATAAGATTATTGTTTCCTTGCATTGAGGTCATTATATCCTGAAGTACAATTTTTATATCGCCAAAGAAGTGATTTGCAACAAATCCTGATACATATAAAAACAACATTAATATAGCAAAATAGAAGATAAATGCTATTATAAGAGGTACAATATTTCTTCCTATACCTTCCAAAAATACTGAAAATACAGTTTTGTTTTCTAATTCGTTATTTTTTTCGATTGCGATTGCATTAACAAGTTGAAACCATCCCGCAAAATGAACAATGGTAAGCAAGATAATACAAATTCCAAGCACCATTGCCAAAATATCATTTCTTATAAACGGGGTAATGACTCCGATTATAATTAAATATGCCACTAAAAATATCATTATAGAACTGTTTTCAAAAACTTGTTTAAAAGATTTTTTAATTAAACTTAATAACATTTAGCCTCTCTTTTGTTTTTCCTATATAATCTAATATAATATTTGAATAATAAAAATACAAGGGTATAAAATGTTAAGATTTTCAAAAAATCATGATTACTCAGGTAGGCTTATATGTGTTGAAGGAATTGACGGAGCAGGAAAGTCAACCCAAATTGAACTTTTACACAGCTGGCTTGTTCAGACGGGAGTTGACGTTGTGTTGACTCAATGGAATTCTTCGGAATTGATTTCAAAAACAACAAAAAAAGCTAAAAAGAAAAATCTTTTATCAGGAAGAACATTCTCGCTTTTGCATGCCGTTGATTTTGCCGACAGATTAGAAAGAACAATCATACCGGCTCTGAAGGCAGGGTTTGTTGTTTTGGCGGACAGGTATGTTTATACGGCATTTGCAAGAGATGCTGCTCGTGAAGTTGATTCAGCGTGGGTTAGAAATTTGTATTCTTTTGCAATAAAACCTGATATTACTTTTTATTTTGATGTTAGCCCGAAAGACAGCTTGGATAGAATTTGTTCAAACAGGCAGCCGAAATTTTATGAAGCCGGCATGGATATGAAATTATCAAGAAACCCTTATAAGAGTTATTTGTTGTTTCAAAATAGAATCGTCGAACAATACAAAAAAATGGTTGATGAATTTGGCCTGATTAGTATAGATGCAAATGACAGCATATATAACAAACAAAGACTTATGAGACAAAAAGTTGCGGAACTGTTAAAACAAAAAAATATTAATATTGAGGTTGATACTTTATGAATATAAACCACGGCTATGACGGATTGCTTATTGTTATTGAAGGAACGGATGGTGCGGGTAAATCTACACATGTAAACATGCTATCCGAATATATTCAAAAAAAAGGTTTTGGGTGTACCGTTTCTCAATGGAAAACTTCAAGACTGATTTCCGGTGTTATTAATGAGGCAAAAGAAAGAAACATGTTAAATACAACGACATTCTCTCTTTTGTATGCGGCTGATTATACAGACAGATTAGAAAATGAAATAATTCCCGCCCTAAAATCAGGTTTTGTTGTATTGATGGACAGATACATTTATACTGCCTATGTTAGGGATTCTGTCAGAGGTCATGATATAAATTGGGTTAAAAACCTATATAGTTTTGCACCTAAGCCTGATTTGGTTTTTTATTTGAACGTTCCGCCTGATATTTTAATAAAAAGGTTAATAGCAAAGAATGGCGTCCTTGATTATTTTGAATCAGGCAGAGATATAGGAATATCGGTTGATATATATAATAGCTTTGAAATATATCAAAAAAGATGCCTTGAAGAATATCAAAAGCTAAAAGATGAATATAATTTTATCGAATTAAACGGGGTTCAGCCTGTTGATGTAATTCATAATGAAATGGTATCCAGAGTTCAAGAGCTTCTTAACAGGAAATTAAATTAATCAATTTGTTTTAAAATTAATCTTACATCATCCGATATTATCATATCGGGATTGTCGTTTATAAATTCATCAAATATGTTTTTTGCGGCGAATTTGTTTCCTGTTTTTAAAAATATTAAACCTGCTATTATTCTTTTGTAGGGATTTATTTCATCTTTAAAACATTTTTTGAGTTCTTCTTCTTGTATGTTTAACTGAATGTAGCAATCAACAAGTGCTTTATAATATGTCATATTTAAACAATCTTTTTTTATTGCTTCATCTAAATATATTTTTGCTTGTTTATAATTTTTTAGTGCCGTATAACATCTTGAAAGGTTATATAAATAAACTGAAGATGATGAAGAATTCCAAGTCAGACGGTAAGCAATTTCATATTCTTTTATTGCGGATATAATATTGCCTTCATCAAAATAGATGTTTCCCATATTGGAATGTCCTCTTGCGTTTTTTACGGCATCGATAGTATATTGTATGTTGCCATCCAGACCGTGTTTTGATTCCATGGCAAGACAGTTAATAGTCAAAAATCCTGTTATTATAGCTATTATAATTAATTTCATCATAATTCGAACTGATAATTTTCTTTTGCGAAGAAGATGTTGTTTTTTGAATATTCTTTTTCCAATTGTGTTAATTTTTTGTCATCGTAGTCAGGGTCGTAGTGGAAGAAGAACAATTTTTTTGCATTCGTTTTGTGAAATACTTCTTTTGCCATGTCAAATGTTGAATGGCCGAAGCCTTTTTTACCTTTATAATCCTGATTTGTGTATTGTGCATCATGGATTAAACAATTGCAATTTTTTGCAAAATTAATAAATTCCGTGTCATCTTCCAGACTTTCTTTATCTGTCGCATATACAAGTGTTTTATTATTGTATTCTATTTTTATGCACAAACAACCTTCTTTCGGGTGAGAAGTTTTATGAGAAGTTATTTTGATTATATTTTCATTTAATTTAATGTTATTATCACGTGAGTCAAATTTTTGTGTTTTTCCGTCTTGATTAATTAATATTGTTTCGTTTTCGGAAAAATTTTGTATTTGAAAATTACTTTTTATTTCATCTAAATTTAGAGGAAAAACAGTGTCGAAGAGAATATTTTTTAATGTTGTTTTCAAATCCTCATTCGCCTTTTTTAATCCGAAAAGATTAATTGTAGAATCCTTATTAAATAAAGGTTTATAAAATTGCAAACCTTGAATATGGTCTTGGTGAATATGGCTCAACAGAATGGTTGTTTGTTTTTTGGCAAAGTTACTATTTTCAATATCGCGCCCGATATCTATTATCCCTGTCCCGGAATCAAGGATAATCAGTTGTTTTCCGCAATTAATTTCAACACAGGAAGTATTTCCTCCGTACTTTAAAAAGTTTATGTTTGCGTTCGGATAAGAACCCCTTACTCCCCTGTATTTAATTGTGAAATTTGTCATTAAGTTCCCTCTGGTGCGGCAGTTTTATTTCTTTTAAATATATTCCAACTTTTCTTTGCTTTTACTTTTTTCTCTTTTTGTACTTTTTGTTTTTTAACTTCTTTAGGTTTCGGATTTTCAAGCTTCTTTAGTTCTCTTTTTGACATCTTTTGAACTTTTGAAGCGGATTTTATTTTTCTCTTTTTGTAGCTTACGGATTTTGGGTGCTTTTTGTAATATGTAAATTCAAGAGTTCTGTCTTTTTCTGTACCTGCTAAAGTACTATAGGATATTACACTTTGACGATTTTTTTCTTTTATTTCATCTAATCCGGTTGTAATAAAATCGAATTTATATTGTACTCTGTCTTTAAAATTAACAATTTTTATGTGTCTGAATGCCATCGGATATGTAACTAAAGATGGAGTAGATACATAAACAATATTTCCTATTTGTCTTATTTTTGTCGTGTGATAGTGTCCCGAAAGCACGATTATCGGATTTTTGTATTTAACCAATATTTCATTCATACTGTCTGCATTTAGCAATTTATGCTCATCTGATGCAAAAGGTTCAACCGGAGGAAAATGCAGAGCAATAACGGCAATCTTATCTTGGTTTTGAGATAATTCGTTATCTAAGAATTTTAATTGTTCTTCCGTTAATTTTCCGTTTGCTGTTGATTCGTCACTTGTAACGCCATCCAGAATTATTATTCTGAAATCTGTTTTCGGAGTAAATGCGTAGTATGTATCCGAGAAGGTATAATTTGGATTATAAGTTTTAACAAGATCTAAGACTTCATATTTTGACATTGTTCCGTAATTGAAATCATGGTTTCCGAAGGCATTTAGGGAAGGATATTTCAAATGAGATAATAATCTATAATATTCTCCGTAGTTTTCCCTTGTTGCGCTATCAACCATATCTCCCGTGAACAGTACAAAATCTAAACCTTTAATTTCGTTTATCTGTTCAATTGCATCTTTCAAAAGCAAAGAGGATGAGCCCAAAGCTTTATATGATGTATCACTTCTGTCTGTTGAAATATGTGTATCTGACATATGAATAAAATCAAGTGTCATATTTCGGAATGAAAAAGCGTATGCGCTTATTGTTCCTGCGATAATTAAACAAAAAACAATTATGTATTTTAATATTTTATTTTTCATATTCCAACCTTATAAGATTTGTTTATTATTTTTCGGATACAAGCTTTTCAAGTTTATCCAGAAGTTCCTGATGGTTTTTATAGAAATCCCATCCTCTAGCTTTCATAGCATAAATTAAAACTAAAGGCAAGTTTAGAGCTTCTTCTTTTCTTAACTTTTCTTGATAAAATTCTTTAAAATTATTATTAATTCTTAATGTCCAATTTGGATCACCTGAAGTTCCGGGGGTATTATATACTTCGTTAATCCCGAAGAAATCCGTAAAGAATATTTGTATGTTTTCGGCTTTAGATGCAAAACATTCAACAAGCTTCATAAAAGCAAAATATTTTTCATCCGTGTACATTTTGTGCCATACTTCATCTTTGTTACCGAATTCAGAGCATAAATCTTCTATTAAATTTTTAATATACGGATTAGCTTCTTCCGTATTAACAAGTTTGGATGCCCACATTCTGATTGGTTCGTTGTCATGGGTTCCGACCATTACCCAGGAATTAGGGGTTATGTTTTTGCATCTGTACGGATGTTCGGGTTCTGTCGGAACAACAAATTGCACAAGCTTCATGCCGTTCAATTTATATTTTTTCATTACTTGAACAACAGGATATGTGAGAGTACCCAAATCTTCCGCTATGATAGCATCTTTATCGAGACCTGCTTCGTATGCAGCTTTAATAACTATATGTTCAATCATTCTGCCATACAAAGTAACTTGTTCATCGGATAAATTGTCAATCCACTTTTCATCATCAGGAGTAACAAATTTTCCTTCTATCGGGGTTTTATTTATGTTTTCTTCTTTTGCAATCGAATATTTAGCGAGTTCCGGGTGTTTTGGAGAAGAATATAATCTTCCTGCACCTTCTTCTACTTTTGGTAAGTGTCCTTTTTTATATACCCATGGGTCAATTAAACCTACCGTATGGTCAATTCTCACTCCGCCGGGGTTTTCTTTAAACATTTTTAAATATAATTTTTTAAGTAATTGTCCTGCTTCACCTAAAGAGTTATCTTTGTTGAATAATTTATCGGGATTAATTACGCTAAAGCCCCATGCTTGTCCGTCTTCAGAGAAATAATCCGGAGGACAACCCAAACACCAACCGTCTAAGAATAATGATTGATATGCCCAGTTGTCTCTGTCAGAGAAGGCTACTTGTCTGTCGGCGATTAATTTTATACCGATTTTTTTTGTGTATTCCGTTGTTTCGTCGCTTTGTTTTTGAACAATAAATTGTTCAAGCTTGTATTTTTCTATTGTATCAATATATTTTTTTGTTATTGTATCTATTCTTTTTTGAGCCTGTTTTTTATCGGCAGAACCAAAAAGTGTTCTATCTAATTCGCTTTTCCATTGAGGCCAGTAATCGGAATTGTTTTCTATGGATAAAGCTTCGTACAAAGCATCTTTATCGAGCCAGAAAGCATTTTCTTTTTTGAAGTTTTCAAATTCTGATTTCAATTTTTTAGAAGCACTTTTTTTGAAATTTTTATAAAATTCGTTGCTTGCAAGAGATAAACTTTCGTTTGCGTATATGTATGCGGCTCTGTTTGTGCCTTTGTTCGGGTTCATTTCAATAATTTTATTAAGAGTTTTTTTGGATAAAATTTTATCCCATTTATCAGTTGTTAAATCTTTTAAGTTGATAAATAAAGGATTTTTTGAAAAAACCGTTCCTGTATAAGGAGATGAGTCGGATAGTTTTGTTTTTCCTTGGGGGCCTAATTGAATTGCCGTAAATATTCCTTTTGTATAATCAAAAAGTTCTTTTGCGGCATCAGAATTATATGTTCCAAAGCCTGTATCTTCGTCTTCATTTGAGGGAAAACTAACACCTTGCACGATTAGAGCAAGGTTTTTTTTGCCTAAAACGTCCAAACCTTCTTTTATTGTTTTTTTATATTCGTCGTTAAACAGTTTTGTTTTTTCCAATAACATTTATCCTCTCTCCCTTATTTATATTTCTAGTAACTTGTTAAGCCTCTTTTTTGCAGGTATGCTTTAACATCGTTTAGCGACGCCTGAACGATTCTTGTTACACGCGAACTTGAAAGCCCTACCATTGCGGCAATTTGTTTAACCTGCATGTTGCGATAAAACCTGTATTCTACGATAGTTCTGTCTTTTTGGGGAAGTTTTGCTATTGCTTCTTTTATTAATTTACCCAATTCTGAAATTTCAGCTTTTTCATCCGGTGTTGCCGATGTGTCCTTAATAAAATCAAACGGAGAATCGTTATCCGAGCTGTTTGCCATAATAGAATCAATGGATAGAATTGTTTCGTATACGGCTTCTCTGACTTTTGCGGGAGAAACATCTAGTGCTGATTGATTTTCCGAATATTCATCATCTCCCGT
Organism: uncultured bacterium; assembly: GCA_946622415.1. Classification (GTDB taxonomy): domain Bacteria; phylum Cyanobacteriota; class Vampirovibrionia; order Gastranaerophilales; family Gastranaerophilaceae; genus RUG14156. The sequence continues at coordinate 85,811 of CAMOPX010000001.1, forward strand.
CATTATGGTATCGCCTTCTTCTTTTTTATGTTTCAGGGTGTACCATTTGTAACGATTTCTGAGTTCGTTTCTGATTGCCCAGCGAACCGCAGTCGCAATATAAGAAGAGTTATAGTTCTTTATTTGTTCGTCGGTTTTATTTTTAAACAGAGCTTGCAAAGCAATAATCCCGATAGAAACAAGCTCCTCACAATCCAACATATGCGAGGGGATTCTCTTGTACTCAACTTTTGCAACTTTTTGAATTATATCAATATAATCTTTTAATTTAGACTGCAATTTTTCTACCGTCGTTCTTCTATCTATTCAAATTTTACTATCTTGAAAAAAATAATGCAAATCGTAAATTTATTTCCATGGTAAAATTCCCTTATGAATAAAATATTCATAGATGCAGGCACAACTTGGACCAAAATATTAAAAATTGATAATGAAAAGAAAGATTATTCAATAATCAAAACTTCATCATTATCAAAATTGAATTATAAATACGATAAATGCACGGGTCACAGTCTGAATAAAACAAAAAACGTCTATGAAAATGAAGTTGTTGCACTTGCTTACGGCGCAAAAAAGTATCTTGAAAACGATTTTACGGTTTTAGATTTGGGGTCAAGGGATATTAAATTTGTTCAATATAAAAATAAAAAATTTTCCGATATGGATTGGAACAGTGTTTGCGCTTCCGCTACAGGTGCCACTGTTGAAATGCTTTTAAAATTTTATAATGTAGATATAGATAGTTTAAAATTTCAAAAAGAAAAATATTCCGTTACCTGCGGGATATTTGGTCTTGAAAAAATTATGGATGATGTTGCGGGAGGAATTGACCCTTCTGTTGCAATTTCTAAATTTATCCATGGAATAGCTTTTAATGCTTATAATTTTGCAAAAACTCCGTCTAAAATCTGCATCTCGGGAGGTTTTTGCGAAAACAAATGTTTTCTTGAGAGCTTGTCGCAATATTGCGAAGTCGAGCCTTTAGGCAGATTTGTTCTTGTGGACGGTTTGAGTTCAATGTAAATTATTGAATCGAAAACTGACATCCGCAGTATTTTTGAGCATACATATTATTTTCTTTTGCGATTTGTCTTGAAATTTTAAAACCGTCCTGCTTTTTAAAATTGTATTCCAAAAAATTAATCTTGTATTTTTCTGCGATTATTCTTCCGACTTCAAAAATTTGATTTGAATCTTTATGAGGAGAAACAGTGAGAGTCGTTGTAAAATATTCAATATTATTTTTAATTGCAATTTGTGCCGTTTTATCCAATCTTAAATAAAAACATTTAGAACACCTTTTTCCTTTTTCGGGTTCTGTTTCCAATCCTTTAACAAAATCCAAAAATACTTCGTTTTGGTATTTTTCTTCTAAATATTCAATATTTAATTTCTTGCAATAGTTCTTTAATTCGTTTCTTCTTATTTCGTATTCTTCAAAAGGGAATATATTTGGATTGTAAAAAAATACTACAGGCTCATATCCTTCTTCTTTTAATTTTTGAATCGGATAGGTTGAACAAGGTGCGCAACATGCCTGTAGAATTATCTTTTTCATATTAAATGCCTTTATTTATTCAAGGCTCTTTTTTTTGCAAGTTTAACTTTTTCTTTAAGTTCATCATACGGCATGTAACCCACATATAACGTGTCGTTGATTTCTAATGCAGGGGTTCCTTCAATACTTTTTGAAAAAGTTTTTTCTATATCGCTAAGTAATTCTTTTTCGATTTCCGGACTGTTTGCATCGCTTTTTAATTTATCAAAATCAAGTTTTAAATTTGCCTTTGATAATTCTTCGATGATTTGTTCGGGAGTTTGCGGATTTTTATAATATAAAACATTTGCTACACCCCAGAATTTTTCTTGCTTTTTACCTGCAAGAGCATATTTCGCATACAAACATGATGTTTCATGTCCGCCTAAAGTTCCGCCTATTCTTTTATTGCAGCTTATATCCAAAGGATAATTAATTTCTTCCACTTTTATATCTTCTTCTCTTACAAGTTTATGTAACATGATGTTAACAACCTTGCAGTAAGGACAATTCATATCTGTATAAACTTTAATTGTTACGGGAGCGCCTTCTTTTCCTAACAGATTTCCTTTAATAGCGTATTTGTTGGTTTTGGCTTCAAAAAATTCTTTTTGTGTCCTTTCTTTTTTCAGTTTTGGTGAAAATATCATTGTTTTATCTAAGTAATATAATGTGGTAATAAAACCGATTAAACAAATCATAAATAAAGCAAAATATTTTTTTGCTCCGTCAATAAAATCGACAATCGTATTTTTTATATCTTCAACGAATGTTCCTGCTAAAGCCGTAATTGCAATAAACAGGTCAACAAAATATGTACAAAAACAGAGTGCGCAAATTTTATGAATTACATATATTGAAATACCTGCCAATATCATAGAAAGCAAAAATTGTAACAATGCTAATGTTCCGATGTAACTTTTCGGGTTTTTAAATACGTCAAAAATTGTATTGGGGAATTTTTCTTGAATTTTATCCACAAACATTAAAAATAATAGTATACAATATACAAATAATCCCCACAATGCATTAGGTACACCGAATGATACACTGTATTGTGTTTTTGCAACACCGTCACAATCAATTAATTCCGATACCGTGCAAAAACTCTTTGTGGCATTTTCTAAGAAATTGGTTTTATAGAATATGTATGCTAAATCCGCACATAATACTATACCTATTAATATTAGAATTAATATAATCGTAAATCGAGTTTTTGATAATTTTAATTTTTCCATCTTTTCACCTTAATTTTATTTAATCAGACACTTGTCTTAGTTAATTCTACCATAAAATTATTATACAACCGGATATTAATTTTGATAATAGACTAAAGTATTATTCTCGATTTATTTAAGATTTTTAAGAATTGTAAATATAAAATTTAAAATTTGGCAACCATTTTTGTTTAGCTTTGTTTCATATATTATACACGTGTTTACTAATGCAAAGGCAAGAAAATGTGCAATATTTCCTTTTTGGGCTGCAAGCCTGTGTATACGAAAAACGGATACATTATCACCCCCATCGCAAAAGACCCTTCAGATGCTGAAATTACAAGGACGATGGACGCTGCTGAGGATTTTTCCAAATATATAAACAGGGGAATTCATGCGAGTGTATATTCTTTGGGAAAAGATTTGGTTGTTAAAAAATATCAATGTACAACAAGAGCGCAAGATGAAATATCTGCACTCGATAATATGTATGATAATGACATCAAATCATCCGGTATTCAATCGGGAATGTATGCGTTTACTACGCCCAAAGGGGTATGTTATCTTGTTTCTAAAAAAATTTCAGGTGAACCAATAAAGAGAGTAAAATTTAATAAAGAAAATCTATCTTGCATTGTTGATGCATTATTGCAACTTGATAAACCAAGATTGGAAAATAATAAATACGGTGTGTATATTAACTATGATATGCATGATGAGAATATTCTTGCGTCGGAAAATTCTGCAGGAATTATTGATTATGAGTATTTAAAATTCATTTCATTGGATGAATCAATGTCAGTTTTTAATAAAGGCAGACATGATATTAGAACGTCGGATATTCCCGGGTATTTGTCCAATTTAAGAACATTTGAAATAGGAATACTATATAGATATTTAAATAGGGATTATATTTCCAAAAGTGAAAGAGAAATACTCTTTTATATTTATCTGTTACTAAAATCCGAATATCACCAAAAAATGAGCGATTACTTGCAAAATGAGTATGAGCGTTCAAAAAATGAATATTTAAAAGAATTAGCAATTAAACACAAAGCGCATGCTCAGATGTTAAAAAATCCCGACAAAAATGTTATTAATGCGGAATATTTAAAAATGGAAATAGGTAATATTCTGTCCGGATACGCAGGAATCTCGCACGAATTGGCAAACAAAGCATACTATTTTGTTTCATCGCAATATCTAATGGCACAAAACAGTATCCAAAATATATACTGGGCTGATTGCAAAAAATATATAGAAAGTGCTTGTAAAATGACATATTCCGATATAATTGAAAAAATTCCATCTGAAATTAAAAAAAATAAAAATCCGAAATATTAAGAACTTAATTTTTTCAATTTTTCGTAGAGCTCCATTGCTTCTTTTGACAAATTTTCAGGTGTAACAATTTTGATTCTTACTTCTAAATTGCCTTTTGTTCCGTCTTTTTTTGTTAAGCCGAGTTCTTTAAGACGCAATTTTTTACCTGTTGATGTTAGTTTTGGGATTTTAATTTTGATTTTTCCGTTAATCGTTTCTATCTCTTTTTCACAGCCTAAAACGGCTTCATAAGGAAGAAGTTCGATATCTTTTATTAAATCAAAATCGTTTATTTCGTAGTTATTATCTTTAATATTAACAACAAGATACACATCTCCCTTGTTGCCGTAGGAATCTGTTTTACCTTCACCTTTTAATCTTATTTTTTGTCCTGATTTTACAAATTTTGGCACTTGGAACGTAAGACTCTTTGTGACTTTTTCAATTCCTGTTCCCGAGCAATTACTGCAAAATCCTATTTTTTGTCCGTGACAAACGGGACAAGGCTGATATGAGCTTATTGTTATCGTTTTTTTAGGACATTTTATTAAATCATTAACCGTTAAATTAACGTTTTGAATTATATCTAAATTTTGTTCTTTTTGTGCTGCTTTTCTTGCGTTTTCTCTTGCTCTTTGGGTTGATTGTTGAGCTCTTTGATTTGCAAAACCTGAAAAATCATTAAAGCCCCCGCCGCTGAAGCCGCCAAAATTGCTAAATCCGCTGCTTCTGCCTGATTGTCCGCTCATAATGTCGCCAAAAATTGCGGAAAAGAAATCGGAAAATCCCCCCGCATTTCCGCCCATTGAGCTGAAGCTAAAGTTTTCAAACCCCGGAGGCGGAGTAAAATCGGCACCTTGTGACCAATTTGAACCTAATTGGTCATAGCGCTTTCTTTTATTTTCGTCACCTAAAACTTCGTATGCTTCATTTATGTCTTTAAATTTTGCCTGAGCATCCGGAGCTTTATTTACGTCAGGGTGATATTTTCTTGCGAGCTTTTTATATGCTGTTTTTATTGCCTGTTGTGTCGCTGATCTTTCGACACCCAGAATTTCATAGTAATCTTTATATTGCATACTTATATAATAATATCAAATTTGAATTTTTATACAGTTCTTAATTATTTTTTTATAATTTAAAAATTTATATTATAATGTTCTTATGAATTGTTATTTTTTTGGTACATTTAATCCCGTTCATAAAGGACACGTTGAAATTGCCAAACAGGTAAAGGAGTTATTGGGTTTTGACCGTGTGATATTCGTGCCTGCCTATATGCCTCCGCATAAAATTGAAGGTACCGCAAATTATATCGATAGATTAAACATGGCAAAACTTGCGGTCGGCGATGATAATGTAAGTGATATTGAATCAAAATTAAAAGTACCGAGTTATACATATAGAACAATAGAAAAGCTTTATCAGGATAATAACAACAAAAGAGTTAATTTTATCTTGGGTTATGACCAGTTTTTTAAATTGGAAAGCTGGAAAGAGCCTGAAATATTGAAGGAAAAAATTCATTTTATTGTTATTCCAAGACGTTTTGAAAACGGTCAAACACTGGGAGAAGGTGCATTTAAGTATTTTAAAAATAAAGGATATTCTTTTGAAATATTGAATATAAATTTTCTTGATATATCATCTTCCATGATAAGAAGTTTTGTTGAAAACAATCTTGATATTGCAGGTCTGGTTACGTTAGAGGTTAAAAATTACATTGAAGAACATAGATTATATAAAAAAATGGCTGAGCGAAAATTTGTCTGAAAAAAGATATAATCATTCGATAGGCTGTGCCGATACGGCAAAAAAACTTGCCCAAATGTATAAACTGGATGAAGAAAAAGCATATATTGCGGGACTTGTTCATGATTCGGCAAAGAATTTTGAAAACACTGAACTTTTAAAAATCATCAGAAATGAAGTTAAAACAGGTTTTTTAGAATCCGAATTAAAAAATCCGAAAACTTTTCATGCTATTGCGGGTGCTTATTTGATTCAAAAAGAATTTGATATAACCGATTCAGAAATCATACAAGCTGTCAGAAACCATACAATAGGCGCTGTTGATATGACCGTATTTGATAAAATTATATTTCTGGCGGATAAAATCGAGCCAAACAGCAGAGATGAAAAATATACAAAGAAGCTCTGGAAAATATTAAAAGACAATAAAGGTATTATCGGATTAGATTTAGCAATATTAAAGTGTTTTATTGAAACTATAAAAAGTCTTACAAAAAGAAAACTCTATATTTGTCCTACAACCATTGACGTCTACAATAATTTAATAGATAACGTAGGCGAACTTTTGGAAGATGAATAAAATTTTAAATAATTAGAGAAATTTAAGACAGTTTTTAATTATATAAACTGTCTTTTTTTGTTGTTTTTTGAATTTTTCTTCACAGTTAAAACAATTTCAAAACAATGTAAGCGAACCAAAAATAATAAAAAATCAAATATATAGATAACAAATAAATATTAATATCATAATAACAAATATGTTATCCAAAAAATTATTATTTAATTTGTGATATATTAAATTTGTCGAAAATTGAGGAAAAAATGAAAATCAAAAGTCTAAAATTAAAAAGCGCTGAAAATGAAATGATATTGAATATAAATGATAAAACATACAAAATTAACAAGAAAAAATTATTAATTGTTTTAAATAAACTTGAAAACATTGATTCTGATTCGTTGTCGGATAATGAAATAATTAAACTCATGGATAAATATTATTTGTTTGAAAATGCTTTTCTTGATTGGATTTCAGATTAAAATGTTTTTAGGTGTGCATTCAAAAAATGAAATCACCCAAAATTAAATTGTAAAGATTTATTAATTTTTTCAAATTCCTTGCAATTTAGTATAATATATACACTTTATATATTATGTATATAAAAGGAAAAAGAAATGTCGGAAAGTAATTTTTTAGATATATCAGGTCGATTAAAAAATGAATCTTTTCAAATAACCAAAAATGCAACCAATCCAATATTAATAAGTGATGATGGTGATATTAATATTGATTTTGGTTTTAAAAATGATGATTTAAGTTCTGCTAAAAGCAGTACTCTGTTTTCATACGAACATGATTTTAATCCTGAAACTTTTCTAAAAGAATACGATATATCGGAAGAAGATCTAAAATATGCGACAGGTGAAGAGTTGTTTAAAATTTATAATGACGTCAATTATTATGACGATAAGAAATACAAACAACATAATTCAATGATGATTACTTTGCTTGCGGGTGCACCGAAAGAAACAATACAAGGTTTTATGAATTCGTTTGAATCTGCAACGGGCGGTTGTGATATTTATGACGAAAGCTATGACTATTCATACGATAATTTAGGCAAGCAACTTTTATATGCTTCGAGGGCATCTGATATTATAGGTCAGGAAAAATTTAGTGAATTTATGGAAACAGTAAAAGCAAATCCGGATTTATTTCCAAATTATAATGAATACGCAGGTATTGCATTAGGCAACCAGCTTTAAAAACTATACTTCAATAAATTCGCATAATATTTCATTTGAAACAAGAATTCCCGTTCTTGTTAATTTAATGCCGTTTTTTGTCGGTTCCATAAAGCCTTCGTTTGTGAATTTTTTAAATATATTTTCGTATTTTTTATAAACATTAATTCCGTATTTATTTCCTATATGTTGAAAATCTATTCCTTCTTTTAACCTTAATCCTAAAAATATTTCTTCTTCTATTGCCTGTTGTTTTGTTAAAGATGAGTATTCTTTTTTTATCGGGTTTTGTATGTATTTTTTCAGATTTGTTGTATTTGTGTATCTTTTGTCATCTATAAAACCGCTTGCACTCAAACCAAAACCAAAATAATTTTCTCTTTTCCAATAGGCGCAATTGTGTTTGGATGTATATTTTTCGTTTTTTGCAAAAGACGAAAATTCATAATGAATGTAATAATCTTTTAAAATGTCTTGTGCAAGTTCATACATTTTTGCTTGTTCATCTAATGACGGAAGATTTTCGGGTGTAAATTTATAAAAATATGTTCCTTTTTCTATTTTTAAGCCATACAAAGAAATATGTTCGGGATTTAGCGCTATCGCATCTAATAATGTTTTTTCCCACTGTTTAAGATTTTGATTCGGCAAACCGTACATCAAATCTATACTAAAATTTTTTATGTTTGCTTTTTTAATATTTTCTATGCAATCGTAGATTTCTTTTTTTGAATGATTCCTTCCGATTGTTTTTAATATTTCGTCGTCAAAATTTTGCACACCCACACTGATTCGATTAATTCCGAGTGATTTAAACTGTTTTAATTTTTCAAAATCAACGGTATTTGGGTTAACTTCTATTGTTATTTCAGTTTTATTATCGGTATTGAATAAAGAAAGTATTCTCTCTGTTTCGTTGCATGTTAATAACGATGGCGTTCCGCCGCCTAAATATATTGTTTTTGTTTTTTCGTTATCATAAAAATATTCAATTTCTTTTATTAAGGAATTTAAATAACTGTTTTTTTCTTTAATAAGCTCAAAAGAGCAGAAGGAACAATACTTACATTTTTTTTGACAAAACGGAATATGAATATAGATACAATTTATCATTTTTAAATTATAATATGAATATGAGTTATTTGATGGAAGAAGAAATAAATTCTCAAGCGGAAATTATTCAAAATCTGATTGACAGATATATTGTAAATTACTGTTTTTTGCTGGATTTACCGCTTGAAATTAAAAGAATAATTATTATTGCGAGCGGTTCTTCGTATAATGCAGGGCTGTTTGGAAAATATTTTTTTGAAAATATAGCGAATGTAGAATGCTCTGTTGAATATTCAGCCGAATTTTCAAATTCAAAATTTACAAATTACAACAGAGACACTCTTTATGTATTTATCAGTCAATCAGGTAATAGTGTTGATACCGTTCTTTCAATGTCAAAAGTTGCACAAAGAGGGTGCAGGACTCTTTGTATAACGAATAATGTTAAATCAGAAACATATAAGATGGCGGATTATAAATTCTCTATTGAAGCAGGAGAAGAATTTGCAATAGCTGCAACAAAGACGTTTTCTGCAAGCATTATGATGTTGTGGATTCTGGCATGTAAAATTGCACAAAATAAACATATAAACGTATCTGAAGAAACAAAAAATGTATACACAATACCGGCTTCGATAAGGGATACTATAGAAAATGTTGAAAATATTGATTCTGCGGTAAAATTAATTTCAAAACAAGAGGAATTTTCAATTTGCGGATACGGATATAATTATCCTTTATCAAGAGAAACCGCTTTGAAAATAAAAGAAACGAGCTATATAAACACAAGCTCATATCCTTTGGGTGAATTTATTCACGGCCATTTTGCGATATTAAATAAATCAAAAGTATTTATGACATTTTTAGAAGAAGATTGCGAAAAATTTGAATTAGAAATATTAAACAAAATATTTTCAACTTATAAAGCAAAATCAATCATTGTTTCTGATTCTTGGGATGATTTCGGATGTGATTGTTTAATTAAAATTCCAAAATGCCAATTAAAAATCGCAACAATTATGAGCATGATTGTAACAATTCAAATTTTGGCTTTAAAAGTGGCAATAAAGTTGAAACGTAATGTTGATAAGCCGAAGGGCTTATCAAAAATTGTTAAATAAGGGGTAAAAATTGAATATTGTTGTTTGTATAAAACAGGTTCCTGATGTTGATGATATTAAATGGACAAATGAAAACAATTTAGATAGACAAGGCATGTTGTCCAAATTGAATTCTGCGGATGAGTGGGCTTTGAATTGGGCAATGAATTTAAAATCAAAATTTAAAGAAGCCTCTGTCACGGCAATTTCTATGGGGCCGAATCAGGCACTTGATGTTTTGGAATATGCTCTTGCAAAAGGCGCCGAAAGGGCAATTTTGTTATCGGATAAATCATTCTCGGGTTCCGATACTTTAATAACGGCAAAAATTTTATCCCATGGGATAGAAAAATATATTCCTGACTATAATTTAATTATTACGGGTCAAAAAGCGGATGACGGAGATACAGAGCAGGTTCCTGTGAGCTTGGCTCAATATTTAAATATTCCTGATGTAACTCATACGGTTGAAATTCATAATGCGGATAAAAATTCGGCTTTGGTTTCTCAAAACATTGATTCCGAGGTAAATATGTATGAAATGACTACTCCCTGTTTGGTTGCGGTTAAAAAAGAATGTCCAAAGATTATTACCCCAAGGATTAATGATTACATTAGAGCTGAAAGTACCGCTATCGAAGTATATGGTGCAAATGATTTAGGCTTAACGCAAGAACAAACCGGAATAATAGGTTCGCCTACCGTAGTTTACAGGGCATTCAGACCGCAAATTGAAAAAAATACCGTTGAAATAAAAGAAAACTATGCAAGAAATATTCTGGATATGATATTTAAGGTGTAAAAATGAATAAAATAATTGTATATAGCGAAATAAATGCCGAAAAAGTAACGGATGCGTCATTAGAATTAATTTCAAAGGCGTATGAATTAAAATTGCAATCAAATACCGAATTTCAAAAAGATATACTGGTGGAAGCGGTTGTAATTGCAGTTGAGTTGGATGAATTATCAAAACAAAGAATCTATAAAGCGGGGGCGGATAGAATTATTTTTATAAAAGATACTTCTGCTTTTTGTTTTATGCCTACAATATATTCAAAGATTTTTGTTGATTATTTTAATCAAAACCCGTCAGACGTTATTTTATTCCCTGCTTCCGAAAAAACAAGAACTCTCGCGCCGAGAATAACGACATTATTGGATACCGGTTTGGTTGCCGATTGTACAAATTTAGAGCTTGTCTTAAAAAATAATGACATTAAATTAGCATCCACAAGACCGACTTTTGGCGGAGAATTAATGGCGACAATATTATCCAAAAAGATTCCCCAGTGTGCAACTGTCAGACCCGGAACATTTAAAATTAAAGATGTAAATTTGGGTATGAAGGAATATTTTGAATTCACACCGTCTATCTACGAAGAAAACAGAATTAAATTGTTGAGAAGCTTGCTCGATAATAAGGTTTCGACTTCTACTTTACAGAATGCAAAAATAGTTTTAGCGGGCGGATATGGTATTGTATCAGCCAATAAAATCGAATATTTTGATAAATTACAAAAGTTAGCAAAAATTTTAAATGCCACGGTTGCATGCACAAGAAAAGTTGTTGATTATGGCATTATGCCTTCTTCTTCTCAAGTAGGTCAGACAGGGCAAACGATTACACCTGAATTATATATTGCATTCGGTATATCAGGTGCAATACAGCATATTATGGGTATGAAAAATTCGAAAATTATAATCGCAGTAAACGAAGACGAAAATGCAGATATATTCAATTATGCGGATTATAAAATCGTTGCGGATGCTAAAAAAGTTATTGATGATATGCTGGGTTCTGTTTTATAGATTTATTAAAAGCAGATTCTTTAAGATATTTTTTCTGAATTTTAACCAATTTTTTGCATAAAAAAAAGCCGTCTTTAAGGCGGCTACTAGACTTGGGGAGGAGGTTTCGAGTAAGGGTTTTACCCCTTATTCAAATCATTATGTTTTTTTATTCGACATTCAAAAAAATAACTTTAAGACATTTTTTTAATTTCATCTAAAAGGTGTAATTTTTCTAAAACAATAAAAAAATACTTCATATTTGTTAAAATTAGAATATGAAGAAAGTGTTAAAATACAGCTTAATATTCTTAATTTTTATTTCTTTCTTTTCATTTTGTTTTGCGGATACTTCCTTAAAAAGAAAATTATCTTCAAAACAAAAGATTGAATTTGCGACCCGTGACGGTTTTATTCTTGTCGGGGATTTGTATCTTGCACAGAAAAAATCAAATAAACCTTTAGTTGTTTGTATTCATTCCTTTTCAATGAATGCTTCCGCATGGCAGGATTTAGCAAACAATTTGCGCCTGAAAGATTATAACGTTCTTGCTATGGATTTAAGAGGTCACGGCAGATCGGTATACAACAGTAAATTAAAAATTAAATCACGCTACCAATTTGCAAAAGAAGATTGGCAAAGATTGCCAAAGGATTTTGTTCAATCGGTTAACTACATTAAATCTAACTACGCAGATATTAATGCAAATGATATTATTCTTGTCGGGGCTGATTTGGGTGCAATAGCCGGTGCGATGGGTTCTCTTAATTTAAAACCCGTACCATCTAAAATGGTGCTAATTTCACCTGTTATGAATTTCAAAGGTTTGAGCATGCCGGTTAAGACGCTCAAATTCTATAATTCAAAAATGATGTACATTACAACAAAATCTGATAGAGTATATTTGAATTTCTATTTGAATACTCAACCTGTTATTAAGCAATATCCTCTGGGGGGTCCGGGGACACAATTAATCAAGGTTAATTCCTCTGCCGTTAATGATATTGTTAATTTCATTATTAATTAGATTACCGTTAATTTTAAAGTGTAAAAAATACACCCCCTCAAGTTACAAGGAAGTGTATCTCATCTAGTTGGTCAAAATACAGTGGATTATACTATATATTTCCACGTTGTTATTTTTTATAACGTGTTCCGTACACTTCATGCACATTTTCTATTGAAATAAAAGCATCTTTATCAACATTAGACACTACGGCTTTTAGTTTATTGAGGTCAATTCTCGGGATTACACAATAAACCATTGTTTTTGATGTTTTTGAATATCCGCCTTGAGCTTCCAGATATGTAACGGTTTTATCCAGATTTTTAATAATTGCTTCGCCTAATTCATAGCCTTTATCTGTTATTATTCTGATTGATTTTTCTTCATTAAAACCTTGAACTACAGCATCTATTGCTCTATATGCAACAAGATATGTTAATGTTGAATACATTGCTTGTTCCCAGCCAAAAAGAAAACCTGCCGAAGCAAAAATAAATACATTAATAAACATTATAATCTCACCTACAGAGTAGGGGTATTTTTTTGCGACTTTCATGGCAAGTATTTCCGTACCATCCAAGCATGCACCGTTTTTTAATACAAGACCCACACCAACACCTAAGATACCGCCTCCGAACAATGCTGACAATAAAAGGTCATCGGTTATCGGTTTTATATGATTTGATATTAAATTGACAGATAATGCCAAAAATCCGACACTATAAATTGCGTTGAAAATGAATTTTTTACCGTATTCATTGTATGCCATAAAGAAAAACGGCAAATTAAATATAACAAGTAATGTTCCCAAATTTATTTTTGTAACAAAAGAACTCATAATTGAAATACCGACTATTCCGCCGTCAATAATTTTATTCGGAACAAGAAAGCATTCCAATGCAAAAGCTGCAATTGCTGCACCGATTGTGCAAAAAATAATACTAATTAAGAAATCTTTCATAATTTTATGATAAGATAATTCTATGAAAAAGTACACAATATTTATATTAATTTTTATATCAATTATTACGCTTTTTGTTGGCGGATGTACTTTTAAACAAAAAAAACAGACAGATTTGGAAAAAATAATTGAAAGAGGATATTTGATTGTAGGGGTTAAGACAGATTCCCCGCCTTTTGGTTATTATAACAACAAAAATGTACTCGAAGGAATTGATATTACATTAGCAAAACATATAGCAACCGCTATTTTTAAAGAAGTAAGTCCGGAAAATATTAAGTTTGTTAAAGTTACAGCACAAGACAGAATTTCAAAATTGAATTCAAAAGAAGTCGATATGCTTGTTGCAACAATGTCTATTAACAGTAAAAGAAGACTTGTTATTGAGTTTTCCGATCCTTATTTTGAAACCACTCAAAAAATCATGGTTAAACCTTTATCTAAAATCAAAACTCTTACATATTTTAATAAAAACGGAAGATTGGTTGTTGTAATGGGCACTACGGGAGAAAAAATAATCAGGCTTATTGCGCCCAATGCTCAGGTTATTGGCGCAAAAACCTATAGGGAAGCATACAATCTATTACTCAATGATCAAGCTGATGCAATTTTTGGTGATGACTGTATTTTAAGAGGTATAAACGAAGATAACTTCAAAATCGTAAACAGGGCTTATTCTAATGAATATTATGCTGTTGCTGTAAGAAAATCTCCGGATTCTGAAGAAATGTTAAATATAGTAAATTCAGTTATAGCAACACTTTTAGATAAAAAAATGTTAACCGTTCCTAAAAAATAATCATTGTTTTGCCAACAGGCTCTAATTTTTAATATAATTATTGTATGGATAGAAACAGCAAATTAAAACAGATAATGTGGAATACGATATTTTGGATATCGTTGTTTGTTGCGCTTTATTTAAGCTATGCTGTTTATTTTGTTAATACGGTTACAACAAAATCAAAATGGATTGGATTGTTTTCCGGCGCAATAGCTATTCTTCTTGCTGCGGTTAAGTTTGTTGAAAATGTGTATAGCTATTCAAAAAACCCTGATTTAATAAAAAAAATTAAACTCTATTTTTCGGGGCTGGATGGTTTTTTTGTTAAATCAGCAAAAACGATTCTTGTTCTTGTTGTATTTTTTTCAATATTTACATGCAAAATAATAGGTCTGCAGTTTACTTGCGCATTTTTAATCGGTATTATATGCTCCATATTTTTAAATATTAATAATTATCGCGCCTTGTTTTCAACTTCCTTTAGAGAAGCATTTGATTTTCAAAACCAAGATTCATTTAAAAGATTTTTTAATACTTCATTATCATCAACGCTATTGATGTATGGTTTTGTTCTTGCGTTATGTGTAATCATTTATCATATGTATAAAGATTACCAGATGCTTGCCGGTTTTTCTCTCGGTATTTGCGTTTGCGGATTTATATTTTCGCTTTGTTCCGTTATATCAAAAAAAGTTACATCCGCTTCAGGTGATTTATTAGAGGAAAGTGAGTATAGAAATAGTGAAGAAAGAAGACTTTTGGTTTTTGCGGATGATATAAATAAGGGTATTGCACCTTCGATATACCAAACGAATAATATCTTGATGTCGTTTGCGGGTATTTTAGTTGCTGCAATTTCGGTCGGTATGTACTGTATGGAGATTATGGCATCGTTTTTACCTATTGTTATTGTTACAAATGCCCTGTTTGCATCGACTTTTGTAACTGCATTTATCAGATTAACAAAAAAAACCGATTACATAAAATTACTAATTGCATCAATGGCAGCAGAAATAGTTTTATTTAATGCAATAAACTATTTTACAATAAAATTCTGGCTTCCCTCTTGTATTAATTTATTATATTGTCTTATCTTAGGAAGTTTTTTAGGCTTTTTTGCTATTTGTTATTTAATAAGAAATATTTTTTATTCGGATAAATTATCTTTAAAATTGATTAATTCGGCATCAATCGGGATTAAAAATCTTATTGTGCAATGCGTAAAAGATTCCTGCAAAAAAACCATCATTCCCTCAGGGTTGATTTTTGTATCCGTATTACTATCTTTTTGGTTTGCGTACGGATTGGAAAATTCTCTTTTAGGCATATGGGGAATTATACTTTGTGCAACAGGTTTTTTGTGCAGTGCTTTTTTGCCCGTAGTATTTATGTATTTATCTCAACATCTTATTAATATAAACAATTTTTCCGATATGTTTAATAAAGAATTGGATTTGGGCCTGATTAAAGAAACAGGAAAAAAATTCTCTCTTGTATTTAGTAAATATCTTAATTTTTCGGTTGTTATTGTTGTTATAGCCTTAATTTTAAGCTATAGTGTAGTTGCCGATTTAGAAGAAATTGATTTAATAAACCCTTATGTAATTTCATCTTTAATACTCGGTGCAGGGGTACCTTTTGTTTTTGTATATTTTTGCATAAATAACGTAATTAAAAATTCAAAAAAAATTATTTTTGAAACAAAAAAAGAGCTTAAATATCATCTTCAAAATCAAGAATTATCAGACGGAATGTTTAAATTAATCGTAAAAAAACTGTCCGAAAATATTTCAACAGAAGTCGGTTTTTCTGTTGGTATCGTGCTTTTGATATTCTTTTTCATTGCAATTCTTTTAAAAACAGAAGCTCTTGCCGGACTTTTAATCGGAATATTAATTTCATGCACGGGAATTAATTTTGTTATTTCAAATATCTCTGCTATTGTGAAATTAGCACAAAATGCGCTGGATATAGAATCTATAGAGCAAACTAATTCTGCAGGATTTGAAAATCTAAATGTGGCGGATGAAGTATTTTCTTTTACAAAGAACTTTTTATCTCCCGTATTAAATCTTCTCATTCTGTTTTTGAGTATTGTTTGTTTTGCAATAATCCCTGTATTAATTAGTTTTGTAAAGTAAAAATGACTGTTATTATAGAAAAATTTAATATTAAATCAAACGGATTCGATGATGTAATTGATATTTTGCCAAAGTTAAACGAATCTTTTTTGAATACTGAATTTCAAAACGGTCTTGTTAACGTATACGTAAAATCTTCGCTTTCGGGTTTATATATGGGAAAAAGCGAAGACTTTTTTAAATTGAATAAATTTTTGGATGACATTACAAAAACAAAAGATTTAAGCTATAATAGCGAAATTTATACTCTGATATTGAATTATAAAGCAAATTTCTTTAAAAACAGTATTACCTTACCTGTGGAAAACAGAAAAATTTTGATTGATAATCAAGATAGAATATTTTTTGTCGATTTTGAAAACAGTAAGAAAATAAAAGAAATTATTGTGAGTATGGTGAATTAAATATGACAAAACTTGATAAATTAAGATGCGAACAAATAAAATTTTATACAGACTTGTTGGATGAAAATTCTATTCTGCTTTTAAAATCAACTGATGAATTTTATAAATGTCATTATACAGGTTCGCCTTTAAATATTTTAACGGGGTTTTCGGGCACGGCAGGAGAGGCTTTGATTGATTCCGATGGCAATATTACTCTTTTCGTTGATACAAGATATCACATTTTAGCTGATAAACAAGCATATAAAGATATCAAAATTGTTAAAATGCCTTTATCTGAAACCTTCTTTGAAGCTTTTAAAAAAAATTATAAAAAAGGTACAAAACTCTTCGTCTATGATGATATTTTATTGAGTGATTACCTAAATTATGATTCTTATTTTGATTTAAGAAAATATAAATTAAACAAAAATTTTACAAAAAATCTTGATATAGATGAATCAAAACCGTTATTTGAGGTTAGCGGTTCTATTGAAAAGAATAATTTTATAAATAAAATTGAAAAATATAAAAAAACAAATCCAACAGTAGAAAGACTTTTGATATTTAATCCTGATATAATTTCTTATTTTACGAATTTAAGAAGCTTTAAGTGTTTATATTCTTCTAATTTTAAATCCGTTTTGTATTTGGATTTCAATATGCAAAATCACATTCTTTTTGTAGAAAATGTTAATGAAATAAAAAATATAAAAATTGATAAATTAAAAATTATGCCTTTAGCAGAATATTATGACTTTGTTAATAATATAGATTCTGATATTTATATAAACTATAAGGATATTACGCTTGATAAATTTTTATCAATCAAAAAACCAAAACAAATCAAAAACGACAATTTGCCTTTAATTGTCTCAATAAAACCGATGAGTGTTATTGAACATTTAAAAGATTCTTTTTCAAAATTGGATAATGCTATATATAATTTTAAAAGCAAAATTAAAGCAGGCTTATCCGAATGGGAATTAGCCCAAATATTTGATAAAGAATTAAAATCCGCGGGTGCAATTGCACCTTCTTTTAAAACACTTCTTGCTATAGATGAAAATTCGGCTTCAATACATTATTCAAGTTATGATAAAAACAAAATATTAAAAGATGAATCCATACTTTTGCTTGACTGTGGCGGATATTATGAGGCTGGATATGCAACAGATATCACAAGAACCTTTTATTTCGGAAACAATCCTAAACCCATACACAAAAAAATATATACATCCGTATTAAAAGCATTTTTAACCTGTTATTTGTCTAAAAATACAAATGCAAAAGAGCTCGATTCAATGGCAAGAAAAATTTTATCACCCTTTTATGATGACGGTTTTAATTTTAACCATGGGTTGGGCCATGGGATAGGAACATCTGTTCATCAAAATCCGCCCGTATTATCAACTGTTTCAACCGATATTATAAAACCTTATCAGGTGCATTCGATTGAACCGGGGTTATACGGAAAAAGTATTTCTCAGGGGGTTGAATTCGGTATAAGAATAGAAAACTGTGTTTATTCCGATATTGAATACAATAAAATCAGCCTGTCAAAATTTCCGTTTGAGGAGGTTTTAATAGATTATAGTATGTTGAATATTATAGAAATGGAAACAGTAAAAGCTTGGCAGAAGGAATTTGAATGCAGAAATTAAAAATCACCGGTACTCAGAATAATTTAATTAAAGACATTGTTAAATTGCATATGCCAAAATACAGAAAAGAAAAACATCTTGTTTTTATAGACGGAGAAAAATCAGTTGAAGGTTTAATTGATGATGGTTTTGAAATTGAATATTTGTTTGCGAATGATGATGATAAATATTCAAATTGTAAAACAGTGAAAAATTTAATTATTGTTAATGATGAGATATTAAAAAAAATATCAACAACAAAATCTCCTTCGCCTGTTGCTGCTGTTATAAAAGAGCCTTGTGTCGACAAATGTGAATTTTTTAAATATTCTAAAATCGCTCTTATTGACGGAATAAAAGATGCGGGAAATTTGGGTACAATAATAAGAAGCGCTGCAGCATTTTCTATTGACGGAATTATATTGTTTAACGACTGTGTTGATTTATACAATACAAAAACAATCCGAGCTTCAGCTCAAAATTTATTTAAGATTCCGGTTATTGCAACTTCCGATATAAATTTCATAAAAGAATTAAAAAAGAATCATAAACTTATATCTACCGTCGTAAATTCAAAAAATAATTTTAATAATTATAAATTTGAAGATAATTTTATTCTCGCACTTGGTTCTGAAGCAGAGGGAATAAGCAAAGAAATTCTTGATATTTCGGATGATACATTGACGATTGAATTGGATAGAAACGTTGAAAGCCTTAATTTGGGTGTTTGCGCTTCTATTTGTTTTGCGTTGATTAAAAATAAAACTAATTTATAATTTAAAAGCCTTTCAATTTGAAAGGCTTTTAAATTTATTCTTCGATTTTTTCAATTACAATTTTATCGTCCCTATAATCCATTTTTAATTTATCGTGGGATTTATAGTTTCCGCTCAATATTTCTTCCGCTAAAACATCTTCCACTTTCTTTTGAATTATACGTCTTAAAGGACGAGCACCATAGGTTTCTGAGTATCCTTCTTTTGCAAGATAATCTTTTGCGGCATCCGTTACCTCGATTGTTAAATCTCTTTCTGAAAGACGTTTGAATAAATCTTTCAGCATTAATTCAACAATTTGTCTTATTTCTTCTTCGCTCAAGTGAGCAAATACGATAATATCATCAACACGATTTAAAAATTCAGGTTTGAAAGCTTTCTTGAGTTCTTCATTAACCGTATCTTTTAATTTTTCGTATCTGTCTTTTTTATCATCTCCTGATACCGAGAAGCCGAGTTTTTGCGTGTTGGTAATCATACTTGCACCAACGTTACTCGTCATAATGATAATTGTATTTTTAAAGTTGATATGACGACCTTTTGAATCGGTTAAACGTCCGTCATCCAATATTTGCAACATTATATTGAAAGTATCAGGGTGTGCTTTTTCGATTTCATCAAACAATACAACGGAATAAGGTTTCTTTCTGATGATTTCGCACATATTTCCGCCGTCATCGTATCCTACATATCCCGGAGGAGAACCTATTAATTTTGATGTAGCATGTTTTTCCATAAATTCTGACATATCAATTCTGACCATATTGTCTTCAGAACCAAATACCGCTTCTGCAAGAGCTTTTGCAAGTTCTGTTTTACCTACACCGGTGGGACCTGAGAAAATAAAGCTTCCGATTGGTCTATTTGGTGCTTTTAAACCGACTCTTGCACGTCTGATTGATTTAGCCAGAGAAGTAACAGCGTCACTTTGACCGATTACACGATTGTGGAGAGTTTCTTCTAATTTAAGAAGTTTTTCTGATTCTGCTTCGGTTATTTTTGTAACAGGGATACCTGTAATTGTGGATATAACCTGTGCAACTTCTTCCACTCCTACAGTGGGTTTGTTTTCGTCTTGTGTTTGACGCCATTTTTCTGATATTTCATGGATTTTATCTTTTAAGTTTGCTTCGTCATCTCTTAAATCAGATGCTTTTTCAAACTCTTGATTTCTTATTGCTTCTTCTTTTTCTTTTATTATTGCTTTCAATTCTTTATCAAGTTCTTTTCCTTCAGGCGGAAGAGTGGAAACATTCAATCTTACTTTTGATGCTGCTTCATCAATTATATCTATCGCCTTATCGGGTAAAAATCTTTCTGTTATGAATTTGCTGGATAATTCGGTTGCGGCAACAATTGCTTCATCCGAAATAATAAGCTTGTGGTGTTCTTCGTATTTTGGTTTTAAACCTTTAATTATTTCTATTGTTTCTTCAATTGTCGGTTGATCAACAATTACTGTTTGGAAACGTCTTTCTAATGCCGAATCTTTTTCAATGTATTTTCTGTATTCATCCAGTGTCGTTGCACCGATAACCTGAATTTCGCCACGTGAGAGAGCGGGTTTTAAAATGTTTGCCGCATCAATTGCACCTTCTGCCGCACCTGCACCGATAAGCGTGTGCATTTCATCAATAACAAGAATTATATTTCCTGCTTGGCGAATTTCATCCATAATCTTTTTTAAACGTTCTTCAAATTCACCACGATATTTTGTACCTGCAATCAAAAGACCCATATCAAGCTGAATAATTTTTTTATTTTCCAATATATCGGGTACTTCGCAATCGACGATTCTTTGTGCTAAACCTTGCGCAATTGCAGTTTTTCCGACACCGGGTTCACCTATTAATACAGGGTTGTTTTTTGTCCTTCTTGCGAGAATTTGTATTACACGTTCAATTTCTTTTTCACGTCCAACCACAGGGTCAAGCCTTTGTTCTTGTGCTGCTTGAGTCAAGTCGGAACCGAATTCATCCAATGACGGTGTTTTAACTTTTGATTGACTTGCACCGGGGGTTGTGAGTTGGGAGGTTGAACTTCCTGAAGTTGTTTTTGTTTCGCCGAGCATTTTAATAACGTTAGAACGACATTTATTAAGGTCGACGCCTAAATTTTCAAGAACTTTAGCTGCAACCCCTTCGCCTTCTCTTATTAATGCGAGCAAAAGGTGTTCTGTCCCTATGTAATTATGTCCTAACTGTCTTGCTTCGTCCCAAGAGAGTTCAAGAACTTTTTTAACGCGTGGAGTAAAAGGTATTTCAACTGCAACAAATCCGCAGCCTCTGCCTATGATTTTTTCAACTTCTTCTCTGGCTTCTTTGATGTTTACACCCATTGATTTTAAGGTTTTATATGCAATACCAGTACCCTCTACTATTAAGCCGAGCAACAATTGTTCCGTGCCGACAAAATTGTGTCCGAGTCTGCGGGCTTCATCTTGAGCATGCATTATTACTCTGATTGCTTTTTCCGTAAATCTTTCAAACATCTGAACTTCCTTATAAAAAGTCTATATATCCACACTTAAATTTTACTATATAAATTTAATAATACAATATTTATATTAAAAAAAACTGTCTGTACAAGTACAGACAGTTTAAATAATGTATACTAATCTTTTAATTTAATTTTACGCATTGACCAAGTTTGTAGAACACTTTAGCTGATTCCATTTGTGTTCTTGATGTTTCTCTGTCGCAAAGTACATAAACACCTGTGTTGTAGTCTTTTACTTTGCAGAATCTTTGTTTTGCAACAAAACAGTTGTACTGATCCCCGTATCCTTCAGCATTGAAGAATTGAGTTTTGATTTGTTTATACTCAGGGTCTTTAATAATGTCTTTACTGCGTGAACGGTATGCTTGAGCTGAAACCGTTGTGAACATTGCAAGTAGTGCTAATAAAAATAATTTTTTCATATCTTCTCCTAAATATTGCTTTTTCTATATATAAAACCTAAACAAGAATTTTTTTGCTTATATTATATCAAATCCTGTATATTTTCTCAAAACTTCCGGAATGATTATATGTCCGTCTTTCGTTTGGAAGTTTTCACAAATTGCAGCGAGTGTTCTTCCGACAGCCAGACCCGAACCGTTCAGAGTATGAACAAATTCTACGTTTCCGTTTTTTCTTCTGAATCTGATATTGGCGCGTCTTGCTTGGAAATCGCCAAAATTAGAACAGGAAGATATTTCTTTGTATGAATTATATGAAGGCATCCATACTTCTAAATCATAACATTTTTTTGCAGAAAATCCAATATCCCCGGAAGATAAACATACTCTTCTATATGGAAGTTTTAATAATTCTAAAACGTTTTCGGCATCTTGTGTTAATTTTTCGTGTTCTGCTTCCGATTCCTCGGGTTTTGTTAATTTAACAAGTTCAACTTTATTAAATTGATGCTGTCTGATTAAACCTCTTGTGTCTTTTCCTGCAGAACCTGCTTCCCGTCTGAAACAGGGAGTATATGCCGTCATATATTTCGGTAAAAAGTCTTCATCAAGAATTTCATCTTGATAAATATTTGTAACGGGTACTTCTGCTGTCGGAATCAAATATAAATCTTCATCCACGCATTTAAACATATCTTCTTTAAATTTCGGTAATTGTCCTGTTCCTGTCATTGTTTTTGTATTCGCCATTACCGGAGGAAGTATTTCTTCATATCCTCTTGTCAGGGTATGTGTGTCTAAAAAGAAATTTATTATCGCGCGTTCTAATTTTGCACCTAAGTTTCTATAAAGAGTAAATCTTGTGTGAGCTAATTTAACACCTCTTTCAAAATCAAGCATTCCGAGCTCAGGGCATAAATCCCAGTGTGCTTTGAATTCAAAATCAAATTTTGTGGGTTCGCCCCATCTTTTAATTTCGACATTGGCACTGTCATCTGCGCCTATTGGGATACTTTCATCAGGGGTATTCGGTATTCTTAAGAGTGCATCTTTTTGTTTTTCATCCAATTCTGTTAATTTTTCTTCGAGTGCTTTTGCATCTTCTCCGAGTTTTCTTATTTCGGCTTGAATTTCTGTGGTATCAATACCTTCTTTTTTCATTGCACCGATTTTATTGGATTCCGATTTTCTTGTTGCTCTTAAATTATCGAGTTCAAATTGAAGTTTTCTTCTTTGTTCATCTATTTTTAAAACTTCATCAACAGATAAATCAGGATTTCTTCTTTTTAAAAGTTCGTTTATTTTTTCTGGATTTTCTCTTATTAATTTAATATCAAGCATTTTTTATACTTCCTTTTCTTTGTTTTTCTTAATTATATCAAAAAAAAGTTATTTTTTGACCTTCATATTTATTATCTTAATTTTTCAAGGTATTGTTTTAATTCTTTTATTTGTTTCGGTTTGATGGGTTTTATTTGACCCTTTTTTAGTCCTGTCAAATCTATATTTGCGTGTCTTATTCTTTTTAAACTTATTACGCTGCATCCTAAATAATCGAACATTTTTCTTATTTGCCTGTTTAAACCTTGATTAAGCGTAATTTCAAAAAATGTGGTATTTTTATCTTTTTCTAATATTTCCCATTCGCAATACGCAATTTTATCTTTTTCTATTTCAATACCTTCCGTTAGTTTTTTCAGTTTACTGTCGGTTATATCTCCTTCTACTCTGACATAATAAACCTTTGAAACTTTAATTGAAGGATGAGTTAATTCGTATGCTAAATTTCCGTCGTTAGTTAATATAATAAGACCCGTAGAATCTTTATCCAATCTTCCGACAGGGTTGAGGTGATGATATTCTTTCGGAATTATATCGTATATCGTTTTCCTTCCGTTTTCGTCTTCTTTTGTTGTAATATAACCTGCGGGTTTATAGAATTTAAAATATTCGAGTTTATCATTTTTTATTAACTTATCATCAATTGTGACTTTGTCTTTTGTTCGTATTTCAAATCCGAGCATAGTAACAACTTTACCGTTTACTTTTACTCTGCCTGATACGACATAATCATCAGCTTTTCTTCTTGAACAAAAACCGCTTTGAGCTATATATTTGTTTATTCTCATAGAAAAATTATAGCACAAATATTTATTGCTTTTCATAAACTCTTAAACGGCAGTAGTCATCAACATTTCCTAAATATTTTAAATGTTTATCCGCTATAATCAAAGTATCTCTCAGAGCTTTTCCTATCGTAAAAGGAAGCATATCAACTTCATTGTAATTATATTCATCTATCCCTTCTTCTCTTGGTGTTGTAAGCAGATTTTCAAAAAATATGTAAACAAATAATCTCTGTCCTTTTTTCATAGTGTTGAATATTTCAACAAGATTATCTTCGTAGGCTTTTTCCGGTATATCATTCAACCCGTTATACATAAGGTAATCTCTGATATTGTTTTTGTTTAAATTATAGTAATCTTCACCGAAATAAAATAATCCGGATTTTTTATTTTTTAATAAAAGTGCTTCATCTATTGAAAAATCAATAAATTTACCTTTTTTTATGTAATAATACATTTTTCTTCCGGAACAAGGTGAAATGATTAAATCGTCATCTTTTATATCCCAGACATCTCTTGCACAGTATCCAACCATATTATTGTCTTGTCTGTGTAAATTAAATATTGTTCTTTCTTCTGTAATCAAAAATAAAAAGTTTAATTGCAAAAGCAAAAAGAAAAATACAAACGATAAAATTTTATTTTTCAACAAAGAAAAACCAAAACACATGCATAAAATTACAATAGGGTATATCATACATAAGTATCTGGTTTGTACGGAAACCAAACTGAGAGAGCCGAGAATAAATATTAAAATAACAAAAATGTAAGTCGGGATGAGAAATAAATTTGCTTTTTTTTCTTTTGTTATCATACCCCTGATTAAAAAACAAAGTCCTATAATCATTGGAATCAAAACAAGAAATATTGTTCTTGCAGAGGATATATAATCAGAAAAATTTTTATATGTATTAAAATCCTGACTGATTATGATATAGTTTGATGATGTAAAGAAGTTTTCAATTATATCGTAGATAATTTTAAATGAAAAATCGAAATTATTTTTTTGAAATGAAAAGATATTACTGTTTAATTTAATTACGTTGTATCCGACAAATGCAAATCCGCCGATTGAAAATAAAAATGTATAGGCATATGTTTTTAGCAATTTAAAAAAATTGTCGCTGTTTTGTTTAATACTATAAAAAGCACCCGTTAATGCCTGTATGATAAAAAACAAAACCGCAAGAGGAAAGGTGTAATTATATATTGTTTGAAAAACTATATATAATTTTTCATCTTTTGAATTAAAATTTTCGGTTATTTTAGTGTGGAAATAATTACTTAATAAAGCAAGAACAAAAATTATTCCGTAGAACCTTATTTCCGTACAATAATATACGCAGAATGTACTTAATGTAACAAAAATACAAGCTATATATCCCGTTGTTTTATTAAAGATGTTTTTTCCGACAATATATATTGCAGGGATTAAAGGTATTGAAAAAAGAAGTGTGCAATAACGCATGCATTCCGAATTATCGCCAAACAGTTTTATCCAAAAATGCAAAAGTATAAAATAAAATGGCAAATGTACATCTTCTTTTGCTGATATTACGATAGTTTTAAATATAGAATCCTGATTGGAAAAATCCCATGAATACAATTCATCCATCCATATTGAGCCGTAGTTTTTGACGGTAATTATTCTTAATACAATAGCGATTATTGTGATTAATGAAACTATAATAATATCTGTTTTATTCTTTAATACTTCTTCTTTTATTTTCATAACTTTAAAATTATAAGATAACAAGGTTTATTTTGGCAATTTTTAAACAAAATATGTTTTTATATATAAAGGTGAGGAATTTCTATGAGAAAATTTTTTATAAAGCTTACGCTCGTTATTTTTGATTTTATTTATAAATATCAAAACAAAACCCATGAAAAAAGAATGAATAAATTAAAAAACAAGGTTTTATCCTCTAATATTTCGGGCGGAAAAAATTATTGCACATCCGGTGCTACTCTGGCGATAAAAAGTAAAAACGAAAAAAACGTTAACAAAGAAAAGCTTGAAAAAATCATTGAAAGTTATTTATCCGAACCTAAAAAGTTTTTTGAATATATTAAAGGCGCAAAAACTCAAATACACATATTAAAGCATGCAAAAAAGCTCTTATCTTTTATCGATGAAAATGAAGGTTTTATTTATCCGAAAACGGGTTTTAGGGCGTTATATTTAAATTTAATATTGAATAAAAAAATAGCTTTTAAAACAAAAGAAATGTTTGTTATGAGTTCATATAACGTTAACGTTTATGCGTTTATGTATCAATTTTATAACTGGTATTGCTATAAAATGAAATTAAATGGTTTTGAAGAAGAAACTCAAGAAAAATTTAAACATGTGTTTGAATTTTGCGAAACGCCAAAGATAAATACTCTTTCTTACGAAGAAATAATTGCTCTAAAAACAGCAATAAAACGCGATGTGGAAGCAATTGAATTTGTTAAAAATATTGTGGTTAAAAAATCAATGGCAAAAAAGAATCTTGATAAAATTAAACAGGGTAAAAAAGTTAACATTTAAAAAAAGAGCCTTAGATAAAGGCTCTTTTTTTAAATGTATTAAATTCTGCTTTATACAGGAATGAAGTTGATTGTAAGCAGTGTAAAGATATTATATACGCTAACCGTACAAGCTGTAACATAAACAAGTAAAATCGCCCATGTTAATAATTTTTGCATATCTCCAAACACAATCAATTTTTTGCTTTTTTTCATTGTAGAATGTTCTTCAAATTCTTTGTGGTAGGGTTGTTCAGGAAGTTTTGTTTCCATATATTCAAGAACTTTTGCATATTTTACTCTTATCAAAGTTTGATAAGTATCAATACTCATTAACCACATAAATGTTACCGCTATACCAATGATTGAAAGTATTAGTATGGGGTGATATTGTGGCGTGAAGGACGCCAAAATATATGCTGTAATTAATATTATAATGTTAATTACAAGATAAAATTTATTGGTTGAAAATTGCCTGTCTATAAATTTTTCTTTTGCGTCCGAGTATATTCTATATTGTTCTAAAATTAAGTATCTTTCGTCTTGTGATTCCATAAAAACCCCTTTCGTTTTATGCAATTATAACATGATAATAGTTTGTGTAGTTAATTCAAAAGTATGATTTAGGGGAAAAAAAATGGGGTAAGTACCCCAATTCGCATACTAGCCGAAGCATTAACAACACATTTATCATACATTTTATTTACAAAAAAGAAAAGATATTGTTAAGAAATGTAATATTTTTAGATGATAAAATTCATAACAAATCTTTAATTTGTTCCTTATATTCATCAGGTGCAATAATCGCTGTTGTCTTTTTTGTATTGATAATTTTGTTTGCAATGTAACAAATATCATCTTTTGAAACATTATATACATCATCAAGATATAGTTCTTTGTATTTTAACCCAAGACCCATAATAAAATTATACCCTTGTACGGATGCGATTTGTGAATTATTTTGTGAAAAATATTTTAATTTTCCCGAAATATTTTCTTTTGCACCTTTTAATTCTTCATCCGTAACTTTTTCGTTTGCGAGTTTTTCTAATTCAATTCTAAACCCTTCAAGCGATTTTTTAATATTTTTTGGTGTTGTGCCTATATACATATTAAAAATTGCACTATGAAGCATAGTGTCGTACTGACTTCTCACATTATATGCTAATCCTTGTTTATCTCTTAAATTAACAAACATTCTTGATGATAAGCCGGATGAGCCTAAAATATTATTCATGACGGAAATTTTTGCACACAATTGCGAATTAAATGAATCTAAAAGACAACCTTGAATAATTTGTGCTTGTTTTGCATCATTTTTTGAAATCCAAACGTATTCATCTTTTTCTATATTATTATTAAACAAATCCTCTATTTCATCTTTCGGATTATCAGATTTCATGAATGAAAATTCCTGCTCGAAATATGATAGAATTTTTTCCTCGTTTTCAATATCTCCCACAACAACGATTGCTTTTTTTGAATTTAACATTTGTTTGTGAGCTTCTATAATATCTTCTTTTGTTATTTTGTCTAAATCATTTAAAATACTTGTATTTGTTTCCGAATACGGGTGGTTTTTATATATTGTTCTAATAAAAGCATCTGTCATTTTTACTTTTGGATTATCCAAATCCGAATTTATATCGCCTTTTATTTTTATTATTTCTTTTTCAAAATCGTTGAATGTGGAATTTAAGATTAAATCTTTTACTAAATCCATTGCAAGGTTAAAATCTTCATTTAAAAAACAGAGAGAAATTTTTATATAATCTTGCTTTGCTTTAGTTGATACGTCAATACATTCGTTTTCAAACATGTAAGCGAGTCTTGAAGCTGAATATTTTTTTGTTCCCTGCAAAAGAAGCCTTGCGAGTAAGGAATTTATGCCGTTATATTTTTGTTTTTTAGAAACCTTAAAAAAGAATTGAACACTGAATCTCGGTGTTTTTGGGGCGGATTCCGTTAAAATATTTATACCGTTTTTATTAAATAATTCCATTATTTTTCTCCTCTCGGCAAAAGTAATGCCACAGAAACAACATTAGAGTTTAAATATTTTTTTGCTATTTTTTCAAGATAAGCACAGTCTATTTTTTCCAGTGTTGCAAGATATTTTGATGCTAAAGATATATCATCCGTTACGGTTGCATAATATCCTATTGTATCTGCAATGTCACAGACTGTTTCTGAATCTTGTGCAAAATTAACCATTGCTCTTTTTTTTGCTTTTTTGAGTTCTTCTCCGGTTATATAATCCAAATCATCCAAATGGTCTTTTAATTCTTTTATTGCAGCTTCTTTTTTGGCAGGGTCAAAAACAGCTTCAATAAAGAAATTATCCCCGTCTTTAAATTGATAATGACAGGAATCTACCTGATAAAAATACGGTTCATCCGTTTCTTCTATTAAGTCACTGTATAATCTTGAACTTTTTCCGTCACCCAGTATTGTTGATAACAAATCGAGCGCTATCGTTTCTTTTAGGTTTTTTGCACTGTCGCATAATGCGCCCATCATAATATATCCGCTGTTTACTTCTGCAAAATCAATAGTCAAAGATGTTTTCTTTATTTTTGTTTCTTTTTTATATTTATCCGGAATGCATTTTTCAACTTTTGAGAAATCCTTGAATACAAAATTCTTTTGAATTAAATCAATAACATAATCCTCATCAAACTCTCCCACTACTATGGTTGTTATGTTTTTTGGGGTATAGAAGGTTTGGTAGTATTTGTTGATTTCATGTCTCGATATATTGGCAATAATTTCCTTTGTTCCGATTACTTCTCTTTTGTAGGGGTGATTGTCATACATAGAAGAATTTAAATTTTTATATATTTTTCTCCAGTTGTTATCTTCGCCCATTTTTATTTCTTCTATAACAACATATCTTTCACGTTTTTCATTCGGCGGTGCGCCGTTGGGATTGAAAACGGGACCTATTTCGCAATTTGGAAATTGCGCATCAACTATCATATCACTGTGCATTTCAAGAGCAATTTTAAAATGTTCTGTCGGAATGTTTATGTAGTAAAATGTATAGTCTTTCCATGTTGCCGCATTTATTATTCCGCCTTTTTGCTCCATGGTTCTGTCAAATACTCCTGCGGGATATTTTCTTGTTCCTTTAAAAAGCAAGTGTTCAACAAAATGCGAAACACCGTTATTGTCGTTGTTTTCATTTATTGAGCCTGTTTTTACCCAAGAGCTTATGTTTATCATCGGACTCTTTTTATGAGCTAAAACTACTTTGTGTCCGTTTTCAAAAGTGTATACACTCAACGGTTTTTCAAGATAAGGATAATTAATTTGTTCTTTTTTCGTTACTTTAGCCATTTAAAACCTCTTTAAATATCTTTTCTTAAAACACTTGCACCTTTTAAATATATGTGCTTTATTTCCTCTTGTTGCTTTTCCGTATTAACATTTAAAAGTATTCTAAGACATTTTCTTAAACTGTCTTTTACATCTAATTCCGTATAGCACATCATAGGTACATATTTAAAACCGCAGTTTTCTCTGGCAAATTTTGCCGGAAATGCGGCATTTAAGTCGCTTGTTAAAGTAAATATCGCAAACGAAATATCTTCTGTTTTTATATTGTTTTTTGTAATTATCTCGTTCAACAATTCAATTGTTGCATTTTTAATGTCGTCAATTGTATTATTATCTACGCTTATTGCTCCTCTTATACCTCTTGAATACATTATATAAACATATCTCCTATTTTAATTCTTGCGCCGTTTGCCCATGAAAACGCATCCATCTCGCCTTTTCCTTCAGGCTTTACTTTAACGATTTTTAATCCGCCGTTTTTACATTTTACGGTTATACCTGTTTTTTCTATGTTTATTATTTCGCCGTTTTTGCCTTCATTTGCACTGCAGGGAATCGTTTTTATTATTTGAACTATTTTGTTATTGTATGTTGTGTGGTTTGTATTGATAAGATACATACCTCTTATCTTATTATGAAGCACATAATTATCGCTATCCCAATTTATTATTTTTTCTTCTTTTTTTAATTTTTTTGTAAAAGTAGCATCAGCATTGTTTTGGGGTATTGTTTTCAGGGTTCCTTCGTATAGTCCTTTTAAAGTTTCATCAAGAAGCTTGGGAGAAATGTCCGATATTTTTTCCATTAATTCAACAACATTCATATTTTCGGGTATTTCAATTTTTTCTTGTAAACAAATATCACCGGCATCTAATTCAAGAACGGTTTTCATTGTTGTAATACCTGTATATTTATGTCCTTCTATGATTGATTGAGCAATTGGGTTTGCACCTCTTAATTTCGGAAGAAGGCTCGCATGGAGATTAATTGTTGCAAATTTCGGTATGTCAATAACTTCTTGAGATAGAATTTGTCCGAATGCAAACGTTACAAAAAAATCAGAATCCATTGATTTTAAAATATCAATCAGGTCTCTATCCTTAGAAATTTTTTCGGGTTCAAAGATTTTAATATTGTTTTCTCTGGCGAATTTAACTATATTGTGTTCTTTTGTTTTACCTCTTGTTTGTCCTCTTTGGGGTTGAGTGATAAGTGCGCAAACATCATAATCGTTTGATTCAATAAAAAATTGAAAACTTTTTATTGCTATGTCGGGAGTTGCTAAATATATTATTTTAATTTTTTCATTCATTTGTGTCGTCTGTTTCTTGTGTTTCTTCCTTTTGTTTTTCAACAATTTCAGGATGTTCTTTTTCAAATTTGACTATTTCTTCTTCAAGGAAATCTTCATTAATTAACTTGTCTTCTTCAACGGGAGGTAAGTTGTATTTGGATAAAACTTCATTAGCTTCAAACCTGTTTCTGCAGTGGTCGATAAATAATTTTCCTTCCAAATGGTCAAACTCGTGCTGAATGCATCGTGCAAGCAAACAGCCTTCTTTTGCTTCTTTAACAAACGGACGGTTATTAATATCATAAGCCTTTACTAAAATGTTTTTATACCGCCTTACGTTTGTATATGCTTTCGGAAAACTTAAACAACCTTCATAACTGTTTATTGCACCTTCTTTTTTGATTATTTTCGGATTAATAAAAATGATAGGGTCAATGGGGCCTTTGGGGTCTGATACATCTACAACAAAAATTCTTAAATTTTCTCCCACTTGCGGTGCGGCAAGACCAACGCCATTGGCGTGATACATTGTATCTAACATATCATTTACAAGAGTCTTTATTTTCTTTGATATTTTTGTTACTTCCCTAGTCGGCTGTCTTAAAATCGGATTTCCGTATTTAATAATTTTTAATATGCTCATAACTCGATATTAACATATAAATATTATTTGAACAAATTTTGATTAGAGTTATATACTTTGGCAAAAAAAATATTTTTCGGGTTTTTAAATTTTATCAAACAAATATATTATTTTGAAAGGATAAGTATGAAAACGAATTTTACAAATATTAATTTTGGCGGAAATATCTATTTTGAAAAGCCTGAGTTATGGACAAACGGTATGCTCACTGCAATAGCCAAGAATGAAAGTATTCAAAATAAGCTCAATGATACCGATATAGTTGCACGTATTTCAACAAAAACTGCGACTGATTCTTATATTAATACTTTCCACAGAAAAGGTGACACTCTATATAAAGTGAGCCTTGTTGAAGTGCCGGAAGCAAAGACATTTTTGGATAAAGTATTAAATTTTTTCGGTATCAATAAAACAATACATCCCGTAAACAAGCACTATCATTCTGCTTATACTACATGTAAACGTTTAGAAAATTTAAAAATTTAATTTGATATAACCTATAAAGAAACTATAATTATTTTTTTAAAAATAGCGAACAAAAGAAAAAAAATTCAAAATTCAATTGGCAATTCATTTTACACGATTTTTTAAAAAATTCAAGTTTTTGTAAAATTTTATGAAGCCAAAATCTTGACCCTGCTTATTTAGCCAATATAATTATTAGAGTCTTATAAAATGTTGCATTGTGGCAATTTGACATTTTTCGGATTTAAAAATCTTAAAAATATAGGTAGAGAGCTGCTTTTGCATTAATTTTAAAATGATTGTTATAACATATTTAGAGGTACTTAGATGACAACAACAAACAAAGCTAGCCGTGTTACTCCACAAGGGATTCCCGGCACTCGTCTTACGGATTTACCTGATTTAATTGAAGTTCAAAAGAAATCTTTTGAACAGTTTTTGAAAGAGGGATTAAAAGAAGAATTACTTTCTTTCAGCCCCATTAAAGACTATACGGGTAGATTAGAACTTCACTTCTTGCCGAATTATACATTCGATAAACCGAAATATACAATTGAAGAAGCAAGAATTCATGACGCTACTTACGCAAAACAACTCAGAGTTATGATGCGTTTGGTTAATCGTGACAGTGGTGAAATAAAAGAACAAGAAGTATATATCGGCGACATTCCGACAATGACCGATAAAGGTACATTTATTGTAAACGGTGCAGAACGTGTTATTGTTTCACAAATCGTTCGTTCTCCCGGTATTTACTATAAAAAAGAAGTTTCTCCCACAGGTAAACGTTTGTATAACGCTACGTTAATTCCTAACCGTGGTGCTTGGTTAAAAATTGAAACAGATTCTAACGACCTTGTATATGTAAAAATAGATAAAAACAGAAAAATATTGGCAACAACATTATTAAAGGCTTTAGGTATTACTCCCGTTGAAATGGAAACATTGTTTACCCACTTTGATTTCTTAAAGAAAACATTGGATAAAGATACGGCAGCAACAACCGATGAAGCTTTAGTTGAAGTTTACAAGAAATTAAGACCCGGTGATCCTGCTACTCCTGCAGGCGGTCGTTCTATATTGGAAGCTCGTTTCTTTGATGAAAAGAAATACGATATAGGTAAAGTGGGTCGTTATAAATTAAATAAAAAACTCGGTTTAAACTTACCTGAAACGCAAAGAACAATCACAATACAAGATATCGTTGCAGGTATTGAATATTTAATAAACCTCACATACGACGAAGGTACTCTGGATGATATTGACCACTTGGGAAATCGTAGAATCCGTTCTGTCGGTGAATTATTACAAAACCAATTTAGAGTTGGTTTATCAAGAATCGAAAGAATTGTTAAAGAAAGAATGACTCTGCAAGATTCTGAAACTTTGACCCCGTTAAATCTTTTAAATACTAAACCTTTAGTTGCGTCTTTAAAAGAATTTTTCGGTTCATCACAATTATCACAATTCATGGACCAAACAAATCCTCTTGCAGAACTTACTCACAAACGTCGTATTTCCGCATTAGGCCCCGGCGGTTTAATGAGAGAAAGAGCAGGTTTTGCTGTTCGTGATATTCACCCTTCTCACTACGGACGTCTTTGTCCTGTTGAAACTCCGGAAGGTCCGAACGCAGGTTTGATTAACTCGCTTGCAACACACGCAAGAGTTAATGACTATGGTTTTATTGAAACTCCTTTCTTCGTTGTTAAAGACGGACAAGTAACAGATGAAGTTCACTATTTAACTGCAGATGAAGACGAAAACTATCGTGTTGCTCCTGCGGATATCGAATTAACAAAAGACAGAAAAATTAAAGACCCATACGTTCCTGTTAGATACAGAAGTGAATTTACAATGGGTGAATCAACAAAAGTCGATTATGTCGGTGTTTCTCCGATACAAATCATTTCTGTTGCAACATCATTGATTCCGTTTATTGAACACGATGATGCTAACCGTGCATTGATGGGTTCTAACATGCAACGTCAAGCCGTTCCTCTTTTGATTACTCAAAGACCGGTTGTTGGAACAGGTTTAGAAAAACGTGTTGCAAAGGATTCCGGAATGGTTGCTGTTTCGCCCGTTGACGGTAC
This sequence comes from uncultured bacterium, assembly GCA_946622415.1. Classification (GTDB taxonomy): domain Bacteria; phylum Cyanobacteriota; class Vampirovibrionia; order Gastranaerophilales; family Gastranaerophilaceae; genus RUG14156. The sequence continues at coordinate 120,396 of CAMOPX010000001.1, forward strand.
TGTTGTTAAAGTTATGGGTGAAGAAATTCATATTAAAGATTCAAAAGGTAACGTACATCAATGTCAACTTTTGAAATATGTTCGTTCAAACCAAGATACCTGCATAAACCAAAAACCGCTTGTAAGTGAAGGTGACAAAGTAAAAGCAGGTGATGTTATAGCAGATGGTGCTTCAACCAATATGGGTGAACTTTCATTAGGTAAAAACGTTCTTGTAGCGTATATGCCTTGGGAAGGTTATAACTACGAAGATGCTATCCTGTTATCCGAACGTTGTGTTTATGATGATGTATTTACGTCACTTCACATAGAAAAACTGGAAATTGACGCTCGTCAAACAAAACTCGGACCTGAAGAAATCACTCGTGAAATACCGAATGTTTCGGAAGATTCAATCAGACACCTTGATGAAAGAGGTATTGTTAGAATCGGTGCAAGAGTTTATGCAGACGATGTCTTAGTTGGTAAAATTACACCCAAGGGCGAATCCGAACATCCGCCGGAAGAAAAATTATTGAGAGCAATCTTTGCTGAAAAAGCAAGAGATGTTAAAGATAATTCACTTCGTGTTCCTCATGGTGAAGGCGGACGTGTAGTCGATGTTAAAGTATTTGACAGAGAAAAAGGTGATGAACTTCCGCCGGGTGCAAATACCGTTATCAGAGTTTATATTGCTCAAAAACGTAAAGTATCTGTTGGTGATAAACTTTCAGGACGTCATGGTAACAAAGGTATTGTATCAAGAATTCTTCCTAAAGAAGATATGCCGTTCTTGCCTGACGGTACACCGGTTGATATAGTATTGAATCCTCTGGGTGTTCCTTCACGTATGAACGTTGGACAAACTTATGAACATTTACTCGGTTTAGCTTCTTATTTAACCGGAAATCACTATGAATCACCGTTGTTTGATGAAATGTACGGTGCAAACCAATCCGAAAAGAATACAAAAGCAGAACTTTTAAAAGGTATTAAGGAAAAAGGCATAGACTGGGTAGGAGAAGACGGAAAAGTTACACTGTATGACGGCAGAACCGGTGAACCGTTTGATGAACCTATTGCCGTAGGTATTTCATACATACTTAAACTTGTCCACCTTGTTGATGATAAAATTCACGCAAGGTCTACAGGTCCATACTCACTGGTTACTCAACAACCTCTGGGTGGTAAAGCTCAATTCGGTGGTCAAAGATTCGGTGAAATGGAAGTTTGGGCACTGGAAGCATACGGTGCAGCTTATACTCTGCAAGAAATGTTAACAATAAAATCAGATGATGTTAATGGTCGTTCAAGGGCTTATGAAGCTATTGTTAAAGGCGATAATATTCCTCGACCCGGTATCCCTGAATCATTCAAAGTATTGGTTCGTGAACTTCAAAGTATCGGTTTGGATATTGCGGTATCTAAAAAAGGCGGTGAAGAAGTTGATCTTATGTCCGATACGGATGACCTCAGAAAATCAGCACCGAAGAGAGTATTATCAGATATGGACTCTGAATTGTTGAATTTCGACTTTTTAGACACAGGTGCCGGTTTTAAAGATTAGTTTAATTATTTAAAACAGGTTAAAGTTAAAGATTATTAAATCAAAGGAGAATAAATGTCTACAAGTATCGATTATTTTGATTATATAAGAATTTCAATAGCATCGCCCGAAAGAATTCTGAAATGGTCATACGGGGAAGTTACTAAACCCGAAACAATAAACTATAGAACACTTAAACCGGAAAGAGACGGTTTGTTCTGCGAAAAAATCTTTGGACCAACAAAGGACTGGGAATGTTTTTGCGGAAAATATAAAAGAGTAAGACACAAAGGTATTATATGCGAACGCTGCGGTGTTGAAGTTACCGATTCAAAAGTGCGTCGTCACAGAATGGGTCACATTAAGCTAGCTGCTCCTGTTTCTCATATTTGGTTCTTAAAAGGTATTCCATCCTATCTTGGCTTACTTTTGGACATGACATTAAAAGATTTGGAACAAATCATATATTTCAACAACTATGTTGTTGTTGACGGTGCCGATAGTCCTTTCAAGAAATTCCAATTATTAAACGAAGAAGAATACGAAAACTACGTTATGGAAAATGAAGATACCAAGTTAAAAGTTGGTATCGGTGCAGAAGTTATTAAAGAACTTCTTGAAGAAATTAATCTTGAAGAATTGGCAAACGATATCAGAAGCGAACTTGAAAGTTCAGGCGGTTCTGTTCAAAAGAGAGCAAAATTAATCAAAAGATTAAGATTAATTGAATCTTTAATCGAATCCGGTACTGAACCTTCTTGGTTTATTATGACAGTATTACCTGTTACACCGCCGGATTTGCGTCCTATGGTACAACTCGACGGTGGCAGATTTGCTACATCTGACCTTAATGACCTATACAGACGTGTAATTAACAGAAACAATCGTTTGTTAAGATTATTGGAAATGGGTGCACCCGAAATTATCGTTCGTAATGAAAAACGTATGTTACAAGAAGCTGTTGATGCTTTGATTGATAACGGACGCAGAGGAAGAACGGTAGTCGGACCTAATTCAAGACCTTTAAAATCATTATCAAATATTATCGAAGGTAAACAAGGTCGTTTCCGTCAAAACCTTCTTGGTAAACGTGTTGACTATTCAGGCCGTTCCGTTATCGTAGTAGGTCCTCAATTACAATTGAATCAATGCGGTTTGCCTAAAGAGATGGCAATCGAATTATTTAAACCGTTCGTTGTTAACAAATTAATTGAACGCGGATTGGTTCAAAATATTAAATCAGCTAAAAAGAAAATTGAACGTTCCGAAGCCATTGTTTGGGATATTTTGGAAGAGGTTGTAGACGGACACCCCGTTATGTTAAACCGTGCTCCTACCCTTCACAGACTCGGTATTCAGGCGTTTGAACCGGTGCTTGTTGAAGGTCGTGCTATTCAACTTCACCCGCTCGTATGTACAGCATTCAATGCCGACTTCGACGGTGACCAAATGGCTGTTCACGTACCGCTTTCAATAGAAGCTCAAGCAGAAGCAAGAATGCTTATGCTTGCAACAAATAACATTCTTGCTCCGGCTACAGGTAAACCTGTTATTACTCCTACGCAAGATATGGTACTTGGTATGTATTATTTAACAATTATTAAAGATCCGAATGCCCCGATAAAAGGTTACTTCCACGACTTTACGGATGTAATGGCAGCATTTGAAACAGGTGTTCTGAAGCTTCACGATAAAGTAATTGTTAGAGATGAAAACGGCGAAAGAATTGAAACTACTCCCGGCAGAATTATATTTAATGAAACCGTTAGAAAATCAGTTCTTGCATAGAACATCAATCTTTATAATAGTTAATTAAACAATAATGAGGTAATAAAATAATGACAACTATAACTCCTGAAAGTTCAAAGAAAAGAAAAAGCATCGAGTTTATAAATAAAGTTATGAACAAGAAAGCTCTTAATCAGCTTTTATCCCAAGTATATCTTGAATGGGGCGGTGCAAAAACTGCTGAACTTGCAAATAACCTTAAAAATTTAGGTTATAAATACGCAACAAAATCAGGTACTACTATTTCAATTAAAGACTTAGAAGTTCCTAAGGAAAAAGGAAAACTCCTTAAAGAAGCACAAGAAGAAATTGCTCGTTCTACTCGTCGTTACTTAAAAGGTGAAATTACAGAAGTTGAAAGATATACAAAGGTAATCGACACTTGGAGTGAAACGACGGCAAAATTAACCGAAAAGGTTGTAGAAGGCTTTAATAAATTAAACCCTGTTTATATGATGGCATTCTCCGGAGCCCGTGGTAACTTATCACAAGTATCGCAATTGGTTGGTATGCGTGGTTTGATGGCTGATGCACAAGGTCAAATCATCGACTTGCCTATCAAATCAAACTTTAAAGAAGGCTTATCCGTTACTGAATACATCATTTCATCATACGGTGCAAGAAAAGGTCTTGTAGATACAGCGTTAAAAACAGCCGATTCAGGTTATTTAACAAGACGTCTTGTTGACGTTGCTCAAGATGTAATCATCAGAGAAGAAGACTGTCACACGGAAAAATATATCAATTTAACCGCAATTACAGACGGGGAAGATGTTATTGTTCCTTTGGAAGACAGATTATTAGGAAGAACCGTTGCACAAGATATAGTTGATAAAGACGGAAATGTGTTGGTTACTAAAAATACTACTGTAGATAGAGACGATCTTGAAAAAATCAAAACGGTAGGTTTAAAAGAAGTTCGTGTTCGTTCAACTCTGACTTGTGAATTAGAATACGGCATCTGCCAAAAATGTTACGGCTGGTCAATGACTACTCAAAGACCTGTTGATATAGGTGAAGCAATCGGTATCATTGCTGCTCAATCAATCGGTGAACCAGGTACACAACTTACAATGAGAACATTCCACACAGGCGGTGTATTCAAAGGTTCAGGTGTTACACGTCAAGCTAAAACCATTATAGACGGTAAAGTTATGACGGAAGTTAAAACTAAAGAACAAAGAACACGTCACGGGGATGTTGTTCAAATCGCAATAAAAGAAGCCGATGTAGAAATCAAAGGTAAATCTGATTCTGATAAAGTCCACGTTCCTATGGGCGCTAAAGTGCTTGTTAAAAAAGGTGACACTGTTGTTGCAGGACAAGCAATTGCTGAATTTGAACCTGCATCCAAGGGTGACGGCTCTCGTTTAACAGAAAAAGCCTTAAAGGATATTACATCAGATATTTCAGGCGAAGTTGTATTTGAAGACTTTGTCGCAGATGAAAGAAAAGACAGACAAGGTAACGTATCAAGAATTGCAAACAAACAAGGTATTGTTTGGGTACTCGGCGGAGATGTATATGCACTTCCCGCAGGTTCAAAGGTGCTTGTTGAAGATGGTCAAAAAATCAAAAAAGGTCAAAAACTTGCAGAAACTTTGATTATATCAGAACACGGCGGTGAAGTAAGAGTTAATAATGCTCTTGAAGTTAAAGAAGTTGAATTTGAAGGTAAAAAAATTAAAAAGATTGTATCAGGTAAAGAATTAACAATCGTAATCGCTTCAATTCAGGCTTCCAATGCTGTATTTGAGCAAACGAAAAAAGAACAATTATGGACTGTTCCAAAGACAGGCGAAAAATATATCGTTAAATCTCCGGTTGATACAACCGTTGAAAACGGAATGATTATTGCCGAATTAATTGATGATACTTATAAAGTTGAATCTTCCGGTGAAATTAGATACAACGGATTGGAAGTTGACGAAAATCAAATCGTTACCACTCCGGGTCAATTAATATTTGTTCCTGAAGAAATTCATCAAATTTCAAAAGATTCATCACTAAAACTTGTTGAATCAGGAACATATGTAGAGGCAGGCTGCGAAGTTGTAAAAGATATTTACACACACATTGCAGGTATTGTTGAAATTAAAGAATTTAACGATATTATTCATGAAATTGTTGTTCGTCCCGGTGAACTTCATACTCTTGATTCAATTAATGATTTGAAAGTCGGTGAAAATGAAGTTATATCTGCAGGCACGGTTGTTGCAGGAAAAATAAAAGCTAAAGTTGATTCAATTGTGACAATTGTTGAAAACGAATCAGATATGATGGAAATTGATGAATTGGATGAAGAATTATCTGATGATACAATCGAAGATGATGAATCATTAGAAGGCAGACCTGTACAAATTCTTATTCGTCCTATTCAAACATTTGATATTAAACCGAAAGATGTTTCAATTAAATTTAAGGCAACCGATGATGCTATTGAACTTGTACCTATGACACAAGTACAATTTAAAGATGGTGCAAGAGTAAGAAATCTCGACGGTGCTATATTAACAAGAACATCCCTTGTATTATCAATGTCAGGTTATATTTCACATCTCAAAGGTATGGTTGAACTTGATTCTAAAGGCGACCTTAAAATTGTTGTACTGGAAACCCTGATTGTTCGTCGTGAACAAGAAGATAATTCAAGAGGTCTTTCTTCTACACAAACCGAATTGCTTGTTGAAGACGGACAAATTATTAAACCAAAAGTTCCTGTTACAAAAACTCAAGTACTTGCCGTTAATGATTCAATTGCGTCAATAAATTCAAAAGATTCAGAATTGAGAAGATTACTTCTTGTATCTGATAACTACGAAGAAAAAGTTGCAGTTACATCAAAACCGATTGTTAAAGTCGGACAATATGTAACGGTTGATCAACAAGTATCAGAAAATGAAACTTCTCCGTATTCAGGAAAAGTTGTTAAAGCTGATGCTAAGGCTGTTGTTATAAGAGTTGGTCGTCCGCACTTAATATCCCCCGGTGCACTTTTACAGGTTGACAACGGCGCATTGATATTGAGAGGTGACCTGCTTGCTACATTGGTATTTGAAAGACAAAAAACAGGTGATATTGTTCAAGGTCTTCCTCGTGTAGAAGAACTTCTTGAAGCAAGAAAACCGAAAGATTCTGCGATAGCCGCAGAAGAAGACGGCGTTGCTGTAATCGAATACGAAGATGATATTCCGAGATTATATATAGAAAATGAAAACGGCAGAACCGAAATCAAATACCCGATTGAAGCAACAGTTATCGTAAATGATAAACAACAAATCAAAAAAGGTGATGCTCTGACATCAGGTCCTATGAATCCTCACGATGTCATCAGGCTCAAAGGTGCAAACGCTGCTCAACAATATCTTGTTGATGAAGTACAAAGAGTTTACCGTTCACAAGGTGTAGAAATTTCGGATAAACACGTTGAAGTTATTGTTAGACAAATGATCAAGAAGGTTAAAGTTCTTGATTCAGGTGATACAAAACTTCTTCCCGGTGAACTTGTTGAACTTAAAGTTATTGAAGCTGAAAATGCTGCGGTTCGTGAAAAGAAAGGTCAAGAAGCAACTTATGAAGCATTATTGCTTGGTATTACAAAAGCTTCTTTGAATACTGAATCCTTTATTTCAGCCGCATCATTCCAAGAAACAACAAGAATCTTGACTGAAGCCGCAGTTGAAGGTAAAAAAGACTTGTTGAGAGGTTTGAAAGAAAACGTTATCATTGGTCGTTTAATACCTGCAGGTACAGGATATTACCACTTGATAAATGCTTCGGAAGAAAAAGAAAAAGAAGCTGCAAGACGTGCAGCACAAAAACATCAAGCAAGAAAACCTTCTGCAATATTAGAAGAAATAGAAGGCATGTTTGGTGTAGTTGATTCAGATATGCAATTTTAATTTGTAAATTAAATAAATCATATTTTAAAAAGCGCCTTATGGCGCTTTTTTCTTGCGCGTATTAAAATAGTGGTACGATACTTCTAAATTTAGGTAAAAAATGATAATAAACAAAATAACGGAACTTGATGAAAATACACTTGAAAATAAAACTATTCTTGAATATTTAAGCTTTAAAAAAGCAAATATGGAATATATTATTCTGTTTCAAATAGGGGATTTTTTTGAAACATTTTTTGAAGATGCTAAAATTTTTTCAAGGATAACGTCTGCAATGTTATCTTGTCGTGCTTTTCAAAATGTAGGAAAAATTCTTGAAGCAGGTATTCCAAAAAGGGCGTTAAATAATTATGTAAAAATGTTGCTGCAAGAAAACTGCAAAGTTTGTGTTTGTGCTCAATTTAAAACGGAAGACAATAAAGTATACAGAGAGATAACAAGAAAATACACAGGTGGTACAATAATAGAGGATGAATTTTTAGAAAGCAGTGAAAACAACTATATTCTTTCACTTTATTCTGAAAATAATCTGTTTTATCTTGCCTATGCTGATGTTTCAACAGGGCAAATATATAAAACATCAGGAAAAATCGAATCTTTATCTTTTGAGATTGAAAAAATTTCTCCTTGTGAAATACTTATTTCTCACAAACAACAAGAAATATTTAAAGACTATATTTCTGAATATCCCGTTACGATTTTTAGTGATGAATATTTTTCGTCAAAAACCATTGAAAAATCTATTTATGAATACTGTTTGGAAACTCAAAAAAAATATTCAGTAAAACTGGATGAAGCAGTCGAATATAAAATTTCATCGTATATGCAAATGGATGATATTACAAGAAGAAACTTGGAATTAACAAAAACAAAAAGATTATTAAAAAGAAAGGGCAGTATATTTTGGTTTTTAAATTCAACCAAAACTCCAATGGGGCAAAGACTTCTTAAAAAATACATCAATGAACCGCTGCTTGATATAAATATAATTAATCAAAGACAATCTGCAGTTTGTGAACTTATATCCAAACAGGAAATTTTATCGAAATTAGAAAACGTTATGGATAATTTTTGTGATTTATCAAGATTATGCGCAAAGATTTCCAATTCGACAATTTTGCCGAAAAATTTATATCAAATATCGGAAAATGCTGATTTTTTATCAGAAATATTTAATATATGCGAAAAATTAGATTCTCCCTTGTTAAAAATAAATGAAAAAGAATTATCAAAAACGGAAGATTTTATTTTGGAATTAAAATCCGCAATACCGGATGACCCATCGAGTGATTTGAAAAGCGGAAATATAATAAAAGAGGGCTATGATGCTAATCTTGATTATTTAAAAGATAAATTAAAGACAGCGGAATCAAAATTAAGTACCTATGTTAAAAAAGAATCCGCAAGATTAAATATTGAAAAAATGAATCTTTCAAAATCAAATACAATAGGTTATTTTGTAGAAGTGCCTTCTTCTAAAATCAATCATATTCCGCATGACTATATAAAAAAACAAACTCTATCCAATTGTGCAAGATACACAAATGATATTATAAAAAAATACGAACAGGAAATCTTTAATTTAATTTTTCAAATTAATCAATTGGAATACGATTTGTTTTGCAATTTAAGAAAAAAAGCGCAATTGTTTGTTGATACAATAAGAAATCTCGCAAAAGATATAGCGCAGATTGATGTTTTATCTACTTTTGCAAGATGTGCTATTGATAATAAATTTATTAAACCCGAATTTAACAAAAAGGGAATTTATATAAAAAACGGTTATCATCCCAGTCTCATTAAATTAGGAAATGAAATTGTTAAAAACGATATCATGTTGGATAATAATTCAACAATAATTTTAACCGGCGCAAATATGTCCGGAAAATCAACGTTTTTAAAACAGAATGCAATAATATGCCTGTTTTCTCAAATTGGAGCTTTTGTTCCTGCTGATTCTGCCGATATTACAATAACGGATAAAATATTTTTCAGACAAGGAATAACAGATGACATTATAAACAATAATTCAAGCTTTATGGTTGAAATGAATGATTTAAAATTTGTTATAGAAAATTCTACCGATAAATCTTTAATTCTGCTTGATGAACCCGCAAAAAGTACAAACGAAAGAGAAGGCGGTGCTATCGCAAGAGCTTTTGTTGAATACATTGTAAATAATATAAAATCAAAAATGATTGTTGTAACACACAACCATCAATTAACAAATATAGAAGCGACCTATAAACCAAAAGTACAAAATTTTATGATGGAATCTTTTTCCAATCCGAACGGAATAATGTATTCAAGAAAAATTAAAAAAGGTGTTGTTGAATCAAGTTTCGCATTAGATACGGCTGAGCTTGCGGATTTACCTGTTGAGATTATTGATAGAGCAAAAGAAATTTTATTGAATTAATCTTCCACTGCTTTATACATAGCAATATATGTCCAGAACAAAATTTGCACTTGCGGTCTGAACCATATTGTATCAAATGTTCCATGTCCCATTATTGCAAGTAACATTAAAAACAATGACAGTGCAAGAACCTTTGTTTGAGTTGAAGATGTTTCACTTTTGCAGATTTTATATGATTTAATTAAACAGAATGCAAATATCATCAAAAATGCAATTAGTGCAAAAATACCGCTTTCAACAGCAATTTCCAAAGGAACGCAGTATGATCCTAATGCATCAAATCCTGTTTTCATATACAATCCGTATATTTCTCTAAAGTTTTGATTTCCGACGCCAATTCCTAAAAACGGATTATCCTTGAACATATTAATTGCGGATTCATATACATTTAATCTGAAAGAAATAGAGCTGTCTGCTCTCAGGGCAAAGATAGATGCAAATCTTTTTGAAATGGCCGGATTTAATATAGAAAAAAGTATTATTCCGATTGTGCCTGTGAGTGCTGTATTTTTATATCTTTTTTTAATATTGGAGAGTCCGCCAAGCTTCTTTTGTATGTAATAAATAATACCAATAAACAATGCAGGGAAAAACAGTGCAAAACCTAAATATGCTCCTCTGCAGCCGGTATCTATTATTGCAATCATACATATAAAAAACAAAACGGTAAAAAACAAAGCTATACGTTTTTTGTTTTGCCTCAAAAAGGCTAAAATAAAATAAATATACGCAGATAATCCTGCAAGCAGATATCCTGCCAATAAATTCGGATTATACGGTTTTAGAGTTCCATAGGCTCTTGATATAACTTCTTCGGGATTAATATTGGAAATATCCTGCCATCCTGAAATCTCATCTACTCCCATATAATTTTGCACTATTGCAATAACGGATTCTATACTCATTAAGCCCGTTATAACAAATAACGTATAGATTATTTTCTTCTTGTTACTGCTGAAAAAAACAGCACAGCAAAAATAAAATAATATATAAATTAAAGTTTTTATATACCCGTGCAAACTTAATTTAAAAAGTGTCGAACCGCACAAACTCACCGTTACAAACAAAAAATATACAATGATGGCTTTTTCATAGTTTTCAAGATTGTATATTGTTTTACTTTTTGAAAATATAACTTTAAATATAACTAAACCTGAAAATATTAAAGAAATTCCTCCGATTATTTCGGACGAACAAAAAATTGAGCAGCATAATATCATTATAAGCATCACAAATGTGATGTTATCAATGTTATCCATAAATAAGCTGTTATTAATGAAATTTTTGATATTATTGAACATCTTGGTTTAGTTTTGTATGTTTATCGAGGTCTTCACAGTGTTTTGTATTGTTTGGCTGAGGACTTGCGGTGATATTTGTAATAACTCCGTTAAGTTTATATTTTGCACCCTCTAATGTAATAGGCAAGCCTATTTTTATTTTATTTCCGCCGACTACGGCATCACCGTCTTTTGTAATCTTTGCACTGTCTGTAATTGTGACCAGATAATCATATTGAAAAGGACAAGTTTCATCATTCACAACTATGTATGGTTTTTTTGAATTAAGCGTCGGAAGTATTGTTTTTCTTTTGCTGAATTTTGCATCTTTAATTTTTAATTTTGTATAGGGAACATTTCTTATGGTGATAAATGTTTCGTCATTCGGTTTAAAGATAGGTTCACTTGACGTTGAATTAACGCCTCTTAAATACACTTCCATTTCGATGTTTGTTGTTGTTTCAATTTGATTTGATGAGGTTTGTCTTTTGTGAGTAAGAGTTAAACCTGCTGTCATAATCCCAAATAAAACTATTAAAATAATCAAATAGTCAAATGGTTTTAAATTTTTAAAAAAGTTCATAACTGTTTTCCTTATTTATTCGGATAATTCATTTTTTAAGTCTTCAATTGAAATCGTATGACAGCCAAAATAACGAATTACTATGCTTGCTGCCAAGTTACCGAGAATCATTGAAATTTCACTATTAATTCCTGCACACAATCCCAAAGTAAATGTTGCAACGACGGTATCCCCTGCACCTGTTACGTCGAAAACTTCTTTTTTATTATATGCCGGAATTTTTTTGTATGAAATATTGTTTCCGTCTTTTTCAAAAAGCGCCATTCCGTTTTCTCCTCTTGTAAGGAGGACTTTTTTTATATCTAAATCGTTTAGGAGTTTTTCGCCGGCTTTAACTAAATCTTCTTCGGTTTTAATAAAGAAGCCGACTTGTTTTTCGCTATCGGGTTGATTTGGAGTAATGGCATAAACACCTTTGTATTTTTCCATATTTTTTTGTATATCCGCAACAACGATTTTATTATATTTTTTAGCTTCTTCTATAGTTGTTTTAACAATGTTGTCGGTCAGGCAACCCAAATGATAATCGGATAAAATTATACCGTCAAAATCTTTAATTGATTTTTTGATATTTTCGATTACTTTTTTTTCTGTTTCTTCGGACAGAGGCGTTTTTGTTTGCCTGTCTATTCTTACTATTTGTTGAGTAATGCTTTGATTGCATGAGCCGGAAATTCTCGTTTTGGTTGTGGTTTTTCTTGTTTTATCCATAACCATTAAACTTGTATTAATACCTTTTTCTTTTAAAATTTTTAAAAGCTCGCCGCCATAATAATCATCTCCATATACGCCTATGGCAGAAGCTTTTCCTCTGTTTAATTTTGAAACATTATGTGCTGCGTTTGATGCTGCACCGAGTATTTTTTTGGTTTCATAATGTTCGAGTATCAAAACAGGTGCTTCTCTGGAGATTCTTTCGGTATTTCCATACACCATTTCATCCAGCGCAAAATCACCGATAATAAGAATTTTTGGATTTAATAATTTATCTATGTATTTTTTAAGTTCTTCTTTGTTCATACTTGATTTATTTTATCACAAACATTTTTTATTTTGTCTTAATTTTTCTTGTATGTTTTCGGATACTTTTCTGTTTATTGACAAAATATCGCTTAATATAGCTATGTTTGCGATTATAAAAGATAAAATAAATATGATTGCACAGAGTATTAACGATTGGACGTGTCCTTTGCCGCCGTTATTGAAAAAGAAATATAAAAATCTGACCCCGATAATCGTTGCAATAGAAAAAAGAACAAGAGATATAATTCCAAAGAATTTTACGGGACTATAAATTATAAAAAATCTGATTAGATTTATGCCTTGTTTTATAATATAGTTAAAATTATTTTTAACTAATTTTGATTTTCTGTTATTTTGTTCATTTACCTCTATATCAATATTTTTAATGGTCAGATTTTTTGATTTAGCTTGAATTATGCTTTCTATTGTGTATGTATAATCATTATAAATAATTGTTTTTATGATTGCATCTTTATTGTATGCGCGAAAACCGCTCGCAGCATCTTTTATATTAATTTGAGAGATTATTTTAACAATTAAACTCCCCAGTTTTTGAAGCAGTTTTTTAACGGGAGAAAAGGTTTTAATTTTATTTATCGGGCGGGCGCCTATTACAATATCCGCATCATTATTGATTATCGGTTGAATAAGCTTTTCTATTTCATTTGGTTTATATTGATTGTCGCCATCAATATTAACTAAAATATCCGCATTATTTTCTATTGCATATTCGATTCCTTTATTAAAAATACCCGATAAACCGATATGCTGTTTTGCTTTTAAGATTTTGACGTTATAATTTTTTGCTGTTTCTATGGTTTTATCGGTGCTGTTGTCATCTAAAACCACAATTTCAATTTCATCTATGGCTTTTATTGATTTTGGCAGCTTATCAAGAACTTTTGATATATTATCTTCTTCATTAAAACAAGGAATTTGAATAATTAATTTCATATTTGAATTATACAAAACCCTTTATTTATTGGGCAAATAATTAAAAAAAATTATTACTCTACATCATATGGATGATATTATTAAATATTTGTTAAAGAAAAAACATTTTGGGTACGATAACTAAAATGTCAAAAGAAAATAAATTAAAAAATTATAAAAACACACCATATAACTTTATTGTCATCCTTATTAGAGTCTATTGTACTAAAATACAATAGCTTTTTTTTATTCAAAATTTTTAAAAAACAGAAAGGTGAACGCCGAAATAATGCCCGTTCACCTTTTTAAATGTGTTTTTTGATTCCTCGTGTTTTTTTGTTTTAGTCTAGTAGTGCCTCTAAAATTGATGCGTTCTTTGTTGCCATAGAATTTTCACGTAATTTTGAACGATTAATGTAAGTTCTGAGAGCTTCTCTGATTAATTCGCTTCTTGTTCTGTTTTCTCCTTCAGCTACAGAATCGATTTGTGTTAAAAATTTCTCAGGCATTGAAATAAGTACTCTTGCCATTTTCTTCTCCTATCGCTTTCCCATTGTTTGCTTTTTATCACCTTACATATATAAAAAGTATATTTTTGATATAATATTGCTATTGTTGTTATCTATTGTTACAAAACTTAACTTTAATCAAAAATAAGCGACAGCTTGAATTTACCTTTTATTTTGTTTTGGGGTGTGGAATAAAGTTGAATCAGAAGGGTTAAATTTATATTGTCTTTAATCTTTTTCTCAGATTTTTCCAATCAGGACAGTATTTTTCAACCTCATGCCAGAATTTTTGCGAATGATTTTTTATTCTCGTATGACAGAGCTCATGGATTAAAACGTAATCAATTATATCAAAATCGTATTTCATCAGATTTATATTCAGGCTGATATTGTTATAAAAAGAACAACTTCCGAATCTTGTTTTTTGATTTCTCAGACTGATTTTTCCTATTGCAAAGTTAAATTTTTCAGCCAAAAACCTTAATCTTTCAGGCAGATAATATTCGGCTTCGATTTTAACTGCTTTTAGGTAAGCTTTGTACAATTGTTGTTGTACTAAATCCGAATAAAAATCAACATTATCAGGATAATAAAAATTCACGATTTTATTTTTTACCTCTGTCTTTAAAGTATCTGACTTGATGATATTTAATGTATCGAATTTTGTTTTGAAATCGGGGTTGATATAATTTTTTTCAATTTTAAAGGATTTAATCTTATCTAAACTGTTTAATAAAAAACTTCTTGCATCTTTATAAGGACAAAAATAAGGCATGGTAACAAGAATCGAATCCGAGCTTTTAAGAGAAATTTTGATTGATTTTGAAAAGGGATGTTTTTTATATTTTATTTTAAAATTATCCAGTTGTTCTTCTTTTGTGCCGTAGGTTTTATTCATCTTTAAAGATTTTTAAATGTCTTTCTTTTCCTTCTCCGATACTGGTGGACTTATAGCCGTATGCTTCAACAAGCTCATGTTGTAATTTTCTGACAGTTTTTTCCTGCGGTTGAAGTTCAACCGATAATGCCCCTTCCGACAATTTTGCAACGGCTGCATTTGTTTCTTCAAGCGCTAATTCTGTTGAATCCTTGTAGTTTTTATAGCTATATGTTTCTTGATTTTCTTGAGTCAGATTCAGAGCTTCTTTTAACACTCTTTGGATTTGGCTCATTGAATTTGTTCTTACAAAAAACACAGGCAGATGGTATTCGTTTGCTGTTGCAAGAATTTTTGTTCCGCCTTTTGCAAAGTTTTTATGCGCAATTACAAAATCCGCTTCTTCAACAGAGCGTACAATTGTTGCATCAATATCCAATCTTTCTATAATTTTATCGACAATTGAACGGGAAACCGCATAAATGTATATTTTTTTGTGTTTTTTATTTTCCTGAATGTATTTTTGTCTGTTAAAATTAAAACTTAGAGGTGAATTACTTGCATCCGAAACTTTTTTATCAAGTTCTTCGACTTGTTTTAAGATGTTTGCGGGTTTCTTTTCTTTATAGTTGCCATCCACTTTTCTTATTTCAGGGGTAACAGGCCAGCCTCTTAAAATATAATCAACAGCTTCTGCCGTATCTTTATAAATTGATAAAGTGTTTCTATCTATAATTTCTATTACTATATCAAAGGTTGGCTGCTTTTGTCTTTCTAATACCGTTTTTTGGCATCCTCTGTGTTTTGCTTCGTCGTCACCCAATGTTACAGTATCTATTCCTCCGATAAGGTCTGATAAAGTCGGATTTTTGATTAAATTATCAAGCGTGTTTCCGTGAGCCGTTGCAATTAACATAACACCACGTTCAGCGATTGTTCTTGCGGCAGCAGCTTCTGATTCTGTTCCTATTTCATCTACAACAATAACCTCGGGTGTATGGTTTTCAACAGCTTCTATCATTATATCTTTTTGATATTCGGGTTGAGAAACCTGCATTCTTCTTGCTTTTCCGATTGCTGGGTGCGCAACATCACCGTCACCTGCGATTTCATTTGATGTATCTACTACAACAACACGTTTTCCTAATTCATCCGCCATGAGTCTTGTTATTTCACGCAGCTTTGTAGTTTTTCCGACACCGGGGCGGCCTAGAAAAAGAATTGATTTATTCTGTATAACAAAATCTTTTATACATTCTATTGTACCTGTAATTACTCTACCGATACGACAGGTAAGACCTACGATTTTACCTTGTCTGTTTCTTATTGCACTGATTCTGTGCAGAGTTCCGGCTATACCTGAACGGTTGTCATTTGTAAATTCGGGTAATTGCTCGGTTATATAATCTAAATCTTCTCTTGTAATGTTTTCTGAGCCGAGTGGCAAAATTTTTCCGTTTCCGTAACGGATTTCAGGTATTCTTCCGATGTCAAGAACAATTTCAATAGCATCATCCAAAAGCCCCTCTTGAATATTGCGACGTATTCTGAGGGGCAAAATTTCGATTAACTTTTCTATATCGTTTTGGAATTGCATTTCGCTCATTTTTCTTTAACCTTGTTGCCTTTATCTATTATTATAATGCCCGAAATATAAAAAACAATTACAATTTTTTATAAAATTGAAACACTTTGAAATAATGTATTTATAACACTTTTGGAAGTTTTGAGATTTAAATTTATTGGAAAATGTGTATTTTTGAACATGTTATGAAAGAACAACGTTTAATTATTAAATCTAAATACCATAATATCGCCGTCTTGTACAACGTAATCTTTCCCTTCCAATCTTGCAAGCCCTTTTTCTCTTGCATTTGCCCATGAACCTGATGATATAAAATCTTCATACGATACAACTTCCGCTTTAATAAAGCCTTTTTCAAAATCCGTATGAATAACACCTGCTGCAGCGGGAGCTTTTGTGCCTTTGGTGATTGTCCAAGCTTTTACTTCTTTTTCGCCTGCCGTAATATACGTTCTTAAATTTAAAATATCATAAGCAGATTTTATCATTCGCTCTATACCTGAGTTTTCTATTCCTAATTCCTTTAAGTAGTTTTTTGCTTCCTCTTCTCCAAGGTCAACAAGTTCTTCTTCTAAGTTTGCACAAATAAGAACAACTTGAGCATTACATCCTGCATAATCAATAACTTTTTTTGTATAGTCGTTTCCGTTTTTTAAATCTGTCTCTGAAACATTAGCACAATAAATAACGGGTTTTGCCATTAATAAGTGGCAAAAATGCAGTGCTCTTTTTTCATCTTCCGTAAAATCGGATGAATCAATAAATTGTCCTTTTTCTAAATAAGGCATACATTTTTGAATAACAGAATCTTGTATTTTTGCTTCTTTATCGCCTGATTTAACTTGTTTTGAAATGCGTTTTGATATGTTTTCTAAGGTTGAAATATCGGCCAATGCAAGTTCCATATTTATTGTTTCGATGTCATCAATAGGATCTATTTTACCGTTAACGTGGATTGTATTAACGTCATCAAAACATCTTACAACCTGCACAATTGCATCACACTCTCTGATGTTGTGCAAGAATTGATTTCCTAAACCTTCACCTTTTGATGCACCCTTCACGAGTCCTGCGATATCAACAAATTCTATCGCTGTCGGAACGACGTTATTTGTGTGAACGAGCGGTTGAAGCTTGTATAACCTTTCATCAGGAACGTTTACAACTCCTACGTTTGGCTCTATTGTACAAAACGGATAATTTGCACTTTGCGCGTTTTTTGCGCTCGTTAGAGCGTTAAATAATGTTGATTTTCCGACATTCGGGAGTCCTACTATTCCTACTTTTAACATATTTCTTCCTTAAAATTAAATTCTGCTTTTTAAATTTTAACATAAAATTTATTTTAAATAGTATGTCATATTAATTGAAGCTGACATATTGATTGAGCCTGCTTCTATTACTTGCGGTGCTGCTTCTTCCATTGCGCCATCAGCTGATGCCATCATCATTTTGCTGTTATAGTAAGCTCTTGGTGCTGTGGTTGTATAGTTACAGTATGGATTGATTGATTTTGCTTTCAGAATACCTGTTCCTGCGGCTTGTGCGACGAGTTCGGCTCTTGTTTTTGCAATCTTTGTTGCTTGTGTCAACAGTTCGTTGCAGATTTTTTCATTATCTTCAATATAGAAATTCAGGTTATCTACTCTATTTATACCTGCATCGGTTCCGATTTTAATAATGTCTGAAATTTTGTTTAAGTCTTTTAATTTTACTTCAAAACCATTTCTTACTTCGTACTTTTGAAAAACTCTAACCTTTTCTTTGTATGAATAAACGTTGTTTATGTTATAGGATATTGTTTTTATGCTTTCGTTTGAGCTTAATTTTGCTTTTATTTTGTTTGTTGCATCATTTACGATTTTGTCGTTTTTTTGTTTGATATCGTTTATGTTTGTTCCTGAATTTTCTACATAAAATCTTATTTTAACGGTATCAGGCGCATATTCTTTAGAAATTCTTGCTTCTGTTGAGATAGTTGATTCGGTTTCTGCAAATACCGGTGCAATTATTGCTAACATCAATAAAAAGAACAGTTTTTTAAACATTTTTTTCTCCTTTTAATATATCTATTAAATCTTTTTCGGTTAATATTGTAATGCCTAATTCTTCTGCCTTTGCGGCTTTAGAACCGGGGGATGAACCTACTACTACGTAATCAGTTTTTTTGGAAACTGAATTTGGAGTTTTAGCGCCCAATTCTTTTAATTTTCCTTGAGCTTCTTCTCTTGATAACGTATCCAATGTTCCTGTTATCACAAAACTCTTGCCTTTTAATCTGAGATTTTGTTCTTTGTTGTATTTATTTGTAATATTTAAACCTAAAGCAATCATTTCATTTATGATTTTTATATTGTTTTCATCTTTGAAATAATCGTAGATATTTTTTGCCATTTTATCGCCAATTCCCGCAATTTCTTTTAAATCTTCATAAGTTGCGGATTTCAGTTCTTCTATATCTTTATAGTTTTGGGCTAAAATATCGCTCGATTCTTTTCCGACGAGCTTAATTCCGAGTGCATTAATAAATTTAGAGAACAGGCAGTTTTTTGAATTTTCTATTGCTTCTAAAAGATTTTTTGCGGATTTTTCTTTCACAAGATTAAGTGTTAGGAGTTGAGCTTCCGTCAATTTATAAATGTCTGAAAAATCATAGACATAATTTTTATCAACAAGCTGCTCGACTATAATCTCACCGAAACCGTCTATATCCATTGCTTGTTTAGATGCAAAATATTCTATTCTGCCTTTTATTTGCGCGGGACATTGTTTTTTATTCGGGCAATATTTTGCAACTTCCCCCTCGACTTCTATTAGTCTTGTACCGCAGGAAGGACAAAATTCGGGCAGTATAATATCTCTTGAATTATCGGTTTTTCTTGACTTGATTACTTTTGGGATGATTTCTGCCGCTTTTTTAATTAAAACTTCATCGTTTATTGAAATATCAAGTCTTTGTATTTCATCAAAATTATACATAGAAGCACGCGAAACAACGCTCCCCGATAAACTAACAGGCTCTAAAACCGCAACGGGAGTGATTATGCCTAATCTTCCGACACTGAAATCCACATCGATTAATTTTGTCCAAACTTCTTCAGGCGGAAATTTAAAAGCCGTTGCCCATTTTGGCGCGCGGGCGGTAAAACCCAATTCATTTTGTTTTGCAAAAGAATTAACTTTGATTACAACGCCATCCGTTGCGTAGTTTAGTAATTTTCTTTTTTCCTTCATATCTTCGCAAAAATCAATTACTTCCTGAATATTTTTGCATTTTTTGTAGTTGTTTGTTTTAAAACCCAATTTTTTGCAAAAATCCATAGCATCTGTATGGGATTGAATATTGAATTTTTTATCTAAAATAACTGTGTAAATAAAAATTGATAAATCTCTTTTTGCAGGTATCTTGGGGTCAAGTTGTCTGATTGAACCCGCTGCTGCGTTTCTCGGGTTTGCAAACGGTTTTTGATTCTGTTCGATTTGTTCTTTGTTTAATTTATCAAATGAAGTTATGGGCATATAAATTTCGCCCCTTACTTCAATATCCACATCTTCAAATAATTTAAGAGGGATTGATTTTATTGTTTTTAAGTTGTTTGTTATATCTTCACCGATTATTCCGTCGCCTCTTGTTAAACCTTGAACAAATCTTCCGTTCTTGTAGGTTAAGCTTATTGCAAGACCGTCTATTTTGAGTTCGCTCACAAGCTCTATATCGTCATAGTTTGATGAAAAAAGTCCAAGCTGATTACCCTTTGTTTCGCCGACATCTTTTAAGACTCTATTGTACCAAGCTTTTAATTCTTCATAGTTATTTGAATTATCAAGACTGTATAATCTTATTCTGTGCGGCACCTGTTCAAATTTCTCCGAAATTCCGCCCACTCTTTGTGTTGGTGAATCGGGGGTTATGAGTTCGGGGAATTGTTCTTCTATTTCTTTTAATTCTCTAAATAACTTATCATATTCCCAATCTTCAAGCTCGGGGTTATCTTCTACGTAATACTTGTAAGAATTAATATCAATAATTCTTCTTAATTCTGTTGCTCTATTTTTAGCTTCTTCTATTGTCATAGTTTAATTTTATTATGAAAAATTCAACTTGTAAAACAATTGAAAAAAAGTAATGTTAGTGTAAAATTATTCTTATGGATAAAAAAATTAAAATAGCTCTTGTGTTTGGCACGCGTCCCGAAGCAATAAAAATGTGCCCTCTTGTAAAAAGATTTAAACAAAACAGTAAATTTGACGTGATAACGATTGTGACAGCGCAACACAGACAAATGCTGGATAGTGTTTTAGAATTATTTGAAATAGTACCTGATTACGATTTGAATTTAATGAAACCTAACCAAGATTTGTGGAATTTATCGTCAGAAATTTTATTAAAAACAAAAGAAGTGTTTGATAAAGTACATCCCGATATGGTTTTTGTCCATGGAGATACAACGACAGCGGGAATCAGTGCATTGAGTGCTTTTTATTCAAGAATAAAAGTTGCACATGTTGAAGCGGGCCTTCGTACTTTTGATAAAAATTATCCTTTCCCCGAAGAAATTAATAGAGTAATAGTTGATTCCGTCTCCGACCTTATGTTTTGTCCGACTGATAAAGCATGTCAAAATTTAAGAGATTCTTCAATTAAAAACGGAATAATAAAAACGGGAAATACGGTTATTGATGCTCTATTGTACGTTGTAAATAATAAAGAATGCAATCTTGATTTTATCGGTTTGAATGAGAATTTGAAAACAATTCTTTTGACTTCCCACAGGCGTGAAAACTTTGGAAAGCCGTTAGAAAATATTTGCAACGCAATAATAGATTTGGTTGACAAAAATAAAGATATTCAAGTTGTTTACCCTGTTCACCTTAACCCGAACGTAAGAAATACGGTAATGCCAATTTTAAGTAATAAAGAAAGAATAAAATTAATTGATCCTCTGGATTATGTTCCTTTCTGTACGTTAATGAAAAAATCTCATATAATATTAACCGATTCGGGTGGAGTGCAAGAAGAAGCGCCTGCGTTGGGTATTCCTGTTTTAGTTTTAAGAGATGAAACCGAAAGGCCGGAAGCGATTGAATATGGCGGAGTGAAGCTTGTCGGTACAAATAAAGATAATATTGTATCAAATGTTCAAGAGCTATTGGATAACAGTGATGTTTATCAAAAAATGTCCAAGGCAATAAACCCCTATGGTGACGGCAGAGCATGTGAATATATAGAAGATGCTGTTATGAAATATATGTTTTAATTTTGACAAAAGAAAATAGGAACATTATAGTTATATTATGAAAAAGATAAATAATGTTTTAAGAACTTTGTTTTTTATTTTGGTATTATCAGCGGTATTTTGTATCGGAAGAATTTATCAGGAATTGTCTGAAAATAAGTTTATACTGCTAAAAACAAACAATGTAAATAAAGCCTCAATAATAAATGATTTTTTGGAAAACGAAAATATTTCAATTAAAAAAATTAAGGGTAAATATATAGTTTTATTGGAAACTAAAAACGAAAGCGAATATTTTGAAACATTGGTAAAACTTGCTGAAAACGGTTTTATTGATGATGATTTTATTAAATATTCCGATAGTGATTTTTTGAAAATCAGACCAAAACAATTAAAAAAACACATTAAGGACTATACTTTTAAAGAGATTAAACACATAGACGGTGTTTATAATGCTAAAGTCAAATTTATTCCGCCCGAAAATAATCAACCCTCTGAATTTTTAATAAAAGTATCAATTTTTGACGATTTTAATCAAGAAAAAATTAATAAGACAATTACGATACTTTTATCGTTATATCCCGACAGTAAAAAAACAATTTCTTTTTCAAAGTCGGGTTTGGTTGTGTCTGATGAATGGAAAAGTATAAAACATAATCAAATACTTGCTTTTTATAAAAATAAGCAATATGAAAAAGCTTTGGCACTGGTGAAACAGGTAAATGAAAAACGCCCGGAAACATTTAAAACATACTGTTATGAAAATATAGCAAGAATCAATAGAGAAATTGAAAAAAATCCAAATGACTATAAATTGTACTTAGATAGAGGAAAATTGCAAATTTCCGCAAGAACTTCTTATTTAAAGTCGGAATACGATAAAGAATTGTCGGGTTGTCAAGCTGAATTTGGCGATATTGACAATATGGACTCGGC
Organism: uncultured bacterium; assembly: GCA_946622415.1. GTDB lineage: Bacteria > Cyanobacteriota > Vampirovibrionia > Gastranaerophilales > Gastranaerophilaceae > RUG14156. The sequence goes on from CAMOPX010000001.1 coordinate 142,993, forward strand.
TATCAGTGATTTTGAAAAAGTATTGGAATTAAATCCGAATTTTAATGAGGTTTATAAATACTTGTATATTGCTTACATGTACCCGAATATATATTCAAATAAACCTTCGTACAGTGATAAGGCTTTGTACTACATGTTAAAATCGGAGGAATACAATCCTGATTATAAGCTATATGAGGATTTAGCCGATTTTTATTATCATAAAAATGATTACTATAAAGCTGAAGAATATTTTTTAAAAAGCAAAAATGAAAAAACAAAAATAAAATATAATGTGCCTGATTTGCCGATTGCAGAAAAGCCGTTTTATTCAAAAATGTTAGATTATATTCCGCAAAGTTGTAATTCGGAAAGAAATGAAATTAAAAAATATGATAAAGCACTTAAAACAGCAGAAGAAAATATTTTAAAATATCCGAATGAAGAAAAATATGTTTTAATTAAAAACGAACTTGAAAACAAGCTGGAAGATTTTAAAAGTAATATGCCGTATTTTTGCAAATTTAATAATTAATATATCTGGATAAATTGTCTTTTTCTTCAGGGTGTTCATCTATATATTTTTGAATATAATTATGAGCAGTATGTTCTCTTGTTGTTTTGTGTGCAACCCTGTTCATTTCAAGCAAATCGTCTTTGTTATTTGTATGCAGATAAATATATTCATACATATCAAACGCTTCTGTATTTATGCCTTTTTTTTCATAGCATTGAGCTAAATATTTTCTTGCTGCCAATGACATTTCTTCGGTTGTTGCTTTGTCAATTGCGTTATTAAATTCATAAATTGCACTGTTATATCTGCCTTTTTCCATTTCTGACAGTGCAAAATCAAAGACCTCTTGCGGAGTTTTGTCTTTTTTTACTTGCTGTATCGTAGTTTTTTGTACTTGTTGTTCTTTTTTGGTTTCTAATATATCCTGACTCAATAATTTATCTGCATTTTTATCTTCTTGTGTCTTTGGTTCTTTTGAGGCTTCTTTTTCTTTGAATAATTCGGGATTAAAATCTTCGGTTAAATTTGTACCTTCAGATGTTTCTTTGTTTTGTACCTGCGGTTCATTTGGGTCTGTATCTACTTCCAGTTCTTCGTCAACTGAATTGTTTTCTTTTTGAATTTCTTCATTAGGTATAGTATATTCTTCAGGTATTTTATTGTTTGCATTTTCAACGGCACTTTCTTTTGTTTTGCTTGCATTAGATAGTGCTGCTGTCTGTGCTTTAAAAATTGATACAAGAATAAATAATATTATTATTGCAATAAGAATTACTTTTATGTTTTTTAAACTCATTTTTTCCATCAGAACATACCTGCCGAGCATGATTCACATGCCATATTTTTCGTGTAATTTATAATTTTAAATCTTGTATTTAAACCGTCGTATACAAGTAGTTTATTTAATAACGGTTCACCCGCACCTGTTATTAATTTCATTATTTCTTGAGTTTGAAAAGCGGCAATGGTATTCACAACAGGTGAAATGTTTGCGTAAGATGTATTATTAAATGTTTTCGGTTTTGGAATAACACAGGATAAGCACCCTGTTTTAGATGGAATAATAGTTGTGACTTGTCCGCAATAACCCTTTGTGGCGCCATGGACAAGCGTAAGGTTGTGCCTGATTGCAATTTCATTTAACAAATATTTTGATTCATAACCGTCGAAGCAATCGACTATGATATTGTAGCCCTGTATAACGCCGTAATAATTCAGGTCGTTTAATCTTATTTTATCAAGTTCTACTTTTATATCGGAATTATATTCCTGAACCCAATCTTTTGCGGAAATCACTCTTGCTCTGCCTATATTTTTTTCTTTATGAATTAATTGCCTGTTAAAATCGGTTTCTGTCACAATTCCGTCATCAACAATTTTAATATAACCCACACCTAAAGCCGCAAGGTTCATTATGACACCCGAGCCCAAGCCTCCTGCTCCCATTACAAGAACTCTTGCCTGCATTAAACTTTCTTGTTGTGCTTTTGTTATACCTTCTTGATTTATTGTATTTTCATATTTTGTTAGTTTTGCCATGGTCTATTTGTCTTGGTCTTCTTGTTGTTCTTTTTTATAATCCATTATTTCGACTATCTTAATTCCGTAGGAATCTTCTATTGCTACTATTTTTGCTTTAGCTATTAAAATGTCATCAACATACACATCAACGGTTTCATCTTCCATTTTATTTAAATCAATAATTGAACCCGAATCGTATTCAATAGCATCTTTTAGGCTTATATTTGTCTTTCCCAGTTCGGCATAAAGTCTGACTTTTACGTTTTTAATTTTCTCCAGATTTTTTATATCAAATATACTATCTTTGCTAATAAAATTTTCAGACATTTCTTCCTCTAAATTATTTATAACATGTTTATAACAAATAGTCCTCTATATTACAAATATTTACATTGTTTTAATAAATTGCAAAAAATATTATTTTTGCGTATTATATAAGTACTCACTTTAAACCTCGCAGATAACTTACAAAAAGAGTTATTTAGTGAAAGGAAAAAACAATGGCAAACATTAAATCTGCAAAAAAAAGAGTACTTATTGCTCAAAGAAACACAGAAAGAAACACTGCATTCAAAACATCCATCAAAACCGCTATTAAAAAAGTATTAGCATGTGCGGCTTCTGACGATAAAAGCGAATTAAATGCATTGTTATCTAAAGCTTATCAACTTTGTGATAAAGCTGCAGGAAAAGGTATTATACACAAAAATACCGCTGCCAGAAGAAAATCCAGATTAACAAAAGCGGTTAACAAATTAGCTAAATAGTTAATAGGATTAAAAAATTAAAAACTCCTCTAAAAGTCATTAATTTAGAGGAGTTTTGTTATATTTTTGTTTTAAATGGAATTTTATTAATGTAAAGGTCAATAGATTCTAATAAGATGAAATTTTGGTGATTAAAAAAGCTGCCACAAGGGCAGCTTTTTACTGATTACAAATCCTTCGGACTTGATCAGGTAAACTCCTATATAGTTTTCCATCTTTATGAATTGCAACAACCTTGAAGGTTGCTTCAATATACGTTTTATTTGTTTTTTCATCAAATATCCTTTGAGAAAAAGTTAAATAAAATTTTCCGTAGTCGGATATCTGTGTTTCTATTGTTATTTCATCTTCTAATCTGGCTGAATTTTTATATTTTACATTCATTTCGGAAACCGGCATGACTATATCATCATTTTCCAGCTCTTTTAATGTTGCGCCGGCTCTTTCACACAGCATTACTCTGCCCATTTCGAGCCATCTTAAATAACTCCCGTGCCAAACAACACCATAAGCGTCTGTGTCTGAATAGTAAACTTTTTGTTTAAAAGCATGATTCATAGGGCAATTTTACCACAAATAAACATTAGAATCCTTAAAATGTTTATTATTTTTAACTTTTATACATTCGTTTTATTTAATTTTATGTTATTATTAATTTATGTTTGAGGTTAAAATACAAACGAATTTCTCATCAGCACATCGTCTGCTCAATTATAAGGGCAAGTGCGAAAATCTCCACGGACACAACTGGAAGGTTGAAGTATATGCCAGAGGAGAAAATTTGGATAGTTCAAATATTTTAATTGATTTTAAATTATTAAAAAAAGAAGTTAATGAAATAATAGAATATCTTGACCATAAATATTTAAATGATTTGGAAGAATTTAAAGACAAAAGTCCGAGCTCTGAATTTATTGCAAAATACATATATAAAAAAGCAAAAGAAAAATTTGAGCAAATTTCAAGAGTAGATGTTTGGGAAACGGAAACCTCAAGGGCGAGTTATTTTGAAGAATAGAGGATAAAATGCAAACATTACAGGCAATTATTACGGGAAGCATTCAGGGGTTGAGTGAATTTTTACCTGTTTCAAGCTCTGCGCATATAGTTTTTTCAAATGAATTATACAGAATAATCACAAATACTCAAATTGCTCAGGCGGCAGACTCTGAAGAAATATTTTTTGATATTATGGTTCATCTTGCGACTTTGTTTGCAGTCATTATTTATTTCTTTAAAGATTTAAAAAATATTTTTAAAGGCTTTTTTGTTTCTTTATCAAATAAAAACTATAAAGATGAAAATTTTAAACTTGTAATTTATATTGCATTATCTACTGTAATAACAGGAGCTGTAGGATTTTTAATTAAAGAAAGAGTTGAGAAAATCATTAATCATCCTGAATATATATGCATTTTACTTTTTATTACGGGACTAATCCTGTTTTTTAGTGAAGTAAAATATAAAGGTAACAAAAAAATAAATCTAAAAAACACAATAATAATCGCAATAGCACAAGGATTAGCAGTTTTCCCGGGATTTTCAAGAAGCGGACTCACAATTTCTGCGGCATTATTTAGAGGAATCGATAGAATTACTGCCGCAAGATTTTCATTTTTGATGAGTATTCCTGTTATTCTTTTTGCTTCAATGCTCTATCCTATGATAGAATTTGACTTTAATCAAATTTCAACATTTAATTTTAAAGCCATATTTTGCGGGTTTATAGCTTCTTTTGTTGTCGGATATTTATGTATAAAATATTTTATGAAAATATTATCCAAAATCAGCTTAAAATGCTTTAGTTATTATTGTTTTATTGTTTCAATATTAATGTTTATACTATTTCGATTCTATTGTCATATCTGATTTGAATGTTGTTTACGTCAGGCATTTTAGATAAATAATCCGTCATAGTTCTATCTTTATCGTAATCAAGCTGTTTAACTTCAAATTTTGGTGCCAGCTCCGGTGTTTCGCCGTTTGCTTGTGCCATAAATGTGTCATATGCCGCAGAATATGTTATTTCTTCGGAGGGATTATTTATATCAACGGGAGTTTTTTTACCTTCTTTATCTATGATATTTAATTCAAGAAGATTTCCCTGTTTATCTATTTTGTAGCTTACGCCGCTGCATTGGATAAGACCGGGTTCGCCGTTTTGTGATGAAAAAGTTTGTTTTGCGGAATTTTTTATTGCTTCCGTGAGTTGTTTTTGTGTGATTCTTGTTACAAGAAGATTATTCTTCATTGGTGCGGATTCCATAATATCTCGTTCTGTCAGATTGCCGCTTTTTGGAACTTTTCTTATATTGGCTGAATTTATAAGTGCAATATCTACTCCCAGTTCTTCTTTCATTGAATCTGCCATTGTACATGTCCATCCGCAAGGAGTTATTCTTCTGTTATCGGGCAATGGTTCAACAAATGTCAATTTACCTACTGTTTTGCTTTTGCCTAAAGCAGTATCTTTTATATGTTCTATTATGGGGGATTTTTCCCTGTTTGTATTTTCGGTTAATCTGTTATTTACTTTCGTCAGAATACCTTTATCGTCAAATTCTACTTCTAAATTTCCGAAGTATTTTCCGTTTTCGCCCGCTTGTGTTATTATGACAGGTTCGCCCGATTTTGATTTAACAAGGTTTTCGCCTTCTTTTGTACCTTCGACAACGGTATGGCTGTGACCGCCTATTATTATATCCACGCCATCAAGATTTTTTGCCAGTTGTTTATCGGTTTCGTAACTTGTGTGGGATAGAAGAATTATTTTATCTACACCCTCTTGTCTTAACTTGTCGATTTCTTCTTGCAAATGTTCGATTGTATCATCAAAATCATCTACTTCTATACCTTCTTGTACTTTTTCTTTTGTACAGAGTTTAAAGTCAATCGGCATAGCGCCTACGAGTCCGTATTTTACCCCGTTTTTTTCTATTATTTGAGATTTTTTTATGAGTTTTTTTAATTCTTCATGTTCAAATTCTACGTTTGTTGCAATAAAAGGCATTTTTCTTTCTTTTAAGGCTTCCAAAAACCCTTCTTTTGTCGCATCAATTTCATGATTTCCGACAGCTGAAGCATCTACCCCGATTAAATCCTGCATTAAATCAAAAATAAATGAGTTTTTCTTGGTATCGCCGCCTGAACAGTTATCCCCCGCAGAAAGAATTAAGGCTTGAGAACCCGCCGTAGCATTTTTGAAATTTTTCGCCGCAGTGACTAACCCTGCCATTTGATCCGAATTTCCGTGGGTATCATTGTAATAATATATGTTTAGTCTATTTTTGCTTGGAGATTGTTTTTGAAATGTATCGGATAAAGGAGCATTGTTTCCTATATTTCCTGCCGATAACATTTGTCTTAGCATTGGGCTTGTTTGTTGTTGTTGCGAAGCAGGATGAACGGACTGAAAATTTAAATTTTTGATTAAGCTTATCATATCATCATAAAACATCTAAATAAAAAAAATTGCCATAATGTAAAAATTTTTAATAAATTTAGTTGATTTAATTATTGAGATTTTTTTCTATACTTTTTTTGAGTTAGATTTAAAGGTAAAATATGCCAATCACTAAAAAAACCAATACTAAAAAACAGCTTAATAAAGCAAATTTAGAAGTAATTAAGCCTGTAAAAACAAAAGCATATAATGATATTGATTTAAATAATTGGAAGTTATATGAAAATATAAAAACCGGTACTTGGTGGGAATTTGATTCTCGTGATAAATCAAACGGACACAGTTATGACTATCACGGAAATTACATACCTCAAATTGCAACACAGTTACTTGAACGCTACACAAAAAAAGATGATATTGTTTTGGATTTGTTTTTTGGTTCCGGTACTACGGGAATTGAAGCAAAAAATCTTTCAAGACGCTGTATTGGTGTAGAATTAAAACAAGAAATGGTTGATTATGTCAGCCAAAAGTTTTCAAAAAAAGATTTGGTCGTAAATGTAAATATTATTCAAGGTGATAGCGCAAGCGAAATAACAAAGAAAAAAGTTCAAGACAGATTGGAAATTATGGGAAATACCCATGCGCAGTTGCTTGTTCTTCATCCGCCTTATGATGATATAATCAAATTTTCGGATAAAAAAGAAGACTTATCTAATTGTGCGTCAACCGAAGAATTTTATGAATTATTTAAGAAAGTCGCAAAAAACGGCTATGATTTACTGGAACAGAACCGTTTTGCGGCGCTGATTATAGGTGATAAATATTCAAACAGCAGATATTATTCTTTGGGTTTTGAATGTCAAAGAAGAATGGAAGAACTCGGCTTTGTAACAAAAGCTGTTATCGTAAAAAATATAACAGGTAACGAAAAAGCCAAAGGAAAGAATGCTAACTTGTGGCGATACAGGGCGCTTGCAGGCGGATTTAATATTTTTGAACATGAATATATCATGATTTTTCAAAAAACAAAACTGAAAAAAGTAAAAACAAAATAAGACAAGAAAGAGAATAGTTGCCTTGCAGAAATTGCAAGGTTTTTTTTAAATAAATAAAATAAAAATCGCCAAAATGCTCGATTCTGTTTTATTTCAAATGTGTTTAATCTTTAAAAACTTGCAAAAATAATTTTTCATGTTATAATGATTTTGAACATAGGGTTTCGCCTTAATTGGTTTTTTACCCGGTTAATAGAAGAATGAGGATACAATATGTCAAAAAAACTAGCCAAAACCTTGTTGATTGCAATTGTTATTGCAATACTAAATCTCAATGTGGCAATTGCTACTCAAACTGCTACACATGATACGAAAAAGTTAATCGTTAAAACAGCACAAAAATTAGGAGTAGATCCGTATCTTGCGCTCAGTATCGCAAAAATTGAATCTAACTTTAATTCAAGCGTTAAGAGTTCCGCAGGTGCAATCGGTTTATACCAGCTTACCCCTTCTACTGCAAAAGTTCTCGGAGTTAATCCTTACATTATCTCTGAAAATATTGAAGGCGGCTTAAAGTATTATCAAATGCTTTATAACAAATACGGTTCGATAGATTTGGCACTTGCAGCATACAATGCGGGTCCCGGAAACGTAAAGAAGTATAACGGAGTTCCTCCGTTCACTGCCACTAAAAATTTCATACAGAATATTAAAAAAGAGTATGCAAGTTTCAAAGTGGATGATAATACAAGAATTATAGTTTCAGACACATTGTAAAAATCGGATTTAATCCGATTTTTACTTTTTGTATAGATATTTCAAAAAGTCTTGATTAATTTTTTTTATGTTGTATTATAATTAAGCAAATACATTTTGCGGGAGTAATTCAGTGGTAGAATGCTTCCTTGCCAAGGAAGATGTCGCGAGTTCGAGCCTCGTCTCCCGCTCCATAAAAAAGACCGATTCAATCGGTCTTTTTTATTTTTGAACATATTTTTCAAATTTTTTATAAAATTCATCGCAATTTAAATTTAAAAATCCGAATAACAACTGATGATTTTGTAAATTTTCTACAATATCCAAAATAAAACCGGATTTTATTTCTTGCGTTAAATCCTCTTTTGCTTTTTTGTAAAAATCTTCTCTTATCTTTTCATTAGCAGAGAAAAATCCCCAAGCAAATTGATTAAATTTGTATTGTAGAAGCGCATATTTTGCTATATCAAAGATATTATTTTCTTTTAAAATTTCTTTAATTGAATTATATGTATCAAACATTTCAAAAACATTTTCTTTTAAAGTATGCATAACGGAATCTTTTCTCTGTCTGTAATGATAATAAACTTCGTCTGTTATATATATTGATTTTGCTTTAATTAAGGCTTCTATCCAGAACCTTTCGTCTTCTGCAAAACCTTTTTTGAATTTTAAATTACTGTCAAAGAAAAATTCTTTTTTATATATTTTGTTGTAAATTCCCATATTACCCTGAAATATGTTTTTACAATCTTTGTATGTACAGAGTTCGTTATTTTTTTTATTCCATAAATCCTTATTAAAAAATTCAAAGAGATTTTTATCTTCATTATTCTTTATATCATCTGCAAAACTCACTCCGTTAAACATATAAATATCAAACGAATTTTCTTTTGCAGCTTGATAAAACTTTTCATAACAATCGTTTTTTAGCCAATCATCAGAATCTAAAAACGCAATCCAATCTCCTGTTATATGTTTTAATCCTTCGTTTCTTGCAGATGCAAAACCTTCATTTTCTTTTGTGATTATTTTGATTCTATCGTCTTGTTTTGCGTAGTTTTCTAAAATAGAAAGACTATTATCTGTTGAACCGTCATTAACGCAAATTATTTCTATATTTTTATAAGTTTGCAAAATAAGCGAATTTAAGCATTGTTCAAGATATTTTTCAGTATTAAAAACAGGTATTATTGTTGAAATTTTAATTTCTTCCATATCAGCCTCTAATATTTTTTGCATACATTAATTGATAAATTTTTATTTCTCTTTCCGATAATCCGAGGTCTTTTAATAATTTAAAATCATCAATTTCAAACCCCGAATCGACTGTTAAAACAAATATCATAGAAGCGATTAAGTAATTAATAGGTACGAGTTCGCTTGTTTTATCATAGTCTATTATTGTATAGCAATCGTCATCTTTAAAAATATTGCCCAAATTTAAATCTATGTTTGCATTTTTAATACATCCAGTATTTTCAAGCACTAAGTTTTCGATTTTGAAATCTGAATATTGTATATCGGGATAAAGTTTGTAAATAAATTCTTTAAATTCCGTTAAAAATGTAAGAAGTTTATAATAATCACCCTTCAAATCAAGTGCAATTTTATTCAAAGGAATACCTTTTGCATATTCAAAAACCAATGAATCGTCCTTTAATTCACATTTTGCATATTTTACGTTTTGAATATTTTGGTTTTCTATTCTTTTTGTTTCCGTTTCATAAAATTCTTTCATCTTAAAAAGAATTTCTTTTGCCTCTTTGTTTAAGGCTTTTTTTGTACAACAATTTTCATCCAATACCGTTAAAATATCTCCTTTGAATTGTGCATAACAGGGAAGATTTATTTCTGAATCCGTTGCAAAAATAATATAAGAATTTGCAAAAAATGAAAACATATCTTCTTCAACGAGGTCTTTTATTGCATTGATTTCGTCAATAGTGTTATTTTGATTAATAACGTAGTTATGGTATTTTGTTGCGACCTTTCTTCCTGCCATCGATTCTATATATTTATCCGATAAGATTTGCGCATTTATATAGTGATTTGGTACGGGATAATAAAAATTAATGTTTTTAAATCCGGCCTCAGTAAAGGTTTTTGTTAATTCTTTTTTTGAAAAGCTCTTTAAAAATGGAACTTCGGGAAAATTATTTACAAAATCAAACGGTTTTGCCGAGATATGATTTATTGCGCCTGAAAAATTTTCTATCGCATATTTGTTTGTCGTTGTTAAAATTATTGTGCCATCTTCATTTAAAAGGTTTTTAAAAAATTTTATAAAATCAATTTCATGGAAAAAGGCTCTTGAAAATTCAATCACATCGGTCAAAATAATATAATCAAATTTCTTTTTAAATTCAATTTCTTTTATATTTCCGACAATAATTTCTAAATTTTCACAGTTTTTTAATCTCTGTTCAATGATTTTAGCGTTTGTTTTTGAAAAATTTACCGTTGTAACATTTTTTGCCTTTTGGCAGAGAATTTTTGTTGAAGCGCCGAGTCCCGAATGTATTTCTAAAATTTCTGAATTAGGATTTATATCAAACCACTTGAATAAATCTTCTATATGAGGTGATAAAAGATAGTAATATATTTCGGGTCTTGAATCTCTGACTTTTATGTCATTAATAGGGTTTTTCAGGAGTTCAATAATATTTTCATCCAAATTATTCAGAGGAAAATAGGTATTGTTGTCTTGATTTTTATAAAATTCTAAATTAATTTTTGGCATATTAATTCCTTTGAGGTTCTTATTAATGTTTGTTATTGTATGAAGTCGCTTGCGGTTTTGCGGAAATTCATTCTGTTATTTTTATTATAGATTGCTTCGTCACTTACGTTCCTCGCAATGACGTTTTCTTTAAATTGCTTTTTGTCACTTGCAATGATTTTTTTTCAATAGCTTGTCATTGCGAGGGCTTTAGCCCGTGGCAATCTACTATTGAATTATCATGTCATATAAATCTTTCCATTCGGGATTCATACTTTCTATCAATTCGATTTTCTTTTTTCTTGAGCCTGCTTTGATTTGTTTTTCTCTTTCTATTGCTTTTGTTATATCATTATATATTTCATAATATCCTAATTTATCTATTTTGTATTTTTTTGTAAAGCCATCAACCAATTTGTTTTTGTGTTCGTATATTCGCTTAACTATATCAGATGTCACTCCTGTATAAAGAGTTCCGTTTCTTTTGTTGAATAGTATATATATGTATCCTTGTTTATTCATTTTTGTTCTTTATAGATTGCTTCGTCACTTACGTTCCTCGCAATGACGTTTTCTTTAAATTGCTTTTTGTCACTTGCAATGATTTTTTTTCAATAGCTTGTCATTGCGAGGGCTTTAGCCCGTGGCAATCTACTATTGAATTATCATGTCATATAAATCTTTCCATTCGGGATTCATACTTTCTATCAATTCGATTTTCTTTTTTCTTGAGCCTGCTTTGATTTGTTTTTCTCTTTCTATTGCTTTTGTTATATCATTATATATTTCATAATATCCTAATTTATCTATTTTGTATTTTTTTGTAAAGCCATCAACCAATTTGTTTTTGTGTTCGTATATTCGCTTAACTATATCAGATGTCACTCCTGTATAAAGAGTTCCGTTTCTTTTGTTGAATAGTATATATATGTATCCTTGTTTATTCATTTTTGTTCTTTATAGATTGCTTCGTCACTTACGTTCCTCGCAATGACGGGTTTTTTCTTTGGATAATTCACTTTGTTCGCAATGACGGGTTGTTTCTTTGAATTGTTTTTTGTTGCAATATTTTTTTTAATAGTTTGTCATTGCGAGGGCTTTAGCCCGTGGCAATCTGCCTTTTTACCAGCATATCATAAACAATAAAAAATCTCCCGATTTTAATGTATCGGGAGATTTTTATATTTTAAAGCAATTATTTTTTATCAAAATATGCAATCAATTGACTGATGTCTTTGCTACCGTCTATGCTGTCTTGGATAGCAAATGATATATTGCCGTGACCGTAATTACTTTGCATCCATGAAGCAACCTCACTTTTTACACTGTCTAATTGTGTCAAATTTATACTGTTTACAAGGTTTGTTTTGCTCTTTCCTGCGGTAATAGTTTCAACTTTACCGTATCCATAACCTGTGTGGTTAAAGTTGCCGTTTCCGTCGGATTCCGTCGTAAAGAAATTATCAATTCTGATAAAACCTTTATTTTTCTTGTCATAGATATATAATGCACTGCTTGAAGCATATCCGAAATCTGACATAAATACTAAGTCTTTTGCTTTTGCATCCGAGAATTTTAATGTGTCAGTTCCTTGGTTTTCGTACATTTTTATATATCCGTTTAATTTGGAGATATTGTATTTATCGTCTGAACCTTGATAATCCCAAACTTCGCCTGTGCTTGCTTTAATATTATAGGTATCATTTGTTTTTAAGTTTCCTGATTCTATAACATTATTATTATTGCAAGAAGTATAAATTTTAAAGTCTTTGCTGTATGAAACATTATATTTGTTTTTACTTGCTGAATTATTGTTTTCACAATCTCTAACGACAAATCCGATTGTGTGGTCTAATGTATATGTATCGGAGCCGCCCCAATCCCATGCGTGAGCAATATCGTATGTATCGGTTTTTTCAATATATGAAAGTTTATATGTATCATTGCTTGTTGCACCTTTATCCGCTATTGCAATATTATGAGCATATGCGGTTGTTTTGTGGTTTTTCTTTGTCGGAGCTATACCTGATATATTGTATGAATCTTTGGAAGACTTATCTATTTTATTTGCTTCTACTTGGTATGTTGTTATATCAATATCATTTGAATTTTTAGAGGTGAATTTATTTTTTCCGCCGTAATCCTCAACTTTGATATTGGATACATTACTGAAGCTATACGTATCGTCACCTGAGCCGACATATTCGGTTGGTTCGTATGAGTGAGTGATTTTATAATTGTCTGTGATATTTACGTAACTTGTACCGGATTTTAGAGTATATTTATCTTTTCCGCCGTATTCGCTTATACCGAATTTCTTATCCGTGGCACCAGTCACGTTTTCAAAGGTATATTTATCTTTTCCGCCGTAATCGTCTATGCAGTTTCCATTACTTGCCATAACAATATTTTTGTATTTATAGGTGTCGTTAGATTTAGCTTCTTCACGTACTTGACTGTGACCGGTATTTGTTACCGTGTATTTATCTTTACCTGTATAATCATTAACGACTATTGTGTTGTTACTGCCATGGAGTTTATATTTGTCGTCTCCTTTTCTATCACGTATGGTAACAGTTCCAGAATTATTTGTTATATCGTAGCTATCTTTACCTTTTTTGTCATCAAATTCGCCTCTGCCGCCATTAATATAATATTTATCGTTTCCTTTGAGGTCGTATGTTGAAAAGAAGGCGCCTGCGTTTGCATAATATTTGTCATTACCCGAATAATCATAAACTTTTTTAATCTTGCCGGCTTCATAAGAAGCGTTTATTGTATATTTATCGTTACCCTTCAGGTCAACAAATTCATCACCTCCGAGATTTATTATGTTATAAGAATTGTTTTTATTGTTGCCTATTATTTTATCGTTAGCTATTGTGTTTGTTATATTTTTAGATGTTTGATAAGAGTATAATTCGGTATTAAGGTTTTTTACGGTTCCGTTTACTTGAATATCGCCTGCGCCTGAAGAAGTAAAATAATTTTTTATCGTTGTTGTAATTGTTTTATAGGAGCTGTCAGGTTTATAAAAATTAACCGTATAAACTAAATTGTTGCCTTTTCTGTAAAAAATAGGTTTATATCCGTTTGTATATTCATCGTTACTTTTTGGTTTAAAATTAACGACAACCGGTGACGATGCAGTATATTCCCAAGTAGAACTTTTGGTTTTTGGTGTAATATCGATATCGATATCAGCATTAATTTTTTTCGTTTTTGCCATATTTATCTCCTTTTCTTCTTCTGTCCTTATAAAAATTTCATGCAAAATAACCCTGCCTGATAATATCAAGCAGGGTTATTTTAAAGCCAATTGAATATAATACTCTCCATATTGCAGATTATATCACAAAAATATTTTTTTGCATTATATCAAATTTTTATTAAGCCAGATTTTTTCTGATGTGTAACATTTCAATAAAGAATTAATGTCTTTTGTGTTTCCTGAATTTATTACACTTATTGCATCATTATATTTACTGTGTTTAGCGAGCCAGCCTGCCACTTTTTCTGCTATCATACCTACCGTTGCGCCAATTTCAACTTTGTTATCGTATATAGTTTCACAATCCTGATAATTGCCTGCCGCTAAATCGTTTATGTTTTTACCTACGAATATGCGTTCTATATATCCTGCGGATTGCGTCCATTTGCTTTCGCTATTTTTAAAGAATTGATTTATTCTTATATAACCTGAACCTTTATCGTTGAATGCGTTTTTAAGATTTTTAGCCGTCAAATTCTTTTTATTAAAGATAAATAAATCATCCGAAATATCGTCACCCGTTACATCAACTCTTTTGTATTTATCGACATTAAAGAATGTTGTTAAATCGGATTGTTTTGCTCTTAAGAATATGGAGTCAGACATTCCGCTTTCATCTGAAATAATAAGATTTGACTTTTTATTTAAATTTACAATATATGTATCTATTGTTCCGCTTCCGTACATTGCGGCTTTTTCTTTGCCGTTATAATAGAAGGATGTATTGTGGTCAACAATGTAATCATATCTTGTTCTTTTGGTTGCACTGTCATAATTACTTGTTGCCCAAAAACTCCATTTTCCAAGACACTTTTTTAAAGTACCGGTGTAAGATGAATTATAATTATGTTCATTAACGGTCATATTGATATATATTTTTTCTGCATTATACAGAGAGTCTTCCTTAAAATAATCTTTAAAAGTTATTGTTTCAAATTTATTCAATCCTGCAGGAATTTGCATAACAAGGTCATCTCCTTTAATTGAAAAACCCTGACGCATTGCAATAAAGTAGTTACTGTAATACTCGTCGGCATCATAATTATTAAATTGACTTCCTTGAAGTTTTAGGTTGATACCAATACCGTTCGGAGCGGGGTTACCTATTGTTATGGTATCATTGCCGTCGCCTGTTGTGTGGTTAATATAAATATCACCGCTTGTTAATACATTTATTGTGTCGTTACCTTGTCCTCCGCTGATTGTATTCGCGGAATTTTTTACGGTTATTGTATCATTTCCGCCGCCCGTTAAAATCATTTTTACTGAACCTGTGCCCTGAATCGTTACATTATCGGCTTTTTTGGTTCCAAAGAATTTATTTTGCATAACGGATGAATCAATTGTATAATTTCTTGTCATTTGAACATTAAGGTTTTTATCTTCACTTCTGAAATTAACGGGAATATATTCTTGTCCGTTTATAAATAAATTTAAACTGCCGCTGTTTTCGCCATATTTCCAATAGGTACTAATATCTTTTATAGTGGTTTTTTCTGTTTTTATAGATTTTCCGCTATTAAATGTGCGATATAAATATAAATCTTTTCCGTCTGCGGAGTAACCTTTTCTGATATCATCAGCACCGTTTATTTTAAGATAAACGTCCTCGGTGAAATTATTTAAATATATGGTATCATTTCCGTCGCCATTGTTTATGACAACGGTTTTATATCCGTCACTGTTAAGATAGATTTTGTCATTTCCTTTACCTGCATTTATTATATCGTTACCCCGACCTGTATATATTTTATCCGCTTTTTTGCTTCCATGGAGATAATCACCGAAATTTACACTTTCGGCGCCGTAATTTGTTCCTGTGACATTTCTTTTTTTATCCCCGTAAACATCAATCATCGTATAGTTCAATCTGTTTAATAACAATTTTTCATGCTCGGAATCGAATTCATTTATATAAATATAATCTTCAAGACTGCTTGATAAACCGTCATTGAGGTCAAAATAATCTGATAGTGTTTGTGTTGCGGCTTTTTTATTGGAATAGTTATCATAATTATCTATGTAGAGATTTTTGCCGATTTTTCTGAACCCGTTATAAGAAGGAGAGAAGAAATCAAGAATTGTTTTTGCTTCTTTGCCGTCGCCCGTGAATTTTAAAGTGTCGTTTCCTTTGTCGAGTCCGAAGGTAATTTCTTTTCTTCCGCCTCCATTGATATAAATCTTATCTTTGCCTTTATAAGCGTCAATATTGTCATCACCTGTGCCTGTATAGATTTTATCCGCTTTTTTGCTTCCGAGTATAGTTTCGTTATAAAAAGAACCTTTAATGGTTTGACCTTTTTTGGCTTTTGTTTTATCTATAGTTTTTGCAAAAAAGTCATTATGTAAAAAGCCGTTTTGACTTGACATGGTGAGTCCTTGTGCAAAATCAGCTCTAAACGGATTATCAATATTTATTCTTCCGATTTCGGTTGAATTGTAATAAATTGCGATAAAAATACCATTTTTACCGTATTTTCCCGTATCAAAAGAATGAGCTTCCGTATCTCCTTCAAAACGGATATTAAGCTTTTCACCTTTTGATAAAATTGCAGTATTGTTTCCGATTAGTTTACCATCGGAAATATCAAATTCGATGGTGTCATCTCCGCCTCCGAGATTGAAAATTTCATCATTACTTGTACCTGTTGCCCATGTATTTTCATCCCAGCCGGTATAAGTATTACCTTCATGATATGCACCTTCACCCATATTTATTCTCCTTATTAAATTAATTACACTCAATTTATTTAGTAAAACTTTATTTAGTAAAATAGGCAATCAAATCTTGCAATGCTTCTGCATTGGTATCTTGATTTTGTAATACATTCATTACAGAACCGCCTGTACCTAAATATAACGATACATCTGATTTAATTTGATTTATGAAGTTGAAATCAACGGATAATGTACTTTTACCCGCTTTTATTGTTTCGATTGCGGTATCACTTTTGCCTGTAATATTGTATTCGCTAACGGAAAAATAGTTATCTACACAAATATAACCGTTGGTTTTCTTATTAAATAAAATCAAAGAGTTGTCTTGATAGTCATCTTCTGAAATATTTGCCATGAATACAATATCTTTCTTTTTGATATCGGTTAATTTTAAAATATCATTTCCGCCGTCGTCTTTAATTTTCATTTCACCTTTCATTTTAGATATGTTATAAATATCATCTCCGCCATAATCTTTTATATCGCCCGTAGAATTTTTAATATTGTATATATCTTTTGTGTTGCCCATA
The DNA here is from genome assembly GCA_946622415.1 of uncultured bacterium. GTDB lineage: Bacteria > Cyanobacteriota > Vampirovibrionia > Gastranaerophilales > Gastranaerophilaceae > RUG14156. Next base: position 160,175 of record CAMOPX010000001.1, read on the forward strand.
TCGATTACATTAAATTCTCTCGAGAGATTAAAGTTATAAGTATCTTTGTAATCACTGCCTGTTATAATACTTCCTTTGAATACATTTTTAAAATTAAAGGTATTATTTCCTTCGCCCGTAATAGTAATATTTCTGGAATTTTTTACGTTAAATTTATTTTTACCGCCGTCATCATAAATGGTAACGTAATTTGTATAATTAATATTGTATGTATCTTTATTGGCGCCGATGTCATTTATTGCTATTTTATTAAGTATATGGGTTTCTTTTTTCTTTTTGTCATATGTTCCGTTTATGTTATAGGTATCTTTTCCTGAATCATCATAAACAGTATGACCACCAATTTCTCCTGAAAAAGTTGCTAAAAAATTGTATTTATCGTTGCCTGATTTATCCTCAATAACTACAAATGCGCTATCTGTATTTTTATAGGTATCATTTCCGCCGTCATCTTTTATCGTCCGATAACCTGTTGGATCTTTCGTGATGGCATTATAGTTTTGTGTATATCTAAAATTATATTTATCATCGGATTTGCCGTTATCTACAACAAAAATATCGGATACAATACCATTCGTTAGACTGCCGGTAAATGAATATTTGTCTTTTCCGCCTTGGTCTTTTATATCAATATTTTTGGAGCCGTCTTTAATTGTATATTTATCGCTGCCGCCATTTTCTAAAATAACGAGTTTTTCTGTTTGTTCAATCGTATATTTATCTTTACCTTTTGTATCTATTATAGACGCATTTTTAACTGTGAATAATGTATATTTATCGTTTCCTGTAATATCTGCAATTGAGTTAGTTTCTAACAAATTATCGGAATAATGTGAAACATTTTTCAATTCATATCTGTCATTACCTTTTAAATCCGCAATTAAGAAATTCCATTTTCCGTATTCTTCTTCTTTTGTATCAATGTTTTCTATTTTGTATTTATCGCTGCCTTTTTTGTCTACTAATTGTATACCCCTGGAATTAGTAATTGTATAGTTATCTTTGCCGGCTGAATCGGTTATTGTATGTCCGTAATATTCGCCATCAGGCAGAGAATTTTCGATAGTATATTTATCGTTTCCTTTCAGGTCATTAACTTCTGACGCACTGCTATTGTATAAATAGTATTTATCGTTTCCTTTGTAATCATTTGCATATATTTTTGCGTAATCATCCGCTGTATATTTGTCATTTCCGCTACAATCATAAGCATAAAGTATACTATCCGTTATTTTTGCTTCATAGGTATCTTTACCTTTGTAATCACATATATAACATTCAGCAAAACCTGAGTTTAATGAATATTTGTCATTTCCGTTAAATTCATAAAATACGGTAGGGTCTGATTGGTTAATTGTATATTCGTCATTACCTTTTAAATCCAAAATATAATCTCCCCCGTCGCCCGAGAGTGCTAATTTGGCATTTTTCTTGTTTGAAGCCAATATGTAATCTTGCGCCGTTGACGGTTCAATGGCAGCAAACAAACCGTTTTTGCCCAAGATTGTATTTTTATCAATATAACAATCTTTGCCGCAAATGTTTATTGTTTTATCAAATTCTCCAAGCAAACCGTTAAAGTAATTTTTTACCGTTGTTGTGAGGAGTTTTTTCTTTGCGTGGGTTATACTATCTTTGAATAATGTTTTTATTACGAGATTGTTCCCTTGCTTGTAGGCAAAATTAACGTAATTTAAATTACTGTGTCCCGTTAAATCAACATTGAAATACGAACACAATGTAGAGTTACCGCCTTTATACATATAAATTGTATCTTTGCTTTTTGGCGTAACCGTACAATTAAATTCGTTATAAAAATTCTTTGTTTTTGCCATTATACTCTCCTTGATTATTTCGTATTGATTTCAGTCGGATTGTTTAGTTTTTATTATATATTACTGCAATAAAGTCTGCAATATTTGAATTGTTGCCGCTTTTTGTTAAGAATTCACCGACACTTCCATACGTGGTCGAATCGGATAACCAATTTGCAACACTTGAAGATAAAGCATCAACCGTGCTTTTATTTGTTTGATTAAACATAATATTTGTTATATTACTTTTGCCCGCATAAATTTTTTCTATGCAGCCGTCTGACGTTCTGGCTTTTGCATTAGGGTTGGTATTTTCATATCTTATATAACTGGATTCTAAGTCAAAATAATCTTTAATAATCGTATAGCCTGAATTTGCGGTATCAAATATTATAAGATCACCTGAATTTACTGCTCCTGTATAATAATCAGCATCTTTTATGTAATCAACCATAAATACAAGATTATTTTTCTTTGCACCCGTTATTTTTAAGGTGTCGCCGACTCCGCCATCATCCCATATAATGGTATTTCCGCTCATTCCTTTAATGTTGTACGAATCTTTATTTGATAGTCCGTTGTCATAAATTTTTGCGAGATTGTTAGAGCTGATATTATAGCTGTCTTTTCCGTTATTATCTTCTATTGTTATATTTGATGATGTTATATCGTATTTATCGCTTCCGTTATTATCGGTTATTGTACCATTTGATTTTGAAATTTTATAAATTTCATTTCCAAAGGCTTCTGTGATATCTAATGCTGAATTTATTGATGTATATTTATCGTTTGCGAGTTTTGTATTTAATTTTTTGCCGATTCTTTCTGCCGTTCCGTTATCCGTTATTTTTATTGTTCCTATACTTTCTTTTAATATATAATTATCGGAGCCTCTATCATCAACGATTGTTGCAGATGAATATGAAAGATTATATTTGTCGTTTCCTGCTTTATCTTTAATTGTTAAATAATCCGAATTTGATATATTGTATTTTTCATTTCCCGAATAATCCGTAACGGAATTGTTTTTGTTATCTTCTGTTTTTGTTAAAAGGTTTAAGTTATAGATATCGTTTCCGCTTCCTGTTTCGTTTTCTTTTCCGTCGGTTATAACTATATTTTGAGAATATGAAATATTGTATAAATCTTTTCCGTTATCATCAGTCAGTTCTGTTCTGATTGTATTATTTATTGTATATTTTTCATTTCCGGAATGGTCAATGATTTCATCATTTTGTTCTGCGATTATGGTATAGATATCCTTGCCTGAAAAATCTTCTACTCTGCTTTCACCATCCGTAAAAGAATATTTGTCATTTCCTGCGTAATCAAGTATACTTGTAAACACGTCACTTTCATTAAATATATAATTATCGTTTCCTTTTTTATCGTATATATTATCTACACGTGCATTATATAATATATAATTGTCATTACCGTCATTATCCGTAATTTCAGATTGTACACCGTTTTTCAGCAGATAATTATCATTTCCCGAATCATCCGTAATCCAAACGTGTGCATGTTCTGCAGTATATGTATCATTTCCTTTGCTATCAAAAATATACGTATCGGAACGATTTGAACAATTGTATTTATCATTTCCGCTAAAATCATATACTCTGGTTCGATTGTTTTTGTCAACCGCTTTTGCCTGAATGTCATAAGAATCATTACCTGATATATCAAAAACAAAATCTGTTTTGCCGCCATCCGTGTTTTTTTGATTTGTAATAACGAAGTTGTCATCTTTAGATTTTCCTGTTATATATTCAACTTTATCGTAAAATGCGTCGGTTATTTTTCCGAAATAAGCATCTGAAACTGTTAAATGAGAAGAAATATAGTTATAATCATAGGTAGATATATCATTATAATCTCCGTTTTGAGTAATTGAGACGAATGAATATCTTGGTGCATATTTAAAATAATCTTTAATAACAGTTGCCACTGCTTTACTTGAATGTTCAAAGGAGAATGAATATATAACCAAATCATTTCCGTTTTTAGTGAATATATCGTTTTCTGATGCGCTTAAATCAATATCAATTGCAGAATTTCCCTTTAGAGCTTTTTCGGTTATTATATAGGTATTATTTGAAGAATCTTTATTAACTACAACGTGTTCCGAGTAGTCTTTCTTTGTGATTTTGATTGTTGCCATATATTTTCTCCTTTGTAGTTTTTATGATTATTTGCAATGTGATATTAACAATTTTGCGAAACAAGCGTAATGAATTTAGATATATCTTGAATGTTGTCACTTGATAATATTTGACCTACGGAATTATAACCTGTAAATTCACTCTTCCAGCTTGCAACCTGAGCACTAAGCTCTGCAAAGTCGGCTGAAGTTGTGTAATTATATATTGCCGTATTTTCTTTTGCTTTTCCGACATAAATGTTTTCAATATATCCTCCGCCTCCGCTGTTTTTGGAAGGATTTATTATACTGCTGTCAATCGGATTTAAACTGAAATAATTTTTTAATTCAATAAAACCTGATTTTGTTTTATCAAATATAAATAATGAACTGCTCATAACGTCGTTATCTGCAGAAGTGAGAATATTATAATCTGCCATAAATACGATATTATTTTTATTTGAGCCGTCGATTTTTAGTATATCGCCTGTTCCAAGCTCATCTTTGATTATAACCATTGAATCAAGCGTTTTTACGTTATAAGTATCGCCTTTTGAAGAACCTTTGTCTGTTATTGTGGTCATTCCATCCGATATATTATATTTATCTTTTCCGCCATCATCGGTTATGTTGCAGCTCATACAATTTGCTATACTATAAGTATCTGCGCTTATAGAATTATCGTTCACTGTAATCTGAAAAATATTTGAAAGGGAATATTTGTCGTTTCCTTTTTTATCGGTTATCATGTTGTCGAAGTATATTGATGATTTAATTTTATATGTGTCATTACCTTCTTCGTCTGTGATTGCAAAATGTGAATCCGAAATTATATATTTATCGTTTGCGAGTTTTGTATTTAATTTTTTGCCTGATTTTTCTGCAATACCGTTATCTGTTATTTTTACATTATTACAGTTGTTTAATATGTAGCTGTCGGAATTTTTATCATCAACGATTGTTACAGATGAATATGAAAGATTGTATTTATCGCTTCCTGCTTTGTCATTTATTGTTAAATCATTTGAATTTGATATATTGTATTTTTCATTTCCCGAATAATCCGTAATATAATTTTCTCCGTTATCATTTTTCTTTATAAAAGATAAATTATACAGGTCGTTTCCGCTTTTTGTTTCGCCTTCTTTTCCGTCTTGAATATCAATGTGATTACTGTAAGAAAAGTCGTATTTATCTTTTCCCATATAATCTTTTATTGTAATATCATTTGAAAGCGTTGCAAAATAGTTATCATTACCCGAATTATCGGTAATTGTATCCGAGGTTTCCGAGGTTAAAATGTATGTGTCTTTACCTGCGGAATCTTCGATACTTGTATTGGTGCCTAATGCTAATGTATATTTGTCATTTCCGCCTTTATCTTTTATTGTTGATAATGTTCCTCCTGATGAATAAACGGAATAATTGTCATTTCCTCCAAAATCAGTGATATTAAAGGTTACCCCATCTGATATTTGATAATCATCCTTTCCTGCTAAATCTTCTATTACCATTGCGTTTTGAGAGGAAGCAATATACAAATCGTTTCCTTTGGAATCGTAAATTTTTGCATTTGTTTTGTATTGTATATTATATTTGTCATTTCCTTTAAAATCGTGTACTTCAACAAAATGTTCTCTGCTTGTATGAGACGCAGAAATGTTATAACTATCATCTCCTGCAACATCATATACATAATCATTTTCCCCGTTATCATAACTAAGAATAGAAGAAGGATATACATTCCAAATATTATATGTATCATTTTTTGAAGTTCCAACGTTGGTTTCTTCTTCGTCGTATTTTTGATCGTATATCGTTCCAAAAACACTCATGGGTGAAACGGTATTTTCGTTAATATAGTCATAATAGCTTTTATCGGTTTCAACGATATCTTCCCAGCTTCCGTCTTGCGTGATTACAACAAAATATTCATAAGTCGGCGCATATTTAAAATAATCTTTAATTGTGTTTGTTACCGTTTTATTTGCGGAATTAAAAATTGATACAATAACTAAATCGTTTCCGTCTTTAGAAAAAATATCTTTATCCGATGCGCTTAAATTCAAATCTATGCTTGTTGTTGCTTTTAGCGCACTTTCATACGGTATAAACGTATTATCTTGTGAAGATGAAGTAACATTATACATATATGATTTATTTTTTTTAGATACTTTAACTGTTGCCATATATTTTCTCCTTTAATTAAATTACATTCCCGTTTGAAACATTTGAACAAGTGATGCAATATCTTCTTTGCTTCCTTCCGAGAGTACTTGCCGAACATCATCAAAATTGCGTCCGCTGTCAGCGAGCCAAGCGCCAACCTGTTCTCTTACGGCTTCCATTTTAGAAAAATCGCCTGCGGCAGTTGTCAGATTTATTGATTTTTTGCCTGCTTTTAGGGTTTCTATACTATTTTTAAGACCCGTAATTTGTGTTTCCGTTGTTTCATAAAAATCAACCAAATCAACAAACCCGCCGTTTTTCTTATCGTAAATAATCAGTCCAAAGTCTTGAGAATCCATATAATTTGTTGATACATCATTTGAAAAATTTGCCATATATATGATGTTTGATTTTTTCAAAGATGAAATTTTTAAGGTATCATTACCTTCTTTATCATTAATAAGAATATCTGCAGCACCCTCAAGTGTACCAACTTTTGTCTTTTTTAGTTTATCGAGTGTATATGTATCATTTCCTGAATTATCTGTTATTTCTATGCCTGCTTTATTTTTTGAAATTGTGTATTTGTCGTTTCCTTCGTTATCGCTAGCAATTATACTGCCGGAAACATTCTTGAAGCTGTATTTATCATTTCCTTTGCTATCAGAAATGCTTGTCATTAAAAATGAATTTTTAATATTATATCTGTCATCTCCGACTCCCATACAACGTATTCCAAAAGACGGCATAGACCAAAATAATGACAGAAGTTTTCCTTTATCTTTGTTTTCGGTTGCTTCCTGAATTTCTTTTATACTAATATATGAACCTGCATTTTTGATATTAAACTTATTGTTACCTCCGTCATCAGTTATAACGGGGGTATGAAGTCCTAATCCTATTATCCCCGAAGAACCCGTGACATTTGCAATATTATATGTATCTGCACTTGTTGTACTTGTATCATGAATTTCCAACATTGAAACAGTCGGCATTGTTAAATCCAGAGTTATTTCTTCCGTAAATTTTGATGTCTGACTAATAGTGCTGCCTTTAATATTATAAGTGTCTTTTCCTTCCGAATCGTATATCTTTGTTCCCATGGCATATGAAATATTATATTTGTCATTTCCTTTATCATCGTATATTTCGGATTTACCGTTTATTGCTGCAAAGGCTTCTTCACTTTCAAATTTAATTTTTTTACCTTTTTTATCAACGGGAGCTTTTAAATCATATGTATCGTTTCCTGATTTATCGTTTATTCTTATACCTGAGCTTGATGCTAAAGTATATTTATCGTTCCCGCCGTCATCTATGATTGTGCGGCTTGTTTCATCGTCTTCTGCGTATTCGCAAGAAACAAATTGCAGGTCATATTTATCGTTTTTGTTTCCGCAATCTTTGATTTGAAAATCTGATACGCTGGTAAAAGTTTTGTTTTTTGTATCATAAAGGTTTTTAAAATCGTATTTATCTTTTCCGTTTCCATCATATATTCTTATGTTTTTAACATCTCTCAGAGTATATTTATCGTTACCGTATTCATCCTTTATTGCATAGTTTCCTTCATCAGACAGAGTGGTAAATTTTACATTAGTCCAATAATGTTTGTCGTTTCCTGCAGCATCAAATATAGAAAGACTGTCTGCAACTATATCAACGGAGTTTGATACTTTGTATTTATCTTTAGAATTAGAATCGTCCGTTATGCTTAAAATATTGTTTGATGTAATGTTTTTAATTTCATATTCATCTTTTCCTGAATGGTCAACAATATCAACCGTGGCATTTATTAATTCATATTCATCATTTCCTTTATAATCGTTTATTCTGCGATTAATTGCCTCGGCATCTGATTTATTGGCGTTAACTTCGTATTCATCATTTCCTTTGTAATCTTCTACCCAAAACTCAGCACCGTTTTTAAGTTCATATTCATCGCTACCTGAATAATCTTTTGAATATAATCGTGCATATTGCCCGTCGGCTGTGTATTCATCTTCTCCTAAATAATCATAAGAATACATTATTCCGCTTGAAGTATTATCTTGCAATATTTTGTACTCATCATTTCCTGTTAAGTCATAGATGTAATCTATTTTGTTTGCATGTCGGCTTAAATATTCATCATTTCCTTTTGGTTCATATATGTAATTTGAATAATTATCGATAAATTCATAAATATCTTTTTTATTTGTTCCGAGAAAATAATTTGTATAATAATCATTTTCTATACCATCTGTATTGTATAAACCGTTTGTTCCGTACTCGGTATCGGGTCTTATTGTTAACGTAGTAAGATTTTCAGATGTAGCAGAAATCGGATAATATGTATTATATTTAACCGTATAATCTTTTGTATCATCTAAAAAGAAATTTTTAACAACAGAAGTTATCTTCTTTACTTTTCCCCCGTATGTCACAAAAAGGGTTGTTATTACTAAATCATCTTTTCTTTTTGTCGCAAAGTTTTGGAAATAGCTTTTATAACCGTCAATAACTTTTCCGTCGGATATAAATTCATTATTAATTTGAAAACTGTATGAAGTATTTCCCGAATATTCGTACGTCAAATTTTTTGATTTGGGCGTAATTGAAATAGTAGTGTTTCCGTCAAATTTTATTGTTTTATTCTTTGCCATAATTTATCCTATATTGTATTTTCCGTTTGTATAAACTTTAATCAGAGCATTAATATCAGCTTTATTTTCAGATGCAAAAACAGCATCGGTAGATGAATATTTTCCGTTTGAATTTTCAAGCCAAGATACAACATCACTTTTTACGCTGTTAATCCAAGAATTCATATTGAATTCGCCTTTTGAACTTTGGAAAGTCGGTGTACCGCTTTCTCTTATAAAATGACCTGTAAAACTAACAGCTCCTAACATTTTACTTGCTTTTGCATTTTGTACACCCTTTGATGTTAAGGATTTAGAATTAAATACATATAAGTCGTTTCCTGTTGTCGGAGGTATTTCATAATTATCAGACAAAGTCACATCAAAGAATAATCTCATATTTTTTACATCAGATGAAAATATAACGGAATCATCCCCGTTTTTTTCGCAGACGTAGAGATTTGTTTTTGATGTTAATTTAAGATTGTATTTGTCGTTTCCGCCTGATTCATCCGTGATAAAAGCAGCGCCTTTACCGTTGTATGTATATGAATTATTGTGTTCGGTACCTATAAATAGAGTTTCTTTAAGTGATTTTTCATATACACCGTTTACTTTTAAATATCCGTCGTCTAATGCATCAGACAGAGATTTTACGGTATTGCTTTCAAAATCGGCTATAAATTTAACATCATATTCGTTGCTAAAATAGTCTTTTATGGTTACTTTGTTTGTAATAGCTTTTTTTACGGTAATATATTCGTTTTTTTGTTTCTTTATAAATGTTTTATAAACTAAATCATTTCCCGTTTTTTCAAAAGTAGTTTCATTCGGTATGTTATATGCAAATGCATCCGAACCCACATTAATCTGCAAATTTGAAGCTCCTTGGGCAATTATTATTGTGTCGTTGCCGTCATAAACGGAAGATAATATTGATTTTACATCGGTTGCGGTATTTTCAAATTTAATCGTATCATTACCTTTTAAAGATATGATTCGATCAAAACCTGAATTAGAAACGATTATTGTATCTTTTTTATTTCCGCCGATAATATAATCGGAAATAACCGAATCTGTATCATAAAGCGTATTCTTTTTATTTGCTTTACCTATTTGTACTATTGCATCGATAGGATAATCGTCTTGTATAAATTCTTCCAGCGTTTTATTTTCACCAAAAGTAACGGCATTTTTTACAAGTCCGTCAGAATTAAAATAATCTTTTATTATTGTTTTATCCTTTAGGGGTTTTGGTAAATTCATCCGAACCCCTTGTCTTTTTGCTATTTCTAATACTGCATCGTTATCTATAATCAAATCATTACCTGATTTGCAGAAAGCCGCAGGAGCATTGTTTTTGTTTCTTTGAGGAATGTTGTATATATTTAAAGTTACAAGTTTATTGAGGTATTCATCAACAAATTCCATATTTTTATCAAAAGAAATTGTCGTTGTGCCTGTTAAATTGGTATCTTTATAAAATTCCTTTTCACCCGAACCGTTAATATAAATTGTATCATTTCCTTTGCTTCCTACTATATAATCACCACCCGAGCCGGTTGTAATTTTATCATTTTTTTTGCCGCTTAAAATAGTTTCATTTAAAAATGTTCCAGTTAAGGTTTGTTTTTTCTTAGAATCAGGATTTCCAAGCATATAAACGTCATCATTATACAGTTTTTGGATTATTGAATCATAAATCGGGTTATAATCATCGTCTTCACTTAATATATAAACATTATCCGCGCCGATTTTAAAGTAATCTTTTAAGTTGACGGTTCCTTCTTGTTTATATATATCGGATTGATTTTTTGTATGATTTACCCAAGATGTTATTGTGCCTAAATTGTTTCTTTCTGTTTCAAGATAGAGTTTTACGCTATCTCCTATTTTTAGGCCGTACTTTTTAATATCATCTAATGTCATATAGATTTCTTGATATGAAGAACTATCCAAAGAGTATCCGTTTATATCAATATCATTATATACTGCATTTACGCAATATTTGCCTGCGTTTTCACCTTCTGCTTCGGGTTGCGAATATACCGTACAATATGCTTTTGTATCATAATTTTTGCCAATGAATTTATTTACCGATGCAATCACATCATTTCCGCTTCTTTTAAAGATTAGTGTTTTATCGGGTGCATACAGACTTAAATGAGAATCTTTATTTAAAATTACCGTATCTTTGCCGAATTTATTTCCTCCGGAATAGAATATAACGTCATTTCCTGTTTTTAAATCGAACGTTTCATTCCCAAAACATGAACGGCATATGTCATTTGTCCAGCTGCCCGTGTATTTATTTTTTTTGGGTTCTAAAAGAAAATAATTTTTATTTAGAAGGTCAACCCTTTTATCATCAATTTCTATATCATCATTTTCTCCGTAAATATATTCTTTATATATATCCGAAGTTAAATAAAGGCTGCCGCTTCCAACTAAAAGATTTGCACCTTTAATTCTGATTGTTCCCAATATTTCGCTTGAAGCGATTGCTGTAGCGTGAATATTTATCGGGTTTCCGGTTGCTATATAGTATATTTTTCCGTTTTTGTCCGCTTGTACAAATTCAAAATCTCCGTCAAAATGATTTGGGGTTTTAGTGTATGTGGTTTTTGAAAATGTTGTTCCGATAAATTCTTCATTTTCATAATCATATTTACCCACTGTTTCAACAACTTTATATTTTCCTTTGTGTTTACCTTTAGTAATGTAGCTGACATTATATACAACATTAGTCCATCTGCCTTCTTGTGTGCCGTATGCCGTTATAACAATATCATCTCCATCCGTTTTCCATTGAAGTTGTCCTTCGACATCGTTTGAAAAATTAATATAGGTAGTTCCGTCGCCTTCCGATAAATTTATAACTTTATTTTCAAATTTTCCGTTTGCTAAATCTATTGATAAATCTTTTTCACCCATTTTATTGCCTTTCTTCCGAAATAAATTTTAAAATCCGTAATTTAATATAACTATTGTATTTTTTTATATTGTATTTCGCAAATTGGTTAAGTTATATTTATCGGTTTTTAAACAAAAACAACCCCCGCAATTGTTGTTTTTGCTTCTTTTGCGAGAATTGTTTTTGTTATTAATTATTTATTAGCCGCCAAGAGCAACTGTTTCACATTTTACGCCTGCATACACTTTAATAAGGCTTGAAATATCTTTTGAATTTCCGCTTTCAAGTACTTCCATTGTGTTTGCGTAGCCTTTATCCGTTAACCAGCCTGAAACGGATTCTGCAACACTATTTATCCAATTATTTGTATATACCTGTTGTATATATTTGTGTCCGCCATTACCTATATTAGTATAGTTTTTAGCCATATTTTTTGATACAAGTATTTGTTCAATGTAGCCTGTACCTTTGACATATGAATTGCTTGACGTATTTTGAGCAAAGAAATTATCAATATTTATAACACCCTTACCTTTTCCTTGTAATACATTTATTAAATTACCGGCTGTTAAATTAGCTTTATTAAACAAAATAAAGTTATCGGAATTTGTGTTTTCATCCACAAGAACTTTACCTTGATTGTCTACATTAAAGAAGGCTCTAAGGTTTTTATTATCGGCGGTTAAAAGTATTGTATCGGAACCGCCTTTATCGCTTATTGTAAGGTCTGTTTTTTTGTTTAATGCTGCTATATAAACATCGGCTTTATTTTCGCCATACATTATTGCTTTATTTTTTCCCGAATATTTATAATAAGCGTAATAATTTGCTGCACCTTCGTATACTGTTGCTTTTTTGTTTGAGTCATAAATACCGTCTGTCAAAATTTTCCAATTGCTGATATTTGTATTGGTTTGGTTTAAATTTTTAAAACTTATATTAAATGAAACATTAGCAGGAACATTTGAGTCTTCGGCAAAATAATCTTTTAATGTTACTGTTTCGTGGGATTTATTTGATTTTGGAATATTTAATATTAAGTCGTTTCCGTGTTTTCTGAATGCGCAATTGTTGTTGAAATAGTTCATGTAGTATGCATCATACTTAACATCTGTCGAAACGTTAACCGTTAGGGATGTTGCTTTATTATCACCCGCAAATTCAACAGTGTCGTTTCCGTCACCTTTTGCGTGGTTTATTGTAACATTTCCTACCTGTTGTACGTTTGATGAATTAATTATTATTGTATCATTGCCTTTTCCGCCCGTAATAACGGAATTGCCTTGACCAACAGTTATTTTATCGTTACCTTTTCCTGCAAATGCAGCTGAACAATTTCCGATTAACGTGATATCGTCATTTTTATTTCCGCCGATTACAACGATATTTTGTGATGTTACGGTATTCGGTTTATTGGCTTCAAATTGTTCAACATCTTGATATTGAGTCAGTGCGGAAAGTGCGTTGTTGTTAATTAAGATATTTTGTAAAGAACTGTCTTCACTCGTTCTGATTACAGAGGTTGTTTCTTTTTTAACGTTTCCGTTAACTTCATAAATCCTTGTAATATCAACTTTGTTATTGTAGTCACTTACATAGAATAAATCTCGATTATCCATTTTAAAAGATACCGTGCCGACTGTATTTTCGGCAAATTCAACAGTATCATTACCGTCACCGTTTGCGATTGTGATATTTTTTGTGCCGGTACCGTTTATTGTTATTTTATCGTCACCTTTGCCGAGTTCTATTTTGTCATCTCCGTTTCCCGTTGTAATGATATCTTTTTTCTTTGTACCTGTGATTATGTCTTTGTATTCCGTTCCTTCAAAGATTGTTGCTTTTTGTTTTTTATCGTATTTGCCCGGTAAATTTAAACCTTGAGAATATAATGTCGAAGCTATGCCGGGACCGTCTATATATATTTTTGTACCGAGTGAACCGTTTTCGGCGCTATCTTTAATAAAGTAATCTTTTATTGTATGAGTTTCTGTTTTAGTTTTCTTCTTTCCGTTTTTATATGCATATTTAATTAATAAATCATTTCCTGATTTATGATAATTTTTGGTGCCGATATAGTTTGAGAATGATAGAATCGTGTTGTCAAAGTCACTTCCCTCATGGATAATGGTATCGTTGCCTTCTCCTCCTTTGAGGTATATTGTATTGGAGCCGCCTGTAATGGTTACCGTGTCGTTTCCGTTACCTGTGTATATGCAATTACTGTATCCGCTTGTTGCAGTAATTGTATCGTTACCGTCACCTGTGTATGCGTATCCTCTGCCGTAACCTGCTGCGCTAATTGTTACATTATCTTTTCCTGCGCCTGTATATGCGTATGAATATCCTTCGCCGTTTAATGTAACCTTATCGTTTCCTGCGCCTGTGAATATTTTTGTATTAGAAGCAGTTGTTACAACTGTATCATTTTTCTTGCCTGCGGTTATTAATATATTATTAAATTCACCTTCTTCGCCTGCTGTTGTCTTTCCGTTCAAGGTTAATTTATTTGATTCAACAGTAATATTATTTGTTTTCTTGGCATTTCCTTCTACTTTTGTTGTTAAACTATCAGGTCGTAAACTGCTGTGTATTCCACCGCCAAAACCTTCTTTGTAGTAGTCTTTGATTGTTGTGGTTTCGGTTGTGAAAGTCTTGTTGTTGTCATAAGTACGGCTGATTATATAATCGTCTCCATTTCTGGTGCCGCTCAAAACAGCAGATGAATCATATTGAAGAGCTAAGTATTGTTTTGTGTCGGATATGCTTTCCTTATATTTAACGGTGTCGTTGCCGTCGCCATTATGTATATATATTGTTTTGCTGCCTGTACCATCAATATAAACCGTGTCATTACCTTTTCCGGGAGTGATAGTATCGTAATTTGCACCGGTTGTGATATAGTCGGCTTTTTTGGTGCCTGTTATAGTGTCACGGTTATTTGTACCTATAAATTCGGTTACTTTTTTCTTTTTATTGCGAATACCCATAATTGACAAATCTTTATAGCTTACGGATTCGTTATTTATTTGGACTCTTTCGCTTAAATCCCATTTGAAGTAATTTTTAACCGTTACTGCTACTTGAGAGCTTTTAGCGGTCGATGAATAAGGATTGTAAGAAACTTTTATAATTAAATCATTGCCATTTTTAAAGTATCCGTTACTTCGAGAGTAATTGTTGCTTGATAAGAAATTGATATTCAGAGTATGAAGAGCGTTTTTGAGTTCTTCCGTTATAACAACAGTCTTGTTTCCGTCATCTTTTGAAAGGTTTATGTTTGTTATGCCTGAACCTTCTTCAAATAAAGCGTCTTTTACTATAATCTTATCTTTACCTTTGCCGGCGTATATGTTTGTATCTGCTGCGATTGTAGATGTATTGTTAACATAAATCGTATCGTTTCCGTTTCCTGCATAAACAATGTCACCTGCTACATTAGATGTGATTACATCTTTTTTACCCGTACCGACAAGACTTATCGGAGTATCTACGGATTTAATCTTTTTACCTTGAACAAAATTACTGAATGTTGACGTTGAAAAAGCATTTCCTTTTATTTTTAATCTTTCTTGTATTTCATTATTTACGGAGCCGTCTTCTCTGAAGTAATTTGATATTGTGATATCGTCACTTGTTAACGTATCAAGATTCAGGAAGTGTAAAACAATATTATTTCCGCTTTTTGACCAGCATATTTGATTGTTATTAAATTCTTCCGCATTTATATTGGTACTCGTAGAATTATTAACGCCATTGACTGTTATTGCCCCGTCGCCTTTTTTAATAACAATCGTTTTATTGCCTGTGCCATCTATATTAATTGTATCTTTACCTTTTCCTGTAGTGATAATATCGTTTCCGCTGCCTGTAGAAATTGTGTCGTTTTTATTTCCGCCGATAAAGTTTTCGGAGTATTTTGAGCCGACAAGAGTATTAGAGACATTTGTTTTTCCAATAACGTCAAAAGTTACACTTCCATTTAGAACGTCAACCAAATTGCTCTCAGAATTATATTCATCAATTTTTACTTTGATATTAGGATATTCATTGGCAAAATAATTTTTAATTGTAACGGAGCCGGGAGTATCAAAATTTTGTTTTGTTTGGGGATTATAGCTCTTACCTACATGATTGATGATTATATCATCTCCGGATTTAGCAAAGCTAAGAAATTGACTAAAATCATTGGAATATATATTTCTGGATATATTATATGTATCATAAATTAAAACAACTTCGGCACTTGTATTTTGAATATCTATAATATCGTTGCCGGAATTGGGGTCAATCATAATTTGTTTTTTGCCGGCACCGTCAATAACAATAGTGTCTGTTGCGGAATTTGTATAAATTATATCATTGCCGTCACCGGTTGAAATAGTAGAAGCTGCAGAAGCTGAAGTTGCGATAATACCCTCATCTTTTTCGCTTCCTGTGAGATTTCCGCTCCCTTCTATGAGATTTTTTATTGTATAATCAGTAGTTGTACCGTTAGAGGTATATGTTCTTATGAATTTGTTGTTTGTTCCGTCATAAGCAAATGTATAGCCGTATGAATTGATTATTTTTATTTTATCTGCAAAATAATTTTCTATGGTATATCTTGCCGTGCTTCCGCATTCATATGCACCGTTTCTGATAATTACATCAAGATCATTACTGTTTTCTTTTTTGTAAAAATTCATGTATGCCGGTGTTTCGGCATTATATCCTCTATAAAAATCAATTGTATCATAGTGGTCTGAATTTTTAATAACAGTTTTACTTTGTGTAACACTATTAAATTGATTCGGGTCAGAGTATCCTGCAAAGTATGACGGTTCATATACGTTTCTTCCGGGGTGGCTTACTGTGATTGTATCAACCGAATTTTCGCCTTCGGTTAATTCGATGGTATTATTTCCGGGGCGTTGAATTAAAATTTTATTGTTTCCGCCGTTTGTTTTAACAGTATCATTACCAAAACCAACAAGGAATTTTTCATCTCTAAACGTTCCCATCAGATCTTGATTTTGGGCTGAATTTCTATCTCCCATATACAATAAATAGTTTATTGATTCTCCGTTTGAGGTTTCAAAAGTGAGGGTTGTAGTTGAGCCGCTTTCAAACAGTTCTTCGTTTGCACCGTTAAGAATTGTTATTGTGCCTAAAATTCTGCTTCTATCCACAAATGCTTTCGGATCATTACTGTAACCGTATGTTTGATATCCGTATACGGTTAAAACAATATCATTTCCGTCTATTGAATATTCAATCTGTTCTTTTATGGAGGTGTCAAATACGATTTTTAGATTTTCATTTTCATTCAGGGTTATAACATCGTTACCGATATTGTTATTTCCTATATTAACATATACTGTATTATCACCTGTTTTAAGGTCAACCGTTTCATCTGTGTTAGGAGTAGAGTAATAGCTGTTTATGGTAACATATTCGTTTAAACGGCTTCCTATATATGATGTTTTATTTTTTTCCGTTAGATTTACTTCTATATCGTTTCCGTTTATTGTAACGGTGCCTTTATCATCAAGGGCATAATCCTCTAAAGTTATTGTAGATGTTAAAGAAGGGGTTGACAGGTAGTTATTGTTAAAGTAGTAGTTATTTTCTCCGTTTGCGGTTACGGATTCATTTAAGGCAGACATATATGCTTCCGTAATATCTTCCAGTGAGGCACCTTCCGAATAAACATTATTGATAGTTGCGTAGGGTACTTTTTTTATTTCAAAATCACTAAAGGTTACATCGTCTCTTGTGAATGTGTCAGCGGCGAGTATTGAATTTGTAAGAGATATTGTAGTACCGGAACCATCTTGGTCTCCGTTATCACACAAGTATCTTTTCCAAATATAACCCCCTTTGCTGGAGTCATATTCCAGATAAAATTTGATTCTGTTATTTTCAATGGCATAGTTAATATCAATATCTCCGTCCCCTTCTAACGTAAAATCGTCATTTACTGCAGTAACTAAAGCAGTCAGAACATATTTTGTGTTTGTGTATGTTGTGATTTTGATATCGTTACCGTCTTTTATTATATAGTAGTTGAATGTTGGCAATATTAAATTCAGGTCTTCGCCTGAATTTGTTATAATTGTGTCGTTACCGTAATAACCTGCATTAGCGGTAAAATCAATTTCATCCGTACCTGTTCCGAGATTAAATTCCTCATCATGCCATGTGGCAGTTGCGGTATCGTTTTCTCCATCGCCTGTGTATACGTAATCATCAATTGTCACAGCCATAATTCTTCTCCCTTTAAAAACATATCTCAAACCAACATAAAGTTATGTCTCATTTTATCATATACACACAACTATTCTATATTTTGCGGATGCCTTGTGATAAATCGTTACAAAGTCATTAAATAAATTTAATGCGCAAAAAGAGGAATCTGAAATTCAGATTCCTCTAAAAATGTCTTTTCTCTCTCCTTCTTAAGCAAATTTATAGTTCCCAACCTATTACCATAGCATTGTTTACATTTGCTTAATTGCATTCATCTATAAACTCTCGAGTCTTATAAATAATGCTTACATATATATAAAGTATATAAAAAGTATTGAATTTCAGAATTTGTTTAAATTGTTACAAAACTTAATAAAGTATATCTGTCACCCTGAATTTATTTCAGGGTCTTATGCTTCCTCTATGTCATGTTGAAATAAATCCGGCATGACATTGTTCGGAATGACTATTTTCATTTTAATTTGTTTTTTATATCTTACGAATTCTTATATTATTTTTCTGCTAAAATTTATTTATGAACAACAACTTAAACCATCATCATATTGCGCTCGAAATGGATAAAGTGCTTTTGCGTTTATCCTCCTTTGCATCTTCTGAATTAGGTAAAGAGGAATGTAAAAATTTATCTTATTTAAAACAAAGAGAACAAATCAAATACGAATTGAAGCTTGTTGATTTGGCAAAAAAAATCATTGATAATACTCAACAAACATTGCCTTTAAATGAAATAGCGGATGTTGATAAAATTTTCAAACAAAACAGACTAACGGTTGATGAGATACTTGAACTTGCGGAATTATTAAAGGCCGCAAGACTGTGCAAAAATTTTATTTCAAAAAATGAAGATTGTGATGAATTGATTGAAATATCAAAGAATCTCTATACGGATAAAGCATTTGAGGATGAAATTTTTTCTGTTTTTGATTCTGAATTAAACGTAAAAGATGACGCTTCAAACGAATTAAAATCTTTGAGAACGGCTTATAAAGCAAGAAAAGAAAACCTTAAAGATGAAATCAATAAACTTTTATCTAATCATTCTTTTGTTGAAAATTTGCAAGATATTGTTGTTTCAACAAGAGAAAATAGACCCGTTTTTCAAGTAAAAGCAAGCTGTAAAAATAAAGTTTCAGGGATTGTGCATGATATTTCATCAACCAATATGACCTATTTTATTGAACCGAGTGAGCTTGTGCCTCTGTCTAATAAAATCAGACAGACGGAAATCGAAATCAATGCGGAAATTGAACGTATTTTATTAAAACTAAGCAACAGATTAAAAGAGATTAAAGACGAATTATCCCTGAATAAAAATATTTTAATAAAACTCGATACAATCTTTGCAAAGGCAAAATATTCAATTCATCTCCACGGTGTTTCGGCACAATTGGCGGACAATAAAATTATTGATATTCAAGGAATGCGTCATCCTTTGCTTGTTGAAATTAAGGGTGAAAATGTTGTTGCGAATGATTTTAAAATCGGATTTGATTACGGTTGTTTATTAATAACGGGTTCAAACACGGGCGGAAAAACAGTTGCGCTTAAAACAGTCGGACTTTTTATTTTAATGACGTGTTTTGGTATGCATGTTCCTTGTTTGGGCGCTAAAATTTATCCGTATTCAGATATTTATTGTGATATTTCGACAGAACAGAATCTTGAACAGGGAATATCTACTTATTGTGCGCATATAACAAATATTTCGGATATTTTGAATCAAATAAATGAAAATTCTTTTGTACTTTTGGATGAATTGGGTTCAGGTACCGATCCGACAGAAGGTGCTTCTATTGCAAGAGCGATTTTAGAATATATTAAAGATAAAAATTCTCAATGCATTATAACAACTCATTTGGGAGAATTAAAAACCTTAAAATACGAGAACAAGTATTTTGAAAATGCGACGGTTTTATTTGATGTTGCGACCTTGAAGCCTAAGTATAATTTAATAATCGGAATGTCCGGAACATCAAACGCAATTGATATATCGTCTGCTTTAGGCTTAAATTCTCAAATTATTAAACGTGCAAAGGAAATATTTTCGGATACTAATTCAAAAGATTCAAAATTGTTTTTGGAAATTGAAAAAACAAATCAAAGTTTGATTGAAAAAGAGCAAAAAGCTAAAGACAATCTTGAAAACGCAAAGAAAACAAACGAAGAATATACGGAAAAATTAAAAGAATTAAAGCAAACAAAGAAAAAATCACTTGATAATTTTAAAAAGAAATTTCAAAATCAATTGGAATCCGCAAGAGATGAAATTAAAGAAATTGTTGACGGTATAAGAAAAGAAAAATCTCTTAAAGTTGCAATGCGTTCTTATGACAGATTAAATAAAATCGAAGCACAAATAAGACAGGAATTTTCAAATTCTGATGATGAGTTATCCGAAAAATATAAAGAATTAAAACCTGAGGAATTAAAAATCGGACAGAGTGTTTTGATTAAAAAATTAAATCAGGTGGTTTTATTGGATGGTTTGCCTGATAAAAAAGGCTTTGTTAAGGTAAAAATAGGTAATATTATATCAAAAGTAAAATTGAATGATTTAGCCAAAACGGATAAGAAAATTGCACCTCATCTGAAAAAAGTTCAGGTCTCTTTTGATAATCATGATAATCTTCTTTCACGTCTTGATTTGAGAGGTATGAGAGCAATAGATGCGGTAGATTTTTTGGATAAACAACTGGACAAAGCGTCTTTAAGAGGTTTAAACCAAGTGACTGTTATCCACGGATATGGTACGGGAGCGTTAAAATCCGCTATAAATGATTATTTAAAAAACTCTCCTTATGTTTCAAAATTCCGTTACGGTGATGAAACTGAAGGAAGAGATGGTGTTGTCATTATTGATATTTTATAGTCGTCTTTTCGGTTTAAATAAACTTAATAATTTGTGCAACTTTCCAATGTAACATATAATAGTTTTGGCTTACAATTTAATGATGGGGTTTATTATGTGGCAGATAATGTTGTGCGTAGGTGTAATTTCTTTAATTTTGGAAATCTTTATGCCTACTGCGTTTTTTCTTAATTTTTCAATAGCGGGATTTGTTTGCGCAATCTTAGCATTTTTTGTTCACAGCTTCAGTATTGTAATTATTACATTCTGTGTTTTATCACTGCTTTTGCTTTTGGTTTTAAGACCGATTATTTTAGGTTTTCAAAAGAGTATAAATCAAAAGACAGGCATGGATGAAAAATATGTCGGAAAAACTGCCGTTGTGACGGAAGATATTGATAAAACAAAGGGACTTATTTCGATTTATGATGAACGCTGGCAAGCAAGAAACGTTGAAGAAGGCGTTATTCCTGCGGGTTCTACAATAGAAATTGTAGGATATGACAGTATTATTATGAAGGTTAAAAAAGTATAAATAAAAAAGAGGGAGGAAAGAAAATATGGTATTTTTCTTAATTTTGCTCGTTGTATTAGCGATAGTATTCGTCGCAAAGGGCGTAATAGTTGTTCAACAGGCGGAAGTCGTTATAATTGAATTTTTGGGTAAATATTCAAGAACTCTTGAATCAGGTTTGAATTTTATTATCCCTGTATTAGAATCTCCGAGAGGTGTGGCTTGGAAAGTTACTCAGAGAGGTTTTGACGGTCAATCTTATTCGATTATCAGAGAAAGAACAAAAATTGATTTAAGGGAATCTGTTTTTGATTTTCCAAGACAGTCGGTAATTACAAAAGATAGCGTATCTATAAGTATAAATGCACTTTTGTATTTTCAGATAGTTGATCCTAAATCAGCTGTTTATGAAATTCAAAATCTGCCTGAAGCAATTGAAAAATTAACCCAAACAACTCTAAGAAATTTAGTTGGTCAATTGGATTTGGATGAAACACTGGTTTCCCGTGATAAAATCAATGTCGAACTTCGTGCAATTTTGGATGAAGCTACAAACAAATGGGGTGTTAAGGTAAACAGAGTCGAATTGCAAGATATTATTCCGCCGGCTGATATTCAAAGTGCGATGGAAAAACAAATGAAGGCAGAACGTGACAGACGTGCTGCAATTTTAGAGGCTGAAGGTTTGAAAAAATCGGCAATATTAAAAGCTGAAGGTGAAAAAGAAGCTGCAATTAATCAAGCGGAAGGTTTGAAACAGGCTAAAATCTTAAAAGCCGAAGGTTTTGCTCAAGCAAGACTTATTGAAGCGGATGCGGAAAAAGAAGCAATAAGAAGAATCGAAGAAGCATTTGACAACAAAGGTCAACCCGATAAATATTTAATTGCTATGAAATATCTTGAATCTTTGAAAGAAATTGCGTCAGGCAAAGATAACAAGGTTGTTTATATGCCTTATGAAGCAACCGGAATATTATCATCAATTGATGGTATTAAACAAATGCTGACTAAGTAAATGTTTTAAGATTAAAATGGCTCTTGAATTTCAAGAGCCATTTTAATATTTTTAGGTTAATTATTTTAATTTATCTTCTACCTCTTTTATAGTAGGTTCTTGTTTGGGGACGAAGACGCCTGATATATCTTCTTTAGTTATGGTTGAATATTTAGCCTCTCCGCTGGGTCCTTGAATTGTAATTATTTCAGGATTTTCTTCGGAAACAGGAACGCCAACTATTCCCGGTGTTGAAACAGTTTCTTCTTCAGCTAATTCTTCTGTAATAGCCGATTCTTGTGCACTAATTTGTCCGATTTGGCCTGAATATGAGTCCTCACTGCTATATATGGGATCAACTTCCGGTGCAGGATCACATGCCGGTTGTAAGTCAACTGAAACAGATTGAGGGAAAGAACCGCCTTTAGCGGATAAATCTTCACCTGTAACATTTTCTGTTGTTACATAACCTGCAGCATTGATTTGTGTTTTTGCATTATCTGCGGTTAAATTATTCAATACTACATCATCACCTGAGTTAATTATGTTTTCTTGTCCTTGTAATGATGAATTAACAAATTGAATATCACCTTGTGTATCAAATTTGTTGCTTCCGCCTGCAATGTAATCTACGTTAACCGATTTCAAGCTGTTTTGGCTTGTAAATACATTATCGCCTTTAGCATTGAATTCAAGTCTGTTACCGTATCTTATATTTGGTTCATCAGGAGAGTTTGCTATTACAGCGTGCGGTGTTTCCATATCTGTTTTTTCACCTGTAATGCTGCCTGCTGTGGATTGGAATTTCATGTTGTTTCCTGATGAGAAATAGCTTGTTGAATCAATATTATCAGTTGATTCTTTTCCAAAGTTGATATCGTTTTTGGAAACAATATTCAAATTACCTGTTGCATGTTCTTGTGAATCGGCTTTAATATATACGGAACCATTCGTTGCTGTAATATTTGTATCGTTACCTGATGATATTGTTGCTGTTTGTTGATTGTAGTTTCCGTTTTGAGCAGTTAGGTTTATATTTTTTCCTGCTTGAATTGCAGTATCAGAATAATGGTATCTGCCGACAACCTTTACATCGTGGTCGTCTTTGATGTTTAAATTGTTTGCAGCCTTAATATTAACATCATTTTTTGCATATATTAATGCATCATCTTGAGCATAATCGCCCGCTTGCGATGTAATGTTTACATTGTTTCCTGCTTTAACTGCTTCATCAACTGCCGGATACGCATACATATATCCGTCTTTCTTTTTATCGTCACTTATGTTTACGTTGTATTTAGCTGTTATATTAACATTGTTAGCTGCGGTAACATTTGCATCGTCTTGAATATAATTACCGTTTTGAGAGATAATCGTTACGTCGTTGTCTGCATTAACTGCAGTATTGTCGCCACCGATAGATATCGATGATCCTTCATGTACTTTATTATCTGATTTGTTTTTAATGGTTACATCTTTATTTGCTGTAACATTAATATTATTTCCTGCTTCAATATTGGAGTCATCTTGAGTGTAGTTGCCCTTAGAAGATGTAAATCTAATGTTATTTTTAACATTAACATCAGAACCGTTAATTACATTAACATTACCTGCTGTTGAACCTACTGATATATTGTTAGCAGTATTTGTCGCACCTTTTACGGTGAATTTATATGCAGTTGCCGTATTATCATCAGCAGTTATTGAATATGTATCATTTCCTGTTTTCATTGTAGCTTTATCTAATGTAAAGTTACCGTTTGTTGTTAATGAGATATTACCTGTTTTAGTTCCTGCGGCATTATATTGAGTGAATGTGGAATTATTCTTAACGGTAACATCATTTGTTCCCTTTGTATTATCATTATAGAATTTTATTGTTTGATATCTTGCAGATACGTTATCTAATGTTGTGCTTCTGCCTTCAATAGATAAGTTGTTTCCTGCTTTTAATAATGTTTGGTTTGCGCCGTCTTTTTGTGTACTTGTGATATTAACGGTTCCTTTTGTATTGCCGTTGCTGTCAGCTGAATAAATATCAATATCTCCCGTTGCTTCTGCAATGCTGTCTTTAATATTAACTTTGTTATTTGATGAGATTGAAACGTTTTTGTTTTCGGGATTTGTACCAACGTTATTTTTTGCTCTCAACATTGAGTTATTAATATTGTTTGATTTTTCGCCATATACCGTGACATCTCCGCTTGATATAACTTTTGTATTTTGTATATCAGCATTGCCATGGTATGAACGCAAATCTACGTTACCTGCTGTTTCACGTACTTCGTTGCCGTTTTCTACGGTACTTTTTTGGCTTGAACCTGCAGTTTTGATTACCGAATCATTGATTTTCAAATCATGTTTTGCTGCAATATATACTCTGCCGCCATCTAAATCTCGAGTATTTTCTTTTGTTTTACTGTATGTTGTATTAACGGTATCTATACGTGTGTTGTCAAGTTCGACATTACCCGCATCGGATATGATTTGAATATTTCTCAGATTATTGCTGAGTAATTTTCTTCCTTTGATTACGGTGTCTTTAATTTTAATGCTTGAACCTGCGTTATCCGTGCTGCTTGCGGTTCTGATACGAATATCTTCGGCATCAATTGCGGTTTTACCGTTTAAACCGCTATTATTAATATTAATATTTCTGTTAATATTTTTTGTGCCTCTTTGAATGTCATATGCTACGGTTGAACCGCTGTTTGTATAGCTGAATGTTACACCATCAGCGGTTACAAGTCTTACGTTACCATGAGCTTTTTCGCTTGTATTGCCTCCTGCATCTTTATATGTGTAGTTGTAGTGGTCGCCTACTCTGATTATTGAATCTTTGTAATCTATATTATCGGCAACAAATGCTACACTCTTGTTTGAATTGTAGTCAGCTACTTTTGAATTTGTTTGGTCTGTAAATTTATCAAAATGTGTGCCGTTTAAAGTAATTTTTGTTTTACCTGCGTAATCTTTAATGCCGTTTTTTACGCCTTCGCCTTTCAGCCCTTTATCAAGTTCGCTTGTATAGTTTGAGTCAAAGACTATTTCTTTAGATTCACTCTTAACACCGTTTGTTGCTACAGATGGTGATAATTTATTTAAAACATTATTTTGATATGCTTTTAATTGTGCATCAGTCATACCTTTAAGGTTTTTAGCACCTTTAAAATCAAATGTAGAAACAGTAAGAGAGTTTAAATCTACTGTTGAGCCTGCACCAAACATCACACCTGCAGGGTTGATAAGTATAACTTTACCGGAATTTGCGTAGTCGCCTCCGCCGATGCTTGAAGTTGTTATTTTACCGTTAATTGTTGACCTTGTTCCGCCAAGTACACGGTTAATCATTGTTTGTGAGGTATTACTAAATCCATAGTTTACTTGTTGAGCTTTTTTAACGTTAAAGTTTCTGAAATCTACTTGTGCAACCGCACCTCTTTTGCCGATAACGTTTATATCCATGCGGTTATTTTTAATAGCAACTTCTGCATTATTTGTTTTACCAAGTACGTTACCTGCGGTAAATGTTCCTGCATTAACATCAGCTGCCATTGCAGCACTAGAAATTGATACTAATGCAAGCATTGATACAAATGCAGAGAGTTTTCTTTTAAAACTGTTGCTCATCTTTTCCCTTTCTTGATTATCATTAAACCTAATTTCAAAGTATTAGTTTATTACGTATACAGTAGTTTTACAATATTTAATAAACTTTTGTTAAGATATATCAACAAGTGAGTCCTTTTTTAGGATTCACTTGTTGATTGTAATTTTAATTATTCTAATTCTTCATCTTCATCATCATTGTCAGAATCGCTTTCTGTATCGCCTTCTGCGATATCTACTTTAGCTGCTGCTGACATTATAGAAGATGTTTGATCAGCTGTTCCGTCTGCTACTGTTGATGTTTTAGAAACTTCAACTTGTTCTCTCGGAAGAGTTACTTGATCAATATATGAATCATAGTTGTCATATACAGGTTCAACTTCCGGTTCAGGAGGACAAGGAGGAACAGGGTCTGTCGGTCTGTCTTCTTGTTTTACGAAGTCGCCTGGTGTTGTTCCGCCGGGAAGCTTAGAAGGATCATCCATTACGTCTTGAGCCGTGATTGTGTGACCGGGTTCAACAGTTTCTTTTGTCTTGTCATAAACAAGTGTAAAGTCTTGCGGATTGCCGTCGTTATCAAATGTAATTGTGTGTCTTTGATCTGTTTCTTTTGTTATTCTGTCAGTGATTTCACCATTTCTTGTGCTTTGGTAGATGTTGTGAGTTACACCGTCATCATCTGTGTATGTTTTGATAAGTTCCCAATCTGACCAAGGATCAAATGTTAAATCACCGCCTGTTACTGTCTTATCTTTTGTATCATAGTTTTTGGTGTATGTAAATCCATCAGGATCGCCATCATCATAGTTTTCATGCGGGTCTAAGTTCAAACCGCCTTTATCCTTAACTACAATAACAGGTGTTCCGTCTGTAGTGTCTGCGATGAATGTATCGCCTGAATCAAGAGTTAATTTATCGGTATCAATATTTTTAATTGCTACGTCACCATCAACTGCGTTCAAGTGAACTTCAGGACCTTCTTTAGGATCAATATTTTCATCCCATTTTGGATCGCCTGATTTATAGTATCCTGTTCTGAAGTCGCCGTCTGTTGGGTCTTGGTCTAATTTATCTACGTTTTGTGCGGTTAATTCTAAACCTGCTTTGGGGTTATTTGCATTTTTAACGTCTATTGTAATAGAACCGTAGTCAGGGTTTGCAGGATCTTTAACAGTATCTGTTTGAATAGTTACCTTAGTTTGGTTAACATCTAATACGGTTTTACCTGTTCCTGTTCTGTCTGTTGATACAGATTGCGGGAATGTTCCGCCTTTGGCTGTTAAATCTTCACCTGTTACGTTATCTGTTGTAATGTTTCCGTTAGCAAAGATTTGTGTTTTTGTATCTTCAGGGTTAGGAGTTGCTTGTTTAATATTCAAATTGTTCATTATTACATCTTTACCTGATTCAACGAAGTTATCGGGTGATTCAAGTGATGAATTTACAAATTGAATGTCGCCTTGTGTATAGAATTTGTTGCCTTCGCCTGCTACAAAATCAACATTTTTTGCTTTTAAGCTATCATCACTTGTAAAGATGTTGTTGCCTTTAGCATTAAATTCAAGTCTGTTACCGTATTCAATTTCAGGCATTTGAGTTTTTTCACCAACAATGTCACCATTTGTTGATTGAATTTTAACGTTATTTGCACCTTCAATGTTTGAAGATTTATCAATATTTACGGGTTTACCTTCTTTGTTTGCAAAGCTGATATCATTTTTAGCTATTATATTAACGTCTTTATCTTGAGAAGTTACTGTTGAATTATTTTTGATATTTACAGAACCTGAGGTTGCTTCGATTGTAGCGTTACCGATTGTATCGTTCGGGTCTTTTACTTTATCAAATCCATCAGCATCCGAACCTGCGATAACTTTAGAATTATCAACGTTAACTTCGTTACCTTTTGTAGATTTAACAGTAACATCGTTACCTGCTTCAACTTTAGAATCATTGGTTATATTGATGTTGCCGTTGTCGCCTGTTCCGTTTGCTGTTAATGTTGCATTATTTGTTATTGCGTTAATGTTTGATTTTTCTACATTAATTTTTCCGCCTGCTGTAATATTAACATCATTATTGGCAGTCAAATTAGAATTATTTTGTACATAATTACCTTTTGTTGCTGTCATATTGATATCATTTGTTGCTTTAATATCAGAAGCGTTTTGAACTGTAACATTACCTTCAGTTGATGTGATATCTACATTCTTAGCTGTTGCAGGAGCTACGTTAACCGTGAAATCAAATGCATTTGATTTGCCGTTGTCAGGTGCAACTGTATATTTTGCTTCAGCTGTTCTCATAGTAGCTTTATCCATTGTAAAGTTACCGTTTGTTTCTAATACAACGTTACCTGTGTTTTTACCGTCAGAACCTATTTGAGTGAATGTAGAATCATTTGCAACAGTTACGTTGTTTAGTCCTTTTGTATTATTGTCGTGGAATTTAATGTTTTTATATTTAAATGATGCATTATCAAGTGTTGTATTTCCACCTTCAATTGATACATTTTCACCTGCTGTAATTAATGTTTGATTTTCACCGTTTTTAGGTGTGCTTGTAATTTTGATATCTCCTGCAACGTTTCCGCTTGAATATTTTGAATAAATATTAACATTACCTGTTGCGGATGCTACTGAATCATTGATATCAATTCCTTTTTCACCACCGGTAATCATAACTTCTTTTTTGATTGAACTGTTAACTGAATTTTTAGCTTCTAATAAGGAATTGTCTATATTTGTTTTGCCTGCTGCTTGTGCTGCAATATTACCATCGGCAACAACTCTTGTATTTTTAACATCCAAGTTGCCTTTTCTTGCAACCATAGAAACAAATGCGTCATTATCGCTGTTTATATTAGAACCTTCTGTTTTAATTGCAGAATTTGTAATTTTAAGATTTTTATCTGCATTAATAATAACCTTACCGTTATTATCTTTATTTAATGTGTTTAGTTTTGTACCATCTTCTTTAACTGCTTCTGTGTTTAATGTATCTATACGCGTATTTGCTATTTCAACATCATCTGTACCTTTGATACATACAATACCGTTTTCACCGTTAACCATTTTGTTTGCTTTGATTGTTGCATCTTTTACTTTGATAGTTGAACCTGCTGCGTTTGATTGGTTCATTATTGTTACGTTTCCGGCTTCAATTCCTGTATATGCGCCGTCTTTGCCTGAATTTTCAATTGAAATTGTTCTTTGAACATCTTTTGTATCTTTTGCAATTTTGTAGTCGTTTTCAATTACATTTTTACCTTCGGAATTTTTTACAACTCTTGCGGATGAGTAACCGTTAGCAGCATATGTAAAGGTTACACCGTCTGCGGTTATAATACGAACATTACCGTCTGATTTGTCGCCTGTAGCGTTTAAATTGTCACCAACTCTGATTAATGAATCTTTATATACAACATTATCTGAAACAATGTTTACAGTTTTATTTGTATTAATATCGGCTACAGTACCATTATCATTAAATCTGTCAAAATGTGTTCCGTTAAGTTCGATTGATGTATTACCGCTAAGTTTATCTACATCTATGCCTGCTTCTTCGAATGCTTTAGTATAGTTGGAATCAAAGTTTATTGAACCGTATTTTGCATCTTCTGCATTTGCAATACCGTTTAGTTCTTGTACGGGTGACATTTTATTCAATGTATTGTTTTGATAATCTTTTAGTTCTGCATCAGACATATTTTTAAGGTTTTTAGCACCATTAAAGTCAAAGGTTGAAACAGTAAATGAATTTAAGTCAACTGTTGAACC
This sequence comes from uncultured bacterium, assembly GCA_946622415.1. Lineage (GTDB taxonomy): Bacteria > Cyanobacteriota > Vampirovibrionia > Gastranaerophilales > Gastranaerophilaceae > RUG14156. The sequence goes on from CAMOPX010000001.1 coordinate 189,835, forward strand.
TTGACCGAACATAACACCTGCCGGATTAATAAATACAACTTTACCTGCATTTCTTGATACATCTCCGCAAGTAGCGCTATTTAAACATGAACTTGTAATTTTACCGTAAATTGCTG
>CAMOPX010000002.1 GCA_946622415.1 uncultured bacterium
ATTAATTGCCGTTTTAATCGACTATTTTATTCCCGACCATATTCAAAATCAGATGTTTGTTAAACAAATAGGTGCAAATGAAAATCATGTTGATTCAACTGATTGCGAACACAATCATAATGCTGAAATTTCTATAGGTAAGATTAAAAAAGCCGGTATTGTAACAACAATTGTTGTTGCTATACACAATTTTCCTGAAGGTTTAGCAACATTTTTTATGACGGCTGAAAATTTTATGCTCGGTTTAGGTATCGTTTTTGCTATCGCAATACATAATATCCCTGAAGGAATGGCGATATCTATTCCTGTCTACCAAGCAACGCATTGTAAAAGAAAAGCTTTCTTTTATTCTTTTTTATCGGGTATGGCAGAACCAATAGGAGGTGCTGTCGGATTTTTTATCATAAAAGCTTTATTTCCCAATCTTTGTATAGGTACATTGTTTGCTCTTGTATCGGGAATAATGACATATATTTCTGTTGATACTTTATTACCTTTATCAAAAGATTACGATACAGGTCACTATTCGATTAGCGGCGTTGTGCTGGGTCTTTTGATTATGGGTTGTGCTTTAGCGGTTTTGGAAACTCATTAGTATTTTTTAACTAATTTAATAAATGCATCATAATATGATTTAAATTTTGTTATTGAATTTATTTCTTTTAGCATTTTGAACATATATTTTGGTCTCAGATAATAATTTTTGTTCAATTTTTTGTTATATTCATAAATTTCTTGCGATGTTAATTCGTAGCTTCTGACACTCGGCAAAATATAAGGTTTTTCGTAGCTTATTTCGCCTAATCTGTTCTTTTTTACGTATTCATAGAATTTTGTGCCATATAATGCAGTTGCTGTGTAGAAGCTCGCATATTGCGTATTTAATTCATGGGAAAGTTTTTCGGTTTCTTCTATTGTTTTATTGGTTTCCCAAGGCAATCCTATGACGTAATACGCATATATTTGAATTTTTGCTTTATTAATCATTGAAATTGCATTTTTAATTTGTTCCAATGTGATTTTTTTACCCATTTTATTTAGAATTTCTTGACTTCCGGATTCAATACCGATTGAAACCAACGTACATCCTGCTTTTTTCATTAAACAAAGTGTTTCATAATCAACAGTATCCACTCTTGTGTTTGCGGAAAAATTAATATTAAGATGTTCGTCAATAATCAACCTGCAGAGCTTTTGCACCCATGAATTATCCAAATTAAATATATCAGACCAAAAAATGAAGTCTTTTATATTGTATTTTTCAACACATTCTTTGATTTCATCAATAATAAGCTCTTGTGATTTATATCTTGTGATTTTACCGTTCAATGGTGTTGCAAGACAGAAGAAACAATGATTCGGACAGCCTTTTGAAACACGAATTATTGTTTGGGGTTTTCTCGTGTCGGGTCTTATATAAAAATTGTTATCAATAAGCTCTCTATCGAGTTTTGGCAGAAAATCAAGATTGTTTTCTGTTTCTCTGTCGGGTGTTGATATTATTTTATTTTCAACCTGATAAGTTAATCCTTTTATTTCTTTTAAATTTTTATATTGAATAATTTCTTCAAATACAGGCTCGATATCTCCTCTTAGAGCAATATCGATTTCAGGATATTGCTGCATAATCGGGTAAGAATTAAAATTAAATATTGCACCTTTGACAATAACAATCGTATCATCCAGTAATTCTCTTGCTTGTACAATTGCCGATAAATCCTTTTCTAATGTTGTAGATGCAACATTAACCACCAAAAAATCAGGTTTATAATTTCTTAAATCCCTTATAAAATCAAATACTGTTTCGTTTTTTAAGCTGTAATCTTTAAACTTTGTTTCATATCCGTGTTTTTTTGCGATAGCGGATAAACTCATCATATCAACAGGCGGCAGTGGCGGAATCACAATAAGTTCGTCCGTCGGTTGTTGACATCTGTCTTCCCTGTTCATTATGGGAGAAGGGGGATATATAAAAAATATTTTTTGATTATTTTTTGGCATTTGTTTTGTTAATTCTAAGTTTAAGACCAAGTTTTATTATACTGTTTACAATGTTTTGCGGAATAAAACGTGTAAATTTTGATATTTTAGCATCTAATCCTATATTATAAACAGGTTTAGGGTTTTTTAGTTCGATAATTTTAGCTATTTTTTTTGCTACATTGATTGAATTTTTGGCGTGAATAGAGTTTTTTTGTGCATTTTGAATTAAAAAATTCTTTTCTTTTTCAAATTTTGTGTTTTGATTTTCTAACGTGTTTTTATTCAACTCTATACTTGTATCCCAGAATTTTGTTGCAACTGCACCCGGGCGAATTGATACGATTTTTTTGTTGCTTTCTATTGAATAAGAATTTAAAAGAATATCTGCTGCAGATTTTGAAATACAGTAGGGTGATAAAAACGGAAAAATTCCATAGGACGCCATTGAACTTATATTGATTAATTTTCCTTCGGGTTCTAAATTAGGACATAAATATTTTATTATGTTCAATAATCCGAATAAATTAACATCCAGTTGTTTTTTAATATCAATTTCATTTAGTTCTTCAACGGCACCCGCAACCGCAATACCTGTAAAATTGATTATTGTATCAAAACTGATTCCCTTAATTTTCTCTTTTAAATGAATAAAATCTTCAATATGGCAAACATCCAGTCTTAATTCCCTGATTTTTTCATCCATAATTCCTGTCTGGCGTGATGTTGCCCATATATTAAAATCTTTTGTTTTTAATATTTTAACGGTTTCTTGTGCGAGTTCGGAATTTAATCCGATTAAAAGTATATTTTTACTCATAGCTTAATTTTAAATTAAATAAGAAATTTATGCACAAAAATACATCAAAAATATTATTTTCTATATTTCTTTGAGTGCTTCGGCTAATCTCTTTATACCTTCTTCTATTGTTTGGGTGTCCGCATTTGTATAGTTTAAGCGCAGAGTATTAACATTAGAACAATTTACATAAAAAGGATCACCCGGAACAAACGCTACGTTTTTCTTTATTGCTTTATTGAATAACTCTGTTGATGATTTTCCCTCCGGTAAAGTTACCCAAGTAAACATACCGCCTTTTGGGCGAGTGTACTTAATATTTTTGGGAAAATATTTGTCCATTGAATTTATCATAGCATCTGCTTGAGATTTATAAAGTTTTTTAATTTTTTCTATATGTTTATCTAAATCGTTGTTATGAAGATAATCGGATATTAAATACTGTCCGAAAATATTTGAGTGCAAATCTGATGCTTGTTTTGCGGTTTCAACCATTTTAATTATTTCTTTATCCGCTATAATATACCCTAATCTCATTCCGGGAGTAACAATTTTTGAAAAACTTCCTAAATATATATTTTTCTTAGTTTGATTCATTCCGATATAAGGGATTCTTTCGTCATCTGTGAATCTTAATTCTCCGTACGGGTCATCTTGAATCAGAAGCATATCTTTATCTTTTATTACATCAAAAACCGCTTGTCTATTCTCTTTTGTATAGGTTAAGCCTGTCGGGTTTTGAAAGTTAGGGATTAAATATGCAAGTTTTGGTTTGTGTTCGGACATTGTTTTTTCAAGATCTTCGATATTTAATCCGTCGTCATCTAATTTTGTTTGAACAAAATCTGCTCTATAAAGACAAAATGCTTGGAGTAAACCCAAGTATGACGGTTTTTCTACCATTATTTTATCATTATCTCCGACAAACACTTTTCCGAGCAAATCTAATGCCTGTTGAGAACCTGTTGTTATAATGATGTTATCAATAGTGATATCCATACCCCAGATTTTTTTGTATCTTTCTGCGATAAATTCTCTTAAAGATTCAAGACCCATTGTTGTAGAGTATTGATAAATTTTTGCGCCGTATTTATCTGCAATTCTGTTCATTGACACTTTTAATTCTTCTTGCGGAAAAGATATCGGATTAGGTAATCCGCCCGCAAATGAAATAATTTCGGGTCTTTGTGTAACTTTTAAAATTTCTCTTATGAATGATGAGGGTGTATTTTTTATTCTTTCCGTATAATAATTTTCAAACATCGCTATTCCTTTTTTGTTTGTTATTATTTATTTTTGTTTGCAAGTTCACTGTCAAGTCTTAAAAATACAGGCTTAATTTCTTCTTTTGTAATAAACTTCCCTGCTTTTATGTTTTTAAAATCTATATCATCAAGCTTTGTATTTATATCATATTTTAATTGATTTGCCATCGCTTGTGCAATATTCGGACAATAGGGATAAATCATTGATGCAACTGAAGTCATAGCTTCTAAAATTGTATAAAGAACTTTTCCGCATTCTGTCCATTTTTCTTCTTTTGCAAGTGTCCATGGTGCGTTGTCCGTAACATATTTGTTTAACGTATCAACAAGCTCGGTTATTTTCAATGCAGCTTCAGCTATTTCAAAATAATCAAAATGGTGTTTAACTTCTTCTATTGTTTTTTTAGCATTATCAAAAAGTTCTGATTTGTGGATAAATTCTTCTTTAATTTCGCCGTCAAAATATTTAACAAGCATTGATAATGTACGATTTAAAAGATTTCCCATTGAATTTGCAAGATGAGCATTAACCTTTTCTTTAAAATCGTCATCGGAGTAATTCCCGTCTTTTCCGACAGGAGCCGCTGTTGCCATATAATATCTCAAAGGATCCGGAATTTCTAAATTAAATGCTTTAAAAATACTTTCAGGAGAAACCACGTTACCAAGAGATTTTGACATTTTTGCTTCATCAATTGTTATCCAGCCGTGTGCCAAAATGTGTTTCGGTAAAGGTAAATCCAATGCCATTAAAATTGCAATCCAATATATTGAATGAAATTTAAGAATATCTTTTCCGATTACCTGAACGTCTGCAGGCCAATATCTTTTAAATTTTTCTGTTTCGTTTTCTGTATCGTACCCCAGAGCCGTAATGTAGTTTGATAAAGCGTCTATCCAAACATAAATTACTTGATTTTCATCGTCTAAAACGGGGATACCCCATTTTACACTTGTTTTTGTTCTTGAAACGGATATATCTTCTATATTTTCCAATTGGTTCAAAACTTCATTTGCTCTGAAGGAAGGAACTATAAAATTAGGATTTTCTTTTATATGTTTGATGATTCTTTCTTTATATTTTGTCAATTTAAAAAAATAATTTTCTTCGGATACTTCTTCGGGTTTTGTTTTGTGTATTAAGCAGCAACCGTTTTCATCCAAATCTTTTTCCGATAAAAACGCTTCGCAGCCTGAACAATAAAGACCTGTATAAGAATGCTTATAAATATCTCCTTTTTCAAGCAATTTTTTAAATATTTTTTGAACTGCCTTTTTATGATAATCGTCAGTTGTTCTTATGAATTGAGAATAACTGATATCTAATAATTTCCAAGCGTTTTGAAACTTGGATGAATTTTGGTCGCAAAATTCTTTTTCCGATATACCCATAGAGGCGGATGTTTTTTGGATTTTGATACCGTGTTCATCCGTTCCTGTTAACATATATGCATCATTACATCTTTGAGAAAAATGTCTTTTTATAACATCCGTTAATATTTTTTCGTATGCATGTCCTATATGGGGTGCGCCATTTACATAGTCTATGGCTGTTGTTGTATAAAATTTTTCCATTTGCTCACTATCCTTTTTTGATGAAAGAATTATAGCATAAAAATATTTTTAGTTTTTAATATTTTATTCTTCTATATAAATTTGACTTTTATCATATATTATTCCGCCAAGTTTTGTCGGGTAGATATTTTTAATTTTCTTTCTGATTGCCGTTATATTGAAAGGTGCATACAGATAAATCATCGGATTGTTTTCTGCTACTATTTCTTGATATTTATCATACAATTCTTTTCTTTTTTTAAAATCGAGTTCAAGAGCGCCTTGTTTGAATATATTTTCTAATTCAATTTCAAAAGGATAGATTTTATCAGTGTTTGCTAAATCGTTAACGCTTCTTTTATTGAATAAATGTAATGAACCGTTAGGAGTCCATACATTGTAGCCTGAATTTGGCTCCAAAATATTTGATGTTAAAGCAATAATAATGCAATCAAAATCCAAACTGTTCATTGTTTTATTTACAAGGCTGTTAAATTCTATTGCTTTAAAATTTATCTTCATTCCCAATTTTTCAAGGTCTTGTTTGATATTTACTCCGGTTGCTTCTCTTTGTGTGTTGCCTGCATTTGTTAATAATTCAAATTCTACAATATTTCCTTCTTTATCGTGCAAGATATTGTCTTTTAGATAAAAACCGCTTTTTTGTAACAGTGATTTTGCGTAATCCGTGTTTTTCTTATGTCCTTTTGCGATTTTTTCGTTTAAATAAATACTGTTTATCGCTTCTGCGCTAAATAGCGGCTGAGCCAACCCTGAAAATATATTTAAAACCAAATCATCTCTATCTATTGCCCAGTCTATTGCAGAGCGGAAATTTTCGTCTTGAAACCATTTTTGTTTTTTAGGGTCAACATAGAATTTTCCGTCTTTATTTTTTCTGTTATTTAAATTAAAAACCACAAATGTTGTATTTGTACTTGGGCCCAAATCATAAAGTTCAAAGTCACCGTGTTTTTGGAGCTCTCTATACCTGTTTACCAATGCGCCGTTCACATTTAAAACATCCGTTTCTCCGGATTCAAATTTTAATGTGTCATTATTGGTATCGTTTACAATGAGCATTGTTAAATAGTCCAAGTATGGTAATTTTTTGTTTTCTTTGTTTATAAGATAATAATTCGGATTTCTCTCAAACACGACTCTCTGTGCTGCGCGGTATTCTTTTAAATGAAATGCACCGGAATAAACGATATCAGAAGGTTTTGTATCTATTCCTTGAAAAGTTAAGAATGCGTTATTTCCTTTATCTGTTATTGGCTTAAATATGTGTTCAGGGAGAATTGATGCGGATAGTGTTCTTAAAAACGGTGCAAACGGTTTTGGTGTTTTAAATTCTACGGTATATTTATCAATTTTTTTGATTGTCGGAAGTTTTCCGTCTACAAGCATTATATCTCTTGTTCCGCCATCGCCGAAGCCTTGAAAAATAACGGTATTATATGTATAAAATACGTCATCAGCCGTTATTTCTTTTCCGTCTGACCACTTTATTCCTTTTCTTAAATGAACCGTATATGTAACTTTATCATCTTTTACTTCAAACGATTTTGCTAATTTAGGAATAACTTTGCCTGTTGATACGTCTGTTTGTGTTAAGCCGTCATACATAATTTCCGATAATTCGGCACTTGTTGCATCTGCCGCATTATAGGGATTGAAGGTTTTTACTTCCCCCATAATAGTCGAAACAAAGCTTCCGCCAAATTTTCCAATCGGTAATTGAGATTGAAGATAGTCAACATCGTTAATTGTAACGTTTTTTGAAGCGGGCGGATTATTGTTCAGGGTTGAAACATCTTTAATTTTTTCAAAATTATTTTCAATTATTGTATCGAATCCGTAGTCTTTTTTAAAAATAATTAAAGATATAATTGTAATTAGTACAATAAATATTAAGATTTTAAAAGCAAAATTTTTCATGTCATTGATTTTATCACAATTAAATGTTATATAAAGTAACAATTATATTTATTTTAAAGTATTATATTAAAGGACTTAATCATCAATGAGAATTATGGTTACAGGTGCAAGCGGTCTGTTGGGGAAGACCCTTTGTCCCATATTGGAAGAAGAAGGCTTTCAATATTGGGCTTGTAACTCCAAGATTTTTGATGTAACCAATACAAAAATGGTTAAAGAAATTATGAATAAAATCAATCTTGATTTTATCGTTCACCTTGCCGGTTATACAAACATTGATTTAGCGGAAGATAACCCCGAACTTGCATTTAGTGTCAATCAACTCGGTACAAGAAATATTGCACGAATTGCAAAAAAACATGATATTCCGATTTTATATGTAAGTACAAACAATGTATTTGACGGAAACAGCACAACGCCATACAAAACAACCGATGTAACAAACCCGATTAATGTATACGGAAAATCCAAACTTGCAGGTGAAAGAGAAATAATTAAAGCCACCAAAAAACATTATATTTTAAGAACCTCTTGGCTATACGGCACAGGCGGATATGTTGATGCCATGCTTACTTTTTCAAATTTCAAGAAAGAAATTTCTGTCGTAAACGATCAAATAGGTTGTCCTACATCTTGCGAAGATTTATCAAGAAAAATTGTAGAAATAATAAAAGAAAATAAACCTTATGGAATATATCATGTAACTTCATCGGGAAGTGCTTCATGGGCCGAATATACAAAGAAGATTTTTGAATTTAAAAAACGTAATGTCGAAGTTAACGCAATAGATAAATCCGATTTCCCCCGTCCCGCAAAAAGACCAAAGTATTGTGTATTAGATAATAACAATATTCTTCCCGATTGGAAAAATTCTCTTAAAAAATATCTTGTTGCAAAAAAATAACATATAAGACACTGTTTTATTTTTTATGTTATAATCAGTTAGACAATAAAATTGGGAGTTGGTAATATGCATGGAATTATTTTAGCAGGCGGTTCAGGTTCAAGGTTGTGGCCTTTATCTCGTGATTTGTATCCTAAACAGTTACTAAAATTGAATTCTGATAAGAGTTTGTTGGAAAAAACCTACGAACGTCTTATGGGAATCATGGATATAGATAATATTCTTGCTATTACAAATTCAAAACATATAGGTTCTGTCAGAATGCAATTATCTCATTACAACAAAGATGTCAGGGTATTGGCTGAACCTGTTGCAAAAAATACCGCTCCTGCTATAGCTGTTGCAACTAAATATCTTCTGGATTTTGAAACTGATGATATTGTTCTTGTTGTTCCTTCGGACCATTTGATAAATGACTTTGAAGGCTTTAGAAAAACAGTTAAAGAAGCGGAAAAACTCGCAAAAGAAGGCTATCTTGTTACAATCGGTGTTAAACCAAAAAATGCGGGTGTTGGATACGGTTATATAAAAGCAGGCGAAAAAATCGAAGACGGTTATAAAGTTGATTCTTTTAAGGAAAAACCCGATAAAGATAAAGCGCTTGAATATTTTAACGACAAATCATACTACTGGAATAGCGGTATATTAATATTTAGAGCCTCCGTGTTTATGGAAACCCTGAAAGAAAATGCACCTGAAATATACGAAAATACAGTTAATTTTAATTTCAAGATTCAGGATGATATCGAATATATGAGATTTAATCAATATCCGAGCATATCAGTTGATTATGCCGTTATGGAGCATGCTAAAAATATTGCGATGGTCGAAATGCTTTCCGATTGGAGCGATATGGGTTCTTGGGAAGCGGTTTATTCGATAAACAACAAAGATAAAGACGGTAATGTTGAAATCGGAAATATTATTTCAAAAGACTGTCAAAATTCCATGCTCTATTCGTCAGGCAGACTTCTGACGGGGGTTGGATTAAAAGATGTTATAGTCGTTGAAACTCCGGATGCGGTACTTGTTTGTGACAGAAATGATACACAGGGGGTTAAAGAGGTTTTTGAAACATTAAGAGAAACAAAAAACGATACCCATAGAATCCATACTACCGTATATAGACCCTGGGGTTATTATACAGTGTTAAATCAGGGTGACGGGTATTTAACAAAAATGATTTGTGTTTCAAGAAAGGGTCAATTGTCGCTCCAATCTCATAACCACAGGTCAGAGCATTGGGTTGTATTATCAGGTACCGCGCGTGTAACATTAGAAGATAAAGTCTTTATGTTGAAGGCCGGTTCATCAATAGATATTCCTGTTAGAGCAGTGCACTCACTTGCAAACCCATACGATACCGAGCTTAAAATTATTGAAGTACAAAAGGGTGATTTATTGGTTGAAGAAGATATTGTTCGCTACAAAGATATATATGGCAGGGCAACAAAAAAATAATCTTCTATTTACTCCAATTTTTAATAGAAAATTGCCAGCTGTTTTCTTTATTTAAATTAAATAATTCAAATCTTTCCTGAAGTTCTTTTTCATCTATTTTTATTTCCGGAATGCATAAATTTTCAAACAAATCAGTGCTTTTTTCTGATTTGTCAAAAAGCATTTTAATTTTTTCTATGATAATTTGCAGAATATCTGCCTGTATATTAAGTTTGTTATTCATGGATTTTTTCTCTTTACATTTTATTAAAGTATGACTTTTTATTTTTATTGATTAAAATGTGTAGAATTGTTAATAAAAATTAATATTTTATGCACAAAATTTTTTTTAGAAGTTTTATAAAAAGACAATTATTTCTTCTATGTAAATAATTGTTTCTAAAAATCGTATAACGTATTCTATAAACTTACATTTTGTGAGAAAATTTCAATTAAAGGTAATTAAAATGGAAAACGATAATAATATAAAGGCTATTATTTTGGCTGCCGGTAAGGGTACAAGAATGAAGTCGGCCAGTCCTAAGGTTCTCCACAAAATATTTGAAAAACCTTTATTGGGATGGGTATTAGATTCTGTTAATAATATGAAGGTTGATGTTGATTCTATCGTCGTTGTTGGTCATGGGGCGGATGAAGTCAACATTTTTTTAGATAAAGAGTACGAAAAATCTGTTTCGGTTTTGCAAAAAGAGCAGCTTGGAACGGGTCATGCTGTTGCGCAAGCAATACCTTTAATAAAAGATTATTCAGGTAATGTATTAATTTTGTGCGGTGATACTCCGTTGATTACAACAAAAACTCTTGATGAATTTCTTGATTTTCATAACGATAATTCATCAGATATTACCCTTATGACAACTATATTTGATAACCCGACAGGATACGGAAGAATTGTCAGAGATTCAAATAACAATTTGTCTGAAATTGTTGAACAAAAAGATGCTACAGAAGTTCAAAAACAAATAAAAGAAGTTAATACAGGGATTTATCTTTTAAATTGGCAAAAAGTTATGCCCGCTTTTTCTGAATTAAAAAACAACAACGCACAAGGTGAATACTATTTAACAGATATTATTAAATGGTCAGTTAATAAAAATTTAAAAGTTTCAGGCTATATTGCAAAAGATAATAAAGAAATTTTCGGTATAAATTCAAGACAAAATTTATCTTGTGCAACAAAAATAATGAATGACAGAAAACTTGATGAATTAATGACGCAAGGTGTTACCATAGTTGATTGTGCATCTACATTTATCAGCCCTGATACAGTTATAATGCAGGATACAATAATTTATCCCAACACTTATATTGAAGGTAAAAATTTAATTAAATCAAATTGCAAAATAGGTCCTATGACGCATATAAGAGGCAATTGCGAAGTTGGTGATTTTTGTAAAATAGGAAATTTTGTTGAATTAAAAAATGCAAAAATTAAAAACAATACAAATGTATGTCATTTATCCTATGTCGGAGATGCAGAACTGGGTTCTAATGTAAATATCGGTGCAGGCACTATTTTTGCAAATTACAATTCGATAACCAAAGAAAAGAAAAAATCTACTCTTAAAGACGGCGTTTCCATTGGTTCAAATTCGGTTATAGTTGCACCTGTTGAATTAGGAGAAAACGCTTTTACCGCAGCTTTAAGTTGTATTACAAAAGATGTTGAAAAGGATTCTCTTGCTATTACAAGATGTCCTCAAAAAGAAATTAAAAACTGGGTCAAAACAAAAAAGGAGAAAAATTAAATGAGTTTAGAGCTTGAAACTGAATACAAAAATATTCAGAAAATTTTGCCGACACATGACATTAAACTTTTTTCAGGTCGTTCAAATAGCCCGTTAGCGCAAGAAATTGCCGAATATTTGGGTGCAAGATTGGAAGCAATAACCATCAAGAATTTTTCGGACGGTGAAATATACGTTCAAATTCAAGATTCTGTTCGTGGTGATGATGTGTTTATCGTTCAACCTATTTGTGACCCTGTAAACGAAAATTTAGTTGAGCTTTTAATTCTTCTTGATGCATTTAAAAGAGCTTCCGCAAAATCAATTACAGCCGTAATTCCTTATTACGGATATGCAAGGCAAGATAGAAAAGCTTCAGGCAGAGAAGCAATCACGGCAAAACTCGTTGCTGACTTATTGACCCAAGCAGGTGCGACAAGAGTATTGGCTATGGATTTGCACACAGGACAAATTCAAGGCTTCTTTAATATTTTAGTTGACCACATTTATGCAACTCCGGTTATTGTTAATTACGTTAAAAATATCGATACTCAAGGTGCTGAACTCGTTTGCGTTTCTCCTGATATGGGCGGTGTTAAAAGAACAAGAGCACTGGCAAAACAAGTAGGGGCACAAATTGCGATTATTGATAAGCGCAGAGATAAGCACAACAGTTCTATCGCATGCAATATTATCGGTGATGTTAAAGACAAAGTTTGTGTTATGTTTGATGACATCATAGATACGGCAGGTACAATCTGCGAAGCTGCAAGACTTCTCAAAGAACAAGGTGCTAAAGATGTTTATGTTGCCGCTGTTCACCCTGTATTTTCCGGTCCTGCATTAGAAAGATTGGAAAACGCACCTATAAAAGAAGTTATTGTTACAAATACGATACCTCTAAAAGATATTCCGATACCCGAAAAGATTAAACAGGTTAGCGTTGCACCTTTATTAGGTGAAGCAATTTCAAGAATCCATGATGACAAATCGGTTTCTTCTTTGTTTGGATTTGAGATTGAATATAAAAAGGATTAACCATAATGAATACTTTATGTAGTCTTGATAAACTAAAAGAACAGGTTAAAAATTGTAATAAATGTCTTTTATGTGAAGGCAGGACTAAAACGGTGTTTTCTGATGGGTGCGAAAAAGCGCCCATATTTTTTATAGGCGAAGCACCGGGGAAAAACGAAGATGAAACTGGATTGCCTTTTGTCGGAAGGGCCGGAAAATTACTTAGAAGTTTCTTGGATGAGTGCGGATATAAAAAAGAAGATTTTTATATAGCAAATACAGTTAAATGCAGACCGCCCGAGAACAGAAAACCAAAGCCTGAAGAAAAGGAAGCTTGCAGATATTATCTTGATGAACAAATTAAATTTGTTAATCCGAAAATAATTGTACTTGTGGGTTCAACTGCATTGGCAAGTTTTTGTGATGACAAGAAACTCACAATTTCAAAAGCGAGGGGTAAGTTATTTAAAAAAGACGGCTATAATTTCTTCCCTGTGTTTCATCCGTCTTATTTATTAAGATACCATTCAATGGAAGAAAACTCGCCAAGATACTTATTTAAAAAAGATTTACTGGAAATTTTGGGAATGATAAAATGAAGATAAACGCAGATACAACATCATTTAGAGCTAATAAAATGACTTATCCGCAAGCTAAGCTGTTAAATTCTGCCCTTCTCGATTCAAAACATGTTGATATAATTTGCCACGATTCAACTGATGACGATTCCGCCAATTCTGCTTTATTGATGTGGGAATATTTAAATCAAAAAGGAATTGAATCTAGGATTATTTTGTCGGGTGATGTTAATAAAATTCATATAAGAAATAAAAACGCCGATATAGAAGAAGCAGAATCACTGGATAAAAATCAACCCGCGGATACCGTTCTTTGTGTTGATTTCAGTTCAATTGGAAGAATGCAAAAAAATACAATCGGGTTACTGAAGAATGCATCAAAAGTACTCTGTATAGATCACCACGGTCAACAGGATTTATTTGGTGATGACTGTATTGAGATAACAAAAAATCTCGATAATACAGAACTCCCTGATGATACATCCTTGCGCTACATTGATACTTCTGCAAAATCCGCAACCAGTGTTATATACAGATTTTTTGAAGCTTTAAATCAAGATATATCCCGTAAGCAGGCGTTTGATATTATGTCAGGTTTTATAAGTGACGGAGTAAAAAAAGGTATAATAGAATGTGATGGTAAAAGCGGTCAAATTCTTTTGTCAGAAAAATTTATTAACGATGATAATGCATCAGAAATTTTTGCAAAATTGGTACAAAAATTATCACCTGACGATATGCAGCAAATCGCAAAAAATGTCGATATAATGTCTAATTTAACACCTGATGAGATAGAATTTTATAATTCGTTAAATGATAAAGTTAAATTTACAGATGATAAAAAAGTTGCATATATTGAAATTCCGCAAGATGACAAAACTTGGGAAAGCTTAGGCGGAGATAACCCTGAAACAAGTACAATTCTAAATAGGTTCAGAAAAAATATCCTCCGTAATATGGGAAATTCCGGACTTAAATATTCAGTTGTATTTTATCCTTCTAAAGATATGTACAGATTGAGTATTCATTCAAATACAAATAACTTAAATGATTTTTATAATAATGCAATTATTAGATTAAGGTACAGATACAATAATTTTTCCATTGGCGGTCACAGGTCACGCGGAGGCGGAAAAATTGTACCTTACGATAAAGATGAATGCCAACAATTTTCCCGAGATATTATAGATTGTATTTTAGATACCGATAAAGAATCCCATAGTTCATTTAGTGCATAATAATTTATATTAAATTATGTTTCAAATATCTTTCAAATACTACAAAAACTATTTTTTTTAGATAAAATTAATAAGGCAAATTAATTACTACTTTAGAATTATTTTGCTTTTAAAATTATTTATTTATGTTAATATCTTATTACATGAATAAAAGTAGTTAGTATTAAAAGGATTAAATTTATGGCTTTACCAAACGTAGCTTATTTTTCAATGGAAATCGCAATTGACCAGTCATTAGCAACATATTCAGGCGGTTTGGGTTTTCTTGCCGGTTCTCACATGCAATCAGCAGGTTATCTTCAAATGCCAATGGTCGGCGTAACAATGTTATGGTCTTTTGGTTATTACGACCAAAGAATTGATGAAAACGGAAATGTAGAAGTTGCTTATATAAGAAAACACTATGACTTTTTAACCGATATTAATGTTTGCACTACGGTAAAAGTTTTCGGTGAAGATGTTACAGTTAAAGCATACAGAGTAGAAGGTGAATTATTCGGTACTTGTCCTATTTATCTTTTAACAACCGATATTGAAGGTAACTCAGAATGGGCCAGAAAAATTACACATAAACTCTACGACGGCGATGAAAAAATCCGTGTTGCTCAAGAAACAGTTCTTGGTATAGGCGGTATCAGAATATTGCAAACAGTAGGATATAATTTTGATGTTGTTCATATGAACGAAGGTCACGCTCTTCCTGCTGCATTTGAATTATTAAGACAATACAACGGAAACTTAAAAGCAGTTAGACAAAAAACAGTATTTACAACCCATACACCCGTACCTGCAGGTAACGAAGTACACTGGGTTGATACATTATTAGAAGCAGGCTTCTTTAGCGGATGTTCAAGAGAAACTGCGGTACAATTGGGTGGTGAAAACTTCTCGTTAACTGTTGCAGCTTTAAGAATGTCAAGAATTGCAAACGCCGTTTCTCAATTACACGGTCTTGTTGCAAACAAGATGTGGGAATGGGTAAAAGACAGATGTCCTATTAAAGCAATTACTAACGCTGTTAATCTTCATTATTGGCAAGATCCAAGAATTGCTAATGCAAAAACTCCGGAAGAATTGCTTGAAGCAAAACATGATATGAAAAAGGATTTATTCCAATACATCTCCGATACGCAAGGTAAACGTTTCGATCCAAATGTTCTTACAATCACTTGGGCAAGAAGATTTGCTGATTATAAACGTGCTTGGTTGATTTTAATGGATGAAGACAGAATCGGAAAATTATTAAATGAAAATAAAGTTCAATTAATTTTCGCAGGTAAGTTCCACCCTGATGATGCAATGGGTAAAGAAACATTTAATAATATTTTAAGAAAATCATACAATATGAAAAATATTGTTGTTCTTCCGGGATATGAACTTGCATTATCTGCAAAATTGAAAAAAGGTTCTGATATTTGGTTAAATACTCCGACCAGACCTCTTGAAGCGTCAGGTACTTCAGGCATGTCGGCAAATATGAACGGTGCAGTTCACTTCTCAATCTACGACGGTTGGGCAGTTGAAGGTACATTCCCCGGAATCAATGGCTATACTGTTGAATACCCCGGATTGGATGATGATATTCCATGGCAAGAAAGACACTGGAAAGATCATAGATTCATCATGAATACTTTGGAAAATGAAATTATCCCGACATACTATGATAACAAAATGGAATGGGCAAGATTAATGCGCCAAGCTATGAGAACTGCTGAAGGTTACTTTAATTCAGATAGAATGGTTATTGAATATTATAACAGATTGTATAAACCAATTGCTCATGGCGGTGCGCAAGGTGACGAAATTGAACCGGGAGACAAATCCTCTTTTGAAGCACCTAACCAAGACGCTTGGACTTATTCAAATATAAAATAGGATTAAAACATATAAAAATGTTCCTCTTGATATATTTTGAGAGGAACATTTTTATGTATAATTGCTAAGACAGTTGCCGAAAAAAATAATTAAATCCTAAAAACCATTAAAATAAGAAAAAAATACCTTTACAAAACTTAATATAGTATATATTAAACAAAAACTATTCTTTAATTCTTTGTTTTAAACTGCTTTTAACATCCGACAAGGGACCGTTATTTGGGGCTTTTAGGTTATTTATGTAATTTTTTGCATAAACATAAGGAAATTTTATCAGCCATTCTGATTTTACAATTATGTTTACCGTATCTACTCCATGGCTCAAAATTAATTCGTCTATTGTTTCTTCGTAGGCGGGAGAAATTGAAGATATAATTTTAATTATATAATCGCTAGCGCTCACGACCCCGTAACCTGCTGATGCTACAGGACTTTCTACTAATTTTTCAAATGTAAAATCTTTAATATCTTCACCGTTTACTAAATCAAATTTCTCGGGAAATTCAAGTTCTCCCTTGTTTTTTTGTGTAATTTCATACCACTCGCCGTCAAGTGAAATTTTCAAGACATTTGCTTTCGGCATATAAATATCATCTGCGACGGGCGGCAGTATAATTTTGCCGTCAAATGAGGTTATTCCGTATTTAAAATTCTTTTTAACAAGGAACATTTTTCCGTATAATAGTGCGATATCCGAATAATTGTCATCTAAAATTAAATTTGCATTTTCATCATACAGAACAAACTTGTTTTTTAAACCGAATTTTGCGTATTTACCTATGAATCTTTGAGCTGAGGTGTATTTTGGTTCAACAAGAATTTTACCTTCGGGAGAAATTATGCCATATTTGCCTTTATACATACAAATATATGATTTTTCTCTGAGACTTATTAATTTTGAATATTTTGCTTCCGTAATAACTTCTTTTCCTTTAATAAGTCCAAATTTATTCTTTTCTGCATAAACCGTTGTTATATCTTCACATAATCCGATATCTGAAATAAAAACGACAAATAAAAACAGTGTTATAATTATTTGTTTCATAATGATATTCTATCACATTAAAATTCAAATATATTATTGAATTTCTATAAAGCAATTTTTGTTGCTGTTATGCTATAATTCAATTGTTATGTCAAAAAAAGTTTTCAATCTTATATTTTATTTTATATTGCTGCCGATTTTTTTGGTCATTGTTTTATGTGTTTTATCTGTTTATTTATATTTAAATCTTCCAAACAAAATTATTAATTCAAAAGGGTTTAATTCATACGTTAAAGATGCGGCAAAAGAATATTCAAATCTCGATTTGGAAATCAAAAATCCGAATATTTTGACAAAACTTTCTCCTGATGTTGATTTTTCGGTTGATAAATTGTATTTATCAAAAGATGATAATGTTCTTATTAATCTTGAAAATTTTAAGCTTTCAATGGATTTTAAAAACGTTTTTTCAAAAGAAATCAAACTAAAATACCTTCTTGCGGATAATCTGGAAATCAAGTTTGATGAATTATTAAGAGCTTTAAATATTAAAAACGAATCTGAAAAATCTTCTGTTCCGTCTGATTGGAAAATTGATATGTATGATTCAAATATCAAATTAAATAATTTGCTTTTAACATATAATCAACCGAATAAAACAATGCTAAAACTAAATGCGAGGGATGTTATTTTTGATTGTAATAATCCTGAAAAAACCATGGCTTTTGCTTTTTTGGCTGATGTTTATAAAAATAATAGTAAATTTGTTAATATTTCATCAAGTGTAAAAAACGAAGTCAAAATACTTGATGATAGTATTAAAATAGTAAATCTTCCCTTAAAAGTTAATAATTCTTCTCTTGCTTTATCTTCTAAAATTGATAAAGAAGCTGTTTTTGTAAATATTAAATCGTCAAAATTTGGTTTAGCAGATATTTTTTCTATCATTCAATCTGATTTTGTTGTGCAAAACGGAGCTAACCTCTTAAGACCCTTGGTTAATCCGAAAGGTTCGGTAAAATTTGATGTTAATTATTTAAACGGCAATTTATCGGGTTATATTCTTCCCGATAATACACAAGCAAGTATCAAGGATTTGACAAAATTACCCATTAATATTCAAAAAGGCAAAATCGATATTACAAAAGATAAAATTTCTTTTGTCGATTTAATCGGTTATTACGGAAAAAACAAAACCAATGAAGTAAAAATATCGGGCGATATTAAAGATTATTATAAAACATGCGACTCTAAAATAGATATCGTAACTGTTATTTCTAATGAATTTTTAACGCATCACTTAAAACCATTGATATCAAATACAGAATTATATTTATCAAAACCGACTAAAACAAAAATAATATATAAAGCAAAAAATAATATCATGGATATAATTTGGTTGGCTAAAGTTCCAAAAAGTGTTCAATTCACGATAAACAATTCATCTTCTGCTTCATCCGAATATTTAACAAATTTTGATAGAGCCGTTAAGGGCGAATTTAACATAAACAAAAATAAATTGGATATTAAAGATATAAGTTATTATATTGCGACCGATATCAAAAGGGGAGTAAAACTTACTCCTATTATGATATTTAAAGGTAAAACAGATTTGTCCGGTAAAATTGACAATATTGGTTTTTCTTTCGGAAAGCCTATCCCTTGTGAATTTTTAAATATTTTTGCGGGTGATAATACCTTTAAAAAAGGTACAATTGAAGGTAATATGAATATTGTCTTCAAAAATAAAACCCCTATTTTAAATGCTGATATGAAAATAGATAAGACCCTTTTGCCTAATCAAAGACTTTTTATTAAATCGGCTAAGTTAACCACAAATAATCACACAATTGATGTCATAATGTATGGCGGTTTTAAAAGAAACAGATTTAGTTTTGAAGGTAAAATGAAAAACGAAATCAAGCCGCCATTTGTTATCAAAGACATGAAGTTAAAAATCGACGATTTGGATATAGAAAAACTGCTTGTTTCTATGGCAACTCAAGATGGTTCTTCTCAAAATGTTGAACAAATCAATTCTGAAAACGATATAGCGGATGACAATTATTTCTTTGATACAAATTTAATCAGAATTGAAAATTCTAATCTTAATATTGCAAAAGGTCATTATAAAGAGCTTGAATTTTCTGATATAAACGCAAATATGTCTTTGGATGAAAATGGGATTATGCGATTCCATTCTAACAGGTTTAATATCGCTGACGGAATATCTACTTTAAGAGGTGAATCGGATTTAAAACATTTTACTCACCATTTCAGATTTGGTGTCAGAGATGTTGATTCAAATTTAATGGCTAAAGTTTTGTTTAATCTTGATAAAGAAATATCAGGACGTGCTAAAGGACTTTTAGAAATTTTTACGGATAAAAATTTGAAACTCTCCGGAAGTTTGAGATTTGAAATTGAAAACGGAACAATAGGTAAAATAGGTCTTGTTGAATATTTGCTAAAAATTGCATCAGTGTTTAGAAATCCTATTGTTATGATTAGTCCGACCGTTATTATGGATATTGTAAATGTTCCTGAGGGCAGGTTTGATAAAATTACGGGTTCAATGGAATTAAAAGATAATATTGCATATAAAATAGACGTTAAATCTTATGCGCCGACGCTTTCTGCTCTTATTAGAGGCAGATTTGATATGGATAAACATGATGCTTCAATCAGAATTTATACTCGTTTTTCTACCGACAAAAAATCCATGTTCGGTTTTTTACGTAACATTTCATTGAATGCACTTGCAAATAAAGTTCAGATGAATACAAGAAATGATTACAATTATTACTCTGCAGAAATTGCAGATTTACCCCAAATCGAAATCGGGGAAGAAAAATCACAAATTTTCTTAACTCAAATAGATGGCGATGTGGAAAAAAATAATTATTTATCAAGTCTGAAAAAGATTAAGTAGTATTCGCTTTATAATGCTGACACTTAATTATTTTTGTAAATTTTTGTAAATTTAAAATTTCTTGATATATTTGTATTTGAACTTTATTTTTTTAATCCTTAATTTTTTTCAATAGCAATTACTAGATGCGTTTTGTTTTTAAAAAAATATAGTATTAAAGAAAGGATTTTTATGTCGGTTAATTTTAATGGTATTTCCCCAAATTCTTATGTTTCTGATGTTAAAGCTTGTTCTTGTCCTGATTGCAAGAATGAAATCCCAACTGAATCTCTTGGCGGATTAAAAGAAGATACATTTGAATTGCAATCTAAAAAATCAGAACTCACAACAGAAGAAAAGCAAGAAAAAATGAAATCGGCAAGAAAATCAGGCTCAGGCTGGTCTATTTTATTTGGTCCTTTTGCTTCCGCATATTTTGCTTTGCGTTCTAACGATACAGTAGCTAAAAAATTCAATTTAGATCCTGTTAAAGATAAAGATTTGGTTCAACAAATTAAAAAAGAACAAACAATGTGGTCTCTGCCAGGAATCTTTGGTTTAGGTCTTCCCGCATTTTTAGTTTCAAATGTTTTATCATCTAAAGATATTAATGTAGATTAATTATTATATAAATATAAAATACCCGCCTAAATAGCGGGTATTTTTCTTTAATAAAAATTTGCGTCTGGCGCGATTCGAACGCGCGACCTATCCCTTAAAAGGGGAGTGCTCTACCTGCTGAGCTACAGACGCAAACTATTCATTTTTTGCAATCTTTATGATTGCTTAATTAGTTTAACAAGAACAAAATTTTATGTCAAATAATTTTTTATTATTACACTTTTGTTTATAGCCTTTTGTATAGTGTTATTTTTTGAATTGTATTTTATTTTATTGTTGTTTAGAAAGGCAACAATATGAAAAAAATATTTTTTATTCTATTTTCTTTTTTGGTTTTATCAGGTTTGAGTTTTGCTGAGTGTCCTATTGTACCGCTTTATAAAACAAATACATCTGATAATTGTTTAAATCAATCTGATAAAGCATCACAATGTGATAAGTGTCTTACAGATGATGATGAATATTGTATTTATAACCAATGTTATTCGGATAAACATTTCAGGTGGATGAAAAAGAAATTATGTCTGACATCGCAACAAGAATGCAACATTGATTCAATTTACCAAAAATTTAAATCCGACATGGAAGTTCTATGCTCAAGATATCGTGTCCAAAAGAATAGAGTTCTCGATATGATAGAACGCTCCGATAAATGCTATAAAGAAGAAGCTTATGAATTAAAAGAATTAAGAAAACAAATGAAAAATAGAGTCAATCGCTTTAAGCATGACGTTAAATACCAATTATGCCAAAATCAATATAAAGCATTCAGAAAATTTGTAAGACAAGAAAAACGCAGATTAAAAAGAATCAAAAAATATGGTGCTATATATAAGCTTCCATGCAATAAAAATTGAAATTAAAATGGGCATTAATGCCCGTTTTAATCTTTAAATATTAACATATAACCTTCAATATTAATTATATTGTCTTTTATTTCTGTTTTTTCTACGGTTAATTTGCCTTTATTATTCTTTGAAACTTTAACATCATACTCAAGTGGATTCAACACTGTTTCTAAAGATTTTGGAAGATGTTTTTGCTTTTTTGAATTTACTTCGACATCGCAAAGTACAATTTTACCGTTTTCAGCTTTTAAATTTGCTTTTAAATTAACGTTTATCGGTTTTATTTTAATAATAGAGGCTGTATTTAAGATAGACAAGGGTATAATTTCGTATTTTAAAATTATTTTATTGTCTTTTATTTCAATTTTAGATGCTTTGATATCAAATAGTGATGAAATATATTCACTATTATTCATCTTATTTATTATTTTTTTATATTCTGTTGATTCCAGTGTTTTATTTAAATCATCCTGTGTGACCTGAGATGAATATTTTATGGGCATATTTTCTTTAAAAATAATTTTATTATCGATATATTCCACATGATTATAATCACAAATTGTGCTTGCTTTAATATTTGAGATATAGAAATTGTTAAAAACAACGCTTTTTGCTTCTGCTGTGAGGTTTTTAAATTCACCGTTTAAAATATTATTACCGTAAAAACTGTCTATTTTAACTTTAAAATCAGAATTTAATTCTTTTTTTAATCTTTTTGATATTTGGTGTTCTATAATATTTTTTGTTAGTAAATTAAAGCCTGTAATGCTCGTTAATGTGCCTTTGAAATTTTTGTCGGGTACATATTTTGTACAGAGATTACTGTAATCTTGCGCTTTTGCTGTCGAACTAAATAATATCAGCAATGTTATTAACGATAGTATTTTTTTCATATTTCCACACCCTGCTGCCTTAAATCTTTTATTAGTATTTCTTCAAATAAAATAGCAGGATAATAATCTTTTATCAATCGTCTTAATTTTTTTATATAATTAAGTGCTTCAGATTTGTTGTTTATTAAATAATAACACTGTGCAACTATTAAAAGTGCTTCAGGGTCTGAATAAAATAAATCAAGCGATTTTTTGCAAAACGTAATTGCTAAATCAAAATATCCGTTTGCAAATAAGGCTCTTGCGATAAATTTATATGCTTCCGGGTTTCCGTTAAATAATGTATCACAGGCAGAAATTAAACTTTCACAATAATCTTCCAAATGGTTTTCGATAAATAAACTTATATATACTTCTAAAAATGCTCTTGTTTGAAAAAACGAGGGGATTTTTTCTCTTTTATTGTTAATATAATCAATAACTACAAGTCCAAATTCGCATGCAGGGCAATTATCTTTATTTTTTTCAAATAATTTTTTTGCTTTGTCTAAGTCTTTTTGTAATAAACAGCAAAGGCCGGCATAATAAAATTCGTTATTTGATTCAAAAATCTCAAACGCCTGTTTATATTTTTTTTGATAAAACAACTCTTTGGCGTTTTGAATTTCATTAATCATTTTTTTGAATTTTCTTCATAAAATCAAATGTGTTTGCTTGTTTTTGACCTTTTGCGGATAAGTTATTTACCGTATCTATATCAATATGTTTTGCTTGTGCATTTGATTTTTTGATTTCCGTATAAATTTCTTCTCTGTATATTTGTACATCACTGGGCGCATTAATACCTATTTTTACGGAATTTTTGTAACTTTCCAAAATAACAACCTCAATGTTGTCATTTATAATTAATTTTTGATTTACTTTTCTTGTTAATATGAGCATGATTATACTTCCGTGTCTGCCTGTTTGTACAATTTATATCTAACTTCAAAATTTGTGTCTTTTAATATGGTTTGCATTGCTTTTTTGTTTGCAAGATTAAGAATTATCGGTGCAACCATATTTACTGTTGCGCCTTGCGGATTTGAATTTGGTATGTTTACTATATTAAACACAAAAACATCATCAGCGTTTTGTATATCAATTTTTTGTGCTTCCTCATCCGGTATATCAAATTGATAATCAATTTCAAAATAACTGCACAATGTAATCGGAAATGCGAGTTCCATATCTTCGATAGATTGAAGCCATTTAAACGGTGAATCCGGCTTGATATCGATTATTGCGTATTTTTTTAAGTTTTCAAAACCGATAATCGGTGAAACAAATTCAAAAATAAAGTTCTTATCTACGTCAATCTCTCCGAATTTTTTAGTATTTAAAGTTAGTGTGTTGTTTTCTTCCATTTTTATATTCCGTAATTCAATGTGTTTTGTGATTGTGTTAGTTGATTCAGCATAAACATTTGTGCCGCTTGTTGATTTGTGCCAAATAATTTTGTGTATAATTCGTAATCGTCATTATCAGAAAGAATTGAATCTGATTTATATGCCAAATCTGATATATCCATATTGTATGGATTTAAGCCTGCTCTTGATAAAACTTCGTATGCTGCTATGATTTCATCTTGAGTTGGTGCTGCGTATGATTCTTTTTCGTTTTCTTGCTGTCTTCTTAAATATTCTTCAGCTTGGATTTTTCTTTCCATTCTTTCTCTTGTAATAGCGTCAGCTGCAGCAGGGTGTATCATTTTTCCTGATTTGATGAATTTTGTCATGTCATCATCTTCTTCAGGTTTTTCTGATTTATCTGCAAGTTTATCTGACGGTTTGTTATTAGATTTTATTTCTAAACATTGTGCTGCGAATGGGTCATCTAAGCATGCCAGTGCTTTTTTAGAATAATAATTTAATGACATATTTGTATTTAAAGCTATTACATTATTGTAGAATTTTTGCGCTTTTTCTTTTTCGCCAAGACGAGTATAAGTCAGAGCGAGGTAATAATTTGCATATGCATTATTCGGTTCTTTTTGAATTAAGTTCTCTAATTTTAGCATGGATTGAGTGTAGTTGCCTTCTCTATAATCCTTAATTATCGGTTTTAAACCTTCCGAAACGGTCGGGCTGCTGGGGGTTATTACTCTGGTTTTGGTTGCTGCGTTTGCGCAAACAGAAATATTAGCGATTAACAACAATCCAAAAATTATTTTAAAACAACTCTTTTTCATGATGACCTCTATAAACTTCAAAACAATATATTAAAATTATACCTTAATTATACTACATGTTTATAATAAGTCGATTTTTTCATATAAATAGACTAAACAAAAAAGAATCTTCATCATTGAAGATTCTTTTTTGTTATAAATTTTTTAAATTATGTTTTATTGTGTCCGTTATTTGTATAATGGTCGAGGTCTGCCATTCCCTTGTTCCCTTTTAATCTTCCTTTGATTATGTTAAATCCGAGAACACCTATACCTGCTAATGTTGCAATTGCACCAACAGTTTTTGAACCTTTTTCGCCTTGTTTTACACCCGATGCGCAGTATGTATAGAAGGTTTTTGGAACACCGACCAGTGATTTGAGCCATTCTTCAGGACTGTTTTTCCATATCTTTGGTATACCTTCTGTTACAAATGTTGTACCCATTTCAATTAGGTTTCCGCCCATGCTTTTTAATGTTTCTGCAATTTGTCCTTCGCCTTTTTGTATGTTTCTTCCGACAAATGCAACAACAGCAGTTGTTACAACACCATCCCTTACTCCTTTAAGAGTTCCTTTTGCAGTGTGTGAAAATTTTGTTAAACCTTTAAGAGTGTTTAGGATAATGTGTTTTTTTTCTCCTTTTTCTTTAGGAGAATCCTTTTCAATAACATTTTCAGCTTCAATATTTTTATTATTTTTTAAACTTAAAGTGTCGGGTTGTATATTTAAAGCTTGTTTATTATTTGTTGCTTGCTGAATATGAGCCATATTAAATCCGCCGTATAGCTCTTTTTCGTTTGCCTTAAATGATATTCCATTTTTTAAAGTATCTATCATACAACACCACCTTTACGCTTTTTATAATGCATGTGAAATAAAAAAATTGCTTATTCTTTGAAACTTTATATCACTTATTTTACATAACTTTACATAAATATTCAATCCATGTGAAGTTTTATAAAACTTTATAATATAAGTGCCAGTATCATTAGTATAATAGAACCTATTTGCAAACCGGTTGATGTATATTTTTGAATTTTGTTTGCTTCATATAGTTTTGCGGTTTGCTGCGCATTAGCTGCCGCTTGCAATCTTTGTATTCTTAAATATTCATCATCTGATGAAAAATCTCTTTGAAATATTTTTCTTTCTAATCTGTTTAATCTCAGACCAACCGGGTCTTGTGAAAATGATTTTGAAAACAAAAGATTTTCTAAGCCGGCAAGTTGTATATATATATCGGAATTTTCATACTTATCCTGTGATGCCATATACTCCTCTAAATCTCTTGTGGGCCTATAGGGTTGTTGTGTATGATAATTAGGATTCTTAGCTATTTCTTCTTCTTTTAAATATGCTTTTAATCTGTCTGTTCTTGATGCTAATGCGCCCTCTTGCACAGAGCCAAAGATTTTCTTTTCTAATCTTTCAAGTCTTTTATATATGTTTTCATTTTCATAAGTTGATGAAAATATTTGGTATTCCAGTTTATCGATTTGAGGATAGTTTATTCCTGTTTCCTCTTCTGCTTGTGCTAATTCATAAGACTGTTTTCTGCTTTCTTCATAAGATTCTATACCGAGAGTTTCATTCAATATTTTGATTCTATTTTCGGTTGATAGTTTTGAATTTACTCTGCCTAAGACATTTGTTTCTATTCTGGATAATCTTTTTAAAGTATCGTCTTTTGTATATTCAAAACCCCATATATTTTCTTCGATTTTTGACAATTGAATATCAATTGCATTTTGTGCAAATGAATTTTGATAAAAACTTAAAAAACATATTATGATTATTATAATTTTTTTAACATTTTTCATATTGATATTATAACAGTTAAATATTATTTTTTGTCGGCATTTTGTTTAATGGTTCTTAGACTTTTTGGGCAGAAATTTTTTCCGTCAGTTTATTCACTGTATTTACCAGCACATTTGCGTAATGTTCACATTTTTCTTTGGTTTTGGCTTCAAACCTCAAAGTAAATACGGGTTCTGTGTTGCTTTGTCTGATTAGCGCAAAACCGTCATTAAATATTATCCTCAAGCCGTCTATTGTAATTATTTCTTTGATTTTTGAATTGAATAAATCTTCATTTACTATTGTTTTTAATTCTTCAAGAACTTCTTTTTTAAATTCATTTGGACATTTTAATCTGAATTCATCCGAAAGATGAACCTTTTTAAATTCTTGTGTTAAATCCGAAAGTTTGAATTTTTCATCTTTCATTTTGTTTTTTGCAACTATTTCAATAAGTCTGCAGCCGGCATAAATTGCATCATCATAGCCGTAATATCTGTCCTTAAAGAAGGTATGACCTGACATTTCACCTGCAAGAGTTGCGTTTGTTTCTTTCATTTTTGATTTTATATAGCCATGTCCTGTTTTTGTCATTATTGCCTTTGCGCCCAGTTTTTCTATTGTGCTGTATAAAACTTGTGAACATTTAACTTCCGATACAATAATCGGTTTTTCTCCGTGGATTTTTAGAGTTTCGATTAAATCTTTTGCATAAATCAAAAGAAGTTTATCACCTGTTAAGGCATTCCCTTTTTCATCTATAACGCCGATTCTATCGGAATCACCATCGAATGCTATACCAAAATCGGCTTTTTCTTTTGCAACTTTATCTTTAATGTCTTTTAGTGTGCTTAAATCTGAAGGATTCGGGTGATGATTCGGGAAATTTCCATCGGGTTCTGAATATAATTCAATAACTTCACAGCCTAAATCTCTGTATAATTGCGGTGCAACAATACCGCCTGTTGCGTTTGCACTATCTACTACGATTTTTATTCTTTTATCGTTGTATTTTCCGATGTTGCCGAACATATTGTATATTTTTTCCTGATAAGATGCGACAATATCGTACTTTTTAACATAGCCCGTAATTACTTGCCTGTAGCCGTTATCATTTTTTAAGATTTCTTCCGTTAATTCTTTGACTGTTTTAATTTGTTCTTCTGTTAAAGATTGACGATTGAAAGTCATTTTTAATCCGTTGTATTCCTTTGGATTGTGTGACGCTGTTACAATCAAAGTTCCGTAGATTTTTTTATTTTGCGTATATTCTGAATCTATCTTTGCAAATTCACTATAATATCCTAACGGTGTCGGTGCCAGTCCTAAATCTAATATATTTGCACCTGTGGATATCACGCCTTGTATAACAGCATTTTTAAGCTCGGGTGAATGTGTTCTTGCATCCATGCACACCGTAAACAATAAATTTCTGACATCGGCTTTTTTATTGTTTTTTTCAAGTTCTTTTAGAACAAATGCAACGTATCCTTTTGCAGCGGCATAAAAAACTTTTGAATTAACTTCCGATGGGAAAATTCCTCTTATGTCGTTTTTTCCGAATGCTTTTGTATTTGCTGTTATTTCCATAAATTATTTCCTTATTGTATTAATTTTTTTGATATCATCATACCGGCACCGATATCAATTATTTGTGATTGATAATTATTGTTGTTGAATAACTCTTGAATGTATTCTTTTGTTTTTTCGTAGTGTGATAATATGTTGTCTGCCACAATTACCGCATTATCGGTTGTTATAGTATCAATTATTTTAAAATACTCAATATATTCTTTTTTGTTTGCATCTATAAATACAAAATCGAATTTATTTCGTTTTTTGTTTTGAATTTCATCTTTAATATCTTCCAAAATAACTATTGCAGAACCTATTTTAGCTTCCGCTGGTACATTAGGGCAACAAATTTCAAAATTTTTTCTTGCTATACTTTGACGTTTTTCCCAAAATTCTATTGTTGTTAATTTCCCCTTTGTTTTCTCCAGTGCTTTTAAAATCCAAATTCCGCTATATCCGTTTGAGGTACCTATTTCTAAAACTGATTTTGAATTATTTATTTGTATTAATGTATTTAAAAAATTTGCAGATTCTCTATCCAGATTCCAAAAATCTTTTTGCGTTTTTTCCAATTCCGACAGTATTTCTTCGGTTTTAGAATCAAAATAAGGTATTTTCAGTTTTTGGATATCCGCTCCCATTATAACCTTTGTGATTTATCAAGTATTACTATGTTTGAAATATCTATGTATGATGCTTGGTTTTTTGCTACCTTCATTGTGTCAATATTGTAGATTAGGTAGTTTTTAGAATTTATGCCTGTAATTAAAATGTTTTTGTCATTCGGAATCAGGGTTAATTTAGAATAAAAACCGTCTTTTGCTATTTGTTGTCTTGAAATTATTTTATTGTCGTTTGTGTCATACACATCAATATACCCTTCTTTAGAACAAAGAATAAACAGTTTTGTTTTATATAAAACGGCATCTGTCGGTTTTTTATCCAAATCAACAGTGCTGATTAATTTTGATTGTCCTTTATCAAAAATAAAAAGCTTATTATCCGTTCTGGATATTGCATAAATATTTGCCACATCGGATAAGATTTTAGATAAATTATCAACAGTACCAATCGGCTGAACTATAAATTCATCTCTGTTGTTTGTTACATTGAAGACTTGGGATGAATATTCATCATAAAAACTTATACTTTTATCCGTATCGTTATATGCAATTTTAGAAGGTTTTTGGTCTAATTTGATGATTTTTGATAACTGCATTGAATTGAGGTCTATTCCGTATATTTTGCCTGCATTTTGGCTTGTTACAAATGCCATATTATCGCTTTTATTGAGCACGGCATCTGTTGCATTTGAATCTAATTCAATTTTTGCTATTGAATTTTCATCTTTTAAATCTATAATTTCAACTTCTTTTCCGCTCCAATAAAGAATCAAAGCAACGTTTGATTTTTGAGAAACAATAACCTTTAAGGGCATTGAAGATAATTTTAATTCATAGAGCGGTTTTTTTGATGTATTATCATAAACCTCAAAGAATTTTGAATTTTTTGGATTTATTAATATTTTTTTGTTTTTAAATTCTTCCGTTTGAATAAATTCGTTTGATGCAACTGCGGGCGTGTATGGATTCTTTTCTTTTTGAATGTAATCATCTCTATACGCAAGAGTTTTTTCTTCTTTTGTTGGGATTAACAAATCACCAAGTGTCAATTTCAGGCTTTCCGGTATTTTTAAACCAATCGGAGTAAGCATATCTTGAGGCATTATACCGAGGCGAACTTTTAAGGGCAAATCGTCTTTTTGGGTCAGCGTATAGTTTCCGTTTGAATCCTTCATTACTTTTAAAAACGAATATCCGTTATTCAAAAGAACAACTTCGGGATAATTTTTAAAACTGAGCTTTGCAGGATATGTGTATTCAACCGCAATATTTTCAACTGTTGTTGTTGATGGCGGGTATAAAGGAATATACATCAAATCATTTCCGAGTGTAATTACACTGTCAAATCTTTGTTGTGCTTGCGGTAAATTTGCTTTTACAAAATTCCAAACGTCGTTCGGGAGTTTTGTTGCCAATGCTTTTGTATTTAATAATACAGTTAACATTGTTATTGCTATTGCAAACATTCTTTTAAATTTCATTTATTCTCCTCGGTTATTTACTTAAATGCTGATTTCATCTTTTTTAGTATATTTTCTTTTTCTTCGTTTTTTGATAAAACAAACAGTTCTTTATAAAGTTTTTCTTCTGCGAGTGTTAATTTTTTTGGAACTTCAACTCTGATTGTTACATAATGATTTCCTCTTTGAGAATCCGAGCCTAAATACGGCACACCCTCGCCTTTCAAGGTTAATCTTTCACCGTTTTGAACACCTTTTGGTATTGTTAATATTGATGTTCCATGGATTGTTTTTATTTCTACATTGTCACCTATTACGGCTTGCGGAACAGAGATATTTAGTGTCGTATAGATATCGAATCCTTCACGTTGAAATTCTTTTGAATTTTTAACATGAAGTACAATATATAAATCTCCGTTTCTTCCTCCATTTTTGCCCGAATTGCCTTCATTTGCAACTCTCATTTTAGAGCCGTGTTCCACTCCGTGCGGAACTTTGATTGTTATTTTCTTTTCTTTTTCTACTGCACCCATACCGTGGCATACTTTGCAATATGCTTTCGGATTTTTGCCTGTTCCTCTGCAGTTTGGGCAAGTAGTTACGGATGTAAAAGAACCTAATATTGTTTGTTTGCTCTGTTGAATTCTACCATGTCCATGGCATACAGGGCAAACTGTATCTTTTGCATCTTTATCCATTCCGGTTGAATTACATGCTATGCAAGGTTCTAAGTGCCTGATTTTAATTTCTTTTTCAACACCAAAGCATGCTTCTAAAAAATCGAGTTCTATATCGTATCTTAAATCATCACCTCTCAAGGGTCTATTCGGATCTTCTTCATAACCTGATGAAAAACCGCCAAATCCGCCAAAAAATGATGAAAATATATCCGATAAATCAATATCGCCCATATTGAATGAATTAGGGTTAAAGCCGGCGTTTGACAGTCCGTCTTCTCCGTATCTGTCATATATTTCTCTTTTATTATCATCAGATAAGGTTTCGTATGCTTTCCCTGCTTCTTTGAATTTTTCTGCCGCATCGGGTGCTTTATTTACATCAGGGTGATACTGTCTTGCTTTTTGTCTGAAAGCTTTTTTTATCTCTTCTTTTGTGGCATTCCTATCTACCCCAAGTATTTCATAATAATCCATTGTACTATTCATCTTTCTCTATTGATTTTCCTTTTTTGTTGCAACACCGACTAAAGCCGGTCTTACGATTCTGCTATCTGTTTTATATCCTTTTTGTATTATTGCCGCAACGCAATCCGGTTCAAATTCATCTGTCGGGATTTTTGTAACGGCTTCGTGTTCATTTGGGTTAAATTCTTTTCCCAATGCGTCTATTTCTTTTAAACCGATTTTTTTAAGAGCTTCGGTTAGTTGTTTATATGCGACTTCATAACCTTCTTTTACTGTTTTACAGTCTTCTATATCTTTTAAGTGCTCTTGTGCTCTATCAAAAGTATCTAATACACCCGCCAATTGTTTTAGCACGTTTGCTATAGTAAAAGACGATAATTCTTCTTTTTCGCTTGCTGTTCTTTTTCTGAAATTATCAAAATCAGCTGCAAGTCGAATATATTTGTTATTTAATTCTTCATATTTTTTTTCAAATTCATCGTTTGCTTTTTCTTCTGCAACTGTTTCTTCGTTATTTATATCTTCTTCTTCAGTATTATTTTCAGTATTTTCTTCATCAGCTTCTTGCATTTCTTCGAGTTCTTTTATTGTTTCTTCATCAAAAGGATTTTTTGATTCGTCATTGTTGTTCATTTTATCCCCCTTTTTTGATTAAATCGGCTATATTATTATTATAAGCTATGAATTAATGATGTCTAATTATTTAAATAATTTTTTAATATTTCGGTTTAAAAAATGGGGTCAGATAATTCTAACCCCATTCACTATGAATGATTTTAAATTTATACCGAAACAAGACCTTCCTTGATTGCTTTCACTGCGGCTTGTACTCTGTCATCTACGCATAATTTTTGTAAAATTGAACAAACATGCGCTTTTGCAGTGTGTACGGAAACTATTAATTCTGATGCAATTTCCGTATTGGATTTTCCTTGTACCAACAACTTTAAAACTTCATTCTCTCTTTCCGTTAACTTTGTTTTCACATCTGATGAATTATAATTATTCATAATTTCCGTGTTTTCCGGTTTTGGGAATAGTTTTAATGCGAGATGTGCAACATTAGAATCTATCCAACACGCTCCTTTTGCCACATTTTTTATTACATTGGATAATGTAGCTGGGTCAATATCTTTAAGACAGTATCCGCTTGCACCCGAACCCAACGATGCTATAACTTCTTCTTCTCTATCGTGAGATGTTAAAATAATTATTTTTGTATTAGGTGAAATTTCTTTTACTCTGCTTGTTGCTTCTAATCCGTTAATACCCGGTAATCCTAAATCCATTAAAACGACATCAGGTTGTTCTGTTCTGATTAATTCCAATCCTGCCTCTGCATTTTGTGCTTCCGCAATTACATCTATGTTTTCAATTTCATTTAATGCATACCTTAATCCTACTCTTGTCAGTTTGTAATCCTCTATAATAATCACTCTTACGTCTTTTGTTTTGCTAATTGCTTGCTGGCTCATTTTTTCTTCCTTTCGTAATTTTCTTATCAGGACTAATACTAACTTGTAATAAACTTTTAGTTAATTATCCTGTCGGGTATTTTTTATGTACCCGATTGGGTAATCGGAACAAAACTTTTTTATTTTCGTCTGAAAAGATATATCAGACGATTGGGGAATTTGTGTTATGCCGATGGAATTAAATATTGATGAAATTGATTCTTTAAATGATGTTGAGAATGGTAATTTGTTATCCGATGACAATAATGACGAAGAAATAAAGACATTTAACGTAATTGTTAATAAGGATGAAATTCTTCAGATGTATTTGAAAGATGTGAGCAGAATAAAATTATTAAAAAAAGACGAAGAGCTGCTGACAGGAAAAACTATAAAAGAAGGAAATAAAAAGGATTCTGTTGTTGCAAGGAAAAAATTAATTCAATCTAATTTAAGACTTGTTATTTCTATTGCAAAACGTTATACGGGTCAGGGTTTATTATTTATGGATTTGGTTCAGGAAGGTTCATTAGGACTTATTAAGGCAGCCGAAAGATTCGACTATAAAAAAGGTTTTAAATTTTCGACTTATGCAACGTGGTGGATTAAACAAACAATAATTCGTGCAATTGCTAATCAATCCCGTTCAATAAGGATTC
Organism: uncultured bacterium; assembly: GCA_946622415.1. Lineage (GTDB taxonomy): Bacteria > Cyanobacteriota > Vampirovibrionia > Gastranaerophilales > Gastranaerophilaceae > RUG14156. The sequence continues at coordinate 33,465 of CAMOPX010000002.1, forward strand.
CTGTTCATATGGGAGATAAGATTAGAACTCTTAAAAAAGCAATTGTTAAATTGAGTGTTGATTTAGGAAGAGAACCTGATAATAAAGAACTTGCGGATTATTTAAAAACATCCGTTAAAAAAATCGAGCTTATTAAAAATTCAATAATAAAAGAGCCTGTTAGTTTTGAAACACCTGTTGCGCAGGATTTGTCACTTGAGGATTATATTGCGGATACCATTCAAAATGAGCCTTGCTATCTTGCAGAAAAATTTGATTTTAAGAAAGATATCAAAAAATCTTTAGGAATCCTCTCGGATAGAGAACGTTTTATTATTTTGAACCGTTTCGGACTCGAAAACAGGAAAAACATGACGCTTGAACAATTAGGTAAAATCTTAGGATTTTCAAAAGAAAGAATAAGACAAATTGAAATGGAAAGTCTTAAAAAACTAAGAAAATCTCCGTCAACTCAATATTTAAAAGAGTATCTTGCTTAGAATTTCTTTGTTATGAGCGCAACGATATCGTTATAACATATTGCAATCATTAGAATTATTAAAAGGGCAAAGAAGAAATTAGTGATTTTATCGCTTAATTCTTTGCTCGGTTTTTTGCCCGTAATTTGTTCAATAACAAGGAACATTACATGTCCGCCATCCAGTGCGGGAATCGGTAAAAAGTTCATTATTGCCAAATTCAGACTAATCATTGCACAAAGCAAAAGACCATTTAATATTCCTTTTGATGCGATGATATCTCCGCCTATTTTGATTACTGCTATGATTCCGTGCATTTCATCGGCACTGATTTTTCCTACGATTAATTGCCACAATCCTTCAAGCATTAGTTTTGTAGTGTTATAGCAATATTTAATACTGTTTACAACTATTGATTTTGGTGTTGTTGTTTCCATAAAGATATCCGCAACTTTTAATTCAATACCAAACTGTCCCGATTCGTTGTATACGATGACATTATCAAGGTTTATCTCGTTATTATTTCTTGATATTGTCATTGTTATGGGTTTGTATGTGTCGGATAGAGCTGTCGCAATATCATTAATATTGGTTTCTGAATTTGTTGTAAATGTTTTTTTGGCAAAAATTTCATTTCTTAATTTGATTTGTTCGGGTGTTAATTTTGTTCCGTCTGCTTTATATTTTTCCAATCCTTTTAGGGTTTTGGACGAAACATTTAATTTCTTTTCAGGTTTTACATTAGGAAGAATTATTTTTGTATCTTTTGCAATTGTATCTTTAATATTTGGATTTAATTTTTTTAATTTTTCCAAATTTTGATTTATTAAATCATCTTGAGCATAGTTATCAAATAATTTTGAATTGTTGCTGAAGAATCTTAATTGATAAAGCGATTGAATATTTTGCCCGTTTATCTTTAAAATTTTATCGTCTTTTTTTAGTCCTTTTTCTTGGATATTTGAAAATATTTTGTTTTGTTTAATAAATTCATAATTTTCTATTGCTGCCGGATGTTTTAAATCTTGTGTATTAACGACTTTATTGACATATAATTCCTGCATTGACGTAGGAAGTTGTTTAAATACGGCTGCGCAAAACATAACAAGAAATATTGCAAATATAATATTCATAATTACACCTGCAGAAACTATAAACAGCTTTTGCAGAATTGTTTTGTTTTCGTATAATTCGGGAGAATCCGAAGGTAAAACTTCGTCTTCATCAATTTTTTCATCTTTATTGTCATTTTTAAAATTATCCATATCATCGGGAAATGCTACATAACCCCCAAATAAAAATGCATGGATATAGAAATTTGTATTTTTCCATTTGAATAATTTCCACTCGGGACCTACAGGCATTCCGAAGCCGAATCTTGTAACTCTGACACCGCATAACCTTGCTGCAATAAAGTGACCTGCTTCATGGACAAGAATTAGTATGCTGATTAGTAATATCATTATTATTTGGTTCATAAATTCCTCTTTTGTTATTGCGGGGGTACTTTTTTGTATAATCCGAAAATGCTCGGTTTGTACGAATTTAAATTTTTATTTGATTCTGCAAGAAGAAGCCTTAACTTTTTGTTTTGATTTTCAAGTTCTTTTGCTCTTTGTTCAAGTCTTTTATTTTCTTGTTTAATTTCTTCCAATTGGGTTATTGCTTTTGTATCTGCCGAACATATTGCACTGACATGTTTTGCGATTTTTTTTGCCATTGTTCTTGCAATCATGTTGATTGTTCTTTCGGAAATATCCAATTTGAATTCGTTATTGTTTGCAGGCGCAGGTGCAGGCTGTTGTTTTGTAAATTCATTTACAACGTATTCTTTAAATTTTTCCTGTGCTTCAAATGAATCAGAAATTAAACTGATATCATCAAAATCTTTTCCGTCCGATGTTTCATTTTGTTCCGTTAAATGAGGCATGGGCGGAGTGTTCTGATTTATATTAAAGGTACTGTTTTTAGGTGCAATTTGCTGGGTTTGATTTTGAAAATCCTCGAGGGTTCTTTCTGTTTCTTCTATTTCTTTTATAACTTCTTGTCTTTGTTCCTGACTTTGCATTATTTCCTGTTGAGTGTTTTCATCAAGCGTCTGCATAGCACCTTCTAAGATGCCAAGCTTTCTTTTTTTAGGGGGCTGATGTTCTTCCTCAATTATTTCTTGATTTGTTGTATTTATATCGGGAATATCAACAGGCGTTGTTATATCAAGATTAAAATTGTCATTGATTTTATTAATTAAAGGTGTTCCGTCCGATAAAGAAACGTTACTTAAAATATTTTGTGTTTCCTTGTCAAGCGATTGATTGTTGATTGCGGGTTGTACTTGCGGCTGAATTGTCTGTTGTGCTTGTGGTTGAAGTTGTGAATTATATACATTTGGTTGTTGATATTCAATCTGAGGAGCTTGTTGTATAGGCTGAACATAAGAATTTGTTTGCTGTTGCGTTTGTTCGTTATTTTGATTAAATAAATTATTCAGCACAATATCAAGAGTATTTTTGTCAAAAAACTCCCCACCCTGTTCGTCTTCAAAAATTGCCTCTATATTCCATTTTTTGAAAAAAGTATCCAGAGTGTAAATATCTATAAAATATCCTTTAGCCGAAAGGGCCTGCAGTATCTCATTTTTTGTATAGATATTTGATGTCATATACCTAATTATACAAAAAACTTTATTTAATGCCAATTGTGAAGTTTGGTTAAAATGTGATAATTACTTTAAAATTACATTTATTTAATTATTCAATATTTTCGGATGATTCTTTGATATCGTCTACTTTTATTAGTGTTGCAGGAGTTGTTTGTTGTTCAACTTTTGTTACGTTTCCTAAAATTTTGTTAATATCGATTCTGCGATTTGCTAATGTCGACGAACTTGGCACAAAACCGAGATTTGTACTGTCAGATTTTTTTATTATATCGTCAGGATTTATTTTGGGTTTATCTTCCTTTGTTCCTGTGTATATGTTGCCATCTTCATCTGTTAACGTTACAGGTGTTGTTTCGTGATTGTCCGTTATTTTTCCTAAAATATCGTCACCGCCAAGTTTACGATTAATTATTGTCTGTGAGCCGGGTGTAAAACCGAAATTTGTACTGTCAGATTTTTTTATTATATCGTCAGGATTTATTTTGGGTTTATCTTCCTTTGTTCCTGTGTATATGTTGCCATCTTCATCTGTTAACGTTACAGGTGTTGCTTCATGATTACCCAATACTTTTTCCGAAATATCGTCACTGCCAAGTTTACGATTAATTATTGTCTGTGAGCCGGGTGTAAAACCGAAATTTGCAATATCGGACGCTTGTGACAAACCTGCAGTTTTGAAGTCAATTTGATTAATCGAATCTGTTTTGTTATCTTGTCGTAAATTTGTTTCGCTTGTATTATTGTTTTCTTCTTTTGAAGTTTTTTCCGGTATTGTATTATTCTGAGTTGAAATTTTAGCGTTGTCGGTTTTTACTTCGGCTGTATTGCTTTGTTGTTTAGGTTTTACGACATTTCCTTTATTGTCGTATTTTGTCTTGTTATTTGTTTCGTATTTTCCTGTTTTTGTATTTTTTGTTGAATTTACAACCTCGGATGAACCATCGGTATTATAAGTGACTGTCGTTCTTTTTTTATTGTTATATGTTGTGCATATTGCTTTTACCTTGCCTGATTTATCGGAACCTGATTTAATTGTTGTATAGCTGCCTGTTAGTGTTCCCTTGGAATTATATTCATAATCTGTTGTACTTGATATTTGCCCGCCTTCATTATATGTATTTTTTCTTGCAAGCTCTCCTGTGTCGTCATAGCAGCTTAACGATTTTATTGTTCCTGTTTTTGTATCTTGAATTTTTTTTGAATTTATTTTACCTGTTTCATCATATTTTTTAATCGTTGTATTGCCTGTTGACTTATCGTTTGAGGTTAATTGTCTTAATATGCCTCGACTGTCATAAACTTTTTTTGTTGTGATTCCGTTTATATTTATTGTAACGATTTTTGAATTATCGCTTCCGTATCTAACCGTAGCGTTACCTGTTTTACCGTTTTTATCTTTAATTTTAAATTTAATTGAATTATTACTTTGTTTTGCATTTGTTGCAACTGTATAATTTCCCCAGCTTGTATTTTTTGCAAATGTTTTTGCTCTTTTTCCAGCTCTTTCTTTTGCTGTTTTGTTTGTTTCAGAGTTTTTTACATTGTTTTCAGCTTTTTTAATTGCAGAATTTATAGCTGAATTATCACTTGAGACGTCATCTTTAATTGAAATAAAGTTATCAAAACATTCTTTTGTTTTTGAAGCTGACTTTGCGTTGTTTCCACTATTATTTAATTTGCTTTCCATTTGTTTTTGAGAAAGAGAAGAATTAAAAAATAAATTATTATTGCTTATATTTGCCATTTTGATACCCTTATTTTAAATTCTACACAATTTTTTTAATCGTAATTTTTCAAAATTACTTTAGTTTTTTTGATAAAAAATTTACATTTATATACAAAAATTAATATTAAAATGAAAATTATTAAAAATATGACTTTTTATAATATAATTATTTTGATTTATGTTACAGAGAGTAGTTTATGAGAATAATTGCAAAAAATCTTGTTAAAATATATGGTGACCGCGCTGTCGTAAACGATGTGTCTTTCGATGTTAACAAAGGCGAAGTTGTCGGACTTTTGGGGCCAAATGGCGCAGGTAAAACCACTACCTTTTATATGATAGTCGGTCTTGTCAGAGCAAACAGAGGTGAAATTTTACTAGAACTGGATGACGGCAAAAAAATTAATATGACATCAATTCCGATGAATGAACGTGCAAAATTGGGTGTTGGCTATTTGCCTCAAGAAATGTCAATTTTTAGAAAATTAAATGTTGAAGACAATCTTAAACTCGTTCTCGAAATGAATGATAAATTATCTCAAGACGAAAAAGACGAACTCTTAGAGAATTTATTAACTGAATTTGGTGTTCAAAAATTAAGACACGCATCAGCAGTTGCGCTGTCGGGTGGTGAAAGAAGACGTGTTGAAATTGCAAGAGCGTTAGCCGCAACACCTTCATTTATTCTTCTTGATGAACCTTTTACAGGTATTGACCCTATTGCTATAGGTGAGATTAAAGAAAATATATACAAACTTGCAAAAGAAAAAAATATCGGAATATTGATAACAGACCATAACCCCAAGGCAACACTTTCTATTACAGACAGAGCGAATGTAATTTTTGACGGAAAAATTAAAATTTCAGGCAAAAGTTCTGATGTAGCAGTTGATCCTGTTGCTAAAAAATTCTATCTCGGTGAGGATTTTGTTCTTTAATTATTGAAAAAATATTATGAATATAAATGTTTTAAAAAATTATTTAATCAAAATTAAAAATTATAAAATGACAATTCTTGATAAATTTATTTTATCTCAGGTTGTTAAAGCAACCTTGGTGTGTTTGGTTTTATTTATAATAGTTTGGATAGCGCCCGAAACACTGTTTAAAATTATAAAAAAAGTTCTTAATGATACAATTACACCTTTTGTTGCCGTTAAATTATTAATCTTGGAAATCCCAAAGGTGCTTGCAAAAGCTATTCCTGTCGGTATTTTTCTGGGGTCAATTTTTACGTTTGACAGATTATCAAAAAACTCAGAACTTGCAATTTTAAGAGGAATAGGAATTTCATTTAACAGAATTATGGCGCCTGTCATTATATTTGGTGCTTTTTTGTCTGTACTTTGTTATTTTGTAAATGACAGATTGGTTCCGATAGCAAGCAACAAACTCGGAGAATCAAAAGGCGGCGGAAGCCATTTTGTATATATTGTAGAAAATAAAGACAAAACCCCTAAACAAAATATTATTGTTTCAAACTTTAATACAACAACAATCTTCGGAATAATTGTAATGAATTTTTCAAATGAAAATTATTCTGATGTCACAACATTTAAAAGCATAGTTTTTGCACCTCGTGCATATTTTGAGGATAACTGTTGGAAAGTGGTTGATGCTGTTAAATATGATATAGATGAAGACGGTATTTATCATGATGTCAATAAATTACCCGAATATAGAATTCTAACTTCCGGTAAAGAAGCAATTGAAGTTAAAAATTTAATGCTTAATGCAACAAGAAAAGAAAGGGTATTTACAAATCACCAAATTTCAAAATATGCAAAATTGCTTAAAAAAGCAAAATTTTCCGATGAATACAGATATTTCAGAGTAAAATTATATCAAAGATATTTACATCCTTTGACCTGTATTTTGTTTGCCATTATCGGATGTTTGCTCGGATTTTGCCCGCCGAGAACGCAAAGACTTATTGGTTTTACAATTGCCGTCGGTATGATTTTCGGTTATTATATTACCCTGCCTTTCTTTGATTTATTGGCACAAAAGGCAGTTTTGCCGCAGTTTTTGTGTGCAGTATTACCGATTTTGATTTTTATAATTTCGATATTTGTTATTAAAAAAGTAAAGGATTTATGATGAAAAAGTTTCTTACAATACTATATATTTTAATTTTTGCACTGCCTTTATATGCTGCGGATAAAATTAAATACACAGATAATAAAGACGGGGTGTATGTTTTTGAAATTAATACAAAAAAATACGGCGATAAAATCAAACCCGTTATGACAAAAAGAGTTGTTACGCCAAAAAAATTATACGAAGATGACTGTTACGATTTAGTTGTTAACGGTGGTTTTTTTGACGTAAAAAACGGTAAAAGCGTTTCTTATGTTGTTGTTGATGGTGAAACAATATCTGATGTCAATGATAACGTTCAACTTGTTAATTCTTTAAAAAAAGAGGGCAGATTAGAAAAAGTTCTTTCAAGAAGTGAATTTAGGGTTTTAGAAAATAAAAGAGGTAAATTAAAATTTGATATTGCTTATCACAATGCCCCGATTCAAAAGGGCTATAAAATAAAACACTCTCTCCAAGCGGGCCCCATGATTAATCCCACTATGGACTTAGTTAACGAAGGGTTTGTCGTAAAAGAGAATGATGTTGTAAAATCACAAAGTGTAGATATTTTAAAAAGACGTGAACGTACCGCTATAGGTTTAAAAGGTAAAAAACTTTATATTGTAATATTTACAAAAGATCATAAGGCTGATGCTTATGAAATGAAAGAATATTTAACAAAAAATTTAAAATTAAAAAAAGCTATGGCGTTTGACGGCGGATTATCAACCGCAATTTCGTATAAGAATCTTCAAATAGGTTCAATGGGAAAGCATCAAAGATGTGTTAAATCGTTTTTAGTAGTTGAAAGATAGTTGAGGGAACAATGAATATAAAGGAAATTCTTAAATCACAAAAATTTAAAAAAATAACAGCAATTGAATTGAGCGTTGTAATGCTATTATTGATTGCTTTTGGTATATATTATTCTCCGAGAATTTGGCATAAGCAGGAAGTTTTAATGGCGGCTAAAATAAAAGCCGATGGCGCTGTTTTTACGTCTAAGGTGCTTGAAGAATTTGCTCAAAATAAAAATGCAAAATCATCGGAAGTTGCACAAAAAATAACCGATGAATTAAATAAAGTTGAAGTTAATCCCTACGATAAAAAAGGTATTGCATATACATTTGAAAAGAATTGCAAGGCGTGTAATTCCGTTGAATACGATGATGAATTATCAATGATTATATTAACAAGCTATAATAAAAAAGGCGAATTATTGGCAAGAACAGTTATTAAACCGCCTTCTTTTGTTACATACAACAAATCAGACGATAAAAATAATGATTAATCTATTCTGTAGGTTTCCCACTCTCCGCCTATAATATTCTTTTCTTTGAGTTTTTTTGCTTCTTTTATCCACAATTCTCTGTTTTTAACCAAATATTCAAAGCATGTTGAACAAGAATTGCAGTATGCGCTAACTGTTGTCGGAAAATTGTATCTTGATGAAAAATAATTACCGTATGCTATTTTTTCTTCATTTTTTAAATAAGTGGGAAATTGATTAATTTTTATTTTTGTCGGTATCAGCGAAATTTTTTTGCATCTCGGACATCTTTTGACCGTGAAATATGATGTTAAAACCATTGCTTCTTTTTCATCGTATTCTTTGGATGTGTTTGCAATTGTAACAAGAGTGATAAAACATTCTTTATCGCCTCTTGATTTACAATAAGGATTAATTTGATTTATTCCCAAGATTTCAAATGTTTCAATAGGAACTTCTTCAAGGTCATAATACTGAATTCTGTTTTTAGGCATTAAAAAATCTAGCATAGATTTATATTACATCAATTTTAAAAAAATGTATAAAAAATTTAAAAAAATTAGCCTATGGTAGGATATTTTTTCTCTAATTCTTCTAAACTTATTCCTTTTGTTTCGGGAACTGTCGTAAATATAAATATAATTGATAAAATACATATTAAATTGAAAATATTGAATGTAATCAAACCGCCAAATTTATCCATAAATATCGGAAACAGACCCGTTGTTATGAAATTAAAAATAAAATTAAAAATTATTGCGATACTCATTGCCTGCCCTCTGAATCTCAAAGGAAAGACTTCCGAAATCAATAATAATGCAATAGGGCCGAGTGACATTGAAAAAGAAATTATATAAATACAGCATGCTCCGACTGCAAAATATTTTATAAATTCGCCATTATGATTGAACGATAGCGATAGTACCGTAAGGCTCATAATCATTCCCGACAAACCTATATATAAAAGAGGTTTTCTTCCCAATTTATCCACAAATGCTACAGCAACAAAAGTCATCAAAAAATTTATAATTCCGATAAAAATTGTAATAAATAACGCACTGCTATCGGAATGAAAACCTACATGTTTAAATATTGTCGGAGTAAAATATATAATGGCATTTATTCCTGTGCAGATTTGAACAAACATCATACCTATGCCAATAACAAACGGTTTTATAAGGTTTTTAGAAAATTTAATCCTATTGTTGTTTTGTACCGTTGCCTCGATTTCTTTAATTTCATCTTTCGATGATTTATTATGTAATTTTTCTAAGATTTTAGCGGCTTCTTCTTTTCTGTTTTTTAATATTAGCCATCTTGGAGTATCTTTTTGGAATAAAAATCCTAATAACAATATTAATGCGGGAACTGCTCCAAAAAGAAGCATATATCTCCAATTATTATTAAATCCGGATAAACAGTAATTTGTAAAATATGCACCCAATATACCAAGTGTAATTGCAACTTGGAAAAATGAAACTATTTTTCCTCTATTTTCTTTTGCTGAAATTTCACTTAAATACAAAGGAACAGCAAAACTCACTACTCCGACAGCTATTCCTGTAAATACTCTTGAAAAAATCAGCATATTTATGTTTTTTGATAAAAAACATAGTATTGAACCGACAAAAAAGAAAAGAGCACTTAAAAGAATTGTCTTTTTTCTGCCTATTCTATCTACAATAAAACCGTTTAAAAAAGCACCTATGACAGCGCCAAATGAAATACTGCTGACTAATAAACCCAGTTGTGCGGGTGTAATTTGAAAACTTTTTTCTATAAACAATATAGCGCCCGAAATAACCCCTGTGTCGTATCCGTTCAAGAATCCGCCGGTTGCTGCTATTATTGCTGATATGAGTAAATATTTTGTCATAATTTTATTATACTAAAAAATTTAATATATAATGAAGTTATGAAGAAAAACCAAAAACTCATAATTTTATTGTTGTGTTCTCTTTTATTGTTTTGTCTTGAGTTTTGTTTCTTTAATAAAAATGTTTTAAAAATATTCAAACCTTTATATAATAACTTTGCCTTCATGGTTGAATTAAATTCAAATTCTACGGATAACTTTTTTGTTGTCGTAAATGACAAAATCGCTCCATATAATAAAATAAGAAATTTTTTATTTTTTAATTCAAATAAAAAAATCGATAACATAAAAATTTTATCTGATATAAAAGACGAAAATATAAAGAGTGTTTTTATTTATGACGGGATAAAGCCTTATTATTTTAACGATTTTTCAGATTTTAAAAAACAACAAAAAGAACTTTGTTTTAATGATAACTGTAATGTTTTGACTTTATATGATTTACCAGATAACTTTTATAAAAAAAACCGAGCAATAAATTCAAATTCTTTGTATAATTACTTTTGTGTATTTTTGTTGAGTATAATCTCGGGACATTATATATTTATTCCTTTTTATATTCTTTTTGGAATTTTTTTGTATCTTTTTCTAATAAATTCTAAAATTAAATTTAATCAAATATATTCCGTCTTTGCTATTTTTGTTTTTGCTTTGGTTTTAAGAGTCAATGGATTTTTTGACACATTATTGATGTACGATGATTACTATACTCTCGATTTATCAACTCTTAATTTTTTATCCATATTTAAAGACCCGGGTAATCCTCCGCTTTTGTACTTTATTTACCATATTTATTTCATGATTTTTCCTTTAAATATTTATTTTGCAAAGGCTTTAGCATTAGTTATTTCTGTTTTGATGTTATTTTGTTGTCATTACTTTACTAAAAAAGAATTCGGGTATAATATTTCAAATTTATTTCTATTCTTGGTTGCAATTAATATTCATTTTATTCACAGAGCACTTGAATTAAGGGGTTATATTTTACAATGTGTTTTTACGGTATTACTTATTTATTTATTGTTTAAAATCATAAATTCTTTTTCAAAAAAGTATTTAATTTTTTATTGTCTTTGTTCAATTGCTGCAATCAATTTGCATTTTTATGAAATATTGTTTTTGGTTGGAAATTATATTTTTTGCGTTTTTATGTTGTATAAGAAGAACGAAAAACGAAAATTAGTCATTTTTTCTTTGATTCATTTGATACCTATTATTACATTTTTACCCTACTTTTTTTATACTGCTTTAAATAAAGGCTTATTGAATGAATCGTTTAATACTTGGATTGCAAAAGCCGATTTTAATATGATAAAATCCACGGTTTATTATTTATTTGGCGGCTTGATTCCTTTTGTGCTCTATCTTTTTTATTCCGGTAAGTCGTTATATTCAAAAGAAAATAAATACAAACCTTTTATAATTTATTCTTTATATATTATCTGCTTTGTTTTGTTATCTGCAATATTAATATCTCAATTTAAACCGGTTCTTGTTGAGAGGTATATGTTATTTCTTATTCCTTTAGTGTTGATTAATATTGCATTATTCTTTTCTTTAAATAAAAAACATATTATTGTATTTTTTATATGGATTCTTTTGATACAAAATTATGCAGTTATTAAAAAGAATAATAAAAATAAAGGTCTTGATTTGGTGCCGATATCCGCTTCTTCTCAATATAAATTGCAAAATGCTTCTAAAAATGTATATGCAATTGTGAGAAATTTTACTTACAGCAAAAATATCGATAACTTTAAATTTATTGATTTTAATAATGATGTTAATTACAAAATAATAGATACAAAAAAAATTTCAATTGAAGAAATGACTAAAGATATTTTGTCAAAAGATAAAGACGCGGTAATTTTTACCTTACTTTTTGAAATGAACGAACAAAATCTAAAAAAATACACATGTTATTTCAATATGACGCAGGATATTTGCCTATGGAAGATTAACTAATCTTTTAGAAATTTTTTCTGTTTAATGCATCCAAATACAAAAATTTATACTTTTGAGCTGAATTTTCCCAAGTGAATTTTGTATTTATGCAATTTTTTATCATATTTTTAAAATCGTCTTTTCTGTCGTAATATGTCCAAATCGCATTTTTGATTTCATTTAGCATAGATTGAGCATCATATCCTAAGAATTTAAAACCTGTTGCATTCGGATTCGGATAAGAAATAATTGTATCATCAAGTCCGCCTGTTGCTCTTGCTATCGGAACAGAACCGAATTTCATGGCTATCATTTGAGATATTCCGCACGGCTCAAACAAACTTGGCATTAAAAATAAATCCGAAGCCTTATAAATTGTTTCACTTAAATCTGTTTTAAAATCAATCCATGCTCTGATGTTCGGAGAATTATTTGAAGCCCAAATAAGCATATTTTGATATCCTTCTTCTCCTGTTCCCAAAAATACAAAGTCGGCAGGTTGATTCATTAAATCAAATTTACAAAAATCAATTAAATCCATTCCTTTTTGATAAACTAATCTTGATATCATAGCAATAAGCGGTCTATGGGGGTTAAGCGGCAAACCAAACATCTTTTGGATTTCTTCTTTATATTTTGGTTTTTCTTTTGTATTAAAGTTTTTTTTATCGTATTTTGTACCGTTTAGTATTCCGCAAAGTTTATAGGTTTGACCTCTTAGGGTGTAATCCATTCCTTCCCCGTAATCTCCGCCCAGGATTTCTTGCGCATAACGGGGAGATACTGTTGTTATTTTATCTGCACAATATAAGGCACCTTTTAGCCAATTCACTCTGCCATAGTGTTCAATACATTGATCATTCCAAACGTTATCCCATCTCATATTTGCAAAATCAATTATTGCCTTGTCGCATTCACCCTGATATGCAAGATTGTGGATTGTGAATATTGATTTTGTATCTTTATAAAATTCGTCATACTTATAATTTGTTTTCAAATAAATCGGAAGCATAGATGTATGCCAATCGTTAGCATGAATTATATCGGGTTTAAAATTTAATAATTTTGCATATTCTAATGTTGCAAGGCAAAAAGAAACGTATCTTTGCATTTCGTACATCTCATCGCACCACTTCGGATAAACAACATTAAAGCAAGAAAAATACTTCGGATTATCAATAAAAAACACGTTTACGTTCGTGTTTGGAATTTGTGTCATTTTAAGTTTAAATATGTGCTGAGCATGGCCCATATTAATTCTCAATTCTGAATTTTCAATCTCTGTAATATTATATTTTTCTTGGTCAATACAACCGTAAAGAGGAGTAAAAACAGCACATCTGATATTTTGTTTATCAAGATAAATCGGAAGCTCTCCTACAACATCCGCTAATCCGCCTACCTTTGAAAACGGTGCAACTTCGGCTGAAGCAAATAATACATTCATTTCTTTGTCTTGTTTTTTAAATTTTTTTACTAATTCTTCCGGTTTCATATTTTCCTCTTTAAAAAATTGATAATAATTTTAAAACTTCTTTAAGTATTTCTTCTGGATTATCTTTTTGAGCTTTAGAAACAACGGTTTGAAGTGCGGAACTGTATTCGCTCTTATTGTATCCTAAGGATTCAAGAACGGTTATTACCTGTGTTGTTGTTTCGTTTGTGATTATATTATTGTTACTTTGTGCTGTCGTGATTTTTGATGTTGTTTCTGTTTTTGTTAATTTATCTTTGATTTCTAAGACGATTTTTTGAGCCATTTTAGGCCCTACACCTTTGGTTCTTGATATTTTTTTATGGTCATCATTCATAACCGCATCAACAAGTTCATTTGTTTCAAATTCGTCCAACAAAGAAAGCGCGACTTTTGTACCTATTCCTGATACAGAGGTTAAAATATCAAATATGATTCTATCCTGTTTAGATTTAAAACCGCATAGGGTCATTGAATCTTCTTTGTGAATAAGTTTTGTATAAATTTTTATATCGGAATTTAATTCAGGCAAGGAATTAATTGTTCTTGTGTTAACAAGTAATAAATATCCGAGTCCGTTAGCCTCTACGGTACAGAAGGGAAAATTCTTATCGGTCAATTTGCCTTTTATATAATCAAACATAATTAAACTCCTTTTTTATTATATTTTAAAATGTCTTAAATTGTGATTGGTTTAATAATAATTTACAAAAAAATTTAAAACATGGCATTAAATACTATTTTGTTGTTATAATTTTTTTATAAGATGAGGAATGTTATGAACAAAGTTATGTATACAGGTGCCGAAATATTATTAAAATCGCTTATTGAAGAAGGCGTTGAAGAAGTTTTTGGTTATCCGGGCGGCGTGGTTCTGCCTTTATATGATGCTTTATACGTCCAAAACGATATTAAGCATTATCTTGTTCGTCATGAACAAGCAGCAGTCCATGCAGCGGAAGGTTTTGCAAGAGTGTCGGGAAAAGCTGGAGTCGCAATTGTAACATCCGGACCCGGAGCTTGTAATACGATTACAGGTCTTGCAAATGCCTATTATGATGGAACTCCGATGGTTCTTATTACCGGTCAGGTAAATTCTAAATTAATCGGCGGAGATGCATTCCAAGAAGCAGATATTGTCGGTATAACTCGTTCTTGTTGTAAACATAACTATTTGGTTAAAGATGTTAAAGATTTAGCAAGAGTTGTCAAAGAAGCATTTTTTATTGCAACAACAGGTAAAAAAGGCCCTGTTGTAATCGATATTCCTGTTGACGTTTTTAATGCTAAATGTACATTTAATTACCCGAAAAATGTTGAACTTGTCGGATATAATCCGAATTATAAAGGTCACCCCCTGCAAATCCACAAGGCACTTGAGGCTCTGTTTGATGCTAAAAGACCCGTTATAATTTCAGGCGGCGGTGTAGTTGCGTCAAACGCAAGCAAAGAATTGATTGAGCTTGCAACAAAATTACATATCCCTGTTGTTCATACATTAATGGGCACAGGTACTTATCCTGACAGTCTTGAAACAAGCCTTGGCATGATGGGTATGCACGGAAATTACTGTGCAAACCTTGCCGTATCGAATGCTGATGTTATTTTTGCAATAGGTACAAGATTTTCGGATAGAATTACAGGTTCATTGAAGAAATTTGCGCGTGACGCGCAAGTTATTCACGTTGATATTGACCCTTGTTCAATATCTAAAAATGTTAAAGCAGGAATTCCGATTGTCGGAGATATAAAGAATGTTTTGACTACTATGCTTCATCAGCTTTCAAAATCAAATCATAAAATAAATCTTGAATTAAAAAATAAATGGTTTAATGATATAGCCGAATGGAAAACTAAAGTTGCGATTCCTCAAAAAACTTCAGGCAAATTGAGCGCGCTAACTGTATTAAACAGTATTCAAAAATTCATCGAACCTGATGAACCTGTAGTTGCAACAGAAGTTGGACAACATCAAATGTGGACAGCACAAAACTTTAAATTTAATAAACCGAGAAAACTAGTTACATCAGGCGGTCTTGGTACGATGGGTTTTGGTTTCCCTGCTGCTATGGGTGCTGCTGTTGCAAACAAAAATAAATACGTTATCAATATTGCAGGTGACGGTTCTATTCAAATGAATATTCAAGAATTAATGACCTGCGTTGATTATGGTTTTAAGGTTATTAATTGTATTATTAATAACGGATATTTGGGCATGGTTCGACAATGGCAAGAAAAAATATATAATGCTCACTATTCGCAAACAAAAATTTCTTCACCTGATTTTGTAAAGTTGGCAGAAAGTTATGGTGCCTTGGGTATCAGAGTTACTCAAGAAGATGAAATCATACCTGCATTAAAGCGTGCCGTTGAATTTGAAGGCCCTGTTTTAATTGATTTTGTTTGTGAAAATTTTGAAATGGTTTATCCTTGGGTGCTTGCAGGTGATTCCATTGATAATGTTTTATTATCTAGAGAGGATGGCTAAATGACTATCAATCATACAATATCCGTACTTGTTTCAAATGAAGTCGGAGTATTATCCAGAATTGTTGATTTATTTTCAGGCAGAGGTTATAACATTGAGAGTCTTACCGTTGCACCGACTATTGACAGTATTTATTCCAGAGTCACAATTGTTACACCTGCAGATGAAGACGTTATTGAACAAATATGTAAACAATTAAACAGATTAATCCCTGTTATTAAAGTTGCACATTTGAGCGTGGATGAAGCCATTGAATACGAAATCGGATTAATAAAAGTTCTGGTTGATGATAAAAACAAAGCAGAATTTTTAAATATTGTTGCGCAAGCTAAAGCAACAATCATGGATGTTACCGATAAAATTTATACGGTTAAAATTGACGGTACCGAAAAAGAGGTTCAAACATTTGCCGAATTAATCCGAGGATATGGTATAAAAGAATTTGTTCGTTCGGGTAAAGTTGCAATTACAAAAGGTAATCAATTCTCGAACTTTAAAAACAAAAAAGATGAATAATATTTTATATTTTCTTTAAAAATCTTGTTATTCTTACTTTTTAAATACTAATCAAAATAAATAAATTTTTATAAGTATTTAAAAATGTAAAGAATAGTTTTATTATTATATAAAATATTTCCCTTTTATTATATTATTTTCTTGGATATCCCCTTGTAAAGTAAGGAATTAGTTCATTGCAAAACAATTTTGAAAGCTTTGATAATTTAGAGGTAAGAGCTCAACAATCTTCAATAATTCAACAGAGAGCAGGGCTTGTTGCTGTGTATATGTACAAGCAATTTATAGAATTTCATCAATCTACGATGAATACAAAAGAGGTTTTTAACGGTATAATAGAAAATCTTGCATCACTAATCGAATATTTAAGACAATCATTAAATGTCAGAAATGTTCCCATTCAAAACGTTACTTGCAACATAGATTCTGCAAGAACTCTTGTTATTGTTAATGTTTTATGGCATACAATAAGTTTTACATCCCGCTTTAATTTATCACCAAAAGCACTTCCGAGAAAGGATGACGGCCCTATATTCTGCGGAAGAATCTTTGCTATTAACGGTGATTTTACAAAGCTCGTTAAAGAATCCGACGATATAGATACTCAAATGGATTGTATTTTAGAAAATGAAATTGCGTCTTTGTATGTTCCTGCCGAAAAAACCAGAGGAACAATTATGACGATAAAACATAAAGATAACAAAGAACTCTTCATTAGTCAGCCTGATGCTGCGAGAGAGTTCTTGTTAAAGGTTATTGAAATTGTTTGTGCCGGTGGCGAATACCATAAACAAGGTATTAAAAAGAATCTTTTCGGTTCTGTTTAGTTTCCGTATGAAAGAACAATTTTTTTCATTAATTTTTCAAAGAAACTCATAGCCGGTTTTTCAACTATTTTTGCAAGCAGTTGTATTTCTTTTTGATACTCTATGCTTATCGGGTTGTATTCACACAACTCTAAATCATTTTCGTATTCCATTTTATCATCCTTATATTAACTAACCTCATTTTATATATCGTCATGATTTATATTTTTCTTTAATGATTTTTTTAATTGTTTACAATTATTAATATTTGTGAATAGTATTTTTAATGTAGAATAATCTTATGAAGTTCATTGTTAAATCGCTTGAAGATACAAAAAAATTAGCAAATGCTTTTTTTAATTCTCTTAATGAAAAAGGACTATTTGTCACATTAACCGGTGACATAGGTGCCGGTAAAACGCAATTTGTCAGAGATGTTTTAAAATTCATGAATGTAAAAGAAAATGTTACAAGTCCGAGTTTTGTTATATTAAATGAATATAAAACCGATTTAATGCCTGTTTATCATTTTGATTTATACAGATTAGAACACAAAGGTTTAAAATCTGTTGTGGATGAATTGAGAGAATATTCAAAAGACGGTATTCTAACCTTTATTGAATGGGCTGATTTTGCGTATAACGAAATCCCTTCAAATTCACTTAAAATCCATATCAGTTATGACGAAGATGACATTAACACAAGAATTTTTGAATTTTCGGATGTTGCGGACGAAAATGGTGAATTTTTGAATAAATTTAAAAAAGAAACGGAAAAACTATGAACCTTATCGCATTTTGCTCTGCATTAGATAAAACATTTCTTGCAATAAAGTATAATGAAAATATTTATTCTGAAATTATTAAATCAGATGAGAATTATCACAGTTTATATCTAATTTCAAAAATAAAGGATATTTTTGAAAAAAATAAACTTGAATTCAATGCTTTGGAAGGTATAATTGTAAATTGCGGCCCCGGTAGTTTTACAGGGATTAGAGTAGCAATGAGTGTCGCAAAAGTTATGGCAGGTGAATTAAATTTGCCTTTAATACCTTTAGATACCGCTTCTATTCTACTTTCTGCATATAATTGTGATAAATTAATTATGGATGCAAGACGCGATATGTTTTTTGTCGGTACAAATGACAAAATTGAACTCGTATTAAAAAATAATATCAAGGATTATATTTCTGAAAATGATAAACTATTGGCAGACAAAAATTCAAAACTGCTTTTTTCTAACGCTATCTGTTATGAAGATTATGACAAAAATATTGCAATAAATATGCTGGAATTGGGCGAAAACAAGTTGTTAAATTCTAAAAATAATGAAGAATTTAACTATATGAATATTAAAGCAAATTATATTCAAACACCGCCCGTGTTTTAATTAGTCTTTTTCTCTATCTTGTGTGTCTGAATTTAGTGCCCACAATAATGCTGCAAGCCAACCTGCAAATGTCCATCCGAGAAAAATTGTCAGTATTGAAATTGCCATTATGTTGTTGTGTTTTCTGACATATGCCACAATAACGGGAACAAAATAGAATGCCAAAGAGAAAAATAACCAAGTTACACAAATAATACAAATTAATAATAATAGTAATATAGTTAAATTCATCATTAATTATCTCCTTATACTTTAATTATATAACTATTATAAGTTTGGTTCAATTATTATATTCTAAAATGCGTAGGTTCGATTCCGCAATAATATTCTTCATAACAGCGTTTTAGCCAATATATTCCCTTTTCGTTGCAATAATCATCAGCTACAATATCGCCTCCAAAGGCGGCACAATCTGCTCTAACGAAAGAAACGTCAAGTGTAATTTTTTTAATTTTACCTTCTTTTGAGCCTATTTGATTTACATCAAAGCCAAAAGGAATATTTGATGTTAAAAAATTAAGCTCTGTTCCGACAGGACAGGATTTGCCCAATTGCATACCGTATTCAATTAAATCTTTAGGGTTGCAATTAACAGGCATTAATTTTCCGCCCATTCTTCCCGTTGAATGTATTTGTGCAGGAACTCTGTCTACTCCTATTTCGTTTTTGCCTTTTGCTTCTCCATCAATATCTATAATGAATTCTTTTATTATATTATCGTCTTGAACTTCGCCAATTCTTTCTAGACCATAGATTTCAATATTAGTTTTTTTGATTTTAAAATTAAACTTGGGAATGCCGGTATTATCTCTTCTACAGGTTCCTTTTTTGTCCGCTAATTTTTCCGCTAAAATTTCACAAACAGAGTCCGTGGGTTCATCCGGTCTATCATAAACTCTCTGTTTTTCCTTATAAATATCGTAAATAACTTCGGATATTGCGTTGTATGCAATTCTTGATTTTTTTATGAATTTTTTTTGCTGCGGATTATATATGTTTATATAGTACCAGCTGCCGCCTGCAATCAATAGAATCGCAAAAATTACAGAAAACACTTTTGTTATTATTGCACCGACATCTATTATTTGTACTCGTTTTTTGTTATTGTTTTTAGGCATTCTTCATAAGTCTCATATATATCTACATCGTCTAAATTTAGTTTTTCGGGTGTAACATCTAATACTGATTTATTTTTTACCGCAATAAGTTTTGTGTTGCTATTCTTACATGATAACACGGATGATGAACCCATTGCATCATATAGGGTAATTAGGTATTTGACATTTTTATTATAAATAGCATTTTCCTCATATCTTGATGTGATTTTTGGCGCTATGCTTAATCCTTGCATAATACAGGGCAAGTAGGTAGAACTTATTAATTCTGATGATACTTTCGGATTTTCGATTTTTACTGATATATCAATATCTGAAAACGCAGGAGAATGCGCACAAGGAATATTGAATTCTTTTGTAATCATATGAGATATTACGGCTTCCAAACCTCCTATAGGGTCAATACCTTGTCCGTTTTCATAATTTATATCTTCAATATCGTCTTTAAAATAGCAAACAACGGCAATTGCTTCTGCTCCTCTAGAAATTAATTTTTGAGCTGAATACAATAGTTCATCAGGGTTTTTTATGTTTCCAAAGGAAATTCCTTTATCAATCTTTATTTCAATGCCTATATTTTTTCTTGTTTTTTCTGTTGCTATTGTTTTTATACCCTGAACCATTTTAAGTGCGTTGATTGTATTTATGTGTACGTTTAAAATATCTTCCGGAATTTCCGAATCGAATATTACCCCGATTTTATTTGTTTCATATGGTTTTTTTGGAATTATTCCTACGTTTCCTTTAAAAAATTCATCAAATAAATAACCTTCAAGATAGCTCATATCGTAATTTATTGCACTTAAAATACCGCCGTTCACGGCATTTGGGTTTATTATTACATGGAAATATTTTGAAAACTCTCTTGCAATATGTCCAAAATCGCCGGCATACCCGCCTATATCAGCGCCAATACCTGTCGGAAGCTGTAGTGCGATTATATCTTTGTTTATTAAATTATTGTTCATTTAATAACCCCTAACAAGCCTCAAAGCCATAGTTTCAAGTATATTATTTTCATGAATGTTCGCTTTATACATCTTTAATGCTGTATTGATTATTTTAATATGATTTAGGATACTGCTGTATAAATCCGGATTCTGTACGATTAAAGTACCAAGATAGCTGTTGAATTTATTTAATATGTATTCTGTTGTTCTTTCGTTGTCTGTTTCAATTTGAATCAATTTATCAATAAAACCGTATGCGTTTTCATAATTAACAATCGGATAATACGGAATAAGTTCTGATATGTCGTCAAAATTTAAAGTGTTATCGTTAGAGCTGAGTTTAAAAATTTGGCTTCTTGAACTTATTGTAGGCAAAATGTCCTCTCTTGATTTAGTAAGAAAAATAAAACAAGTATTCTTTGGCGGTTCTTCGATTGATTTTAAAAGTGAATTAATTGCTTTAACATGAAATGTATTGTATTCCAACGGCTCAATTGAATAATCAATATCCGTTGAATAACCGAGTTTTTTAAAATTTTCCAATTCTTCATCATGATAGTAATAAATTTCTGATGAGAAGAAAATAAAGAATCTGTAATAATCCGATGTGGTTTTAAGAGAATTTTCTATTGCTTTTGCTTGTTTAATGGATATTACGTTTTTTGTTTTATCATCTTCAGGCTTGAAATGTATTTGTGAGACAATATTTACAGCAGGATGAGAGTAATTTTTAATCCATTTTTCATTAACAGATGAATTGATTGTGTCTGAATTTAATATTCTTGCTAATTCTAATGCAAATAAAAACTGTAATTTTGTATCGGAACCTTCAAATAAAATTGATTGCGGGAATCTGCTTTTAAGATTTTCGCTTAAAAGTTTTGAAAAATAGTTATAACAAAACGGACATTTTTCTTTAAATAATAAATCTAGCATATTTTTTCTCCTAAATTGTCAGATAAAAATGCCATTTCGTATCCTGCTAAAACATTTGTTATTGCGCCTGTTTTGAGCATATATTCTACACTTGTAAGATTAACTTTAAGCCTGATTAAATCGTCAAGCTGAACGTTTCTCAATTTTTCGATATTCTTTTTTACAACAAATTCATTCTGTCCTGTTTTTGTTGCTATTTCATAGGACGTACGCCTTGATTGTGATAATATCTTTGTTTTTAATAGGTTTGATATCATAGATTGAATTAGTGCAAACGAGAGAGCGTAGTGTTCTTTTTCAATTACATCCGATATTAATTTAATTGCTCCTGTATAATCTTTTTTTAAAATATAGTCAACTATCGAAAATACATCCGTAACTGATGTTGTTATTGTTTCTATCATTTGTTTTGTTACTATATTTTTCGGATGAGAATATAGTTTTAATTTTTCAAGTTGAGAATGAAGTAACCTTAATTCAGAACCCGTTGTTTGTACAAGAAACGAACATTCCTGATTTCCTATTTTTAAATCTAATTCATCTGCCATTTTTTTAATTATGGGAATTAGTTTATAATCTTCATAATTTCTGTAGGAAGGAAATTCTATCGGTTTTGTAATTTTTTGGAGCTCTTTGTAGAGCTTCTTTCTTGAGTCAGGTTTTTTCTTTTCTCCTCTGGGTGTTTCGCAAACCAGTATTATATGTACCTTATCCGAAACGTTTTTAAATGCTTCAATTAATTCTTCTGTCTGTTTTTCATCGAGTTCGATTTTATTTTTTTGCGAAAGAAAGTATTTTTGGCATTTTATTACTATGACAGTATCTCCAAACATCATCGGATTTGTTCTCAAAAGCTCCGAAAATAAAGGAAAAGAAGGTGAATCAACGGTTTTATAATTAAGCTCGTTGACATCACCCTTTAATACTTCATGTTTAATTTTTGCTATGTGGTTTTCGATTAAATAATCTTCATCACCCCATAAAAACTGTATTGGCATAATAAATTAACTGTTTTAACTGTTTACAAGAAGACTTGCTCCTATTACTCCTGCTGTATTTGCTAGTTGAGCAGGAACAATCTTAACCGTATTTGCTTGAATCGGCATAGCTCTATCTTTGATTGTTTGTCTTATGGGCTCAAGTAAAATTTCGCCCGCATCTGCGACACCGCCGCCGATAATAACTTTTTCGGGATTTAAAAGATTGATAACGGATGATAAACCCACACCGATTATTTTTCCCATTTGTTTAAATATCTGAATGGATACTGCATCACCTGCTAAAGCGGCTTGTGCTACAAAATAAGGTGTGATTGCGCCATCTTGTGCCATTTCTTTATATTTTGCCGATTTTCCGCCGGAAATATATTCTTTTGCCATTGTAACAATTGCAGGGCCTGAAGCATATGCTTCAAAACATCCGTAATCACCACAACCGCAAAGCGGGCCTTCGTTCATACTCATTTTTATGTGTCCGATTTCTCCTGCCGCATTTGAGGCACCTCTTATTAATTTACCGTTTAAAATAATTCCTGAACCTATGCCTGTTCCGATTGTGATACAAATTAAATTGTCACAGCCTTTTCCCGCTCCGAAATTTAATTCGCCCAATGCTGCACAGCGAACGTCGTTATCGAGTTTAGTCGGTATTTTAAATTCGTCTTCTATAATTTTTGCAAGCGGAACATTTACCCATCCGGGTATATTAGGTAAGTTTTTAACAACTCCTTCTTTATAATCAATTTGTCCGGGTAACCCGAATCCGATTGCTTCAATTGATTTTGCATCGGTTGCGGATTCATTCATTATGTCTTTTATTGCTTGTTTTATATTATTAACGCCTGCTTCATATCCCATTTCTGCTCTTGTGGGTGTAGTGTTTGAATATGCGATTTTGCCGTCAAAATCTACAAGAGCGATTTTGATATTTGTACCGCCTATATCTACTCCGATTCTGTATTTTTTCATTTATCCTCCTTGCTCATTTTATATATTGAATATTACCATAAAAACATTTTAAAAAATATTTTGAATTTCTGTTTTATCTCTTAAATATTCCGCTATTTCAATATTTAGTTTTTTATATATTTCTTCTATGTCTTCATCTATATTTGCCGTATTTTTATTTGAACAAATGAGAATAGCATTTGTTATATCAAATACGGGTTTATCGATATTAAAAAATGTTTTATAAAATATTTTATTTGATGTTTCACCGTTATATAGATTAATATTGCTAAAAATTCCTTTTAAATTGTTCAAGGTATTAAGAAAAAATTCGTTCTTCTTATTGAATATGTCTCTGCTTGAGGGAAGGTTTATTACGAAAATTCCCTTAGCCGTTAATCTTGATTTTATGATTTTAAAAAATTCGTCTTCACAAAATCTTGTATCGCAGCCTTCGTTTCCTGCGATATCCGTTATGATAATATCGTATTTTGTCTTTGAATTTTTGAGATAAATTATTCCATCCTGAAGATAAAAATTCATTTTATCCGAAACTTTAAAATCGAAATATTTTTCTGCAACAGGGAAAATATATTCTTCAATATCTACAATATCAATCTTGTTTAACTTTTCAAACAAAATTTCGTACTGATTTATGATTTTACCTGAACCCATTCCGATAAATAAAACATTTTTTGCGTTTTTATTCATAAGATACGGTATCAAAAAATAATTAATATAAGGAAGATTGCCTTTGTAATTGTCGCAATCGAAAATACCCGCCTGATAGGTATCTTTGTATTTTAAAAATTTTCCGAATTTGTTTTTAACCACATAAATATCATGGAAATCGGATTTAACTTTATAAAGAAGTTTTTCTTTGATTTTTGTGTTATCTATAATATTTTCTAAAGTTTTATTTGCTTTATGTATTTCTAAATTTTCGGGAATAATATTCATTAATAAAATAATATCAAAAAATATTTTTAATTTGTAAGTTTTTTTAATATAATATTTTTATGGAAAATATTGAAAATGAATTATCTTCTGCATTAGATTTGTTAAATTCCGAACAATATGTTGAAGCTAAAGCAAAACTCGAAAAAATACTGGCAGACGACAGCAACAATATTGAAGCATTAAAGAACTTGGGTTTATGCGAGGTTAATCTTGATAATCCGATTGATGCAATTAAAGTGTTCAAAAAAGTAACGGATTTGGACAGTAATGACGCAACAAGCTTGTTTTATCTTGCAAATTGTTACAATAGAACAGGCCAAAAAGAATTTGCGATAGACAATTTAAAAAAAGTTATCGAATTAAGACCTAATTATGTTGACGCTTATAAAACATTGGCAATGATATATATTGAATTTGCTCAATACACAGAAGCGGTTGATATAATTAAAAATGCAATAGACAATCCAGATATTGAAAATGATTATTCACTGTATTATATTCTGGCAACGGTATATATGCTTGAAAAAGATACAGTTGCGGCTACCAAATACTTAGAACTTGCAAACAGTCTCAATCCGACCCACAGTCAAATTGCAAACAGTCTTGCCGTTTGTTATATGAATTCGGGATTATTTGAAAAAGTTTTACCTGTATTAGATTCTGTTTATGAAGCAGATAAAAATGATTCTCTTACTTTATATAATTACGGTGTTTATTATCAAACGACGGAAGATTTTAAAAAAGCACTTGAATATTTTCAAGCAGCCTATGAAATCGAGCCTTCGGCTACAATGCTATCAACACTTGCAAATTGCGCTTTTAAGGCAAACGAACTTCAGCTTGCTTCTACTCTATATAAAAATCTTGTTTCGGCATATCCGAATAATACACTCTACAGATTAACTTATTTAGAGGTATTGGAATCCGTCGAAGATTTTGAAGAAGCCCTAAAAAATGTTGATTTTTTATTACAAAATGATCCGAAAAACATTAAATATCTGAAAAAACTGGGTGCATATCTAAGAAAACTTTCGCGCTTTGAACAATCAATTGAAGTTTTTCAAACTTTGATTAAAAGAGGAAAAATAGATGTTGAAGTTTATTATAACCTTGCATTTAATTATGTTCTGCTTTCTGATTTTGATAACGCAAAAGAAATGTTTAAAAAGTGTATTGAACTTGAACCTAATAATCCCTATGCGCATAAAGATTTAGGTGTTTTATATCTAAAAATGAACTTTTATGACTGGGCGGTTGATGAAATGCAAGAAGCAATTGACCTTGAACCTGATGTTGCCGAATTTCATTATGCATTAGGTGTTGCTTTTATGATGTTGAGTAAAATCGAAGAAGCAAAAAAAGCATTTGAAGATACTCTTAAATTAGATTCTGAATTTTTTGATGCTTGGGCATATTTAGGCTATGTGTATCTGCTTGAAAGAGATTATGAACGTGCTTATGATAATTTGCAAAGAGCGCTGAAAATTAACCCTTCCGGTTTCCTTGCAAAAACATATATGGCAAAATACTATTTTGCAACAGAAAAATATGATACCGCAAAAGAATTTTTAATGGATACCTTGGATAAAACAAAAGATGATGAAACAGAAAACATGCTTGCAATTTGCTATATGAAAACAGGCGATTATACACATGCAAGAAATCTTTTCTATAAACTTATAGACAGATATCCCGAAAACCATATTTTATTTACAAATCTTGCTTATTGTGAACACAAAATCGGCGAAGATACACTTGCACTTGAACATATCAGACGTGCATTATTGATATTTGATGATTATAAAGAAGCTAAAGAATTACTGGAGGAGATTAAATCCAATGAACACTAAAAAACGTATTATGTCAGGTATGCGTCCGACAGGAAAACTACATCTCGGACATTATTTTGGTGTTTTAAATAATTGGGTAAATTTGCAGGATGAATATGAATGCTATTTTTCAATTGCGGATTTGCATGCACTAACGACAAAATATAATCAAACAGATGATATGAAACAAAATGTTATTGATGTTTTATTGGATTGGTTGTCGTCAGGTATTAATCCGGATAAATCAATTGTTTATCTTCAATCTCTTGTTCCTGAAACGGCGCAATTGCATATTTACTTATCAATGATTACTCCTCAAAATTGGGTTGAGCGTGACCCGACTTTAAAAGATTTAGCAAAAATCATGAAGGATAAAAACGAAAATATGTCGAATCTATCCTATGGTTTATTTGGCTATCCCGTCTTGATGACAGCTGATATTCTTAATTTTAATGCTGATTTAGTTCCTGTTGGAGTTGATCAGGTTGCGCATGTGGAATTATCCCGTGATATTGCAAGAAGATTCAATAACATCTATAATACGGATTATTTTATAGAACCACAGCCAAAATTAACAAATGTTCCTTTATTGTGCGGTTTGGACGGAAATAAAATGGGAAAATCTTTTAATAATGATATAAAGATTTCGGATACCGATGAAATTACGGAAAAGAAAGTCAAAACAGGTATAACCGACACAAATAGAATCAGAAAAGACGACAAAGGCAACCCTGATAACTGTGCTGTTATCTATAAATATTGGCAAATATTCGGCACAGCAGATGAAACTAATGAAATTTGTTTTGCTTGCAAAAATGCTCAAATGGGTTGTGCAGAATGTAAAAAACGATTAGCGCAAAAAATCAACGATAAATTTGCACCCATTAGAGAAAAAAGAATTAAATTGGCAAACAATATCGACTATGTAAAAGATATTTTGAATACCGGCTCAAATAATGCAAGAAAAAGAGCTAAAGAAGTATTAGACGGCGCAATTGATGTTATAAAAATGTATAAATAGAGGTATAATGATGGATAACAATTTATTAAAAATTTTTGAAGATTTGGTTAAAATTCCTTCTCCTAGTTTGGGCGAAGAAAACGTATCAAATAAAATTTTGGAATATACATATTTAAATGGTATTAATGCGTATTATGATGATTATAAAAATTTAATTATTAAAATTCCCGCAAATGACGAAACCAAAAAACCTTTACTTTTATCTGCTCATATGGATGTTGTCGGAAATTCTTCTCCTGTTAATATTCAATATTCTGATGACAAAAAATATATTCAAACCGATGGCGCAAGAACCCTTGGTGCTGATGATAAAGCTGGCGTTTCTTGTGCATTAAATCTTGCTATCTTTATTGCACAAAACAGAGAACTATCTCACGGCGGACTGGAAATTGTATTTACAAGAGATGAAGAAACCAATATGACCGGCATAAATCATGTTAACTTTGAAGATTTGGAATCTGAAAATGTATTGGTTTTAGATTCAGATTCTCTGGGTAATTTTGAAATCGCTGGTGCAGGTTATACAAAACTGGATATTGAAGTTAAGGCATTTTTGGGCGGTCATAGCGGAAATGATATTCAGGATAAAAAACGATACAACGCAGCAAAACTTGTTGCGGATTTGGTCAGTGAATTACCAAACGGTGTTTATAAAACGGAAAAAGGTTTTACAATAACATCTTGTAATTTGGGTTCAATTGTTGCGGGCGCAACAGATATAGGAATAGAAAGATTACTTGAAAAATCTGAAATCGAAAAACCTTATTCAAAAACACTGGTAAATCTTTCTGCTGATAATGTTATTAATACTTCTGCTTATGCGCATTACTCTTTAAGAAGTTCTGTCAGAAAATACGAGGATGAATTAATTAAAAAATTCCAAAAACAAATTGATAAATTCAATAAAAAATATAAAAATTATGCATCTGCTGAATTAAAAACGCATATTCATATGCTTCCGTTTGAAAAATCAGATAATCAAGATATGATTAAAATTGCAAAAATAGTCGGCGAAAAAATAAACCTGCCCGTTAAGGTTCAATCTTTCCATGCTGGTGCCGAAACTCACGTTTATGCAAATAAGACTAATAAATTCGGTAACAAATTTAAACCTGTTCTTGTTGGTGTGGCAAATATTTATTCAATGCACTCTCCAAATGAAAAAATGGAAACGGAAAGCCTCAAAAAAGGTTATGAATTTGTAAAGGAAATATTTTTAGAATACAATAAGTAAGGAATATTATATGGGAATTAAGTTTGAAAAGTGGCAGGGGCTCGGGAATGACTTTGTTATTTTAAACGATATAGATGCAACCCCTGAATTAGCCGTTAAAATGTGCGACAGAAAATTCGGAATAGGCGCAGACGGAATCTTTAGTCCTGTAAAATCTGACAAAGCGGATATCGGCTGGAAATTTTATAATTCAGACGGAACTTCAGCTCAGATGTGCGGAAACGGTATAAGATGTTTTGCAAAATTTGTTAAAAAACACAATTTGACAGATAAAAATAAATTCTCAGTTGAAACTTTGGCCGGAATAATTACACCCGAGATACTTGAAAACGGAAATGTAAAAGTTGATATGGGTAGTCC
The DNA here is from genome assembly GCA_946622415.1 of uncultured bacterium. GTDB lineage: Bacteria > Cyanobacteriota > Vampirovibrionia > Gastranaerophilales > Gastranaerophilaceae > RUG14156. Next base: position 62,507 of record CAMOPX010000002.1, read on the forward strand.
TGTTTTAGAACCTGCTAAAATTCCCGCACTTGTTGATTCATCTTTATCAACAATCGTGCAAGGATTTGAAGCAACGCTTGTTTCAATGGGAAATCCTCACTGTATCATATTCTGTGATGAAGATGCCGAGATTATGGCAAAATCCTACGGACCATCAATTGAAACGGATAAAATTTTTCCTGAAAAAACGAATGTTGAATTTGTAAATATAGTATCAGAAAACAAAGTCAGAGTGAATGTTTGGGAAAGAGGCTGTGGTATAACTCTTGCGTGTGGAACGGGCGCATGTGCCACTGTCGTTGCGGGTGTAAACAGAAAACTTATCTCCGAAAATACGGAAGTTGTTCTCCCCGGCGGTTCGTTAAATATTTTCTATGATAAAACAGGTGACAACCATGTTTACATGCAGGGTCCTGCGCAATTTGTATTTAGTGGTGAATTCGAAGAATAAATTTACAAATCTTATTATTATTTCTTGTATTCACCATGCGTTTGTGTTAGTATCAATCTATATCTATAATCACCTAAGGAGAAATTATGAAAAATTATGAATTATTTACAATAATTGAACCTAATTTGGATAACGAAGAAACAGAAAAAGTTATTGCAAGGGTTGAAGAAATTGTTAAAAATTTAGACGGTAAAGTATGTGAATGCGACAAAATCGGCAGAAAAAAATTAGCATACGAAATTGGTGGCTATACCGATGGATTCGTTGTTAATCAAGTTGTCAGCGTTCCGGAAGACAAAGTTATTGAATTAAAAAGACAATTAAAATTAAATGATTCAATAATCAGAACTATGCTTACAATTAAGGAAGTTGCTTAAAATGAGTTTGGCGAAAGCATTTGTTTCAGGGACAGTTGTTAAAGCTCCCGAAAAACGTTTTACACAAAATGATATGGCAATTGCGGCGTTTACTGTTAATGTTGATAAAAATGCACAGACTCTTATAAGAGTAAGTACATTTGGTCAATTAGCAGAGACTGTTTCTTCCATGTTAAATGTTAATGATAATGTTGCAATAGAAGGAAGATTGCAGGTTAATACCTATAAAACTCCGAGCGGCAAAGATAAAAAAGTGTTTGAAATAACAGCAAATGCTGTTGAAAAAATGTCAGGCGGTTCTACACCAGTTCAAAATCAAGCTATGCAAAATGAAGGCAATATTGTTTCTTTTGAACAACAAGCAGCACCGGTTGAAGATTTAATTGATGAAGATGAAATCCCGTTTTAGGTAATCTATACGGTAGGTCGAATATAAACTAGAAAAGGAAAATACCAATAAAATGGCTAAAGATTTAAAAGAAGTAAAAAAGAAAAAAAATTGCACATTCTGTTCAGACAAAATCGATAGTTTAGATTTTAAAGATGTTGCTAAATTAAAAAGATATTTATCTGAAGCAGGTAAAATTCTTCCGAGAAGAATAACCGGTACATGTGCAAAACATCAAAGAATGTTATCAAATGCAGTTAAAAAAGCCAGAGAATCAGGCTTGATGGGTTATGTATTTGAAAACTAAATTACTATTTTAAAAACGGTGTCAAAGCACCGTTTTTAAAAATAAAAAAATGACCCAAAAAGGGTCAAAGTAAAATAGTAGAGAGTTTTATAAGTTAAATTTTAATTTTCAATTATAGACATTTTGTCTATAATTTTTTTAAGTTTTGTATTTTCTGATTTAAGTTCATTGTTTTTCTTAATTTCATTGTTTAATTGTTCTTCTTTTTCTTTTATTCTTTTTTCTAATATCTTTAATACAAAATCAACTCTGTTTGCTGCATTAAACAATGAAAAAAGTTTATTTATTTTGTATGCAATGGTTGATTTTGAATAATTTAAATATTTCGATATTTCAATATTGCTCATCCCGTTTAAAATACAAAAAGTTATAGTTTTGTATTCCCTTTTAATCTTTGGGTTTAATTCTTTATTCATAATAGTCTAATTAATAATTAATTCCATCAGTTGAGTCAATTAATTATTTATTTGTGTTATAATTTAATTGACTTTATAATAAAAATGTACACTAAATATTTATATTAGTCAAGTACTGGTTTATTAATAGTAAAGAGGTAACTATGAATATGATTGGTAATAGGTTTAAGACCATCAGAAAAATTTTAAATAAATCTCAAGAACAGTTTGCTAAAGAACTTTCTGTTTCTAAGCAAGCTATTTCAAATATTGAAAATTCTAAGAGTTTGCCGAGCATTTCTCTTATGAGTAAATTATTAATTGACTATAATATAAATATTAACTATCTTTTATCAGGAATCGGAGAAACCTTTGTACACAGAAAAGACTCTGATTTAAATCTTAAAAGTTCTATTATGCAAGAAGTTGAGAAGTTTTTGGAAAAAAGAGGAATTGTGTAACAAAATATTAAGAAAAATAAGCCAATTTGCCATAAATTTATGAATCATGTAATAATCGTTTTAGTTAATAGTCTAACCATTCCTTTCTTGACTTATGCGGTTTAATAAACCGCATTATTTTTATATATTTTAATATGGTGGTAATATATGTATATGAAATCGTTTAAAATACTCATTATTACATTATGTTATTTACTTTCATTTTTTATTCTTACAGAATTGTGTGCTAATCTTCTTGCATTCAGATATCTTTTTCCTATTAAAAATGCTAATAGCTATGGCTATTTAATCAGAAAATCTTTTGCGGTTTTAGTACCTTTAAATAAATATCCATCTCGTTTTAGGGCGCAGTTGGCTTTGCCGTGTGAAGTTTTCAGATATAAATTTTTGAATCAAAATCTTGCTTTAAGCTATAATTCCGATACAAAATTGTACGGTTACACTAATGCTGGTAAGTTAGTAATTCAAGAAAAATACACAGATGCTAAAGAATTTTATAACGGGTTTGCTATTGTCGGCATTGAACGTAACGGAAAAATACTTTACGGTACTATAGACAAGAAAAATAACTGGATTATTAAACCCAAATATTCTCACATTTGTTCACTATCAAAATTCTACACAAGAGCCTGTTTAGATAATGACCATTGCGGCATAATAAATATTTTCGGTGATGAAATTACGGCAATGGTATATAATGCAAAAAAAATTAATTATAAAGATAAAGATTTTGCTAAATATTTCTGCGAGATTCACGGTTCTAAAAATATTTATCACAATTATTGTTTTTAATTTTTATGTTAAAATAATTCTATGTTAAGTGAATTTTTATATGGCAAAATACATAGAGCAACTGTTACTGAAGCAAATCTTGATTATGTCGGTTCGATTACTATTGATAAAGCGTTATTAAATGCATCAGGTATAAAACCAAATCAAAAAGTAGAAATTCTGAATATAAATAATGGTGAACGTTTTTCGACATACGTTATTGAAGGCAAAGAAAATTCAGGAACAATTTGTCTTAATGGCGCTGCAGCCAGAAAAGCACTGGTAAACGATAAAATAATTATTGTTGCTTATGCGCTTTTGGATGAAAATGAACAAAAAACCTTTGTTCCTAAAATTGCACATGTGGATAGTAAAAACAAATTAATTAACAATTAACGTGATAAAAGAAATTTCGGATAAAAATATTATATACGCGCGTATAGTTCGTGCTTCTTATGAGCCTAGCGGTAACGAATTTTTTTCAAGAATAGAAGACGAGCTTCAGATTGGAGTTTTAAATTATGAAGAAAATCATAAAGTCGGAACTCACTATCATAATAGACCACAAGGCTTTTTAAATGAAACTGATGAAATTTTAATAGTACAAGAAGGCTCTGCAAGAATTGATTTTTATGATATTAAAGGTGTGTATCTAAAAAGCACTGAAATACATAAGGGTGATTTAATTATCTTGTATCTTGGCGCTCATAATATTACATATTATGAAAAATCAAGAATCATGATTATTAAAAAAGGTCCTTATAATCAAGAGCTTGATAAGACAAGAATCGTAGGTGCAAATAATTTTGAAATAGAAATTGATAATTAATTTTTTACGATTCCTTTAATTTTTTAATATGATGATAAATATAAATTGCACCTAAAACTAAACAAGCAAGTATAATAGCAGCATCGAATTTATGCCATAAATGTTTTAACTTGTCTGTGTTTTCGCCTAATTTTATTCCGACAAAAACTAAAAGATAGCTCCAGATTAATGAACCCAAAAACGTAAACGTAAAAAAGAAGCGTTTTTTTGCTTTTAAAATTCCTGCAGGTAAAGAAATAAATGTTCTCACAACAGGAAGCATTCTGCATATAAAAAATGACCAGTCGCCGTATTTATCCACCCATTTGTCTGCTGTTTCAAGATCATGATGCGAAATCAAGAAATATTTTCCGTATTTTTCAATAAATTTTCTTCCGCCAAAGTAACCTAAATAATAAGAAGGAATAGAGCCGATAAGGCAGCCTATTGCGCCAAAAATTGCTGCTTGATGGATATTAAATACTCCTTTTGTAACCAAATATCCAGCAAAAGGCAGTATTGCTTCAGAAGGCAAAGGAATATTGCATGATTCTATTGCCATTAATAGAGCAATACCCCAAACCCCCATAGATGTTATTATTTGCTGAATCCAATTTACTATCGAAATAATTATATTTTCTATCATATTGTCCTCTTTTTTATTCTTATTTTATTTGAATAAAAATAATATTTCAATTGAAAATATATTATTTAACAAATTTTTTAAATAACTGAGATTCTTTTTGCGTTGGTGTTATTTTGACGTCATCGGTTGTTTTATCAGTATTTGATTCAATCTTGTTTAATTCTTTCGTTTTTTTGGTTTTAGTCGGATTTTCGGATAAATATTTCTTTTCCAGTCTTATTTGATTTAAGGCGGGTAATCCTAATCCCAAGAAACCTGCTTCAATTGCTAAAGCAAATGTTCTTAGTGCACCATTCAATCTTCTTCCGGTTTTAACAAGAGAATTATCAGGATTATTGAAATATTCAATAAACAATCCTTTTACGGATTTATCGAGTTTTTCGCCATTGTTATCAAAATAGCTTGATAAATTCGATTCTTTTGACATATCTTCAAGAATTTTAATTCTTGATTCTAATTCTTTGATATCTTTTGGTTTTGCTGTTCCCATATTTATTTCTGTTTTAGTTTTAGCAAGTTTATCTTGTAATTGTTTTAATAAATCTTTAATTACGTTTTTCTTTAATATTGTATCCGAATCTCCTTTTTGAGAATCAATTTGATTTAACATCTTTTTGATTTTATCGCATGTATCCATACCTGAATATTTAGATATAAATTCCGCATCTGACAATGCTCTTTTTCCGCCTGTCGGGTGAAGAACATCAAGAATATTTTTTCCTTCTTTTTTTAATTTCGATAATGGCGCATCCATAAATTCCATTGCCATATCTTTTACTTTATTCAGACCGCGCGAAGTTGCTTCAAACACTTTTTCACGGGGTTTATTTGTCATGGGGAGTTTTGTGATTTTGCCTACACCGCCTGCAAATATACTGTTAATTATTTTTAAAGCAAACAATATGATTGTACAAGTTGTTAAATCTCTGAATAAAATTTCAGTTATTTCGTCTTTTGTCGCTTCTTTATCATTCGGGTTTCTTGTTGCAGCTGTGTGTACACGAGGCACAATAACAACGCCTGCCATAAGCCCCATAATTACGCCGAATGTATTGTTGAATCCGTTAGGGTCAATAAACCCAAGAATTTTATTTGCGGATTTGCTTTTCCCTACTTTACTGCCAATATAATTTGCAGCATTCGATGCAACTGCTGCTCCTTTTTTTGCTGCAGCTTGAGCTATATTACGTCCTTTTTCGAATATGGGAGTCGAACCTGATATTTTACTTATCATTTGTTACCCCCTCATTTTTTGGTTGTTCGTTTTGTGCTGATTTTTTACCTCTTTTTTCTGCTTCTGAATATACACCTGATGCATTCGGGTTAATTTTTCCTGATGCTTTTGTATATAATTTTGGAATATTTCTCATCAGCATGCCTGTAACAACTATCATCCAGAACATTACAAATAAACGTTTTGAAATCCATTTGTTTGAGAATGTTTTAATTGTATTTAAGGATGTATCTATTAAATTTTCACTAGTTTTATTTGCTTTGGTAAAATCATGAATATATGCTGTTATTGCATCTGTGTATGTTCCGATATCCAATGCACCTTTGCTTGAATTATCGATACTAAATTTCACCGTTTTAAAATTGGTATCACTAAAATCAGCTTTTCTTTCTTTGATTATATTTGAGAATAAATCTGCTACTTCTTTTTGAGCCTGTTTTAAATTTTCTTTAGGTTTCGTTCTTGCAAAGAATTTTGTATCTGTTAGTGTATCAAGTGCATCCGAACACTTTGACAATGCGCCTGCCAATTCTTTCTTAGCGCTACCCATTCTTTCTTTATTGTCAGCAGCACTGTCAAGTGTTGATTTTAGCATATCGTCTGCAACTTTAGAAAAGAATGCCTTTTTAACTTCTTCTTCTGTACCGCCTTTTATTCCGGTCATCAGATATGAAAGATTTTTTGTATTTACTACTTTTGTATTTGCTGAAGGACCAAATTTAGATTTTGATACTGCAAGTGCAATCATAGGAAAAAATGTCATTGTAGGGCCTGTCATAAATTCTCTTATCGCTTCTTGAAAAAATGCGGGCCAATTGTATTTGCCTGTGTATTTTTTTCCTGCCATTAAACCTTTGTATGAACGCGGAAAATTTGTACCGCACATATCTTCTACGGTAAATTGTCCTGCTCTTCCAAAATGATCCACTGTTTGCCAGAATTTTACGCAAACATCAAGAGCGCCATCTAATCCTGTGAAATTTACATTTTTCTTAGAATTTTTGTTGTTTGCTTTAGCCGGTATGTATCGGTTTTTATTGTTTTCTACCGATGAAAGTTTCATTAAGACATTTCCCCTTTATAAAACACAAATTTATAAAAACTTGTGAATAATAAAATTTGCTAATATTTTGTCAAAAATTTTTATTTCTTAACAAAATTCAATGCTTTACAATCTTAACATTAATATCAATTGAATAAAGGGGTGAGTATATACGATTTTAATAAATCTTTAGATGAAATTAAAACTATTTGCTTTTTAACCGAATTTGGCCTTTGCCCAACGATAAAAATCTGCTTTATCTTCCATAATTTGATTTTTAAGTTCTTGAGCTGATGCAAAGTGCTGTTCGTCTCTGACTTTTTTAACAAATATAAGAGTAATTATTTTACCGTATATATTTTTATCAAAGTCGTACAAGTGAGCTTCAAGTTTTTCTTCTTTTTCGGTTGCAAGTGTGGGTTTGAGTCCCCATGCGATTAAAGCGGGAATGATTTTTCCGTCAACTTTTGAATATCCGTAATAGACTCCATAAGGCAATTTTACGATGCTATCGGGCCAAACAAGATTTGCTGTCGGGCAACCTAAATTAGTTGCGAGTTTTTTTCCGTTAATTACAGAATTTCTTATTGCAAAATTCTTACCCAAAAGTGCATTTGTTGCATTCAAGTGTCCGTATTCAATGTGTTTTCTAATTATTGATGAGCTTACTTCTTCTTTTCCTTGGTAAAGGAATTCAGGCATAATTATTGCTGTATATCCGAATTTGCTTTCGTTTTCTTTTATAAAGTCAGCATTTTTAACGTCCGCTCCCAGTGTATGATTATATCCTGCAACAATTAACTTTGGTTGAAAATATTCAACAAGAACATTTTGCAGGTATTCCATAGCAGTCATATCTTTATAGTTTTCAAAATTTAATTCGTACATGTAATCAACGCCCATATCGTCTATTATCTTTTCCCTGTCTTTTTGGGTTTGAATATTTAATATGGGAGTATCGCTAAAATATCCTGCGGGATTTTGGCTGAATGTTATAACAGCCGTTTTTAAATCTCTTTTTTTAGCTTCTTCAAGAAGAGTTTTGATAAGTTTTCTGTGCCCAAGGTGCATTGCGTCAAAATAACCCAGCGCCAGTGCTATTCCTGTGTTTTTTTCTAATTTATTGCTTGTTATCATTGATTTTGCTCCTTGTTGATATTTGGTTTGTATTTTCGTTTTTTGGGCTGTTTTACCTGATTAAGGTTTTCTTTTTGCTGTAATCTTCTGACAGAAAATACATCATTTATTGACTGAATATTAAGGATTACTTTTTTTAAAGTTTCTATACTGTCAAGTTCAATACCCATATCTATAATACCAAATTTTCTTCCTTTTAGATATGTGTTAGAATAAATGATGTTTATTCCTAAATCGCCCGTTTTCATTAAGACATCTCTTAAAATTCCGACTCTATCCAAGCACTCTATTCTTATATGTGCCATATATACAGATTTTGTGTTATTTTCTGCCCATGAAATATCTATCATTCTTTCGGGCTCAATATTACTTAAACATTTACAATCTAATCTGTGAACACTAACACCTTTGGAACGTGTAACAACACCGACAATCGGTTCACCTGGAATCGGAGAACAGCATTTTGCAAGTGACCACAATAGTCCTTCCAGACCAATTATATCATTTTTCTTGTTTCTGTTTTTCTTTGTCTGATTTTTTCCTTGCTCTTGTGCCAGTTGTTCATCTGTTTTTGGTGTATCATATTTCTTTAATATGTTTACAACCTTATGAATTGTTGTTTCACCGTATCCGATAGCAGCATATAAATCATTAATTGATTTATAATTCATTTCTTTTGCGGTTTTATCTAAAATGCCGTGTTTTGCTAAATCATCAAATACAGCCTTTGTTAGTTCAAGCTCAAGATTGTTTTTGCCTAATTGAATATTATCTTCTCGGTTAAATTTTTTGTACCATTGTCTGATTTTTGAAATTGCGTTTTTGGTTACTACAAAATTAAGCCAATCAATTTTTGGCATAAATTGCTTAGATGTAAGAATTTCAACAATATCACCGTTTTTTAGTTTTGTATCCAGTTGTGCAATTCTGCCGTTAATCAGAGCACCAACTGTTCTGTGACCGACTTCTGTATGGATTCTGTACGCAAAATCGACAGGTGTTGAATTTTGCGGAAGGTCAAATACGTCTCCGTTTGGAGTAAAAGCAAATATCTGGTCGTTAAATAAATCAAGTTTTACACTTTCAACAAAATCTTTTGCACCTGTTGAATCTTGGTCAAACTCCATCATTTTTCTCATCCATGAGAACTGAAGGTCTTGTTTGTTGTTTGCCTTAATTGAACCTGATTCTTTATATCTCCAGTGAGCCGCAACCCCGTATTCGGCAACTTCATGCATTTTATGAGTTCTTATTTGAATTTCAACCGGTTTATTTCTTGCGCCTATGACAGATGTATGTAATGAGCGGTACATGTTTCCTTTTGGCATTGCGATATAATCTTTAAATCTTCCGGGGATAGGTTTGAAGAGTTGGTGCACTATCCCTAATACCTGATAACATTCTCTTTCTGTATCTACAATAACCCTGACTGCCGTTATGTCATAAAGCTGATCAAATGTGACATTCAATCTGCACATTTTATTATATATACTGTAATAATGTTTTGCTCTACCTTTGATTGTTGCTTTGATTTTATTTTTTTCAAGCTCATGTTTAATCTGTTCGATTAAAGAATTTACTGTTGAATCTCGCATTCCCTTTGTTTCTGAAACGAGTTTTGCGATTTCATAGTATTTTTCCGGATTCAGATACCTTAAAGATAAATCCTCCAGCTCTGCTTTAATCTTTCCCATCCCGAGTCTGTTTGCAAGAGGAGCAAAGATATCTATTGTTTCTTGTGCAATTTTTTTCTGTTTAACTGCCGCCATATACGATAATGTGCGCATGTTATGGAGTCTGTCTGCAAGTTTCAGAATAATTATTCTTATATCTTGCGCCATTGCAATAAACATTCTTCGGAAATTTTCGGCTTGACGTTCTTCTTTTGATTTAAATTGATATTTTCCGAGTTTTGTTACTCCCTGAACCAGAAAAACAACGGATTTTCCGAACTTTGCTTCCATTTGTTCCGCTGTTGTGTCCGTATCTTCTAAGACATCATGCAAAAATGCAGCAATAATAGTATCTTTATCCAATTTTAAATCAACAAGAATTTTTGCAACTTCAACAGGATGCATTATGTAGGGTTCTTGTGATGCTCTGAATTGTCCTTCGTGTAAATCTTTCGCCCACAAATATGCTTCTTCTATTTGTGCAATGTCTTCTTCCGTACGCTTCTGTTTTATTAATTCTTTTTTTATTTCTTCAAAAGTTTCTTGATAAGTCATAATTTTTCCGAATTTTATTATATATTATACAACTTTTATTGATTTTAAGGTATATTATATGTTGTATTTATTATAGAATTACTGTATATGATAGAAAATCTTGATGAATTAAAGACTTTATTAAATAAAAATGAGAAAATTAAAATCAAACTCAAGGTAATTGCGGGTGCAAAAACTGAATCAATAGAATTTAGCGAGGAATTTATTAAATTAAAAATCTCCCAAAAACCCGTTGAAGGCAAAGCGAATAAAGCAATAATTGAATATTTATCTGATTTATTGAAATTGCCTAAGTCAAAAATAAATATTTTGAATGGTCACAAATCTTCAATAAAAACAATAGAATTAGGGTAGAATAAATTTGAATATTAATAAATGTAAATTTTTTTAATAAAATATTTTTGTAAATAGCAATATTTTTATTCACATTGTTTATAAATATTATCAAAGTGTGATAGAAAGGTTTATTTTGGATTCAGGTAAAACAAAAAATACAAATCCTATTAAAAAACAAAATGAAGTTATCAATAACAAATTCTCCAACCCTATTGATAATACTAAAATTTTGCCTTTAAGTTCCAAAACATCTTCAAATAAACTATATAGCGGTTATATAAATTCAAATATTGTAAAAAATGAAACAAATTATTCTGATATTATTAATATTTTAAATAATGTGTTTAATTCGTCATATGATCCCGTTAATTTATTTAGAGAACTGTATAACCAAATTTCCGAGAAATTAAATATTAATTTCTCTGCTTTAGGTATCTGTGAACACAATTCAAACTGCATAAATTTAATTTTGAGTGATAAAAACGGTTCATCATATAACTCTAAAATCATGCTTAATGAAATTGATAATCCGATTATACAAGCTTATACTTCAAATAATTTCATTGTTACGCCCGATACAAATTATCTAAAATTAAATTATCTTGACTTTTTTGTTAATAATCAGTCTTATATTCTTCCTTTATCTGTTATGAATGATACCTTTGGTGTCATGATATTTTGTGATAACAGTAATAATCAATTCTTTAATCTGTATAGGTTGATTTCAAATTATTTTGCAATTTTTTATAAAAATAAACAACTTCTTGATATCGTTGATAGAAACACTGATATTGATTCTCTGACAGGTCTTTCAAATCATAAAAAATTACAAGAGGATTTGGCCTCTGAATTACAATCTTCTCTTGATAAAAATAATAAACTGGCATTTTGTATAGTGGATATTGCAAATATCACAGAAATTAATAATGAATTAGGACATGCTAAAGGTGATTCGATTATTAAAGAAGTAGCTAAAAAAATAAAGAAAAATGTCAGAAATACGGACATATTAGGAAGATATGCCGGAGATAAAATCGGTATAATTATGCCTGATACAACTGTTGAAGAAGCGAAATATGTCTGTGAATATCTTTTGTATAATTTATCTTGTACGATGTTTGACGATTTGGGTCAATTAAAATTCTCATGCGGCATTTCTATTGCTCCTGATTCCACAAACAAACAGGATAAACTCGTTATTTTATGCGAACAGGCATTATATATTGCAAAAAGTAAAAAACTGAAATCCGGTCAATCGGAATTTGTTTCCAGTATGGATTATAATTTCTGGGACAATGAAGCCTTGAGCGGATATGTTAAAGTATTGACCAAAAAACACGGAAGTCTCGGTATAAATATTGATGAAGAATTAATTAAACAATTCCACAGTGAAAAAATAGTATCAAAAGAACACATGTTGGATGTTGTTTCTTCTCTTGCAAATACAATTGATGCAAAAGATGCATATACAAAGGGTCATTCAAGTGCTGTTTCAAGATATTCGGAAGCTCTTGCAAGGGCACTAAATCTTCCGGATAGTGAAGTTGAGCGAATAAAACTCGGTGCTTTGTTGCATGATATAGGAAAAATAGGTATTCCTGAACACGTTTTAAGTAAACCTACAAAATTAACAGATGATGAATGGGAAATAATGAAACAACACCCGCTTATAGGAGCAGATAAAGTACTAAAACCAAATAAATCACTCCATGACCTCATCCCGATGGTTAAATATCACCATGAACATATTGATGGTTCAGGTTATCCTTGCGGATTAAAAGGTGATGAAATACCGCTTGCGGCAAGAATTGTTGCTGTTGCGGATGCGTATCACGCTTTAATATCCGATAGACCGTATAGAAAGGGTCTATCTTTCACAAAAGCCTGCGAAATATTAAAAATGGGTGCAGGTATTCAGTGGGATAAAGAATTAATCAGGCAGTTTCTCTTGATTGCCCCAAGCTTAGCAACAAATATTTAAGTTATTTAAATATTAGCAAAATTATTTTTTTATTAGTTTTATAAAAACAGCAAATATATTTAATTGAAAGGAAATAACAATGAACGTCTCACCGGTAAGTATTTTAAACTTTAATTCGTATACTAAAAATTCTAATCTTAACAACAAAGATACAAAAGAACCCAGTTCTAATGAAAATTTATCTTTAAATAGTAATCCGATAAGAGTTTCTGCTTCTTTATTGCAGGCATATAATCCGCAAATTTCATTTAAAGGTGTTGAATCTCTTATATCAGATGAAGAACAAGATAGAATTGTAGATTTTCTTTCAATTCAACCTGATGATGACAGTAAAGAAACCAATGCACATATTTTAGCAAAAACAGAACCTGAAAGATATATAAATGTTACAAAAGATTTATCACCTATGAGAAAAATTATGCTTCTTACTCTTAGTGATGATTCCGGAAATACTGTAGCTCATGAATTAACTAAATCTGATACAAAAGAAAAAACAAGCTATTGTTTGGAAGCAACAAAAGATTTAGATACGGAAGAAAGGTATGAAGTTTTAAAACGCAGAAATGGTTTTGGAAGCACTGTTGCACATTATTTAGCAGCTAATAATGTTCATTCTTACGCTGAATTAACAAAGGATTTTCCTAAAAAAGCTCAAATCGCTTTATTGAAAGCATTTAACAGTACAGGATGGTCTGTTGCTCATAGTGTCGTTAGTTCAAATGCGGATGTTTTTAACGCAATAACAAGACAATTCACGCCGGATGAAAAGTTTGATATTTTATCACAAAGTGATAAATATGAATATTCGGTTGCACATACTCTGGCTCATCGCCGTGAATCTTCTTTCCCGATAATTACTAAAGATTTATCTCCAAAACAAAAATTTGATATATTAATGCTGACTTCTGATGAAACAGGAACAGTTGCACAAAATTTGTATAATCGTAACCCGGAAATGTTGGAATTTACAATGGAAGGTATACCTGCGTACAAAAAGGCATTTATAGGTCTTTCTTAATATTTTTAGTTATCAAATAAATATTATTGTAAAGTTTTGTAACAATATCCCTTTTAACTGAAATTCTATAAAGTTTATATACTTTATATATATGTAGTTAAAAAAAGGATAAAAGTTATGACAAGTGCTTTAAATACAGTTGGTTCTCCGATTCAATTAAATGTAAATCCATTTATGGCAGAATTTAGCCAAAATTTAAGTATTTCAAACAGAAACATTGCAAAAATATCAAAAGCAAACTTTTCATCAGAATCTGAAAGATTTGCCTCTGCTCAAAAAAATGCACAAGATAGAATCCGCAACATTAACCCCTCAGATTTAAATGACGAAGCAAAATCAGAATCTGTTGAAATTGAATCAAATACTGCAATTGATGAATTAAAATAATTGATTAACGACGAAAACAAATTTATCAGCAAAAACGTTGATACTGTTAAAAATCAAGATAAAAACGAAACAAAAAAAGAAGATGAAAACAAACAATCTGATATCAATGAATCAGGATGTATTGATTTCGGAAAATTCTTAAACAGAGCACAAGGAATTATTAATACTGTTGCTCCTGCAACCGTTAAAAATGAAACAGAAGATGCAAAATTAAACGAAGAAAAAAATGATACAAAAGTTGATGCAACAGAATCAAAAACACCCTTAGCTGACTATTCAATCTTAAAAGAAGGCGAAAAATCAGGCAAAGATTTAATTAATAACGACAAAAACAAAGATTCAAAAGTTGTTGAAGAAAAAACTATTGAATTAAGAAATATGCTAAAAGCAAATATATTCGCTGCTTAATTGAGCATATGTTTGCTTCTTAGCTGCCTGTGATATGTTATTGCAAAGCGGTGAGCTTCATCTCTGATTCTTTGAAACAGATAGAGCGCGGATGAATTTCTTGCAAAAATAACAGGTTTTGAAGAATTTGGTACAAAAACCTCTTCTTCTCTCTTTGCAAGTGAAACGATATTTAATTTTAAATCAAATTCCTTTAAAACCTGCATAACGCTGGAAAGTTGTCCTTTGCCGCCATCTATTATTATTAAATCAGGTGGATTAATTTTACCGTCTTTTATTCTTTTAAATCTTCTTGATAATATTTCTCTCATGGATTTAAAATCATCGACTTCGCCCTTTTGTATTGTTTTAAGTTTGTATCTTCTGTATTGCGATTTTTTTGGTTCGCCGTTTTCAAAATATACGCCCGATGCAACTGTGTTCGTACCTTGTATGTGCGAAATATCATAACACTCTATTGTGTGCGGGAATGTAGTTAGTTTTAATTTTTCTTGTATGTACGAACCTATTTCGTTGTAATCATTTTGTATATTGTTTAATTCTTTTAACTTTACCTTTTCAATATTATGTAAAGCATTTTTTTGTGCGATATTTAAGATTTCTTTATCAATTTTTGTTGATGCTTTAATGATTTTTACTTCTTTATTTAATCTCAATGACAGCCATTTTTTATAAAGCTCAATGTCATCGAATAAATCGGATAAAACAATCTTTTGCGGAAGCTCGTTATCTGATAGCATAATATAGTATTCTCTTAACGAGCTTTCTAAAATTTCATTTATATTGTTATCGTTATTCAAAATTTGTGAAAACGAAAAATCTTTTTTACTGATTAATCTTCCTTGTCTGATTTGCATAATGCTGATACATATATAATTGCTTTCGTTTACTATTCCTATATAATCAGCATTTGTTGTTGATGATTTCAGAACAATATTTTGTTTTTCAAGAGTTTTTTCTATATCTGTTATGCTGTTTCTATACAAAAGTGCTTTTTCAAATTCATTTTTAGAACTTGCCTTTAGCATTTCTTTTTGAAGAATTTTAATAAGCTCTTTTCTTTTTCCCGATAAAAAAAGCTGAACATTGTTTGTTATTTTTTTATATTCATCTGATGAGATTTTATTTTGGCAAGGTGCTGAGCATTGACCGATATCATAGTATAAACAGGGTCTTGATTTGTATTTCGGAGTTTTGCATTTTTTTAGAGGGAAAATTTTATGCATCATTTCTAATGTCGTGTGCATTGCCCTTATATCTGTATAGGGGCCGTAATATTTTCCCTTGAGTGCGTTTTTGTTTGCACGTCTTACAATTAAAATTCTCGGGTAATCTTCATCTGTTATTAAAAAGTAGGGAAATTTTTTATCATCTTTCAATAAAATGTTATATTTTGGCTTGTGTTTTTTTATAAGTTCATTTTCTAAGATAAGTGCTTCAACTTCCGAATTTACAACAATGCATTCTACTCTTTCAATTTGAGGCACCATAACTTGTAATTTGACAGAATCTTTTTTATTTCCCACAAAATAACTGTTTACCCGGTTAAATAAGTTTTTTGCTTTTCCTATATAAATCAGCTCGTTATTTTTGTCAAAATACTGATAGCACCCAGGTAATTTTGGCAGATTTTTAACCTGCTGTCTGATATTTTCATTTTTAAACGCCATAATAAAATAATATCATATTGAAATTAAACTTAAAAATACTTAATTTTAATACCCAAAAACGTTTAAAAAATGTTATAAAAATCATTTTTGTGGAATGTTATTACTGAAGTAGCATACAAAAAAAGACAGAAGTAGAAAGTGGGTAGGTCAGATGATATTAGAATTTAAAGTAGATGAATTATCAGTCCAGGGCGCTTGGCTCAAGACTTTGTACGATTTAATCGAAGAATTAAATTGTAAATGCCAAACTTTCATGGAAGAAAAATACAACACGACAAGGAATTGTTTTGGCCCTATTCGTGTTGTTAAAATTTCAGGATCTGAAACCATGCTCGGTTGGTTAAAACTAAGAATGGAAAGATACAATTATTTTATTGATTCACTGAGTTCTCAAGTTGATATATCATCAAGTTTTATTGATGATGAAGAAATATAATCTAAACTGTTGCAAATTCAATATTTAGATATTGTCCTGTTGCATAGTTAACTTGTAATTCTTGAATTTTTGCTTTGTATGTTTCTTTTCCCAAGCTTAATTCCCAAACATTGTCTTTATTGTTTTTATACAATAATTCAAATTCGTGTGTATTTAATTGAATGTTTTTGGCATCCATTCCTTTACCATAGATGGAACCGGGCAAAAAACCTTCCGTTCTGATTTGACGTGGGTTTTTAGCTTCGTCTCTGTTTGAAATAGCGATTTTTACGTTTGCCATTTTATTTTCTCCTTGACTTAATCTTTTGGTTAAACTATTAATATTATGTAATAATTATATTTGTTAAATAAAAAAATGCAATTTACCACAAAAACTGTTTCAAGAAAGTTTATAAATAAAGAAATATCATCAGTAGGCTTTGATGAAAGCTATATAAATTCTGCCACAAAAAAGCATCTTTTTTTATCAATAAAAATTTTTGATGTTACACCTTCTCAAGCAACAATAATTAAACAAACAGCTTTATCCGTGGGTTGTGATTGTGCTGTTAACAGAGGAGTCATAGATTGTTCAATCAGTTTTTCAGATTGTATTTTATCAGGAACTTTTTCTCAAATAAAAAAAGTTGCAAAAAAATTGGAAAATCAGCCTTTTTCTTTATCTTCTTTAGCTGATGCTTTATATCTTCAACTTGAAAACCAAAGCAAAGATGCGCCTTCTGTAAAAATAATGGGTATATTAAATGTAACACCGAATTCTTTTTCTGATGGCGGCGAATTTGTCGAAATAGAAAAAGCAATGAATCACGCTGTTGATATGATTGAAGCAGGTGCAAAAGTTATTGATATCGGCGCTCAATCTACAAAACCAATGTCTGATTTGGTTTCTGTTGTGTATGAAATTGAAAAAGTTACGCCACTTGTAACGGCATTAAAAACCGCTTATCCTAATATTGAAATAAGTGTCGATACGATGACTCTGGGTTGCGCTAAAGCAGCTATAGATGCGGGTGCTGATATTATTAACGATGTCAGTTTTTTATCGAATCCGGAATTTGCAAAAATTTGTGCCGAAAACAATAAAAAACTTGTTATAATGCATTCTCGCGGAAATTCCAAAACAATGGATGATTTAACTTATTATGACAACCTTGTTGATGATATTTATAAAGAATTAAAAGAAAAAATTGATGTTGCAAAATCTGAAGGTTTAAATGATGAGAATATTATTTTAGATTTGGGCTTCGGCTTTGCAAAAACAATAAATCAAAATCTTGAATTATTAAGCAGAATAAATGAATTTTCGGGATTAGGATACCCTTTAATGGCAGGAGTATCGAGAAAACGCTTTATGCAAGATATTATAAATACAAAAGAACCCAAAGATGCCGATTTTATAACAGCGATTTCAACGAGTTATTTGATTCAAAATCATGTTGAATATATAAGAGTGCATAATGTTGAATTATCAATGCAAGCTTTAAGATTCAACGAAAGATTGATGTACTGTTGAATTAATCTTCTATAAATTCACTAAAGTTCTTTACGGGTTTTTTGGAAACTTTATTAAATATCTCAGAAAAGCTTTCTATCGGTTCAAATCTGTATCCGCAATTTTCTTGTAAACAAGCGCCAAAAGTAAAAATTTCTTCACTTGGATAATTTCTGCAGATCGGTGGTCTTTTTTTGTGAACGGTACATAATTTTTTTTCTTTATCGAATTTAGAACATGAAAATATTAAACCAAAATCATCACTGCCAACTACATTTACATATTTGTAAAAGATATAGTCATCTTTATTTTTGATGTCATTAAATTCTTCTTCGGTTTTTATAATCTTATTATTATGTCTGACATAAATATTTTGACAACATGCACCACACATCTTGCATTTGCCGAAACGGAAATATCGTTTATTTTTAATGCGTTTATAGTAAAATTTTTTTAATTTTTGATAAATATTTTTAATCTGATTTAAAAACATCGTTTAGAAAATCATTGTTGTTTATTATTGAATTGTATATTTCAGCATCTTCAATACTAAACTTGCCTTTGAATATACTTTGCATAACAAGACTGTTTGCTTCATTTTCGTCTGTTTCTTTTAAAATAGCACTAAATTTCTTGACATCAAGTTCTCTTTGGTATTTTTCAAAGGCAGCAGGAGATATATCCGATTCATCAATAAGAAAATATTTGTAATCTTCCCGCGTGTATGGATTTGATACACTGTTTAATGATATTTTTTCTAAACCTTGTCCCTGATTAATTAAATCAAGACCATCATTATTAATTCTATCCAGCATTGTTTCCCCAAAGCCTATATATTAGAATATTATGATTATTGAATAATATTTTCAATTATACATTTGATTGATTTTTGATACAGATTTTTTTATCCAAATAATTATACTCTTTAAAATCGTAATTATTAATGTAATTTATTGCATCATGGGGTGTTTTTGCGACGTAATATATATTTGTTGATTCGGATTGTGCAAATTTTTCACCTATTAATCTATAGAAGAATGAAATTAATTCATCATAAAAATTTAATGTATTTAAAAAGACTATGGGTTTATTATTATATCCGAGTTGTTTTTGCGTTAGCATTTCGCTGATTTCTTCCAATGTTCCGAATCCACCTGCCAATGCAATAACCGCATCGGATAATTCATCCATTTTTGCTTTTCTTTCACGCATTCCTTTTGTAATGATTAATTTATCACAATCACCGGGGTGAATCCCCAGATTATACAGTTTTTCAGGCATTACTCCAATAATCTTTGAACCTTCGGATTTTGCGGAATTTGTTACTTTTCCCATCAAACCTAAGTTTGAGCCTCCATATACAACGTTATAATTATTTTTTGCAATTAATTTTCCGAGTTCTATTGCATCTTTATGGTATTTTTCATCTATGTTGTTGCTTGCGCTTGCAAATATGCAGATATTGTTAATCTTTTTATTCATAGGTAAAAGTTTAACATGGAAAAGTTTAGAGGTAAAATCTTGATTTTATTTGAAGATTTAATGACTTGATTTTTTAAATTTATGGAGCATAATTATATTGTTATTTGGTCTGACAATGAATTGAAGACTAAGTTTAATAGAGTAGATAATTCCCGATTTGATTTTTTGAATCAAACAAAGTAAAATTTAATATAACGCGGGATAGAGCAGTCCCGTTTGGCTCCCTCAGGGAGACAAAATAAAAAACGAGTCGGGCGATTAGCCCGAGAGCGATAAAGAAAAATTTAATATAACGCGGGATAGAGCAGTCTGGTAGCTCGTCGGGCTCATAAGACTCATTTTAGATTAACCTGTGTGATTGGTATAATAAGTGTTAATGGTATTTATAAAATACTTTATTTTTTAATGAAAATTGTAGGGAAGACCTACAATAATTATAGGTCTTTTTGCCCCACAAATTTTTATAAAATTATGCACCCTTTTCATCGGATTTTTTAGGAAACATCTCATAAGGTACATATTTTTCCATATTGTTAAAATATCGCCTGAATATAAATACTGATTTTTTAACTTCTTCTTTTAATTTCGTTGGCATAACATGAGTATATGTATCTAAAGTAATACCAATACTGCTATGTCCTAACAATTGCGATACAGTTTTTGGCTCATATTGCCCGCTTTCAAATAAACGAGTTGCGTACGAATGTCGCAAATCGTGTATTCTAAAATGTTCAATACCAAGTTCTTTTAATCTTGAATTTAAGTGTTTCCTAAAAACAGTATCACAAATAAAATAACCGTCGTTTTTTGCGAATACAAGGTCTAAATCGTGCCTATACTTTTCTTTGTATATGGCTTTATTTTCACATTGCTTTTGTTTTATTGTGTATAATAATGCAGATAATTCAGTAAATATTGGCAAAGTACGATTTGAATGTCGTGTTTTGGTAGATTTAATTATTTCTAATTTATATTTGCGTTTTATTGTTTTATCGGTATTGGGTACAGCTTGCACTTGTTGGTCAATTCTTATTTCCTTTTTGAATAAATCAACCTTACTCCATTGCAAACCAAGAGCTTCACCTAACCTTGCACCTGTACATAACAGGAATATAATTAACAAATCCATTGTAGAATTACCTTTCATACAAGCATTAGCAAGTTTTATGGTATCTTCTTGTGTTAGAGCATTTGCAAACTTCTTTTCTCGTTTTGGTAAAGTAACTTTTTGGTTTGGATTAAAAGTAATCAAATCGTTATTATAAGCACATTTGAACATTCTATTTGCGACTGTATAAATATTTTTAATCGTTTTTGGGCTTAATTTTTCACCTCTGACATTAGTTTTTTCACAACAGGCATTATAAAACCTTTGTAACATTTGCCCTATTACATTTTTAAGCCGATATTGTCCAATGTCGTTTATGATATGGTGGTCTAAAAACTTCTATCATCGCTTTGTGTTGTAATTTTTACCTTGCCTACAACATAATTATCGTACCAATAATTAGCCCATTGCTCTATTGTCCAATTAGAATTAGCGTCTTTTGTATAAATTCCATTTTGTTCATTTCGCCAATTTGTAGCTTTTTCAATACATTCTTCTTTGGTTTTTGCCCAAAAATATTTATATTTTGTATTTCCGCCTTTGTCAGTATAAGGTATGCGATAATCATATCCGTTACCATTTTTACTAAAACAACCTTCGCCATTTTTTCTTCGTTTAGCCATTTGCATTCTCCTCTCTTACGAATTTGTAGAATGCGTATTCGCTAATACCTAATGAACGAATTGCACCAATAGATGTTATTTCTCGATTTCGCCATTTTTTGTATATTTCACTAAAATTGTCAGGCTTTGGTACTTTTTTACGACCTTTGTATTTCCCTTTCATTTTAGCTATTGCAATTCCGTCTTTTTGGCGTTCTAAAAGGTTATCCCTTTCAAACTGATAAATTGCACCAAGAAAAGTGAGCATAGGTTTACCAATATGCGTTGAAGTATCAATATTTTCTTTGATACTGAATAAAGTTACACCTTTTTTCTCTAACAATGCAACAATACCAAGCAGGTCTTTTGTATTACGGGCAAGCCGTGAAAGGTCTTTTACATAAACAGTATCACCTTTTCTTACATAATTAAGCATAGCCTTTAATTCAGTGCGGTCTTCTCTATTTTTACCGCTGACTTTTTCCTCAAAAGGCATATCAATATTGTATTTTTCTAATAATGCCTTTTGGCTGTCCGTATTTTGCTCGACTGTGCTAACTCTAATGTACGCAATTCTTTGTCCTGTCATCGTTTCCCCCTTTTAATTTTTTTGTAGGATAACGATTGGATAAAGTAAAGACTTTATCGCGGAATTGAGTGAAAATACAAAAACCAACTCTAAACAAAGGCTTTTCTTATGCCGTAAAATAGCGTGAATAGAGTATAGCCTATCACTTGACAAAACTTTATCAAGTTTGATTGCAGTATAGACATCTAAATTTTTCTTGCAGTAGTGATGTTCCTTTCTTTTCTTGTATTTTAACCTGTTTTTTGATTGTGTTAGGTGCGTCATTCTAATACAATCGTGTTTTTCATCAGTTTTTCCGCTGACATCGGACTTAAAATCATACAATTTTAGCATGATATTCTCCTTATGTTTTGTGTAACTGATGTATGTTTGACGCTTAACCTCCTTAAAATTAAAATGTCCTACTGTTTGAGCCTAAATTATTTGTACCAATAGCGGAGGCTCACACTGGGGACGAGAAATAAAGGTGAATCGTCACTACCTATTTAATTTATATCTCTATAATATAAAATTTTTTGAATGTCGTCAATAAAAAGCCAATATTATGGCTAAAATATGAAGTTATGTTAATAAATTTTATTTATTCTGCCGCAACCAGTCTTTTTCTCTCGGGATAAAATAATGGGTATCTACATGTTTGCAAGACTATAATAATAAATATTTCAATGTTTTCATGAATAAATTTTAATTTACATATTTCCTATATTGCTATATATAGAATAAATTGTATAAGATATATTCTCTTTTTTATTTTATCTTCCTCGTAGGTCAAGTTTATTTTTTAAACTCGCGTTTTTTCTTTAAATATGCAGTATATAAAATTTCTCTTATGCTATAAGGCACTTCGGTATTATAATTATTTAGTGCTTTTATATTGTTTTCTGTCTGAACAATATTATTAAATTTTTTATAATCATTAAAAGATAAATCGTCTTCCACTGACTTTATTCTATTTTCTATATACAGTATTGCAAGTTCTCTAATTTTTTTCATATTCTCCGATTCTTCTTTTTTAAGATGAATTGAAATATATGATTTATTTTTATTAATTTTATAAATTATACGAAGCACAATTGCAGTAATTAAAATACTAAAAATAAATATCCATAATAAATCTTCAAAAAAATTAGGACCACCATCTGAAAATAGCATACCAATGATTACAACTATAATAATATTCCAAATAATGGCTAAAATGTGCATAATTACTCCTTTTTATATTAGTTATTACACAATGAGAAATTATTGCAAGTCTCTATTTTATTTCATTTCATAATGAGCTATCAAAAAGTTTATAATTTGATAGCTCAAATTTATTCCCCATTCTGGAGGTGATTTTAATCCTTCATAATCTCGACTTTCAAATTTATCAATAACATCACTTGCAGGAATTAATAAGACATGAACTGAATTAACTACATATACAACAAAAACGAGATAGCTATAATCTATGTCGTTAAAATTTTTCTTTAGTATCCAAGCATAATTATTTTTAACTTTTGGATTAAACCTGTAAAACATAAATCTTGCAAGCATATTTTCATTATTATTTGTAATTCTAAATAACGAATATTCTCTTCCTGTACTGATATTTATAAACTTATAGCCATTATTAAGCAATTTTTCGGTAGCAATATGCTCACTATAATTCCTTATAGAAATTTTATCCATTTTATAAAAATTATTCTCTTTTGTATCTGTTTTTTGGTATTCAGTTGCTTTTTTTACAATAAAAACCTTTTTTACATCTTGTCTATTATTAATAGGTTTAGTATTATTTAAGCAATACTCGCTAATAACACATTTCTCACACTTTGGTTTTTTAGTGCATACTTCCCCATATCCTTTTGCACAATAATTCCACAATAAGTAATCAATTTTTATTTGACTTATTCCGATTTCATTTGATAATTGCTTGCATTTTCCTATAACCGCATAATCAGATTTAGATGAAACTAAATTTAACCTATCAGGTGCAAGTATCCTTTTTAAATGCACATCAGGTTTAACAATATCTATACCCATATTTCGCAAATATTCACAAACAAGTGCCACACCTGAATATCTCAATTTATAGGTACTATTACTATCGGCAAGTAATTTGACAATGTTTATAGGTGAATGACAGGTTATAAATTTTTCAATACCACTAAAATCTTTTTCAATTTTTTCAAATGTTTCAATATTTGCCTTTAATGACCGCATTTGATTTTTTGTCGTATATGGATTATTGCATTTGATTTCGGTTATTTCAGTTATTAAATCTTCTGCTGATTTTTGTTTTAATTTTTCTTTATTATATTGGCAAAAAATATTATCAATATTTGCTAAATTGCTTTTAATTTTCTTCCAAGATACCAATGCACTTAATTGAGCATAAATAAAACCCCTTAAATGTTCTTTAAAATTGAATATTTTACCATTTTTTCTATCTTCAAAAGCCGACAAAATAGATGTGTCAATATCTTCTACCTTATCTTTTAGGTATCTATCAAGAATATTGAACATTTTTTTGTAATACTTTGCCATTTAACAACACTTCCACTAACAATTCTAAAACTCAATTTACAATAGATGTACTCTACTGTCAATGTGTGTAACTCCCATTTTAAATATATTAAGGTGTAATAATGAGTATTAAGAAAAAGTTAGGAAACAGAATTCGCGAAATTAGAACAAATCGTTCTTTGACACAGGAAGCATTAGCAGAAAAAGTTAATATGTCCGCAAAAAGTTTAAGCCAAATTGAACTTGGTAATAACTTTGTTTCAGCTGAAACATTGGAAGAAATTTGTTTAGCACTAAATATAACCCCAAAAGCATTATTTGATTTTGAATATTCTGAAATTACAAAAGAAAATTCAATTAAAGAAATTGTCGATAAACTTGAAAATAATCCAAACTTATTAAAAATTATCTATAAAATTGTATCAGTTTTAGATTACTAATTTTAAATAATTCGGGTAACTTTATATCTCGCCGCCCTAAAACATTTCATCATTCGCCCGAGAATGCTCTCATTCTTAAAATTTTTGGGCGGGGTTTTTTACACCGAGAAAAATCTTACAACCAAAAACTTGTGTCCGTAACCACGAAACCGTAAATCACAACGAGAGGGGGCTATATGGGGTGGTTAATTAATTTTATAATTTGTTGCATTTATTTATTTTTTAGTTAAAAATGGTAAAAGAATATAAATTAAAGTTATGGGGGATAAAATGGCAGATTTTAAATTCAAGGTATCGATAGGAAGTGCCAATATAGAACTTGAAGGTGATAGTGAATTAGTAAAAGATTTTTTCAATGAATTAAGGGTAAATGGTTTAGGTAAGTTATCTGAATTTAATTTTATGAATGCAACCAAAGAAACCGTAATCGTTCCAAATTGTCAAAGTGCTATTAGTTCAGATAATATTGAAACAAATAATGCCAACGTAGATGATAACTACCCAACACTAAATGATATTGTTTTAAGTAATAAAATTAAAACTGAATCTAATTGGATATTGATATATACATTATATGCTACAGATTTCGGGAAAAAAGCAGTTGCGAAAAAAGAAATTAGTAGCATGTATAAGACAACAAATAGGCAAACATCCGCAAGAAGTAAAAATTTTGCCACTAACATAAAAAAATTAGTTACAGATAAACTTATATCATCAATAAATGATAACGATTTCATTATTACTGAAAAAGGGAAAGAGGAAGCAAATAAATTATTAGGTATATAAACAAGTGGAGAACCTTGAATATTTTTACAAAAGAATACCGAATCAAAACAATTTAACTGCTTCAAAGTTAATACCTTATTTTGTTTATTTTTTACAGGAAGAAAAAGAAGATATCAATGCTAAAGATATCCTAGAATGTTTTAATATTCTATCTTTGAGTCCATATTCTAACATACCTGCATATTTATCTAAAAATAGTTCTGGAAAAAACGCTGTTTTAATTAAGGGTAAATGTGGATATAAATTGCATAGAAATACTAAAGAGAAAATTGCTAATGATTTGCAAGATATTATTGAAGTTCCAATTACAGAAAATTTAATACCATTATCAATTTTTGACAATACTCCATATTATATTATTGCAAATGCTAAGCAAATGTGTCAGTGCTATGATTCTGGTTTGTATGATGCAACATTAGTATTAATGCGAAAACTGGTTGAAACATTAATAATAGAGTGTTTTGAAAGGTATGGAATTGATGATGAAATAAAAAATATAGATGGCGTTTTTTATTATTTAAGTGACCTTATTGCTAAATTTACAACATGTCAGAAATGGAATGTGAGTCGCAATTTAAAATCTAATATCGAAAAAGTTAAAAAGTATGGTGATTTGAGTGCTCATAATAGACGCTTTTTGGCTAAAAAGAAAGATATTGATGACATGAAAATTGAATTAAGGCAAGTCATTCAAGAGATTATTCTAACTATTGATTATACAAACTGGAGTAGAGTTTAATTGTTTTGTAGCTCGGTGGCTCATAAGACGCATTTATTTTTTAACTTATTTTGTGTGATTGGTATAATAAGTGTTAATGGTATTTATAAAATACTTTATTTATGATTACTAATAACTAAATAGCAATAATTCTTTTTCCCCGAACTTTGTTTTAAAAGTTTTATAGCAATTTATCCCCGATTTTATGTTTTTTAATTTCTCTATCCGCCATGCTTACATATATACCTACAATAATTGTAGGGAACAAGCGATATAATAACGAAATTAACCGCCACTTGATTTTAATTTTTTAGCGTTACATAATATCTTTGTTGATAGAATTTCAGCAATTTACAATTTAATATCGCGGGATAGAGCAGTCTGGTAGCTCGTCGGGCTCATAACCCGAAGGTCGTTGGTTCAAATCCAGCTCCCGCAACCATTTAAAGGCGAAAGCTGTAGTAAAAAACAGAAGTGATAAGCTTCTGTTTTTTACTATTGAAAGGCGACGTATGACAATTGAGCAAAACGAGCTGTATTTTTTCAGGACATTTAGTCGGAAAGAAATAAGCAAGCTGTCATGCTGAACTTGTTTCAGAATCTTATAAAAGTCGCATGTTTACTACATTTTGATAAGACCCTGAAATAAATTCAGGGTGACATTATGGTCGGAAGTTAGTTGAGAATAGAAGTACCGAAAGTCCCAAAATCTTCCAATTTTTCTAATATGTTCCTAATTCTGTCCCAACGCCGGTTTGCCCAATTTTTGTGTTGTTTCACCTGAGATGAGAATTTATTGGGTGACGAAATTAGAAATAAGGTCGGAAATTTTATAAAAATGGTCGGAAGCAATCAATAATATATGAGTGGAAGGAATGGAAAGGTAACCTTAATAGATTACCTAATCTACATCTGCTTTAAGGACGCAGTAATGCAAGCAAAGCCGACATGCCATTGATGTCATATGTTGACGATATGAACATGGAACAAAAAAATTGTTTTACGAACATTCATTTATACGTCCAAGTATATCGTTGGAATTTGATAATTTTGGAATGTTTTATAATGAACGAAAAAAACTCTTAGTATAAAACTTTTTGAATTGCTAAAATAAATTTTCAAATATATTTTTATTTAAATTTGCGATGAACAAAATTTACAGGCATATCTAGTATTAGTTAGTTTGTTTTGGCAAATCGGCAAAATAAATTTTTCACTAGTTTTATATCAATGTATTGCATTCTAGATATATTTATGAAAATTTCTTTTAAAAACCCCCCGAATATTAGGTTTAATAATCTTTTTACGAACTTCGCTTCGAAAAAGAATGAATTTAATCCTTATTATCATGCTTCAAAGATTCCCCAAGGTGCTAATTATGGGGTTGTCGATTCTTTTGAATGCTTGGATGATAGGACGATTTTTCAGTTGCGTGATGATAATGCAAATGGATTTGATATTTCTGATGGAAGGGATTTTATAATTTTCAGAAGAATAAAAAAAGCCGAGCATGATGCAAAAAAATTTATAAAATACCATCCTCAATTTGAATATGATGATATAGTCCAAAGCTTAATAGAATTTGTTGTAAAATATACAGATAAAGAATTATCATCGCAATCCGGTAATTATATTTTTAATGCACTTTATGATGAACGTAGAGATAGTTATTTTGAAAAACTTGTAGAAAAAGAAAATCAAAAACCGGATTTTATTGCATTTTCTAAAAATGTTGAGGTGTCATACGATCAAGAAATCAACGATGAATTGCCTGATTATTTAAAAAATGCGTTGGAATTTTTATTGACGCCCGAGCAGAAATTTATACTTCATACAAAATACGGTATAAACATAAATCGTTGTTTGTCAGCTGATGATATTGCCGAGGAATTGGGCACAACTGTCCGAAATGTCCATAAACAGGAAATATTTGCACTCAGAAAACTCAGACGTTATCTTTCTTTTTTAAATAGAAATTCATAAAAAATATGGAGTTAATTTTAACTCCATATTTTTTATAGTTTAATTTTCTTATTTATTAACAAATTTGAATACACCTGCAGCAAGTGCACCGCCAATAAGATTTGCTATTATTGTTATGGAAATTATTTTAGCGCAAGCACCAAATGTAAGTAATCCGATAGCAACTGCGGGGTTAAATGCACCAAAACATAGTCCTGCTGTTGCAAAAGCGCCAACAAGAACGGTAGAACCGATTGCTAAGCCATAATATGAATTTCCTTCGGTTTCTTTTGCGGTAGCCGTATTTAATACAACATAACATAGCGCAAACGTGAATAAAATTTCACAAACTACAACTTTGCAAACGCTAAAATCAGAAGAACATTGGCAAGGTAAAGATAATAAATGTTTTACGGTAAGTGCTGCAAGAAAACCTGCCAAAAGTTGTGATATCCAATAAAATACCATATCTTTTGCACTCAATACACCTCTGATTAAGCAAGCTAAAGATACTGCAGGATTATAGTGGCCACCTGAAATATAGCCGCCTGCATATACCATAACCATTAATACAAAACCTATTGCTAAAGGTGCAATAATACCTGATGCAGTTGAAAATACGCAACATCCTACTGTCAAAACAAGAAAAAACGTTCCGATAAATTCAACTAAACATTTTTTTGATAGTTCTTTCATACTTTTCTCCTTTATTAACACAACCAAACTTATTCTATCATATTTTTTTGTATTAAGCTAATACATTTATATGAGATTGTTGTGTTAAATGTTTAATTTAAACTTGATATTTGTACGTTTTCTTCTGTTTCTTTAATAATTAGTGAATTAGATACCAAAGCACCTTCTTTGTTTAATGCATCATTTACAATTTTGTTTTTGACAAAGAGAGCACTTGATGAACCGCCATCAAAATTCATTGCATCCTTGCAGCCTAAACTTTTCATAAGATATGCAAGTTCGTTTAATGTCATTCCGACAGATGTTTGTTCTCTGCCATCTACCGTTACAATGATGAGGTTTCCATCATTTGTGTATCCGATTGCGCTTCTTGGGTTTTTGCCTGCTATTGCTTGAAATTTCTGTGTTTTGATATCAACAAATACTTCTGAATTTTTTACAAGATATGGGCCTGCAGCTATTATGTGGTCTGCGTTTTTAAGTTGTCCTGTGATATTTTGAATTAATTTTACATCTTTTTCTTTTGCAAATGCTGAAATTTTTTCCTTTGATGATGAAATTACAAATTCATTCTCTCCTATCGGAATTGGATTAGCGGAAATTTTAGTTATTTTATTATTTTGAATTAACATATTGTATCCGTCTTTAGGTGGTACAGGTGACATAGTGCCCCATTCTGACGTGTATAAAAGGGTATACGCTTGAGACATTCTGGGTTGGTTTATGTTATCGATTTTAAGTGTATTTGAAGCAGTATATGCAAATATTTCAAGTCCTACCTTATCCATTGCATAGCTTACACCATCTTGATTTTCATAGAACCCTATGCCTACCCTGTTATAAATCGGGCCCGTTAATACTTTTCCATCTATTACTAATGCTCCGAGGGGTACTCCTGTTTGTGGTTTAAAATATCCTGCATTAATTGCAATAATAGCATTTTCACTTTGTGCCATTTTTCTTACGGATGTTTTAGAATTGAGTTTTTTATTTGCTGTTTTTGGTTTGATAATAAGATTTTTGTTTACTTTTGTATTTATTTCAACAATATTAATTTTTATTGGCTTAGAATTGATATATTTCAATTTTTTAATATGTGCAATTCCGTCTGCCGGATAGTATATGTATTTGGTTTTGTATTTGTTTGCTATATTTTTTTCAAATTGCGCTTGTGTAATTTGAATCTCTGCTTTTGGCGGCGGCAGATATTCTGTCGGCTTTGCGAGCAGTGGTTTTGACCAGTTGAAAGCTAAGATGGCAAAAAACAATATCAAAGCATAAATAACTCCCTCTCTAAGTTCAACGCTGTTGTCCAATCTTTCTTTAATATAATTGGACAAGTATTCACTCTGATAGTGTCTGTAATATTCCGTTGCTTCTGCCGTAATCATTGTTGGATTGTCCTTGGATGTCTAGTATGCTCTACTACTATTATAACATTAAAACAAAACAACCTCAATACCGCTCGTGAACTTAATTTCAGGCTATTTTTTAAGTGTTTTTGTTACGTTTTTGTTAAGCAAATAAAAATAGCCTATTTAACCTAAAACACAGAAATAAGTGTACTTTTTAATATTAAGAAACATTTCAAACGTAAAGAATCATTAAATGTGGTTATAATTTTTTAAGATATGGAATATATATATTGTACGAAATTGGAGTTTTGATTTTTAAGCTTAATATAAGCATAACGATACAAAAAGGCTTTTTTTACACACCTACATTTTTCCTAACCTTTCCTTCCTTTCTATGTACCAAATAGAAACATCCTTGCAAGACTTTGCAAGGATTTATTTTAATATATACACTTTTTATAAAATTAATTATAATTCGTCTTTTAACTCTGAATCTGAATCTAAATTTGATTTTAGTGTTTTTCTGACAATTTCTGTTTGGTTATCCAACATTTTGCAAACTGTTTCTAAATTTCTTACTTTATTTTCAAGAATTGTATCTGCGTTTGTCGTGATATTTCCCGTAATATTTTGATAAGCAGACATAGCTGCGTTTCCGGTGCCTTGCATTAAGTTACCGGCAACTATTGCACCCAGGCCAAATTCACCCGCATAGGGCGCCACTGCTTGTAAAATGCCGCCCCAACCGGAAATTAATCCTGCCAGAGGCAAAACTACATTTTGTCCAAAACCAAAGCCTGATGTTGCACCTGTTGCATATGATGCCGTATTCATTGCGGCAATTCCCGCTGCAGATACAGCATACCCTGTTGCTAATCCTGCAGCACCACCGGTA
Organism: uncultured bacterium; assembly: GCA_946622415.1. Lineage (GTDB taxonomy): Bacteria > Cyanobacteriota > Vampirovibrionia > Gastranaerophilales > Gastranaerophilaceae > RUG14156. The sequence goes on from CAMOPX010000002.1 coordinate 93,621, forward strand.
GGTTTACCTTCTTGGCCAAAACTAAGTGCTATATTTGCGGCGCCTGAAGGAAATCCCGAATACGAAGATAATCCCGAAACACCAAATGAACTTGTACCGCTATCATATAAAGATGTTGTTGCTTGATGCGGTGTCCAATACGATGTACCGGGGATATTCATAGCTGAACTTCCGCCTAGTGTTGGCATAAAGCTGGATGGTGAAAATAAACTTGCTAATTGCCATAAAAAACCGCCTGCTGTTCCAAAGCCCGAACCTGTAGAAGATGAACCTGAAACTGTCAAATCCCTTAATCTGTCATAGGTTTCATACAGTTCTGCTTTAGCGGATGAGCTGGAATCGCTCCATTTGTTTACTATTGTTAATTCATGGTCGTTTTTGTATGTCATAATTACCTCAAATTTATTTTATTAAATTTTTGAATATTTTTCATAATATGTTTTACTGATTTTTATACAAAAAAATACAAAATCAATTCCTGATTTTGTATTAATATTTTTTAAATTTTTGTCAAGTTTTATACTGTTCCGCTTTTTAATAAATCGTGGATATGTACTGTTCCAATCGGTTTGTTGTCTTCTGTTACAAATAAATTTGTGATTTTCTTTTCGTTCATAATTTTAATTGCTTCTGTTGCAAATGTATCTTTTGAAACAACAATCGGATTTTTTGTCATTATGTCTCTTGCAGTTGCATTTTTTAAATCTTTTTCTATATATCTTCTTAAATCGCCATCGGTAAACATTCCGACAAAATCGCCGTTACCGTTTGTAAAACCTACACAACCGAGGCGTTTTGATGTCATTTCTAAAATAATATCGTTTATTCCTGCATTGTCAGGTAAAAGCGGCATTTCATCTTTAGTGTGCATTAAGTCTTTTACTTTCTTTAGAATTGAACCCAACTTTCCTCCGGGGTGTCTTTGGTTGAATTGTACCTTAGAAAAGCTCTTTCTTTCTATCATAGCAACTGTAATTATATCCCCCAATACAAGTGTCGCTGTTGTTGAGGATGTGGGTGCCAATCCTAATGGACATGCTTCTTTTGAAGTCGGCAGCTTTAAGACTATATCGCCTGCTCTGCCTAGTGAACTATCGGGGTTTTTGGTAATTGAAATTAAATTTATTCCGAATCTTTTTGCATAATTTAATATATCAATTAATTCTCTGGATTCACCGCTGTTTGAAACGGCAATAATTGTATCATCAGGCGTTACCATACCCAAGTCACCGTGGCTCGCTTCCGCAGGATGCATAAAGAATGATGGTGTCCCTGTAGATGCTAAAGATGCTGCAATTTTTCTTGCTATATGACCTGATTTGCCCATACCTGAAAGAATAACTCTTCCTTTGGTATTTTCTATCATATCAAGTGCTTTTGTTAAATTTTCATCTAAAAGTTTTTTTAATTCGTTTATCGCTTCGATTTCGATATCAATAGTGTTGTATGCACTTGTTAAATCAGTGTTTTGTAATTTTTCCACAGTTTGCATTTTGTACCCGCCTAAATAATGTTATAATATGAAATTATAACTATTTTAGCTTAAAAAACACAGATAGTTAAGAATTTTTATTACAATTGATAACATTTTAGCAATTTTTTACATTTTTATGTTTTTAGATATATAAAGGTGTAGTATAAGGTTTAGTATGACTAATATTAAAGTTAGCGGAACAATTGCAAATAAGGCTTCTTTTATTAACCCGATTCGCAATCAAAGTATTAATAATAGCTTACCTGTCGGATTATCAACAAAATATAATTCGCCTTCATTTTATGGTTCTTATGCTGTTCAAGTTAGAACTGCATTAATTTCAGAAGATGAAAAAAAGAAATATTCTGAGCTTTTAAACTTTGTAAAAGATATACCTGTGAGTGAAACCTCATTTAATACACCTGCTTTAAAACAACTGGACATGCTTTTAAAAAGCGGAAAATTGCTTTCAAAATCAAACGATTCGTCAACAATGCTCGATAATCTTTATGAAATAGCAACACAAAATCGTGTCGACGGATTGGATTCTAAAAATTTAATTTCTAATATACTTGATAACACCTTAAACCCAAGAATCATCACACAAACTCTGGGAGATATCCCGCAAAATGAAATGTATTCAATAGTTGCAAAATTGCCGGCTGATAGTCCTTTAAGAAAGAATCCCGCACAAATTAACGCAATTTCATCTGTTTCGTCAGGCACCTGTCCTGCCGCATCAAATGAAGTTAATTTAGCGGATAAAAACCCTGCTGAATATGCAAGATGGGTGAATAAACTTTCATCAAAAGATAAATCAGTAACCTTAAATTTAAAGCTATCTTCAATTTCATCTAATAAATTGGATGCTATGACTATATTGAATTTATTAGAGGCAAAAGTAAATAAATTTGGCTTTGATTCCGTTGAACTTACTGTTGCGCCTGATGATTTAGCTTACACAAGAGCTAAACTCCAAGATAAATATTGGAATCAGGGTGAAAGAAACGTAGCGGATGTTTTGGTACAAAGTGCAATTATGCAAACAGGTTCTCAAAATACATATAATTCTTTAACCGATATGAGGGCAGGAAAATTTAATTCAAATCCGAAAGGCCTAATTGAAGTTGAAAAAACGTTTGTTGAATCATTAATAAAAAACAAAGAAATTACATCCTTGGTTTATCAAATTATTGATGATGACCAAAATTTAATAGGTCACACTTGTTCATTTGACAAAATGGAAAAACATATTAAAGACACAATTGATTCGGGTGATAACGTAATTATCGGTTATGTTTTAACAAATGAAACCGTTGGTAAAGTTGAATCGGGTCTGTATAATCCTTTGGTGGACGGCCCTAAAAACAGAGTAATAAACGGTCATGAAATTACTATTGTAGATTATAAAACTGATAATGAAGGTAAAACAACTTTTGTATGTATAGATACAGACGATGATTCGCCTGAATATGTTGAATATTCCGCTGATTGGCTTTTACCTAAAATTCATCATGCAGGATATCCCGCAAAAATTGTTGAAAAGGATGAAGCGGAAATATTAAAAAAAGCCGCACAGGCCGCTTAAATAAGAATTAGAAAATAAAAAAGGCGACACCCAGATTCGAACTGGGGGATAAGAGCTTTGCAGGCTCCTGCCTTACCACTTGGCCATGTCGCCTTAACCATTAATAATCTTATTAAACACATAGAATTATGTCAAGTGACGAAATGTAAATATGGTAAATAAAAATACCCTCAAGATTGCTGAGGGTATTTTTATTTATAATCGATATTAAATTATTAGTCACCTGAAGCAGATTTTGAAATAATTTCTTTTTCGATATTTGCAGGAACTTGTTCATAGCATTTAAATTCCATAGAGAATGTGCCTCTGCCTTGTGTATTTGAACGCAAGTCAGTAGCGTATCCGAACATATTTGCAAGAGGAACTAAAGCTCTAACAATAACGTTTCCTGTATTTCCGTTAGGTTCTTGACCTTCTACTCTACCACGTCTTCTTGAAATATCACCAATGATAGTACCTGTAAATTCATCAGGAATTTCAATTTCAACTTTCATCATTGGTTCTAAAATGCAAGGTTGAGCTTTCTTGGCACCTTCTTTGATTGCCATTGAACCTGCAATTTTAAATGCCATTTCTGATGAATCGACTTCGTGATAGCTTCCGTCATAAAGTTCAACTTTAACGTCTATCATCGGATAACCTGCTAATATACCGCCTTCAAGCGCTTCTTCCATACCTTTTCTTGCAGGTTCAATGTATTCTTTCGGAATTGCACCACCGACGATTTTGTTTTCAAATACAAAACCTGCATTTTCTTCAGCCGGAGAAATTTTGATTTTAACGTGACCGTATTGACCTTTACCACCTGATTGACGGATGAATTTAGAGTCTTGGTCAGCTGTTCCTCTGATAGTTTCACGGTATGCAACTTGCGGTTTACCGATATTAGCTTCAACTTTGAATTCTCTGAGCATTCTGTCTACGATAATATCAAGGTGAAGTTCGCCCATACCTGAAATAATTGTTTGTCCTGTTTCTGTGTCTGATTTAACACGGAATGAAGGATCTTCTTCAGCAAGTTTTTGAAGTGCAATACCCATTTTATCTTGATCGGCTTTTGTTTTAGGTTCAATTGCAACAGAGATAACAGGTTCGGGGAATGACATTTTTTCTAAGATAATCGGTGCTTTTTCATCACAAAGAGTATCACCTGTTGTAGTTTCTTTTAAACCAACTGCCGCACAAATATCACCTGCGTATACTTCTTGTTCTTCTAGTCTTTGGTCAGCATACATTCTAACCAAACGTGAAATACGTTCTTTTTTGCCGTTTGTAGCATTTAACGCATAAGAACCGGAAGTGATTTTGCCTGAATATATTCTAAGGAATGTTAAACGACCTACGAACGGGTCAGTCATAACTTTAAATGCTAAAGCCGCAAACGGTTCATCATCTGATGAATGTCTTTCGGTTTTTGTTCCGTCTTCCAATTCGCCTTCAATAGCTTTAACATCAACAGGAGACGGCATATAATCAACAACATTGTTTAATAATAATTGTACACCCTTGTTTTTGAATGCCGTTCCGCAGCATACGGGAACAATTTTATTATCGCAAACAGCTTTTCTTAAGCCTGCTTTTAATTCTTCTACCGTTATTGTTGAAGGGTCTTCAAAGAATTTTTCCATTAATGCATCGTCTTCGCCTGCAATAGCTTCAACCATTTCATCATGGTATTGTTTTGCTTTTTCAAGCATATCAGCAGGGATTTCTTCTTCTTTTATGTCTGTTCCAAGGTCATTTGTATAAATTTCAGCCTTCATTGTCATAAGGTCGATAAGACCGGTAAATTTATCTTCAGCGCCTATCGGCAATTGTATTGGAACTGCATTTCCGCCGAGTCTGTTTCTGATTTGGTCAACAACACGATAGAAATCCGCACCGGTTCTATCCATTTTGTTAACAAAAACCATACGAGGAACTTCGTAACGGTTAGCTTGACGCCATACTGTTTCAGATTGTGATTGAACACCACCAACTGCACAGAATACTGCAACAACACCATCTAATACACGTAATGAACGTTCAACTTCAATAGTGAAGTCAACGTGGCCGGGGGTATCTATGATATTAATTTGGTGACCTTTCCATTCTGCGGTAACTGCAGCAGATTGGATTGTGATACCACGTTCTCTTTCTTGTTCCATAAAGTCTGTAACGGCTGCACCGTCATGAACTTCACCTAATTTGTGTGTTTTTCCTGTATAGAACAAAATACGTTCTGTTGTTGTGGTTTTACCTGCATCAATATGGGCAGCAATACCGATATTACGTATTTTTTCTAATGCTGTTTGTCTTGGCATAATTTATTTTCCTTTACTATTCGTGATAAATTTATATATTAATTTTCTCATAAACATATATGTAGGCAAGTATTTGTATGTCATTGTTTTTGATATGTTACGAATACCCAGCTTGAATTTGCGTATGTCGCAAGCGATTTTGTCGGGTATTTGTTTGTACTGTCTTCAAAAATCTTTACAAAATCATCATTGTTTGTTCTGACAAATTGTTCGATTTTTGTTCTTTTAAAATATTTTTCAAGTAAATCAATTAAATATTCATAAGAATAAGTTGCAATAATGTTTGAAAAAATCGCAGTATCAAGCTCTGTCGGCTCTGTACTAAGTCCTTTTTTGATTGTTGATTCTGTTAAATGCGGATTGTATTTTAAAGTTTTTAGTTCTTTAATATATTCTGTTTTTTCATCTAAATAAGGAAAATTTTCATCATTAAAAAACGTTAAAACAACTGTTTCGTTTTTATCTATATTGTTGTATACGTTTTGAATAAAATATTCTTCAAATGCTTTATCTCTATAGTTATTCAGAATTAAAGGCGATATTAAATCGTAGGCGTTATTTTTGTTTACTTTTATTGCAACTTCTTTTCCAAACACAAGCTCAATAAATTTTCTTCCTCTTAGGCCGCCCATTTTTTCGTTATCAAAATCAAATATTTTTTTATTTTTATAATATTTTTTTATAAATCTCCCGTCTTCGGTCACGATTAGCGCGGTATTCGGATTTTGTCTGAAATATTTTTCAATGCAGTAGAATTTTTTTGCTTTTTCTATTCCTCTTTTTTGAGGCGGATAACAATTTGAAATGAACAAATTGACGAAAATATAAAATCCCAGTAATAATGAAAATATTTTTTTACTTTTAATATTGTGAAATCCGATTCCTGCAATAACAAGTAAAATCAACGCTAAAACATAAAGATAAATCGGAACAAACCCCGTTAATTCAAGCTTTGTTAATATTATAAATATAAATAAATATAACATCCAGATTAAAGCAAGATTTTTGGAGAATTTATCCTTTATGAAAGCTAAAGTTGCACAATATAGAATTATTATTATCGGAATAATCGAAAAAACAATTAATGCAATCAGATAGAAAGGATTGCCAAACTTAATCCATTTAAGAAGAATTTTAAAACTTTCGACAGTTATCAAGTTGCAACAAAAGTTTAATAATGGTCCTATAAAGTCGTTTATTGCAATATATAATGAGACTAAGGAAAATTCGGAATAGCAGCTGTGCGGTGAAAATACGTTATCATAGTTCATTTTAAATTGATTTATAAATATCGGCAGATATAAAATAAATCCAATTAAACTTATAAATAACGATTTAAAGCATTTTATCTTTTCTTTTAAAACAAGTAATGCGTATTCGCAAAATACCAATAACACACCATATGTGCTTGTTAGGCAAATTAACGAATTAATTATTCCGAGTTTTACATTGTCTTTTTTGTATTTTAGAATTTTTAACAGGTAATATATGCTGATTGTAACAAACAAAAAAAGCATACAATAAAATTTTACAAAGCTTACTGTCGATATTGCAAGGTGATTTACGCAAAAAATAAGCGCTAAAATGTATCCGAGTTTTTTATTCGATATTAATTTGCCGATTTTATAAAAAACAAATATGTTTATCAAAGAAAGCAAAAGATTAAATATTCTGATATAAACCCATTCGTGGTTAAAATACGTGAAAAAATGGATAATAAGTTGGTACAATGGTGCATGGTAATCATTTGTAGCGGCGGTATTTAATATTCCAAAAGGAAAACTTTGAATCGCAGTCGAAACCATAGCAATTTCATCATAATTGTAGCCCTTTATAAAAATATCGTAATTTAGCCTTAAAACAAGTGCCAATAAAAATATAAGTATTAAAATATAATTTTTTTTAATAAAATCCACATAACAATTTTATCAAAATATATTTTTCATACAAATGCCTGTTTTACTTTTTTAAAAAAAACATTAAATTAAATAAAAAAAGTGAGGTAATTATGGCAAATTTAATCGGTTCCAGTTTGTTTACAGGTGCAATATCGGGTCTTAATTCAAATTATTTATTGCTTTTAAATGGTCAAAAAGGATTGAGCCTTGATAAAATATTAAATCCTGAAAACGATTCAATAAAATACACGGTAAATCAATCTTTCAGAAGTTATTTAATGAACAATTTTAACAGTATAGATATGGATGGTGACGGCAAAATTACCGCAAAAGATATGACAAATTTTACAGCCAAACTCAATACACAAGGTATGACGTATAATGAAATCACTCAGCTTTGCGCAAACGGCGGTTCTGCGATGTCATCATTATTAGATACGGTTTTATCCAATTTTAATATGATTGATACAAACCATGACGGGAGAATTACCCAAAGCGAAATAAATGCTTACAGAATTGAACAAGAGATAAAGGATATTAAAGAAAAATACCCGAAAATCGACCCCGATAAATTATCTATGTTCCATGAAACAAATTCAAAAGATGATTCAACAGATAAATCAAATAAAGTTTTTAAATAGTTTTTAATCAAAGAAAAAAGCCGGAAACATAGTTTCCGGCTTTTGCACATCTTTTCTTACACTTCCTAGTGGAGTTGAATTGCTTCGTTTTGGATGTCTGTGCTGATTTGTTGTTTGATTGCATCCATTTCAGCGGCAACTGCTTCCATTTGTGTTTCTATCTGAACCTTTTCATCTTCGAGTTCAGCCTCTTTATCAGCTGCTTCTGCCTCTAATCCGGCAACCTCATCTTCGGTTTCTTTTTTCAGCTGATTAATTTCTTCATCATAATTTTCTTTTGCAGTATTGTATTCTTGTTGATATTCCAAACTGCTTCTGTTTACATTCCCGTTTTCATCTGTGTATTGGGAATTTAAGTTGTCTGATTGTGATCTGTAGGATTCTTTGGCTTGTCTTGTAGCCATACTTCCTTCATTTCTTGCTCGTCTTTCCATTAATTGGTATTGACGCGCCATTTGTCTCTCTTTTCTAGAGATTTGTAAATCTTCGAATTCAAGCTCGTTGTGCTGATGAATCAGCTCCATTTTACGAAGCGATAATGTCACCCATGCCATTTCTCTTTCTCCTCTTTGGTTGTGTGTAGTAAGATGTGCGTTTTTTGTTTTCTCTTACATTAATAAAAAAATATTTAATTCATTAATTGCGTAAGCTATATAAAGCGTATATACGAACTTCACAATTTGTTACAAAATGAAACTCCACCATATCTAGTATTTTCAGCCCTATTGTAAACAAATGTAACAAATGTATTTAAAACTTTGATTTTCATTAAAGTTTCATTAAATAAATGCCGTAGCTGTATATGTAAAAAGAATAAAATTAAACAGCTATGGAGATGACAATATGGGTATGGCAGCAAGTCAGGCTAGATTTTTAGGTCTAACCGCAAGAAAAAGTAACGTTGAATATCAAGGTCAACAGATTAACCAACAAAGAACGGCGTTGGCAACTGAAAGCTCAAATCTGTTTCATCAAATGATGACACTGAATGTGCCGACTCCTCCTGTTACGACTGATTATTACAAGACAACTTATACGCTTGATAATTCAGCATTGGGTAATTGTAGTGCATATACAATCGAAAGTTTAACCAAGGTTAATAATGCAACAAATCAATATACGGTTAAATTAAATACGATTGAAACACAAACAAGCGCTACTCCGGACACTTACTCTTTAACAAAAATTACTAAAGATGGTACAACTTATACAACTACATTAAACGGTGCATATGTAACTTTTGATACTAACGCTGAAAATCAAAAATCGTATACAATAGATTCAGATACACAAAAACCTGTATTTTCTATTACTAAAAATACAATATATTTAATTGATGAAGATACAAAAACATTGCTTAAAAACAATGAAGGATACAACAAAGCAAAAGAACAAATGGAAAAAGATGGTTATAAGCTAACCGGAGAAAATCCAACCAAATTGTATTTCTATCAAGATATAGCAGGTAATAATATTTATTTAACGGAAGATATGTTAACTAGAATAACATCAGCTGCTTTTGGCAACGATGTACCATATGATTGTACTTATAATACAGACAATAAAGATACAGCAACATCAGCTTCTATTGCAGCTGGTACTTATGCGACAATATATCGTTCATTAGCAAAATATGTTGATATAACGCGTGAAGTAAATGCAACAATAGATTCTACAAACTCAGGAAGATACAGTTCAATTGCTATTGAGGAAAATGAAAATTATCCTTCACATTTATCAGGAAAAACTTTCTCAATAACAACCGCAAGTGCTCCCGATGAAAATGCATATAAAGATGCCTACAGTGATTATGAGTATGAAAAAAATCTTTATGAACAAAGAATTGCAGAAATAAACGCAAAAACAGAAATTATCCAAGCTGAAGATAAACAACTTGAATTAAGACTTCAACAATTGGATACAGAACAAGAATCAATCAAAACCGAAATGGATTCAGTACAAAAAGTTATTGAAGATAACATTCAAAAAACTTTCGATGCATTTGGTTAGAAATTTGCAAATAAAACCTAATTGTCATATCATAAAAGTCGCAATAAAAAATTGCGGCTTTTATTTTGGCAATTTTTTTTATTCAGGAGGTTTATATTCTACGGGTTCCAATTTATGATTAATACAAAAAATTACACAAGTTTTAAATCTTATAATCAATATTTAAACACGAATAAAACAAATTCTAAAAAAACAGATTTTGAAAAGAATATCGTGCCTTTAATCGGCTCATCAGTCGGTGTTTTGGCAGGATATTTAGCAACTAAAAATATTAATTTAAAGCAAAACCACAGAATCATAGATGAATTGATACATCTACTCGCTATGGCAGGCGGAGCTAATGTTGGTTCGGTTGCGGTGAGCTCAATCGGTAAAAAACCCGACGTAATAAAGAAAAAAATAAGAGAAGGTTTATTCCAAACAACGAACGCTACCATTCCGATGTTGATGGTTAGTGCTGCTAATGCTGTATGTAATAAAACAATAGGCAAGTCAAAACCCCTTGTACGTGTTATAGCTTCTTTGGCCGCAATGGCGGGTGGCGCAATGACAGCAACAAAAATTACAAATAAAATTAAGCCCGAAACAGAAGCAAAAAGAAAATATACAATAAAAGATTCGGTTGCAAACATTGATGATTTGGTTGCAACATTCAGTATCGGTTTTGAAGAGCAAGCCGATAAATTAAAGCTTGATACAAGATTGATGCCTTTTATCTATGCTTATTGCGGAATGAGAGCCGGCGCAAAAGAATAGAAATTTCTTGCTTAAATAATCATGTTATTGTAATTTTTTATTATGAAATTTAAAAAAATTCCCGATGAATATTTTTCCGTAATTTTAGACAGATTAATGCGTTTTGAACCTGCATGTTGCAGATATGAACGTGTGTTTAATGATATTATATCTAAATTTGCTTTTGATATTAAAGGTATAAAAAATAAAGACGATTTTGATACTGCCGATAAAATAAAACTGGTTGAAAAAATTTTAGAATATACATTTGAAAATAACTCTAATGATTCATCCTTATCTCAAATTTTAAAACAGCTTGAGGATATAAGTTTTAAGAGTAATACTTTATCAAACCTTTATTTGTCTTCTAAAATCAGTTATAAAAATATGTTTGATAAAATTCATAACGGAAATAATTTACCTAACAATTTTAAGCTTTTAGATTCAATTTTAAAGAATGATAATCTCAACGATATCTATAAATTACGAAAAGAACAGGGGTTTTTGTTTCCCATTGAAAAAATTATACTTTGCGAAGGACAAACAGAATACGTTTTATTAAATACAATTTTTAAAATATTAGGATACGACCTTGATAAAGAAGGGATATTGATAATACAGGCCGGCGGAAAAAATCAAGTTGCAAAAAAATACTATGAAATGCTTGAATACGTAAAATTGCCGTTTTTTATCCTCTTGGATAAAGATGGGGAAGAGATTAAAGAACTAATTCAACCAAAATTAAGAAATATTGATAAATTGTATTTAATTTCTTGCGGTGAATTTGAGGATTTAATTCCGACAAGATTACTTTTAAACGCCGTTAATTTTATTCATAATACTGAATATTCCTGCAATTTAGATGATTTTTTGCATAGTGAATCCAGTGTTCAAAATCTTGAAGAAATATATAGAAAATACGGTTTCGGAGAATTTAAAAAGGCACATTTTGCGCAAGAGCTAAAAAAATATATCGAATCCAATTGTACAAAAGATGACTTTAAGGATTCCGAAATTAATGAAATATACAAAGCTTTACAAGCAATATAAAATATTTTATTATTACATTGATGGAAAACATTTTAATAACAGGTGTAGCGGGTTTTATGGGTGCAAATATCGCTCATAGCCTGATTAAAAATAGTAATGTTTATATATATGGAATAGATGATTTTTCATGTTCTAATGTTTCTTCTTTGTATATGCTCTTAAAATCAGAAAGATTTTCTTTTATAGAAGGTGACATTTCAGAAATCGAACTACCGCAAGTCGATAAAATAATTCATTTTGCGGGAAACAGAAATTTAAATCTATATAATTCAAATAAATTTGATTTTATATATAAACAGTTGGAAATCACAAAAAAAATATTAAATTATTCTAAAATTTCAGGCGCAAAGCTTATTTTAACGTCACAATTTGAAAACAGAAATCGTTACAATAAAAATCTCTATGAGTATTTTGATTATTTGAGGCTATGTGAATCAATTTGTTATGATTATATTGAAAACAATAAAATTGATGCATTTATATTAAAATTGCCGTTATTGTACGGTTTTTGTTATTGTAAAGAAAGTTTGGGTTTAATAGAAAGCGTGATTTTTAATGCATTATCAAATGATGATATAGTTATTGAAAATGATATAACGGATTATTTTTGCTATATTAATGATATTTCTGATTTAATGACAAAAGTACTGAAGTTTGATAACAGTATTACAAATAATATAATTAATGAAATTGTACCAAACGGATATTTCAGCCTGCAAGAAGCAGTTGAATTTATTATAAGTTATACAAAATCAAATTCTAAATTGACTATAAATAATCCGGAAAAAATTACTCCGACATATTCGGTTGATGAAACTTTAAGATTAAAGAATATTAATTTTTCAAATAACTATAAAAGAAATTTGATGGAATGTATTGATTTATTCAAGAAAGCATATTTTCTTTAATTATTTTCGGAAAATACTTTAACAACTTCCTCTCTGTCGTCAAAATGAATTGTTTTGTCCTTTAGTATTTGATAAGTTTCATGACCTTTTCCTGCTAAAACAAGAACATCATTTTCTGTTGATAAATCTTTTAATAATTTTATTGCAAGATGCCTATCAGGTTCTACAAACACGGTTTTAGGGTTAATTAATGATAAGCCGGATAAAATATCCGTTATTATTTGTTGAGGGTCTTCTTGTCTTGGGTTATCAGAAGTGATTATAATTTTATCACAAAGCTGTTGAGCAATTTTACCCATTTTGGGTCGTTTTGTACAATCTCTGTTTCCGCCACAACCAAAAAGACAAATTAAATTACCTTTTTTTGGTGTAAGTTCTCTTGCGGCTCTTAATATATTTTCTAAGCCATCAGGAGTGTGTGCATAGTCAACAATTACCATTGGATTTGTTTGCACAATTTCAAAACGCCCTGCAACTGATTTTGTAATTTGAAGCGCTTCTTTGATAACTTCTAAACTTATTCCGTTTGCTAATCCAACACCAATTGATGCCAGACAATTGTAAACACTAAACATACCGTTTAAATGAAGTTTAAAATTAATGCATTCATCTTTATATTGGCAATCGAAAGAAACGCCGTCAGACATAAATTCAATATTTTTTGCCATAATATCGGATTTATTTTTTACACCGTATGTGTATATGTTTACTGATTTATTAACATATTCAATAAGTTTTTTTGAATACTTATCATCATTATTGATTATTGCGTTATTTCCTGATTTTAAAGATTTAAAGAGCTTTGCTTTTGCTTTAAAATAATTTTCCATCGTAATATGGTAATCAAGATGGTCTTGCGTTAAGTTAGTAAACACAGCAGTTTGAAATTTGCAATTTTTTACTCTGTGTTGTTCGAGCGCATGAGAAGAAACTTCTGTTACAACATTTAAAATATCGGAATTTAAAATTGTATGCAAAGTTCTTTGCAATTCGGGTGCTTGAGGAGTAGTATGTTTTGCTTCCAAATAATCATCGGAAGACGACAATTTGTAGCCCAATGTACCAATCAGAGCGCATTTTTTTCCTGATTGCTCAAATATTTTTTGTACCAAATGAGCGACGGTTGTTTTACCGTTTGTACCTGTTACACCTATTAGATTAAGTTCTTGGCTTGGATGATGATAAAAAGTTGCCGCTAAATCAGCAATACTTTCTTGAGTTGATGTAACAATCAATTGTGGTATTTCGATATTTAAAGGTTTTTCTGTTAATAGGGCAATAGCACCTTTTTCAAAAGCGTTTTGAGCAAAATCATGGCCATCCACATGCTCACCTTTTAAGCATACAAATATTTCATGTGAATTTATTGTTTTTGAGTTGTATGAAATACCTTTTATATCAACATCTTTGAAATTCAGGACTTCTTTCGGTTTGATACTTTCTATTATTTTACTTAAATTCATAATGTCTTCCTTTGAAATTATATTATACTAAATTATTTTTTCGTGTGTTTGTCGGGTGTAAGATTCAATACCCTGACAAGCTCTGATGATATTTCTTTAAATATCGGTGCGGCAACGGTAGAACCCCAAATTCCTTCACCCGAAGGAGAATCCACAACAACGTATAAAAGCGCTTGAGGATCGGATGCAGGGAAATAACCAATCATGGATGTATAGAGTTTGTTTGAATAACCTGTTCTGTTTATATTTGGTTTTCTTGATGTGCCTGTTTTTGCAGCAAGGTAGAAGTCATCCATTTTGGCGGGATTCTTTCCGACTTCTATAGATTTTACCAGTAAATTAGTAATATCTTTAGCATCTTGCTCATCTAATATTCTGCGTTTAATAATTTTTGTTTCTTCTTCTTCCTTTGAATATTTAATTACATGCGGTGTAACCCAAACCCCGTTGTTTGCAATTGCGGCAACTGCTGACGCCATCTGAATAACTGTAGTAGAGGCACCATATCCATAGCCCATAGCACCATGAGTAGCTTTATCCCAGTGTTTTGGAGAAGGAAGAAGTCCTGCGGATTCACCGGGTAAATCTATTCCGGTTTTTTCGCCAAAATTGAACAATCTCAAGCTTTCATAAAATTCATCATCGGTCATCATTTGAGCAATTTTAATTGAAGCGATATTTGAAGAATGTTGAAACAAATAAACCAAATCAATCATGCCCGGTGCACCATGGGATTTATAGTCATAGTTTGAAATATCCCACCAACCGATTTTCATTTTTCCGGTGTCATTTATTTTAGAATTTTTATTTATTTTTTTGTTCATAAAACCGCATGCAACGGTAATAATCTTAAATGTAGAACCAGGCGGATAAATATCCGTTATTGCCCAATTCTTCATTTCTTGCATAGAATATTTATTGTATTGATTAGGGTCGTATCCGGGAACAACGGCAAGTGCAATTATTTCACCGTTTTTTGGGTTTAAAACTACTGCTGCCGCTCTTGGCGCATGGAATTTTTGTATTGCCTTTAATAAGGATTTTTCGCAAATATGTTGAGCTGCAGAATCAATCGTCAACATTAGTGTTTTGCCTTTGGCAGGTTTTGAAACATCCGCGGGGTTAACGCTAATATTATAAATAATATCTCCGTTAGCGGATTTTTCGTATGTTAATGTTTTATCTACATATTCAAGATAATCCTTTGCCTTATATTCAATTCCTGCTGCAGTATCCGCATTCGGATTATAATAACCGAGAATATGCGAAGCCAGAGTTCCTTGCGGGTAAACTCTTTTATTTTTAACCTCGTAGGAAAGCTCTCTTAATCCAAGCTTTTTTATTTCTCTGACTGTTTTTCTGTCTAAATCTTTTTTTATTGTAATAATCTTTTTATCTTTTTGTGCAAGCTTTTGCGCCAATTGATTAACGGGTATTTTTACATAAGGCGACAGTATCTTTGCTATTTGCTGTGGCGTTGAATCGTAGTATGCAGGGTGTGCATACAAAATAAATGTTGTCTTATCTGCAGCAAGTTTAAAACCGTATCTGTCTATAATTTCTCCACGCAAAACCATCATTTTTGAGGTTCTTTGTGATTTTGCTTTTTGTTTACAATGTCTTATATCGAATATTTGTAATAAAAACAAATATACAAGAAAAAACACGCAAATTATGTAAAAAATAGACTGCAAAACGCCTATACGTCTATCAAAACTACTTCGATTTTTTTCTCTCACTCCCATGCCTCAGATTAAAGGTTTCAAATTAATAGCCGACAACAAATGTACGTTTTGATTTATTACCGGATTTAAAATTAACATTTGGCAGGTCTGTTGCATCAACTTCAACGACTTGCTTTGCTCTTTCCAAAATATTTGTTCTGGAAACGGCTTTATCAATATTATAGTACGATTGTAATGAATCAACTTTATTTTGAAGTTCATCATTTTCGTAATTTAATTCCAGAGTATCTCTTGAAATTTGGTTAAGTTGCACTTCTTTGCACGAAACAAAATAATAACAAACTACACAAAACAGAACCAAAATTCCCAACACTGTATATAAGAACGTATTAACTCTTGCGATAATAAGTTCTTTGTATGGTTTTTCAGAAACAAAGTAACCGCTAATAATTTGATTGTTAGGTGTAACAATCGGATTTTGCACAGCGGAGTTTTCGTTTATCTGGTTCTTTTGTTTGTTTGCTTTTTTTGTATTGTTTTTATATTTATTAAATGACGGTTTCATATTATATTCTTCTTGCTGATCTCAATTTTGCACTGCGCGAGGGAGGATTTTCTCTAATTTCTTCTTCAGTTGCAATTATTGGCTTTTTGTTTAATAATTCCAACATTTTCCCACCGCAGTTACAAACAGGTACATTTTTATCGCATCTGCAGTTTAGAGAATATTTTTTCATAAATTGTTTTGAAATTCTATCTTCTAAAGAGTGAAACGATAACAAACTTATTATAGCACCAATATCGAGTAAATTAATAACTTTATTTAATGTATTTTCAAAATTTAACAATTCGGAGTTAACTTCGATTCTTAGTGCCTGAAAGACTCTTGTTGCAGGGTGTATCTTTGATTTTATGTTTGGTGTTGATTTTTTTATTAAATCCGCAAGCTCTAAAGTTGTTTTAATCGGCCTATTGTTTACAATTGCCTTTGCTATTCTTTTTGAATAATGTTCTTCGCCATATTTTGAAAATATATCAACCAGCTCATTTTCTGGGTATTTATTAATAATATCATAGGCGCTGAATTTTTGCTCCATGTCAAAACGCATGTCTAAATCAGAATCATGCAAAAAACTAAATCCTCTTTCGAGATTGGTTAATTGATGATAAGATGCACCCAAATCAAAAATTATACCTCCGGTAATTTTGTCTATTCCGAGATTACTTAAATGGATATCTATATCTTTATATGAGCCTTTTATAACGGTTAAATTTTTGTAGTCTTTTAATCTTTCTGTAGCGAATTTTATGGCATCACTATCGACATCAAAAGAAATCAATCTTCCATTTGGTGAAATTCTTTTTAAAATTTCTTCACTATGACCGCCACCACCCAGTGTACAATCGACAAAAATTTTATCGGAGTTGTAACAATCCAAAGAATCCACAACTTCTTTTTTCATGACCGTATAGTGTTTAAATGTTGGTTCTGACATTAAAGATTTATCTTTCTTTTAAGATTTTGCAATATATCTTTCAAAATACTTTTTTGTTTTTTATATATAATATCATCTCCATGGTATTTTAAATACCGTTCAACAATATTTTTGGGAAGTGTATTATTTTCTTTTAAAATATTTGCTATTGTTTCCAATAAATCGTCCTGAAGCTCTTTGTAACCTGCGGTTGATTTTCTGATATCTTCATCCGCTTCTCTGTGCATAAGAGCATCAAATGCGCATTTTATATTGATATCGTTTTTATCATCAGGAAATAAAGCCAAAGCATCAGATACGGTTTTTTTAGATGTTAAAACATCAAAAATTAAATCCGAAACAAGTAATCTGTTATTGTAAATTTTAAGTGCTTTGCTTTCCATTAATTTAATGCAATATCAATTCATGTTCAGTCATTGTATTTAAAATATTTATTAATTCACTATAATCACCTTTGCAATATCTTTCGGCAATGATTTTAAGTGATTTTTCGATTATTTCCGATTTTGAATATGCTGTTCTGTAATAAAACTTTTTATCCTGCTTGTATCTAAGCAGAACTTTCTTTTCGACTAATCTGTCCATGACTGTTTTTAGAGTAGTATATGCACGTTTTTCATCAGGATTTTTTGCTAAAATTTCATATATATCTTTTACACTGTTAGTATAAATATTTTTATCCTCTAAACCCCAAAGTGCATTCAAAATTGAGCTCTCTAAGCTGCCGTGACGTTGTTGCATTGCATTCCTTTCGTTTGTTTGTTGTTATTTTTGAATATTGAAATTTAAATCTTCAGGCCCAAATTTTATATCAGATTTTTGATTTGAATCTTGTCCTGCATGGTAAATAACAATACCGTTTGATTTTGTAACTTCGTTTTTCTTCTTATTTTTCTTTTCTTCTTCAGCCTGATAAAATTTTGTTTTTTTAATAGTTTCCATCGCGCTTTCACGATTGAATTGAATGTCATTTGAACAACCGCTTAATATAAACAAAGCAGAAATTGCAAATATGCAGATTACAATACTGATTTTTTTATCCATACTATCCTTTAAACGTTTGTAACTACAAGCTGATTAAATGGTATTTCAATGTTATCTTTTTCAAATTGCTCTTTTATTATTTTATTAAATGCTCTCTTTATAGTCCATTGTCCTTTTGGTTGAGTTTTTATTCTGCATTTAATTAAAAGCGAGCTTTCTTTAAATTCATCCAGTCCGAATATTTCAATATCATCAAGGATTAGAGGTGAATATTCGGGATTGTTTTTTAAAGTTTTAAATGCCTGTTTGATTGAAGTACAAACTATATCGACATTTTCTTTATACGCTACTTCAAAAGGGAAAAATGCATAAGAAAACGCAATAGTAAAATTTTTAACCGTATCTATGCAGCCGCATCTGATAAAACTAACAGCACCTGAATCTACGGAACGAATAGTGATTAAAGGAAGTGTTATTTTTTCAACAAAACCCGATGCGCCGTCAATTTGCACATAATCGCCAACTCTTATTTGTCCTTGAAGCAAAATCATGATTCCTGACAAAATATCTTCAACAAGTCTTTTTGAGCCAAAACCTATTGCAATACCTAAAACCCCGGCTGTTGCAATTATGGGTCTGACATCTATACCAAATAAATATAGTATATTCATGGCATAAAGTGCAACGTTTATACCTTGTAAAGTATGATAAATTATTGCTTTTAAGGTCAAAAACTGTCTTTGTCTTTCACCTGTTTCGATTTTTTGTATTATTTTTCCGAATAACTTTGAACATACAAGTTTTATTACGGTAAATATAATTATAAAAACACCTGTACATTTAATTATTCTCCAAATAAAAAGTATTATTTCTTCATATTTTTCATCCAGAGGTAAAAATTTAAGTATTTCTTCCATATTTTCTCCTAAAAAACATAAAAAATTATATTAAAAATAAATCTAAAGGTCAAAATAAAATCCTACTTTTGATTAATCTTATTTTTTCTTAATTTAGCTAGACTTAAATTATTGAGGAGGATTTTTTGGTATTTACGTATAAAAACAGTAAAAATAACAGTTTTGACTTAAAGAACCAGTATATGTCCAATCCTGTCAAAAAGGATAAAAAGTTCTTTATGGCACAAGGTGATTCTTTTATGCTTAAAAATGAGTATAGAAAAGCTATAAAAGAATATCTTCTGTCATTGATGCTCGATAAATCCGACATAAGAGCATATAAATCAACATCAAAAGCATATAAAAATTTACATGAATATGATAAAGCAATTAAACACTTGAAAAATGCAAGAAACGTCTACGGTTTTGATTCTGAAATTTATTATGAATTAGGTTTGAATTATTTGCTTAATGCCGATAACGAAAATGCGCAAAGAAATTTTATCAGAACAATAAAATTATCTCCTGATAACAAAAATGCACAAATTAAACTTGCCCTAACCCATGAATTGTCCGGCGAAAGCGACATGGCCGAAATGATTTATAAGGCGATAGTAGAAAAATATCCCTATTATATTCCTGCATTATCTAATCTTGCGAGTCTTTATCTTGATACAAATAAATATACCGACGCTATAATACTCTTTAAGCAAATGCTAAAAATAAACCCTGATTTTTATAGGGCTTATTTGGGTATCGGTTTGTGTTTTGATAAATTAGAAAAATATACATTTGCAATCAGATATTATAAGAAATTCATTTCTCTAAAACCCAATTCTCCAACTGCAAAATCATTAGTTGGAAGAATCTGTGAAATACATTCCAAAAGAGAAAAATCACTAAAATCTCTTAAAGGCTCAAATGTTATTAAACTTGTTGAAAAAAAATAGTCACTCTTTACCTTTGTTTTGTTTATAGTAAAATATTCCTATTGAATTAGTTTAGCAAAGGGGAAAATATGGAGCATTTACACACACTTATTTCCGAAAATGCTGTATGTATATCCGCAGTAATTTTATTTATTGCGTACATATTTATAGCATGGGAAAAAATCCCAAAAGTCGTTATTGCGCTTTTAGGTGGTTCTATTACATTATTATTGGGTTTATTGGATACGGAAAAGGGTGAAAATTTATCATCATATTTTATTTCATTTATTGATTTTAACGTAATATTTTTACTTGTATCAATGATGATTATAGTTCATATTGCGTCAAAATCCGGTATGTTTACGTGGTTTGCAAATGAAATGTTGAAACGTACAAAAGGAAAGCCCGTGCATGTACTTGCTGCATTGGCTGTATTTACCGCAGTTGCTTCTGCATTTTTAGATAATGTTACAACTGTAATTTTGGTTATGCCAATTACTTTTGCTGCGGCTAAATTATTGGATATAAGTCCGATTCCTTTCTTAATATCAGAAATTATGTGTTCAAATATCGGTGGAACATCTACATTAATCGGCGATCCGCCGAATATAATTATAGGTTCTGCCGCAAACTTTAGCTTTATGGATTTTATAAGAGAATTAACAGGCGTAGTTGTTGTTATAATGACTATCGTTGTTGCTCTATTTATATTTATATACAGAAAAGAATTGAAATCTTCTCCTGAAAAAATGGAACTTGTATCAAAGATTGATAATTCGCAATCCATAACGGATAAATGCCTGGCAATTAGGGCAGGGTTGATTTTATTACTTGTTATATTAGGTTTTATTACTCATGATATTACACATATTCCTACATTCTTAATTGCAATGGCAGGCGCATCCGTATTATTAATATTTGAAAAACCTGCAGAAATACTTGTTGAAGTTGAGTGGAACACGATATTTTTCTTTGTCGGTTTATTTATTATAATCGGTGGCTTAGAGCACTCGGGCGGTATTGCTATTATGGCAAAATGGCTTTTAGATGTAACAAACGGTTCTCAAACAGCTACATCAATGATTATTCTTTGGGCATCAGGAATACTATCCGGGATTATAGATAATATCCCATATACTGCAACTATGGCACCAATGATCGCAACAATAGAACAAACACTTGGTCATGCTTATGTTCACCCGCTTTGGTGGTCATTGGCACTGGGTGCATGCTTAGGCGGCAATATGACAATAATTGGTGCCGCAGCAAATGTTATAGTATCAGAAAACGCTAATAAAGCAGGGTATCCTATTTCATTTTTAAAATTTCTGAAATACGGTATTGTTGTAACATTTATTTCTCTTTCTGTTTCAACTGTTTATATTTATTTCAGATTTTTAATTCATTCGTAAATATTCTATACAATTCATATAAAAACGGATAATATTTATTATCCGTTTTTTAATATTTAAGTTATAGTTAAATTATGATTATATCTGATGACAATAAATCCAAAATAATTAAACAAAAAAATCCGGAATTAAATACATCAATTAATGCAAATTCGGATTTTCAAGAGGACAGCTATGAAAAAAATATCCGTCCTATGGATTTTGATAATTATATCGGCCAATCATCAATCAAAGAAACTTTAAAAATTACTATAGAAGCAGCAAAAAAAAGAGGGACAACTCTTGATCACCTTCTCTTGTATGGCCCTCCGGGATTGGGCAAAACTACACTTGCACAAATTATCGCAAAAGAAATGAATGCAAATATTAAAATAACATCAGCCCCTTCAATCGAAAAACCGAGAGATATAATCGGCATTTTAATGCAATTAAAAGACGGTGATATTTTATTTATAGATGAAATCCACAGACTCAATAAAATAGCGGAAGAAATTTTATATCCCGCTATGGAAGATTATGTTATTGATTTAACAACAGGAAAATCCCAAAGCGTTAAAACAATGAGAATTAAAATACCAAAATTCACTCTCATAGGTGCAACAACAAAAGCAGGAAGTTTATCCGGTCCTTTGCGTGACAGATTTGGTATAATCCACAGATTAGAATACTATACAAATGAAGAACTGGCTCAAATCGTAAAAAGAACAGCTTCTATTTTAGATTTAAAGATAGAAGACGAGGGTGCTTTAACAATTGCAACCTGCTCCCGTTATACTCCGAGAATCGCCAACAGGCTCGTCAAAAGGAGTGCTGATTGGGCATTAGTAAAAGCCGATGGAATCATTACAAAAGATGTTGCAAAAGAAGCTTTAAAGTCGCTTGATATAGATGAAATAGGTCTGGATACAACAGATAGAAACATGCTAAAAATTATAATAAATTCATTCTCCGGCGGCCCTGTCGGGATTGAAACAATAGCGGTAGCTTTGGGTGAAGATATACAAACAATCGAAGATGTTTATGAACCTTTTTTAATACAAAAGGGACTATTAGCCCGCACTCCCCGCGGCAGAAAAGTTACCCGTCTTGCATATGAACATTTGGGTATTAATTTCAATAATAAAAATTCGCAATTAAATTTATTTTAAAAATGGTATATTGATTAGAAAGGAACAGTATTTTGAAAGTATCACCGATTAGATTTTTAAATTTAGATTCAAAAGTTCTTAATAGTGTAATTATTAATTCAAAAGATAAGAAAAATCAAAGTTATACACCTTTTAATGAAAAAACATCCAAACTTCCTCTTGAAACCTTAAAAGCTTACAATTCTCAAATATCATTTACAGGATATAAAGAACTAAATATTTTACAAGTGCAGATGTTGGAAAAATTAAAGGCAGAATTTAACAATCGTCCGAGCACGGAAAGAATGGAAAAGATAGCATTAGCAGCAGATAGATTAGATGACGATCAAAAAATGGATCTTATGCAAACAAAAGATAATTTGGGTATATCATTTGCATATCACCTCGCAGGAATTGATAAAGGCATGACATACAACTTATTGACTCAAAGCTTAACATCGCTCGAAAAATCAGTACTTTTAACCATGCCAAATGATGATTCCGTAAAAAACACTCCGGCACATCGATTAGCAGGAAATGAAGATTCATCGCAATATAACGAAATAACAAAGGAATTTAATGCTCCGACAAGACTATCTTTGCTAAGAACATCTAATTCGGAAGGTACAACAGTTGCCAATTATCTTGCTCATGCAAATCCTAAAGAATATATCACTGCTGTAAAAGACTATTCGCCAAAACAAAGATACCGT
This sequence comes from uncultured bacterium, assembly GCA_946622415.1. Lineage (GTDB taxonomy): Bacteria > Cyanobacteriota > Vampirovibrionia > Gastranaerophilales > Gastranaerophilaceae > RUG14156. The sequence continues at coordinate 116,933 of CAMOPX010000002.1, forward strand.
TTAATTAAGTCGGGTACCGAATTTGATACATATGATGTTATAGCAAGATTCTTAAAAGCAGGAACTGATGTATATTTAGAGGCAACAGAAGGCTTTACTTCAGAACAAAAGCTTGAATTTTTATCATTGAAAGGCAATGATGATAAATATATATGGGAGCACTGCGGAACAACTGAATCCAATCTAACTAAGTTGGTAATGGATTTATCAAATGATCAAAGATATGATTTTATTACTTCCGCAAAACCGTATAGAGATATGGTATTAAGAAAGCACAACAATATAAAAACAATAAGAACCCTCTGTCAGGGATTAGACGACGAGAAGCAATTAAAAGTATGTAATATGATGTTATTTTAAAGTGTTATTATGATATGAACTTTTGTAACAATAAAGAAATAGCACTTGTAGAAATAAATTTTTATAATATTATAAATATTGCACTAATCTGAATGAAATTTTAAAGTTCGGATTAAAAAACAATTCTTGTATCGTTAGTAAATCTTAAAGCCCATTTTTTATAATGGGCTTTTTTTTAATTTGATAAATATTATGTATCGTGACGACTGATATTGATAAGAATATATTTAAGTATCGTTGCGACTGGTTGTGATAATATTATAGATTCAATTACACAATTCCTTCACGAATTGCTTTAACTGCAGCTTGCGTTCTATCATCAACTACCAGTTTTTGTATAATAGAGCAAACGTGGGCTTTTGAAGTATGTTCAGAGATATTTAATTCATTTGCAATTTGCTGATTTGATTTTCCATCAACAACGAGTTTTAATACTTCATATTCTCTGCTTGTGAGGTTAGCATGAGTAGATTTAAAAGTAGATCTATTAAGTTGAGTATTTGGAATAACATTCGGATTCAATTCTCTTAAGATTTGAACAACTTTTTTATCAATCCACATTGCGCCACTTGATGCTGATTTTACAATTATATCCAAAAATTCGGAATTAATATCTTTTAAAACATATCCGTAAATTCCCATTTTCATGGCTTTATTTATAACGTGTTCATTTATGTGGGAAGTTAAAATAACAAATTTAATATCAGGTTTTTGTGCTTTGACTTTTTCAATTAAATCGAGTCCGCTTATATCGCCGAGCTCTAAATCTAACAATACAACATCCGGATTTTGAGCAATTATTTTATTTATTCCTTCTTTACCACTCGATGCTTCGGCGATTACATAAATATTTTTTGAATTTTCAAACATGGATTTTATCCCGCAGCGAAAAAGTTTGTGGTCGTCCACAATCATTAATCGAATTTTTTGCTGGGTGTCGTAATCTTTATTTTTTAATATTGAATTTTGCATAAATATTTCTCCTTGATTTTTGAATAGAATAACAGTTCAATTTAAAATATTCATTATTAATATAAATTTTCAAGCAGATAATTATATCAACGATTAAAACTTGAATTATTATTGTATAATTATTTTATTGAATATAATTTTACCTATAACTAAATATAATTAAAAATTACATAATATACATTATCATAACCAGTCGATATATTTTAATACAGTATTGTATCACCCATATATATGAATTTGTATTCAATAGCAGATTTTAATAATTTGTTTAGAATTTTACCTTCGTAATTTATTAATGTATAATTTAACCATGAATAATATAAATTACGATTTAGTTATTGTTGGCGGGGGAACTTCCGGCTGTGCTGCAGCCTATAATGCAGCAAAATCAGGTATTAAAACTCTGCTTGTTGAAAAAAATAATTTTCTGGGCGGCTTGATGTCAGGCGGACTCGTAGTTCCTGTCATGAAATCGGCTGTTGAAGATATAAATACTGATTTTTATTTTGAACTTGTTGAATGCGCAAAAAAATATGATGCCCAAATCACATACAAATTTAAAAACACAAAAAACGATGGGTGGTTTAATCCTGAAGTTTTAAAAATAGTTTTAGATGATTTATTAACAAAAGATAATATTAAAAAGAATTTAGATATTTTGTTTGAAACAGAGGTTACGGATGTCGAAATAGAATATAACAAAATTAAAACCATAATTTTAAAAAATGACATACTATCAATACCTGTTGTTTCGACATATTTTGTAGATGCAACAGGCTCGGGAATTTTATCATCTCTTGCCGGTTGCAAGTTTATTGACGATACCATTCAAAATCAGCAAAGTTCTTTACGCTTTATTTTATCAAATGTCGATGTAAAAACATTTGCCAAGTTTATTAAAAAAATTGATAACGATGAAGATATTACCAATATCTATCGTGACGATATAGATACTAAAGGTTTAATCAATTTTACAACTGCATCAACTTGGGATACCAATAAAAAATGGGCTTTAGATGAAATTTTAAAACAGGCTGTTAAAGATGGCGTATTAACGGATTCTGACAGAAGCTATTTTCAGATATTTTCTGTTGCAGGAAGTTCTAATCAAGTTGCATTTAATTGTCCCAGAATCGACACTTATAAAAATAACCCGTATAAATATAGTGAAGAGTTGATTAACGCAAGAAAAGCCATTTGGAGACTGTTGAATTTTGTCAAAAATTATTTTAAAGGCTTTGAAAATGCAGAGCTTACAAATATTGCGTCACAAACCGGCATAAGAGAATCAAGACGTGTTAAAACAAAATATATATACACAAAAGACGATTTAATTTCAGGTAAGAAATTTGATAATATCGTACTAAAATCCAACTATTCAATTGATATACATTCAAAAAACAAAAATTCATCAGTTCTTCAAAAAACCGTAAATTACGAATTACCTATTGAATCATTGATGAGTATTGATAGAGAAAATCTTTTTGTTATAGGTAAAATAGTAGGTGCGGATTTTGAAGCACATAGTGCCTTGAGAGTGCAAAAAAGCTGCATGCAAATGGGCGAAGCTGTCGCAAAATATATTGCTAAAATTAATTCTTAATAAATTATTTTCCAATACAGAAATTGCTGAAAATATCATCTAAAATTGTATCCGTTAAAACTTCTCCTGATATTTCACCAAGCGACATTATTGCAGATTTTAAATCATTTGAATATAAATCGCAAAAATCACCTAAATTTACCGCTTCAACAACATTTTGCAAGTAGTTTTTGGCAGCTTTTAAACAAGAAATCTGACGCATATTAGTTGTATAATTGGTGTCGTTAGGAATAAATTCTTTAATAATTTTTAATATGGCACATTTAAGGTCATTTATTCCTCCATTTGTAACCGAGCTTACAGAAATTATATTTGTTATATTATCATTATCAGTCGAAACGTATGGATAAATATCGGATTTTGTTTTTGTGAAAATAATTTTTTTATTTTTTGCTTTTTCCAATAAATTTTTATCAATTTCAGAAAGATTTTTTTCAAAAAGAAAAAGAACAATATCTGAATCTTCAATTGTTGAAATAGAATTTTGGATACCGATTTGTTCAACTTTATCAGAAATATTTTCATTTCTGATTCCTGCAGTATCTATAAAATTGATTAAATAACCGTCTATATTAAGAGTTTCTTTAATTGTATCTCTGGTTGTTCCTGCAATATCCGTTACAATTGCCCTGTTATAGTTTAATAATGCGTTAAATAATGAGCTTTTGCCGACATTGGGCTTGCCTATAAGACAGGCTGAAATTCCGTCTCTGATAAAATCATGGGATTTTGAATTGTTTATTATGTCATCAATTTTAGATATATTATCATTACATATCGTAACGACTGTTTCATTATCAACTTCTTGAACATCTTCAGGAAAATCAACGGATGCAATAATTTTTGAATAAAGTTCCGTTATATCGGATTTTATAATATTAATTTTTTGTTTTAAATAGCCGCCTAAGTTATTCAGCGCATTATGTGCGGATTTTTGGCTCTTTGATTCAATAATATCTAATACCGCCTCTGCCTGTGATAAATCTATTCTATGGTTTAAGAATGCTCTTTTTGTAAATTCTCCCTTTTGAGCAATTCTGGCACCTTTTGAAATAATTATATTCAGTATTTCATCCAATATAACATAAGAGCCATGGCATTGAATTTCAATTACATCTTCCCCTGTATAGCTATGGGGTGATTTAAACGGTAATAATATCACTTCGTCTATTTTTTGATTATCTGAAACAATATGACCATAATTAATCATTTTAGGTTTAATTGGTCTTGAAAATATTCTCTGTGCTATATCATAAGCCTTATCGCCCGATATCCTGATAATTCCTACTGCACCATGGGCAATTGGGGTTATTATTGCAACAATTGTATCAAAATTATTTTCCATATGGATAATTTTATCATGTTTATAGTAAAATTTATATTATTGAAATTTGACTATTTGAGGAGATTATAATGGATTTTGTTACATTAACAATAGAAATTTTAAATAAATTCGCAAAAATATTCGGTTCATATGGTATCGCAATTATATTTTTCACCATAGTAATCAGAATGTTATTGTGGCCTTTAAATGTTTCACAACAACGTTCAATGAAAAATATGCAAAATCTTTCACCTAAAATGAAGATGATACAAGAAAAATACAAAAATAATCCACAATTAATGCAACAAAAAATGATGGAATTTTATAAAGAGCACAATTTTAATCCGACCGCAGGATGTCTTCCTATGCTGATACAAATCCCTGTATTTATCATGTTATATAGTGCACTTATGAGTCCTCAATTTATAAATATGGCAGGAAATACTCATTTCCTTTTTATAAACAGGCTTGATTCAACAATAAAATCCAATGCGGGCGTTTCTCTGGATGGAAAATTTTCACTCTCTAAAAATGCACAATTCCAATCCGGAAAATCAGCTAAGGTTTATTTAGATAATACCGTATTAGATAACGTTAAAATCGAAAAACCTCAAAAAGCAATAGTTATTCAAGGTGAAATCACACAAAATGAACCTGTTGATCTTAAAATTTCACTTGATAATTTAAATCTCAAATTTGAACAATTAAACAAAGTCCAAAAAGCTGAAATGTCAGTTATGAATATAATGACAAAAGAAACAGAAAACATTACATTCAATCGTAACGGAGATATTTTAACCGCTTCTGTACCGACAATTCCCGCTAAAGACAGTGTTCACTTTGATGTAATATTACTTGTTGCCTTGTTTGGTATTACTATTTGGATTTCTCAAAAAGTTATGATGGCAACAACAAAATCCAAAAACCAAGACCCGCAGCAGGCTGCAATACAAAAATCAATGGGCACAATAATGCCTGTGATGATTATTCTGACTTTTGTATTTATTCCAATCCCTGCAGGTGCCCTGCTTTATCTTGTTACAAGTAACATCTTCCAAATAATTCAAACGGTTATTATAAACAAAAGGCTTGAAATAGAAGAAAAAAACGAAAATAATAATAAATTAGCGGATGAAAACGTCGTTGATGCAAAAGTAATAAATGCAGAAGTTATAGACAAAAAAGATAATGACGATAAAAAAGCATAACCCATAAGTATTAAGTATCGTTTAAAAAATTTTATTTTTATAAATCATGCATTATAATATAATTGCTTGTGCTAAAATTGTAACATAAAGGAATATGAATTTGACAGAAAAGCTAATAATAAAAGGTCAGACCCCTGCGAGCGGTGAAGTTTCAATAAGCGGTGCTAAAAATTCAGTGCTGAAACTCATGGCGGCATCTCTTTTATGTTCTGATGTTTGCACAATTTATAATGTCCCCGATTTATCCGATGTAGAAATAATGAATGAAGTCCTATCGGAATTGGGTGCTAAAACAGATTATTATAAATCTGAAAAAAAGATTACAATTGACGCCAGAAACATTACAAATTACGAAACAAGCAAAGAATTCGTTTCTAAAATGAGAGCCAGTTTTTGCGTATTAGGTGCTTTAGTCGGAAGATTAAACATGGCAAAAGTTGCTATGCCGGGCGGCTGCAAGATTGGCGAAAGACGTGTTAATTTTCACGTTAAGGGATTAGAATCTTTAGGCTGTGAATGTAAAATTCAAGACGGGTATGTTATCGCTAAAACAAATCATTTGAGAGGTAATATGGTTTGTTTTGATATACCATCTGTCGGTGCTACAGAAAATGTTATGATGGCATCTGTTACGGCAGATGGCGTTACAATTATACAAAATGCAGCGCAAGAACCCGAAATTGTCGATCTGGCAAATTTTCTTAAATCAATGGGGGCAGATATAACAGGTGCCGGAACCAGCGAAATTGTAATAAAAGGCGTTAAACAATCTGAATTAAGAGGTTGCGAACACACAACCATACCTGATAGAATCGAAGCGGGAACATATATGAGCATAATTGCTTCATCAAGAGGAAGTGCGGTTATAAAAAATATTTTCCCTAATCATTTAACTTTATTCACAGGTAAATTACTCGAAATGGGTGCTAATATCAAGCTTATTGACCCCAATACGATGTTTGTATCTAATGACAAACGCTTAAAATCCATGAATTTTATTACACAACCTTACCCCGGTTTCCCTACGGATTTGCAGGCATTAGCTATGGCTTTATTATGCTGCGCAGACGGTATTTCTGTTGTTACAGAGAGCCTTTATGAAAACAGGTTCATGCATGTTCAGGAACTCTGGAAAATGGGTGCAAACATTATTGTTAATAAAAAACACGCAATAATTAAAGGTATCGAACAACTTGTCGGCACACAAGTACAAGCAACCGACCTTCGTGCAGGAGCTGCGCTTGTGACTGCTGCTGTTAATGCAGTTGGAGAAACAGAAATTTCGGCACTTCACCATATAGACAGAGGCTACGAAAATTTTGTTGATAAATTACGCGGATTAGGTATTGATGCTATTCGTGTCGATACAGAATCAAATACCCTTGAAAAAATCGGAGAAGATTATGGCACAAGAGTTTAAAAGATGGTACGATTTTGACCCTGAATTATTAAAATTAATAAATATTTTAAAAGATTATCAAGCAGAATTAAGAGAACAAGCTGAGGTATTCCTGGAAAGCATAGAATCAAAAGTATCTAAAGAGACACTTGATATGTTCTATGAACAAACAAAACCCTTAAATGGCGGTAATCGCTGGTATGATAAAGACCCCGTTATTTCAAAAACAATTGAACTTATAAGAGTTATTCCGACAAAAGTTCAAAGACAAACTGCTCAAAATTTCCTCGAAGCCCTAAAAGCAAGCGGGATAAGTTTAGAAGATTAATTTAGCGCAGATTCAATTTTATTTTTAGTTTTTTGAACCGATAGTGTAATCGTAGTGTATTTGTTTACCAAATTATTTCTATAATTATTCAACACTTTGCAATTCAGCATGATTGATTCAAGCGTTATCAATTTGTAAGGATTGATTTCGTTGTCGTATTTTTCCGAAATTGTTTCATTTAGATTATCTAGCATATTTTTAACTTTTTTGATATTTTTCTATTTCGATTTGTACAATATCTCTTGCTCTTGCGATTCTTGATTTTACTGTGCCTATTGATGTTTTTGTTATATCGGATATATCTTTATAACTTAAACCTTGTATTTCTCTTAATGTTAGAGGCATTTTATAATGCATCGGTAAATTGTTTATTGAATATTTTATTACTCTATCCATTTCATTCATTAATATTTTATCTTCAAGGTCTTGTTTTGTATCCGCTATGTCGAAAATGTTCTTATCATCTTCGTTTCTCACTGAAAATCTGTTATATTCTTTTTTGGATTTTATTTTTCTTAAATAGTCATAGTAAGTATTAAGAATTATATGATTTAACCATGTTTTATACGATAAAGGATTTTTTAATTTTGTAATATTAGAATATAGTTTAATTAAGATATTTTGAGCAATATCGTTAATATCTTCAGAATCTTTTTTCAAATACAATAACATTGAATAAATATTTGTTTGTTCGGATTTAATCAGTTTGTTTATAGAATCTTCGTCGCCTTTTATTGCGGAATTTATTATATCAAATTTACTCTTATCCATAAATTAAGACTATTAAAATTGATAGTATTTAGCTATAATCAGATATATATAGTTAAAGCGGTAATATTTTATGCACGGCAATCTGAATATAAAGCATGTTATTTTATCAAAAGTAAAAAATATAAAATATTATTATATTGATAAAGATGAATCAATCAATCAACAAACGGATAAAATTGCAGCCATAATAAACAATAATTGTGACATGTTGATTCTAAACGGTCAAAATGCCACATCAGATAAATTTTTAAATATTGCTAAACAAGCAAGACAATTGTGTTCGATTTTTAACGTTGTATTAATAATTGATGAAAGATGTGATATTGCAAAAATTGTTGATTCTGATGGTATTGTTTTATCAAACTGTTCATATTCTACTAATGATGCTAAAAAAATAGTAGATTGTGATAAATTATTTGGAATTTACGGAAATATAAATAATGAATCAATTGAGGATATCGACTTCACACTGTTTAAAGATAAGATTATAATAAGGAAGTTATGATAATTAATAAAACAAAATATTTGGAATTTAAATGCGGAAAATCGCCGACAGGAAGCGATTGGCACTATGTTAGAAGAACTAATGACTCAAAATCACATGACAGTGCAGTATGCATTACAACAATTGTTAAAAAAGACAATAAATATAATTTTCTTCTGTTAAAAACCAGACGTCCGCCAATATATTCGGAAGCCAAAGCGGAATTTTGCATTGAATCTCCCGCAGGATTAATAGGGGATGAAATTACGGACGAAACGCTGTTAGAATGCGCTAAAAAGGAGTTACTTGAAGAAGCAGGAATTAAAGCCGATAAAATTTTTATAGAACTATACAATTCCTCTACTTCAGCAGGATTGAGTTCAGAAACCCTAACTTATGTCACATCAATTTCGGACGATTATAAAACTGTTAATCAGCCTGTGACAGACGGAGGAATAATTGTTGAAAGATTTTTAGTTCCTGTTGATGAAATTCATCAATATTTGCAAAATATTGACCATAAAAAATATTCAATAGCTTCTGCTACCGTTTGCGGAATATTTTTTGCGTTAATGAGAATATAAATTATTCTTCATTCAAGGACAAAACCGCCATAAATGCTTCTTGCGGAATTTCGACACGCCCAACGGATTTCATACGTTTTTTGCCGCGTTTTTGTTTTTCTAAAAGTTTTCTTTTTCTTGAAATGTCACCGCCATAACATTTATCAAGAACGGATTTTCTCAGTGCTTTAATATTTGTTCTTGCAATAATTCTTCCGCCGATAGCGGCTTGTATTGCAACTTCAAAGAGTTGCCTCGGGATAATTTCTTTTAATTTGTTTGTTAGCTTTTGTCCGATATTATATGCACTATCTTTATGACAAATTACAGACAATGCATCAACTACTTCTCCCGCTAAAAGTATATCCATTTTAACAAGCTCTGATTTTTTATAATCCGAAAATTCATAGTCCATAGAAGCATAACCCTTTGAGCGCGATTTTAACTGATCATAAAAGTCGGTTATAACTTCAGATAGGGGTATTTGGTATTCAAGATTAACTCTTATATCGTCAATATATTGCATATTAACAAAAATACCGCGTTTGTCTTGACATAATTCCATTAACGTTCCGACAAAATCGTTAGGTGTGAATATATTAACTTTGACATAAGGTTCTTCAATATATTCTCTATATTGCGCCTGTGGAAGCTCTGCGGGATTGTCAATTTCAACCATAGAGCCATCTGTTTTATAGACTCTATATATAACAGACGGTGCTGTTGTAATCAAAGATAAATTATATTCTCTTTCGAGTCTTTCTTGAGCAATTTCCATATGGAGCATACCCAAAAAACCGCATCTGAATCCAAAACCTAACGCATTTGATGTTTCGGGTACATATGTTATGGAGCTATCAGAAAGTTTTAATTTTTCTAAAGATTCTTTTAATTCCTGATAATCTTCGTTATTAACTGGATATAATCCTGAAAATACCATCGGTTTTGCTTCTTTATATCCTTCTAAAGGTTCATGTGCGGGATTTTCAACGTGGGTAATTGTATCTCCGACAAATCTTGTTATTTCTTTAATTGAACCTGCAAAATATCCTACTTCACCGGTTTTCAATTCGGGAACCTGATTTCTGTTCGGATTTAAGAAACCAAGTTCAATAACTTCAAATTCCCTTCCTGTCGCCATGAATTTAATTTTATCGCCAAGTTTAATGGAACCATCTACAACTTTGAAAAAGCATATAGTACCCAAATACGCATCATAAGCAGAGTCAAATACCAAAGCTCTTAAAGGTTTATCCGATGTATCGAGGGGCGCCGGAATATATTCAATAATTGCTTCTAATACTTTATCTATACCTTCGCCTGTTTTTGCACTCACAGGGATTGCGATTGATGCATCTATTCCTAAAACATCTTCGATTTCTTGTCTTACTTTTTCAACATCTGCCGAAGGCAAATCAATTTTATTAATAACAGGTATTATTTCTAAATTCTGTTCCATAGCAAGATAAACATTGGCAAGAGTTTGAGCTTCTACACCCTGCGTAGCATCGACTATCAACAATGCACCTTCACAAGCAGCCAGAGAACGAGAAACTTCATAAGAAAAATCAACGTGACCGGGAGTATCAATAAGGTTTAAAATATATTCTTTACCGTCATGTGCTTTGTAGTTCATTTTAGCAGCATTCAGTTTTATTGTAATACCGCGTTCGCGTTCAATATCCATTGTGTCTAGCAGCTGATCCTGCATATCACGTTTTGATATTGTATTTGTTGCTTCGAGCAATCTATCTGCAAGTGTTGATTTACCATGGTCAATATGCGCAATGATACTAAAATTTCTTATGTGTTCAAGTTTTTTCATATAAAAATTATACAATAAAAAAATATCAGACAAACTTAAATAAAAACTGATTAAAATATATAAACTATTTTTTAATCACACTTGAAATTTTTTTTTCAACAAATAAAATATAATTAAGATATCATCACTAAAAGGAAAAAACAATGAAAAAAGATATTCATCCCGATTACAAAAAAACTACAATAAAATGTGTTTGCGGTAACGAAATTGAAACCGGTTCTGTTGAAGAAAACATTACGGTTGAAATTTGCAACGCTTGCCACCCATTTTATACAGGTAATCAAAAGATTCTTGACTCCGAAGGTAGAGTTGAAAGATTCAAAAAACGTTACGAAAAGAAATAGTTTTACAGTTTTAGGCTGGTATAATCTACCAGCCTAAAATTTATTTGGGAGAATTTGAATTGGAAAAAGAACTAGAAGTTGAATTAATTTCAATTCCCGACAATCTGCTTGATGTAATATATACAGCTTGCAGAACTTGTTATAGTGCCGACGGTGCGGTTGAAATATTTAATAAAATAACAGACGATAACGAAAAGAAACTTAATTTAATCAGACGCGTTATTTCTTCGGGGCATTATTCGACTATTGAACATATTCAATTGTCTTTTGCAATAAACAATATTTCTCGTGCCGCAACGCACCAGCTTGTGCGCCACAGGCACATGAGTTTCTCTCAAAAATCACAAAGATATGTCAAAGAAAAAGGGGATTTTGACTATATTATTCCTGCGTCAATAAAGAATAATACAGAATTATTAAAAAAGTTTACCGAACATATGAATAACGTTGCCTCGCTATATGAATATTTTGTACAAAACGATATTAAAGCGGAAGATGCAAGAGCTATTCTCCCAAATGCTGCAGCAAGTTCACTTGTCGCAAGTTTAAATTTGAGAGAATTAATTCATCTTGCTAATTTAAGATTATGTACAAGAGCACAATTGGAAATCAGACAGTTGACCAAAAAAATGTGTGAACTTGTTGTGGAACGTGAGCCTTGGTTAAAAGAACATCTTGTTCCGAAATGCGAACGTTTAGGCTACTGTGACGAAGATAAATCTTGCGGAAGGATGAAAACTAAAAATGGATAATTCAATGTTTGAAAAAGTAGAACGTATTGAAAAACGTTACCAAGAACTCGGACAAATTATTCAAAAGCCCGAAGTAATTCAAGACTATGAAAAATTCCGTGATTTATCCAAACAACGCAAAACCATGGAAGAAACGGTTGATATTTATTACAAATATAAATCAGCAAAAGAAGCCATTGACGAAGCTCGTCAAATGCTGCATTCCGAAAAAGATTCTTCAATGCGCGAATTTTTAAATGGCGAAATTACGGATAACGAAGCAAAAATCGAACAATATGAGCAAAGATTAAAGGTACTGCTTTTACCTCGTGACCCTATGGATGATAAGGATATCATGCTTGAAATCAGAGGTTCTGCCGGCGGTGACGAAGCAAATATTTTTGCCGGCGATTTGATGAGAATGTATCTCAGATATGCTCAAACAAAAGGTTGGGAAACAAAAATTTTATCAATAAACGAATGTGAAGCAGGCGGTGTATCTGAAGTTGTAATTTCTATCAAAGGTGATGCCGTGTATTCACAATTAAAATATGAATCAGGCGTACACAGAGTACAAAGAGTACCACAAACAGAATCGCAGGGCAGAGTCCATACATCCACAGCAACGGTTGCCGTTATGCCTGAAGTTGACGATGTCGAAATTGAATTAAATATGAACGATATAGAAATAACCACTGCTCGTTCAGGCGGTGCAGGCGGACAAAACGTTAACAAAGTTGAAACCGCAGCAAGAGTATTTCACAAGCCGACAGGTATTATGATATTCTGCACAGAAGAACGTTCGCAACTTCAAAACAAAGAAAGAGCTTTGCAAATCTTAAAAGCAAAATTGTATGATATGGAAGTTCAAAAGCAAATGCAAGAAGTGACCGATTTAAGACGTTCGCAAGTCGGTACCGGCGACAGGTCAGAAAGAATCAGAACATATAACTTCCCGCAAGGCAGATTAACTGACCACAGAATCGGTCAAAATTTGGATGTAAGAGAAGTTATTGAAGGAAATCTGGATAAATTAATCACAATGTTAATTGAATACGACCAAAAATTAAAACTTGAAAAACTTGCTCAATCAGATGAAAAATAAAATAAAAATATAAATAAAAATGACGGTTCTTAAACCGTCATTTTTATGTTTAACTTATATAATTATTTCCTGCTATTCAATTGTGCAAGTAGTCTTAAAACTTCTAAATATAACCAAATCAAAGTTACAAGTAATGAAAAACCGAAATACCATTCAAAATATTTTGGCGCACCGTAACTTGCAAAATTATCAATTGAATCAAAGTCCGTGATGAAATTTAAAGCTGCAATAACGCATATAAACAAAGATATGCCTATTCCCATTAAACCACCGTTAAATATCATTAAAGGATGACCAAATAAAGATAATACAATAGAAATCAAGTAAAAAACAGCTATGCCTAGTGTTGCAGTAAAAACAACTCTTTTAAATTTCTCTGTTGCTACAATTAAACCGGTTTTATATAAAAATAACATTGCAAAAAGTGTTACAAATGTAATACCGACTGCGTTTTGAACAATGCCATCAAACATAGAACCATAAGAAAACGATATTGCACCAACTGCCAATCCTTCACAAATAGCATAAACAGGCGAAGTTATAGGCGAATACTTAGGATTAATAACCGTAAATATGCATAAAATAAAGCCTGCAACAAAACCGACTATCATAAGCAAATATGCTTTATCGCTGAATCCTCTTGCCAATAAATCCCATACGCCGTACGCAGAAAGCACGGTTATAAGCAAAAGCAGAGATGTTTTATTAACTACTCCTGATTTTGTCATCGGTTCAATTGATGTCATATCCTCATCGAAAGCAAAATCCCTATTAATCATGGGATTTGATGTTTTTTGCATTTAACTAACTCCTTTTTATTTTTTTACAATTGAATTATACAATATTTTATTGTTAAAATAAAGCTATGCTAAAAATCGGTCTTACAGGTAATATTGCATCAGGAAAGTCGGAAGTTGAAAAAATATTATCCGATATGGGCTATATTGTCTATGATTTGGATATAATAACCCACAAACTGTACAACGAAGAAAATATTAAAAAACAAATAATAAACGAATTTAAAACTTTAGATAGATCTGAAATTGCAAAAATTGTTTTTTCTGACAAAAATAAGCTAAAACTTCTTGAAAACATTATTTATCCGGAATTAAAAAAATTTATTTCAAATTTAAAATTCGATGAAATTGTATTTATTTCCGGCGCATTGATATATGAAGCGGGTTTTGATTATTTATTTGATAAAATCATTTTTGTTGATTCTTCATATGAAACCAGATTTTTAAGACTTAAAAAAAGAAACAATTTATCTGATGAAGAGGCAAAAAACAGAATGGATATTCAAAATTCTGATAACAAATCAAAAGCAGATTTTATAATAGAAAATAATTCCACTATCAATAACCTTAAAAAACAAGTAATAGAAACGTTAGAAAAAATCACAAATTAATTTTTTTATATTATAATTTTTTTATGAAGGAAAAAGTTATTGCAGTAGTCGGAAGACCTAATGTCGGAAAATCCACTCTCGTAAACAGAATAGCAGGAAAAAGACTTTCTATAGTTGATGATAAACCCAATATCACAAGAGATAGAATCTATATTGATGCGGAATGGCAAGGTAAAAAATTTATCCTCATTGACACGGGAGGTATTGTTGAGGGCAATAATGATGAATTTACGGATAATATCAATGCTCAAGTTGATATTGCAATAAATGAAGCTGATTTAATTTTATTTTTAACTGATGCAAAATCAGGATTAAATCCATATGATTACGATATTGCGAATAAATTAAGACAGATTAAAAAGAGAGTTCTTCTTGTTGTAAATAAAGTCGATTCTATTCATCAAAAAGATAATACGGCAGAATTTTGGGAACTGGGTTTTGATAATATGTATTTATTATCCGCGCTCCATGGTGATGGCGGTGTAGGTGATTTATTGGATGAAATAACATCAGACATAAAAATCCAAGATGTATCCGAATCTAACGAAGAAGATAACGCAATCAAAATCGCTATTGTCGGAAAACCAAATGCCGGTAAAAGTTCAATTTTAAATAACTTATTAAAAAAACAAAGAGCAATAGTAAGCGATGTTTCCGGTACTACACGAGATTCTATTGATGAAGAAATTATATTTGAAGATAAAGTATTCAGACTTATCGATACTGCAGGAATAAGAAAAAAATCAAAAGTCGATTACGGTGTTGAAATGTTTGCCGTAGATAGAGCAATTAGAGCAATCAGAGAATGTGATGTTGCTTTGCTTGTAATAGATTCCACGGAAGGTTTGTCGGATCAGGATAAAAAAATTGCATCAATAGCAGAAGAAGCAGGTTGCGGCTTGATTTTAGCTTTTAACAAATGGGATTTAATTAAAAATGTCCAAACACATATATTTGAAAAAGAAATCGAATCACAGGCTCCGTTTTTAAATTATGCGGAAAAAATTTATATCTCAGCAAAAACAGGCCAAAGACTTGATAATATATTTAAAAAAGCAATTGATGTTCAAGAACAAAGAGGAAAAAGGATTTCAACAGGATTATTAAATAAAATTGTAAATGAAGCATATTGTCTTAATCCTCCGACATCAATTAAAGGCAAAAGCCTTAAAATATACTATACAACTCAAGCTAAAGCAAATCCGCCGACATTTGTTATATTTATTAATAATAAAGACCTGGTTCAGGATAATTATAAAAGATACATCAACAAAAAGTTCAGAGAAAATTTTGGTTTTAAAGGAACGCCAATCGTTATATCATACAGACCAAAGGGAGAAAAATAGAGGTTTATGACATCAATTTTTATTTTAAAAATAACGTTAATTTCATTATTTACCGCACTTGCCGCATATTTAATCGGTTCTATCCCGACAGGATATATAATCGTAAAAGCAAAAACAGGTCAAGATATAAGAAACATTGGTTCAGGTTCTACCGGTGCCACAAACGTAAAAAGAGTTTTGGGCAAAAAATGGTTCTTTATCGTTATGCTTTTAGACGCTCTTAAAGGTGCAACACCTGTTTTGATTGCTAAGTATTTAACCTTGGATTATGATTCAATCGGACTGTTTGCCGTAATTGCATCTATCTTTGTTATAGTAGGACATTCTAAACCCGTATTTTTACAATTCAAGGGCGGAAAATCAGTTGCATCAGGTGTGGGCACAATTTTAGCTTTAAATATATTTGCAGGCTTATCTATAGCGGTTATTTGGGGTGTAATAACATATATTTCAAAATACGTTTCACTGGGTTCAATAATCGCATTATCACTTTCACCCGTTTTAATGTATTATTTTAAAAGTCCCATCTGTTACATCGCATATTGCATAATCGCTGCATTGTACATAATCTATCTTCACAGAGAAAACATTAAAAGACTGATTAATGGTACGGAAAATAAGGTCAGATAAATTTATTTTAAAAATTCTTTCTCAATCTCGGTGTCTTGAAGTTTTTTACCCGATTTTCTTTTCAGGGGTTCAATACCATAATCCTTTAATTTTTCTGACAGTTCAAAGATTTTACTATCTGATATAAATTTGTTAAATTCTTTATCAAATTTATTTGAAAATTCCGAAACCTGTTTTTTAATTTCAGAAAGATTTCTTGAATGAAGAGCAATTATATCATAGATTTGCTGCGACAAATTGATTATATTATCGACATTTTTGTTTTGAACTTGATTTGCCCAAATATCTTTAATCAAACGGATTGATGTTATTATTCCTGAATTTCCGACAATAATTATATTTTTATCATAGGCGTTTTTAATTGTCGATACAAAATCAGAATCTGTATAAATCAAAGATACTAATGGTTCTAAGGGAATATACATAAATACAAAATCGACAGTATCAAGATTAACGGCAGTTTCATATTTTTTATTGGACAAATTATTTATTGTTGAATTTATGTCTGTGATTAATTCTTTCTTTTTAAGTGATTCCATATCGGAATTTATGTTTTTGTTGTACTCGATATATTTATCCAAATTCAATTTACAATCTATCAATACAGATTTATTATTCGGCAAATTGATTAAAAAATCAGGCTTGATTTGTTTATTGTCGGAATTTTTTGTTATATATTGTTTAAAATAATCGACATTATTGTTAGGAAGACAAGTTTTTATAATATTTTCAAGGCATTCTTCTCCGAATCTTCCTTTTAAATTTTGATTAGTTGTTAAAATTTTTGCTAATTTCGACGTATTTTCGAGTGCAGATTTTATTTCTGAGGAATTTATTTGGTTTTGCTGCTTAAAATCATCTATAGAATTTTTAAAATCTATAAGAAATGCTTCAAGAAAAGTACTTTTTCTTCTGTTTAAAATAAAGTATGTAAAAACAGAGCCTATAAAAACACCAAATAAAAATGTTAAAGGCAATAAATAATAAAATTTATCCATATATCTCCTCAAGTCAGATGAATTATAACTTAATATTGTTCTATTTGCAATAAATTTAAATTAAAATGGGAATTATATATATGGAGTTAAGATTGTGAAAAGATTATTTATACTGTTAACAATAATTTTAATAAATACTACGACCACAAATGCAATAAATTGGCAGCCTGTATATTTAAACGGTAAAATTTGCAGTTATGTGGATGTTGATAGCATTACAAAAAACGACAGATATTTTTTCTATAATGCATTAGTAACAGCAAATAACGGCTCAAAAATTATTGTCACAATACAATCATCAAATAATCTTCGACTATCAGCCAGAATAAATCACTACCAAATATCCGAATATACGGAATTAGATGGTGATTATAAACACATTTTTGATAAACAAACTACAAAACTGGAACCGGTTTTATTCGGGTCAGTTGTCAATGCTATTAATAAATATGTAAAAACACTTGAAATGTTGAATACTAATTCAATTACAATAAATCCGTAATTAATAGCTTAATTGATGACATAACCAATAACAATAATTAATATTTTATATTATAAGTTGTAACAAAAAGTTTCTTACAATATAATTATTTTTGTCTGAATGGTATAATCATAACAGATAGAGTTATAATTTATTAAAATAATTAACCGATAAGGTCACAGGTAAGGAAAATATGGCTAATAAATGTTCTAATTGCGGCTTTGAATATGGCGAATTTGATATATATTGTTCACGCTGCGGACATAAAATTGACAATAATGCTGATATAAATTCAACTGCACAGCAGGTTTATGAAAATTATATCAATGAAAACGAGATACAAGAATTAAAAAATCAACAAAATTTTGAATTCTTCTCTAAGAAAAAACTCTATGAAAGCAATATTTTTGATGCTTTTGCGGTTATGTTTACACTGACTATTATTTTGACTGTTCTTGTATATTTAATTTCATATAAACAAGCAAACACGAAAGCATATTTAAAATATAAAAATTACATTTCAAAACCGACACAAATTCCGATATTAAAAACACCTGAAACAATTGAAGATTTTGCACAAAATTTATACGAAACAGAAGATTTTATGAAATTATATCTGAAATATTCTAAAGACGATAACGAAAAGAAAGAACAAATTTTTGCAAAATATTTAAATGAAATACTTAAAACAGTTGATATAACAAACGAAAACGTACTCTCATCAAAACATCCTGAGTGCGAATCAATCAAAGAGGGCAAAGTTTTAAATAAATGCAGAACATATTATAACAATCTGCTTAAAAATAAAGGCGTAAAAGTATATCCTTATGCAAATGTACTCTATTTTTACCCGAACAAAAAATTTGCATACAAGAATTTTTCAAAGTTTGTTACTCCAAACATGCATAATTTCTTAAAACTGGAATCAAAATTCCCTTATCCTGTATCAGAAAACGGCATTTTATATAAGAACCCGAAATATGCCCTAAATAAAATTTCAAAGTACGAAAAACTATATAATTCTGAAACCGATCAACAAATAAAAAATATATTGGAACAAGAATTGTATGACGATGTAACAAATGTAATTTTTGCAAGAAATATTTACGCTACAACGACTCATGAAATGCAGCCGATATTTAAAAAAGCATTCACAAAACATATAGCAAACAATCGCCAATCAGCTCTTAATCCTTTGTTTATGAGTTATATGGATAAACAAAAATTGTATACTGAGGAAAATTTTACAAAAGATTACCCTTACAAAATATGTGACGATACTTTTTATGACAATGTTGAAAATTCAACATTTAAAGATATCTTTGCACAATTAAGAAAGAATTTATCCATAAATTCAGAAAATGTTAATTTTGCTTTTGTGTATAGTCTTACGGACGGAAAATGGCACAGATACAGAACAGGAATGGAATTAAATAAAAGTAATTATATAATTTCCTACCCTGATGAAGACAATAATGTATTTTTCTATGATTTTGCGTATTCTCCGATTCAAGAAATGAATATACAAGATAATACAAATCTTTTTATAAATTCAGGACAAATCTATATATATAATTATGATAAGCTCGCAATTTCCAAAATAACCTTCAACGGCAAAGTATTTAATACAAAAAATCTTAATTTCACTGATATTACATCAATGTTCCCCGGTGTTAACATAATAAACATCGATTCTACAAACGGATACAATATCTACATTGAAAAAGCAAACAAAAACGCTAATTTTATTATGTTATCAAGATACGCTCAAGGTTTAAAAGATTATGAGCTTGCTGCCATAAAAGGCGAAATTAAAAAAATGACTTTATCAAATATGTTCTCTGTAAATACAAACGAAGAAGTCATTGTATCCTTCCACAGCAAGTCATTAAGCAATGAAGAAACCTCTGAACAACTTCCTACGTATAAAATTCATATAACTACAATCGGACATCAAAAATCGCAGTTTGAAGAAGAAACAGAAGTTATTCAAGATGAACAAAAAGTTGAAACTACGGAAGATGAAGATATAGAAAAACATACACCCACAATTAAACCTAAAATAGATACAAACGAAAGGGATGCTCTTGTTCTTCCGCCGGCTAAAACGCTGGAACCGATAAATGATGACGAAGATTAAATAGAAAATTAATTAATTTTAAGATTTGTAAAAATATATACTTAAATAACAAATTTTTATCTTTAGCATTTTTAAACATATACAACATAATTTAATAAGGGGGATATAAATTGAATATTTCAAGTGTTAACTGCAATACATTTTGTGGTCGTGTATTTGTACCAAGAAGATATATTAATGGTATTTATGAATATTGTGAATGCAATCAAAAAAGTATAGTCGATTCCGGTTTAATAACAGAAGACGGAAGTGATAAATATGAGGATTATTATATATTTAATGCAGGAGATAATTCCGAATACGCAGGCTTTGACCCCCGCTATGCAGAAGGAGAATTTCGCGAATTTAGGGATGATATTGGTTTTAAGTATTCAATTCTCCCGACTAAAAAACATGGTATACATGATGCAACATTTACAGTAGATCAAGAGAATTTAAAGAAAATTCAAGATGGGTTTAATACCGCATACGGAAAAGATTTGGACGTATATGTATAAAAGGTATTAATTTTTAATTTAAGAATTTCTTCTTTCTTTTACCTTTTCGATTAATTCATCAAATTCAGCAGCATCTACAGTTTCATGGTCTAATAAGGCATTTGCTAATTCATCAAGAATGTCTCTATTTTCATTTAATATAGTCTTAGCAAGCTGATATTTTTCGTCAATAATTTTCTTAATTTCAACATCAAGTTCATAAGCAACTTGCTCTGAATAATCCTTTGTATGTCCAAAATCACGTCCCATAAACACATGTTCTTGTTGCTCGCCATAGGTCATTGAGCCCATTTTTTCGCTCATTCCCCATTGTGTTACCATGTTTCTTGCGAGTTTTGTTGCTCTTTGCATATCATTAGAAGCACCTGTTGAAACATTTTCACCGTAGATAATTTCTTCAGCTACTCTGCCTCCAAGAAGATCTGTAATATGCGCAAGAAGTTTTCTTTTGGTTTGATGTTTAGAATCATCTTTTGGAGTGTACCAAGTGAGTCCCAAAGCTCTACCGCGCGGAATAATTGAAACTTTTTGAACTTCTTCACAGTCCTCAAGCATCTTTAATATAACTGCATGTCCTGCTTCGTGGTAACTTGTTCTTTCTTTATCCTCTTGTGTCAAAACGGTAGATTTCTTTTCTATACCAGCAATTACTCTATCAATCGATTTATCAATATCCAGCATAGAAATTGCTTCTTCATTATTTCTGGCAGCCAACAATGCTGCTTCATTTAATAAATTCTTCAAATCCGCACCTGTGAACCCCGGAACTCTTTTTGCAAGGGCTTTCAGGTCAACATCGGGCGCTAATTTTTTATTCTTTGCATGGACTTGCAAAATTTCTTCTCTGCCTTTAACATCAGGCTCGTTAACGAAAATTTGTCTGTCAAACCTTCCGGGTCGTAAAAGGGCGCTATCCAAAATATCAGGCCTGTTTGTTGCTGCTATTACTATAATATTCGTATTTTCATCAAACCCGTCCATTTCAACTAACAATTGGTTCAAGGTTTGTTCACGCTCGTCATGTCCCCCGCCAAGACCGGCACCACGTTGACGACCAACGGCATCAATTTCATCAATAAAAATCATACAAGGTTGATGCTTTTTAGCCTGTTCAAAAAGGTCGCGTACACGAGAGGCACCGACACCAACAAACATTTCTACAAAATCAGAACCCGAAATTGAGAAAAACGGAACTCCGGCTTCTCCTGCAACAGCTTTTGCCATTAAGGTTTTACCTGTACCCGGAGCGCCAACCAAAAGAACTCCTTTTGGAATTTTTGCGCCGAGTTTAGTATATTTTTCGCTATTTTTCAAGAAATCTACTATTTCTTCGAGTTCTTGTCTTTCTTCGTCAATACCTGCTACATCTTTAAATGTGATTTTGATTTTATCATCCTGCAATAATTTTGCCTTTGATTTTCCAAAATTTAAAGCAGATGAACCTGTTTGTTGTATTCCTTTGATAATAAATATTACCATTATAATAAAGAATAATGGCAACAATATACTGCCTAACATGCTGGACCAAGAAGCATTTTGCGGTTTTTGAATGTTTATTTCAACGTTATTGCTTTTTAACAATTCGTATAATTCTGAATCATTAGTGGGAATTTGTACTTTATATTGTTTTTTAGGAGCAGTTTGCATTGTTTGCAAAGCAAATGGGTTTGCAACGGGATTAGTCGCAGGTTTTTGAACATTTTGAGTTTTATCCTCTTTTGGATACGCATTCAAAGTATCTTGACTAATATACACGCTTTCAATTGCGCCTAATTTAACTTTATTTAGAAACTGAGTATATGAAATATCGGTTGTAGTTGTTACAGGACCGCTAAGAGCAACTGCAATAATTATCACCAAAATTAGCCCTGTCAGAATAATGATTCCTGTTGATTGGTTTTTGTTCATAGTCTCCTCATTACATTAGATTATCATTATTGATATTATAACAAAAGAATAATAAAATGTTAAATATACAAAATAGGTTACGAAGTGTATGAATCGCGCATTTTTATCTTTAGGCTCAAATATCGGTGACAGATTATTAAATATACAACATGCAGTCAGTATGCTTGCTATATCAGATAAAATTTCCGTAATCAAATGTTCATCATTTTATGAAACCGAACCATGGGGTGTGAAAAATCAAAATTGGTTTTTAAATGCTGCAATAGCAATAGATACCGTTTTTTCACCTATTGAACTATTAAATACAACACAATCAATTGAGCATCAAATGGGCCGCAACAGAAACAATGAACAAAGATGGCACGAAAGGATTATTGATATAGATATTTTAATGTTCAATGATGATATTATATCAATCGCAGATAAATTAGTTATTCCTCACCCGTATATGCACAAGCGTGCTTTTGTTTTGGTACCAATGCTTGAAGTAAAGCCCGATTTAATTCACCCCTTGTACAAAAAAACGATAACAGAATTATATGACGAACTGGAAAATCCGGAGGATGTCTTTTTATATGGAACAGTCTTGCCAAAATAAAATAGCGATAGTAGGCGGCGGTCCTGCGGGAATATATTGCGCTTTAAATATTTTAAAAAAATTCAAAGACAAAGATTTTAATAATTTTTGTATCCATGTTTTTGATAAATCGAAAATTTTAAATACAATCCTTCCGACGGGCGGAACACGTTGCAATATAACGAACGGAATTGAAGATATAAAAGAATTTGCAAGCAATTATCCGAGGGGAGAAAAATTTCTCTATTCCGTATTTTCAAAACACTTTAGTTTTGATACTTTGGATTTTTTTAATTCATTGGGAATAAAAACCTATAAAGATGAAAATAACAGATTCTATCCAATTTCAAATTCTTCTAAAGAAGTTAGGGATAAAATGTTATCGGAGCTTGCAAAATATAAAAATATCAAAATTATAAATAAAGAAATACTATCCAAAAATGACATCAAAAATTATAACTACGTAATTATTTCAGCAGGAAGCAGAAATACGGAAAAACTTATAAAATCATTCAATCATACTTTACATCCCTTTAAAAAAGCTCTGGTTGCCCTTAGAATCGATAATATGTTTTATCCCGAAGGTGTAACGGTGAAAAGTTTAGACGGAGATTTTATATTCACAAAAAACGGAATCTCGGGTCCTCTTACATTCAAAATTTCATCCGACAACGTAAATAAACAATTTCCGTATGAAATAAAAGTGAAATTGTTTAATATCAATGAACTGTTTAATCTAATCAAAGAAAATCCCAAAAAATCTATCGGAACAATTGTTTCAATGCTTCTTCCAAAATCATTTACCAAAACATTAATCAAAGATTTTGATAAAAAAGCGTCAGAAATCTCTAAAAAAGATTTAGAAGAACTTTCGACATTAAAATTAACCGTTATTGGAACAGAAAATAAAGGAGAAATTGTTAATTCAGGCGGTGTTGATTTGTCTGAACTGACAAACAACTGTAAATCAAAAATTAAAAATAATCTTTGGTTTTGTGGAGAAATTTTAGATATTGACGGATATTGCGGGGGTTTTAATCTGCAAAACTGCTGGTCAACGGGCTATGTGGTTGCAAATGACGTTGTTAAAACCATTCTGAATAACCCATAATTTATGATTCTACATCTTTCTTTCTGCCTTTTCTTGAGGTTTTTTGGATGTTGTTTTCTTGTATCTGTTCTGATATATCGGCGTCATGAGCAAGCTTTTTTAAAAAATCAAAATAATTATCAACACCAATATTATTTTTTTCCATTAATGCAAGAATAATCTTAACACCGGACAAATTAAGTGCCAAATTTCTGGTTAAAAATAGTATGGCTCTAGCTTTTTCAAGGTCATTCAGACTGTAATATCTTCTGTTTTTATCAGTTCTTGAAGGAGATAAAATTCCTGCTTTATCCCAAATCCTGAGTGTTCTTTGATGAACATTCAATGACTGAGCAATAGCACCTATAGGTAATATTGGTATATTTGTATCTATTAATTTCTTACTCATCTTAATTCCTAAAATAATATCAATTATATTTATATTATATCACACCATACATATCATAGCTTGTTACTTTATTTATTTTAACATCCAAAATATCGCCGGGGTTAATATATTCTTTTGTTTTTATATAAACTAATCCATCCACTTCAGGTGCATCTTTAAAACTTCTTGCAATAATCGTACCGTCGGAGCCAATCTGTTCTATTATACAAGGAACGGATTTTCCGACATATTTTTTATTGTTTTCTAGAGAAATCTGCTTTTGAAGCTTCATTAATTGGTTTCTTCTTTTTATTTTGATATTTTTACGAATTTGAGGTTTTAAATCGTATGCATAGGTATTTTTTTCACGAGAATATGCAAAAACACCTACTCTATCGAATTTCATATCACGAACAAAATTATATAAATCTTGATATTCTTCTTCGGTTTCTCCGGGATAACCTGTAATAAATGTTGTCCTGATTGAAACATTCTTTATTTTTTTTCTTAATTTTGAAATAAATTTTCTATAATCAATCGCAGGACGTTTCATTCTCTTTAACACTTCAATATTGGAATGCTGAAGCGGAATATCGACATATTTAACAACTTTATCAAGTGAATTTATCGCGTCCATTAATTCATCATCAAAGTTAGTCGGATAAGCATACATTACGCGAATCCATCCCAAATTTTCAATTTTATTTAATTCTTTTAAAAGATTAGCAAGCATGGGTTTTTTATATAAATCCAAACCGTAGCTTGTAGTATCTTGAGCAATAAGAATAATTTCGGATACTCCCTTATTTGCAAGATTTTTTGCTTCTTCAACAATATTTTCTATTTTTCGCGATTTATAGCTCCCGCGAAGCTTGGGGATAACACAGTAGCCGCAATTATAAAAGCATCCTTCCGCAATTTTTATGTAACTTGAAGAACCGACAGTTATTTGTTCACGATTAATATCTTCTCTGTAACAATATTCAGGGGTTTCCGAAATATTAATATAATCCTTGTTTTCAAGAGCATCTATAATTTTATCGTATTCGCATACACCAATATAATTTTTTATTTCAGGAAGAAGTTTCGGCAAATCTTCTTTATGTTTTTGTACAAGACATCCTGTTAATATGACGCGTTTTTTTCTTGCAATTAACTCCATAATTGCCTTAACGCTTTCTGCTTCCGCATCATATATAAAAGAACAAGTATTAACAATGAATGTATTAATTGAATCATCTTCGATATCAAGCGAATATTTGTAACCGTTTTTAACAAGAAGTCCAAGCATAAGCTCCATATCCACAAGATTTTTTGCGCAGCCAAATTGTAAAATTCCAATTGTTTCTTTATTTTTCATAATTTATTTTGTAAATTTCTATATTAAATTCTTTCAAATCGTCGATTCTTCTGTAATTATCCCTGATATATCGACAAAAATCAACAGCATAATCCTTACATATATTTTTATATCCGTAATCGCGAGTATCTCTGGGATAAAAGACAATATAATCGGTTTTGTTATTTTTGAGTTGAGAAATAAAAAATTCATCCCCAAAAGTCTGAAAATCCAGAGGAGTAAATGTAGAATTATAAAAATCCCAAGTTTTTTTGTTTAAAATGTTAAATATCTGGCCTTCTGGTAGCACAATAAGATTTTCATTCTCTTTTAGGTTGTTTTTTATATATTTATCCAAATTGACAAATGAATTATAATCGTTGTTTTTGATATAAATAAAATTGTTTTCGATTTTATACAAGGTTTTAGAATCAAAATAGAGATTTTTTAGATTCATAAATGATAACAAAATAAAAAATATCAAAAAATGCTTATTTAAATAACTTTTATCCATAAATTTATTTAAAAGTAGATAAATATTAAAAATCACAAGAATAAATGAAAAATTGCCATAGCTCCAAATATTCAACGCAAAAATCGATTTTAAAGAAAGAACCAAAGAAAATAAAAATAAAACATAATCAAAATAAGTTGCTTTCTTTTTTATAAGCGAAATTAAAAATAAAACAATTAATATAAATACAGCTAAATTCAATACAAAAATAACATCACAAAATAGCATCAATATAAAAAATAATGCAAATGAAAAATATATATTTATTTTTTTATAAATAAAATAAGTTGATAAAAATATTAAAGAATACAAAAACAAATTTTTAATATTATAAATAAAATATTCATAATTAAAAAATACACCCATCCCCTTGTATAAATAACTTAAAGATGGTGCTATAAGCATTTTTTTAATAAAAGAAAAATTGTATAAAATATCGCTATATGAAATTTTATTTAATAAAATGTAGCCCAGAAAAATTATCGGAAATAAAAATATAAATAAAAAATTTAAGCCGACTTTTTGTTTTTTTATGATTAAATACACAACGGAAATTAAAAACAAAGGCAAAAACAGTTCGATTCTTGTTACGGATAAAAGACTGAGCGATATAAAAATCAAACAATTTTTTTCATACAAAATCGAAAATAAGAGTAAATATGCAGAAAAATACGCCCATAAAACAGAATAAGAATAGGGAATAACAAATGAAAATGTTGCGCAAGAAAAAACCGAACAAAATATAAAAGCGAGCGAAAACAATAATGCGCAAGTGTTTGTTGAATATTTTTTAAAAATAAAATAAAGTATTATAACATTCAATAGTGATAAAACATTACTTAATATCAACATATTCAATATATTAGGGTAAATTTTAAGCAATAAAAAATTAACAAAATATCCCCAAAAACCATATATTAAAAATATATCTTTAAATAAAGATTTTCCGTCAAGCATTTGAAAAGGAACAGCAATTTCTCGTGAAAAATCAATCAAAATATTAGAGCTTTGACCAAAAAAAACAACACCTAACAAAATAAAAAGAACAGTAATAATAAATATATTATTCTTTAATGAGTTCATACTTATTTATAACAAATTTTTAACATGCGGGCAATTTTTTAACAAAAGAAAACTTTATTAATATATGTTAGGGAATACTGATAAAGTTAATTATTCTATTGCAGATACCTGTGGACGCAGGGTACTCGGTATGAATGGTTCTTTAACAAGCTATATCAACACAGGAAAAGCATATAAATATAAAAATGACAGCTTTACAAAAACACAAAAACCTGAAACAAAATCAAAAAATAAAAATGAAGTTTTAAAAAATGCAGCTATGGTAGGTTTAGGTGCGCTGGGCATTCTTCTGGCTTACAAAGGCAGAGCTAAAGCATTAAATGTTGTTAAAGATAAAGCAACTGCATTAATATCGAAACTACCTAAAATTGATGTTATAGGCGGTATCAAAAAAATATTTAAAAAATAATTAAAATCAATTTTGAGGAATATTTGCTCTTTTTTCAGCAAATTCTTTTTTGATTTTTTCAAATTCGGCTTTTTGTTCTTTATCCAGTATTGATTCAAATGCTTTTCTGCGTTCTTCTTTAATATGTCTGATATTTTGTTTTAGCATAACAAGTTGAGCTTTCTTTGTTGCAGTTTTAAAATCAGCCTGATATTTAGGAATGCCTGTCATATAAACATTTCTTATTTCATCATGCACAGATTGCATTTGTTTAACTGTTGCTTCCATTTCTTTTCTATACATTTGACGATTTTGTTTAATAAATGCTTTTTGGTCACGCGTAAAATGTAATCTTGTATCCAGATATTCATCAATTTTGCTTTCACGTTTAATGGATTCTTTTGACGGTAAATCAAAATTATGAACAGCAAATACAACATTTGCGGAAATTAATAGCATTATTAAATATATTGTTAATTTAGATTTCATTTACCTAACCCTCGATTAAAAAACTAAGTTTTTCAGACAGAATTTTTCTTGCAGAATTAATTCTGGATTTAACGGTACCGACAGGAATATTAAGTTTTTTTGCAATTGCTTCATAAGTATAATCTTCAAATTCAAATAAAATTATAATTTCCTTATATTTTTTTGGCAGTGAATAAACGGCTTTTAAAACCAGCTTTTGCCTTTCTTTTTGCGAATAGACCATTTCAGGAGTTTTTGAATATTTAATATTGTCCAAAACTTCTTCATCATGCAAACTATTGGATGAATGCTTAAAAGATGCACTTTTTAGATAGTCACGGCACAAATTTGCAGTAATCGTTAAAATCCATTTTGAAAACTTATTTTCTTCCTTGTAATTTGGAAGATTTTTATAAGTTCTCAAATAAACTTCTTGTTCAATATCTTCGTTTGCCTCACCAAGAAAACTTCTGATAAGCGCTTTTATTTTAGAACTGTTTTCCTTGATGATTTTTTTCAATTATTTTACTCCGATAAGAACAAAATCATCCTCTAGTATTTCTTGTGCCAAAGTTCCGTTGTTTAAAGAAACATAAATATCGTTTCCCATGTTACAAACACTGAACGCAAACATAAATAAAGACATTGGAACAAAAACGCAAACCATCATTTTCATAATGGCAACGTTACGTTTACGGGCACGGTATAGAGGTTTTGCTTCTGTTAATAATTCAGATAATTTGTCCATTAGTCTGCTCCTTTATATATTATAACGAAAAATATCATTAAATGTTCAATTTTCTGATGTATTAAATTATTATGCTTAACATTTCTTAACAATAAAATCGAGCTATTATTGACTTTCAGCCATTTGTAAAGATTTGTTAATAAAATATATACAATATACGCAATTTTTATATATAAAAATACTTTATTATAATGTAGTAAGTTAGAAAGAAATCATTATGGCAGCTCAACAAACTTTATCATTTGAAATCGATACACATAATCCCTTTGAACAATCATTAAACGCATCTAAAATAATGAATAATCTTGAAGAATTAGATAACGCTTCTATCACAAGAAAATTTAAAACAACACAAGATCCTATTAAATATGCATTTGAAGCAATCGACGATGTATCACTTCCCGAATTAGCTGTTGATTTTGTAAAAGAAACTGTTGCAGATGTATTTGAATTCGTTTCAAGAATTTGCAAATAAAAAATAATTACTTATGTGAAATGAGGGTAAATAGGTAAGGTTTAAAAGTGCAAACACAGTTTGCACTTTTTTATTTTAAATAAATTCTTCTTGCTAAACAAATCTGATTTTGATAAAATTATTATATTGAAAGGAAAAATGGCCGAGTGGCTGAAGGCGGCACCCTGCTAAGGTGTTAGGTGGAGTAATCTGCCTCGAGGGTTCGAATCCCTCTTTTTCCGATTTTTTTTGCCAATTTTGGATTTATACAATGGATGAGAACCCGAGAGGCTTGCCGAAGAGGGTTATGAATCCTACAACAAATCCAAAATCTTTGATTTTGTGATTTGATGGATGCAGCGAACGTAAATTTCTCGGCGAAAAATGAGCCGTAGAAATTAGTGAGAGTGCCTCTTTTTCCGATTTTTTTTGCCAATTTTGGATTTATACAAGGGATGAGAACCCGAGAGGCTTGCCGAAGAGGGTTATGAATCCTACAACAAATCCAAAATCTTTGATTTTGTGATTTGATGGATGCAGCGAACGTAAATTTCTCGGCGAAGAATGAGCCATAGAAATTAGTGAGAGTGTCTCTTTTTCTGATTTTTTTGCCAATTTTGGAATTTATAATTTATATTAGCAATTTTTTACTATAAATATTTTTTATTAATTTATAGGAAAAATTTCGATGGATATCAATACGCAATTTAATTTTGCAAATTTTGTATCAAATAACATTTCAGATAATTCAAAAAACGTGTCTGAAATAAATTCCGATGCTTCAATATTTTCGGAAAAATCAGACAATTATACAAGAATAATTGCCCATAGAGGAGATTCGGACGACGCACCCGAAAATACTTTAGAAGCATATAAAACAGCGGTTGAAAACGGATATGAAGTTGCAGAATGCGATGTGCGTTGGACAAGCGACGGAGAAGCGGTATTGCTTCATGATAAATCAATAAATCGTACTGCAAGAAAAGGAAAGGGTTGCTTTTTAATTTTTCCGAAGTTATGTAAAAAAATGACATTAGATGAATTAAGTCAATACGATTTCAGTTATAAATATCCTGAATATTTGAATAAATCAAAAATAACAACGCTTGAAGATTTACTCAAATTTTCAAAAGAAAACAATCTCAATTTATATATAGATTTAAAAGAAAAAGCCGGCTTTGACTATGACAAAGCAAAAAAAATAACAGAAACGGTAAAAAATTTAGGAATGGAAGATAATGTAACCTGGATTAGCACAAGTTGCGATTATTTAAAATCCGTTCAAAAATATATGCCAAAAGCAAGATTGGGCTATCTTTACAGAAAGAAAATTTCGGATAAAGCAATAGAAGAACTGGATAGTCTGAATAACGGCAAAAGTGAAGTATTTTTGGATATAAAAAACTCTAAAGTAACACAAAAAGGTGTTGATAAATTGCATAATGCCGGGTATGATTTTGAAGTTTGGACGGTTAACAATAAAAAAGAAGCTGAAAAATTAATCAAAATGGGCTGTAAAGGCATCACGACAGATAAATTAAATAAAAATGAAATATAAAAAGCACCTCTTACAAAAGAGGTGCTAAATATAAATTATTAATGAATTATTTTCCTTCGATTACAGCTTGAGCAGCAGCAAGTCTGGCTTGTGGAACTCTATAAGGAGAACAAGAAACATAATTTAGACCGATTCTATGTGCATATTTAACAGAATCCGGGTCGCCGCCGTGTTCACCACAGATACCACCGACTAAATTCTTATTTACTTCTCTTCCTTCGTCAATTGACATTTCAATTAAGCGTCCAACACCGTTGAAATCAAGCGTAACAAAAGGATTGTAAGGAAGAATCTTTTGTTCAACATAATTCTTTAAGAATTTTCCTTCGGCGTCGTCTCTTGAATAACCAAATGTCATTTGAGTTAAATCATTTGTACCGTATGAGAAGAATTCTGCAATCGGTGCAATTTCTTTAGCTGTTAAAGCTGCACGAGGAATTTCAATCATAGTACCAAATTTATATTCTAATTGAACACCTTTTTCAGCCATAACTTCTTTTGCAACTTTTACTAATGTTGTTTCAGCTGTCTTAAGCTCATTTACGTGTCCGATTAGAGGAATCATAACCCAAGGTTTAACATTTATACCTTCTTTTTTAACGTCACACGCAGCTTCAAAAATTGCTCTAACTTGCATTTCGTTGATTTCCGGATAAGTTAAACCTAATCTGCAGCCACGAAGTCCCATCATAGGATTTGATTCGGAAAGGTTTTCTACAATTTCAAGCATTTTTTCATCTTCAGCACAATCTTGTTTTAAAGCTTTTTTAGTCGCAACTCTTTCAACAAGTTCGATTTTTGAAGGTAAAAATTCATGCAATGGCGGGTCTAACAATCTTATTGTCATAGGAAGTTCGCCAATTCCTTTAAACATTGCATAGAAATCTGAATATTGCATAGGAAGAAGTTTGTCTAGAGCTTCTTTTCTAGCTTCCGTAGTACCTGCAATAATCATTTTTTGAACCCAAGGAAGTCTGTCAGGATCCATAAACATATGTTCAGTCCTACACAAACCAACACCTTCAGCGCCGAATTTTATAGCATTTTCGATATCTTTTGGAGTATCAGCATTTGCTTCAACTTTTAAAGTTTTAATTTCATTTACCCAGCTAAAGAAAGTTTCAAAATCCGAGTCAATTCCCGCTTCAACGAGTTCTATTGCACCTTCCATAACTTCACCCGTTCCGCCATCGAGAGAAATTACGTCGTTTTTGTGGAATACGGTACCATCTGAACAAGTAATTGTTTCGTTTGCAAGATCGATTTTAAGATCTTCACAACCAGATACACAGGGTTTACCCATACCTTTTGCAACAACTGCAGCGTGAGAAGTTGCGCCGCCTCTGAGTGTTAATACACCTTGAGAAACAGCCATACCATGGATATCATCAGGACAAGTTTCAATTCTGACTAATATTACTTTTTCGCCTGCTTCGCCGCGTTGAGCCGCTTCTTCGGTATCAAATACAATTTTACCTACAGCAGCACCCGGAGATGCGTTAACACCTTTTGATACTTTGTGAGAATGTTTTACTTTATCAGGATTAAAACAAGGCAATAATACTTGATATACAGCATATGGATCAACTTGCATTATTGCTTGTTCTTTTGTAATTATGCCTTCTTTGAACATATCTACTGCAATTTTAATTGCGGCTTTCGCTGTTCTTTTGCCGTTTCTTGTTTGCAGAATCCACAATTTACCTTTTTCAATCGTAAATTCCATATCTTGAACATCGTGATAACCGCGTTCGAGTTGTTTTGCAATATTAACGTATTGTTTATAAATATCAGGCATATCTGATTCTAATTCTGCAATTTGTTTTGGTGTTCTGATACCTGCAACAACGTCTTCACCTTGCGCATTAACTAAGTATTCTCCATAAAATTTATTTTCGCCAGTTGCAGGGTTTCTTGTAAATGAAACACCTGTTGCGCAATCATTTCCCATATTACCGAACACCATTGTTTGAACGTTAACAGCAGTACCGTAGTTATGGTCAATTTTATTCATTGTTCTGTATGCAACCGCACGAGGAATATTCCAAGAACGGAATACAGCTTCGATTGCTTCTTGTAATTGAACGTATGGGTCTTGCGGAAATTCGCGACCGGTAACATCTTTAATTACCTTTTTATAAACAGGGATTAATGATTTCCAACCTTCAGCAGAAATCTGTGTATCTTCTTTTACGCCTTCGCGTTCTTTAAGTTTTTCAACTTCGGATTCAAAGTATTTTTGTCTATCCATATCCCAAGCAACAGAACCGAACATTGTTAAAAATCTTCTGTAACTGTCATAGCAGAATCTGGGATTATTTGTTAATTTAATCATTGCTTCTACTGTTTCATCGTTTAAACCCAGATTTAAGATTGTTTCCATCATACCCGGCATAGAAACTCTGGCACCTGAACGAACTGAAACCAAAAGAGGATTGGTTGTATCGCCGAATTTTTTACCTGCTTGATTTTCTACAGTTTTTAAAGCTTCTCTAACTTCATCCATCAAGCCTTCAGGCATTTTGTTACCTGCATTTATATATTCCATACAAACTTCTGTAGTAATTGTAAGACCGGGAGGAACAGGTAAATCCAAATTTGTCATTTCTGCCAAATTTGCGCCTTTTCCGCCAAGTAAATTTCTCATGTTTGCATTGCCTTCTTTAAAAAGCCATACACGTTTTTGTGCTGTTGCTTGCATTAATTTACCTCCAAATTTAATTTATTGTCACTAATTTTAGAAAAATTTTAACAAAAACATATATCAAATACAAATAAAAAATAAAGCGAGCTCGTTGCTCGCTATGACCTAAAATTATCTTAACTGAGAAATTGTATTTTTTATAACATCTATCATTTCAGATGAATTTTCTATTTTATAAAACTCTCTTCCGACTCCGACAGCAACCGCACCAACATCTAAATATTCCTGAATTTCATTCAATTTAACAAAACCGCAAGGCAATACATTTAAAAAAGGCATTGGTTTAATAAGTTCTTTAACATATCTTACTCCGCCCATAACGGCAGCGGGATATATCTTAACAATCAAACTTCTTGATTTCCAAGCATTATATGCTTCATTCGGTGTTGTAACCGAAGGAAGGAAATATGTACTGTGACAAGAAGCAAAATGAACAAGGTTTTGATTAAAAATCGGACTTGATATGATATGTGCACCCGCATTTAATGCATCGTGCGCTTGAGAAGACGTGATTATTCCACCTTGTGAAATTAATACATTAAAATTTCTTGAAATTTCTTTTGTAACATCGAGCGGGCAGTTTAATTCAATAATTTTTAATCCGCCTTGAATATATGATTGAGCAATATCAATTGCTTTTGATATATTGTCTTCTCTTACTATTCCGTATACTTTTTCTTGTTTTAAAAATTCTAAAAGGTTCATTATGCTATTTCCTTCATTTTGACTTTATCTAAAAATTGGCACTTTGTATTTTTTAAACATAGTATAGATATCGCTTTTTTGATTTCTAAATCATTAACAAGCCAGCAAATATTTTTTTCAAACTCGTTTAAAAAACAATATGTAGAGGTTAAAATAGCAACTTTTACGGCTTTAATTAAATTTAAAGAAGTAATATCAAGATAGATGTTTATTTTATCTTCAAAGGTTTTTAAATTTAATGAGGAATCTTCAAAATTAATTGTAAATTTATTATTAAAATGCTTAATGTTCTTAATTGTTTTCATGGGGTACTTCTTATTAACTACATGAAATTTATCGACAAACAAAAAAATAATTTTAATAATTTTAGAAATTTATAGTACATTTAATGTATAATGGAACAAAAAGAGGACTAATATGACAAACATAAATGAAATTGCAAAAAATATTAAAATGGTAGCATTTGACGTAGACGGAGTAATGACGGACGGCTCGTTAACCTTTACCGAGGATGGAAAAGAAATTAAGACATACAATGCAAAAGACGGTCTGGGAGTTGTTATGTTAAGAAAAGCAGGAATTATAACAACAATAATCACTGCTCGTGACAATGGAACCGTTGCGCATAGAGCAAAAATTCTTGATATACAAGAACTCTATATGGGACAAAAAAACAAACTTCTTGCATTAAACGAATTAATAGAAAAATACAACTTAAAAAAATCAGAAATTGCATATATGGGAGATGACTTGCCGGATATGTGTGTATTAAAAGAAGTAGGATTGAGTTCATGCCCGAAAGACGCAGTTGATAGAGTAAAGGATATATGTAACTTTATATGTACAAAAAATGGCGGGAAAGGTGCAGTCAGAGAATTATGCGATTTTATACTGAATTCTAAAGGTATCACCTATGAAATGATATCTAAACCTACCGGACAATAAATTATTTGGATTTTTTTAATTTAAAGACTTTATAAATAATATAATTGTCACCTTTAATATAATCTTTGTGCTGATTCAGAGGAATTTCCTTGTAATTTTGATTTATAAATTCACAAATTTTAAAACCGTAATCTACACACATATATTTAAGGTTATAATAACTTGACGAATCGTAGTTTGACCATACAAAATAGTCAGGATGATACTCCTTAATTTTTTCAAGAACAAAATCCTCTCCATAATTAGTCAGAAAATCAGGAGTAAAGTAATTAAAATAACCCGAGGTTTCTCTGTCTGATAAATAATTAATCATATGACCCAAAGGAATAACGACGATTTTATCAGTTTTTTTTGTATTTGTATTTATAAAATTAATCAATTTATTTGTATTTAACGCCGAATATTTCCCTGTATATATTAAACCTTTTTTGGAATACACAGGACTAACGTATGCAGAAGCTAAAATAAAATTGTAATTAATTATAAAGATTGAAAACAAAATCAATAATATTGAATATGATTTTTTAAACAATGGATTTGAAAATCTTGAAAAAATTATTGTCAAAGGAAGAAGTCCAAGCGGGATAAAGTAATTCCCGTACCCGTTAATAAAAAGAATCCAAAAATTCTTTATCAATATAGAAAGAAAAGAAATAATTATAATTCTTTCTTTTGTAGGGAATTTTCTGTAATTAAATACAAATAAAACCGCAGTCAAAATTGAAATATAGCAAAATAATTTATAAATTTTAATTACATTAAAATACACTGCCAACAAGATAGCAGCAGAAATTAAAAATAAAGCTATTTTAGAAAATATATTTTTAAGTTTCAAAAAATAAAATACAAGAAAAAATAAAACGGAAGAAAATAGAAAATAGGATAATGACAAAAACAATGATTTAAATGTAAATATAACTCCGCAATTTATGTATAACATGTGTGAATATCGGTTGTGAAGCATATTAAATATAAATTTTAATTGAAAAATCAAATCGTAAAATTCCGCACCCTTAAAAAATAAAATCAAATAACTTAAAATTAAAGGTAAAGGTAAAATCAGAAACGAAAAATACTTTTTGTTTTTAATAGCAACAAATAAAGTAATAAGTCCGTATAAAATAAATTCATATTTAAATGCAATAGCTATTCCTGCAAGCAGAATCGACAAATAAAAATAAACATTTTTTTTATTTTCATAAAATTTAATCAAAAAGAACAACGACAATAAAAATGTGTTAATGCCGTATGTCAAAGCCCAAGAATAAGGCAGATGAAAATTCATTATGGATGATGTTGCAATTGAAGTTGATATTATTGCTATACATAAAGAAAAACTTGAAAATCCGGAACAAAATTTTCTTGCAATAAAATATGAAATATTGACAAAGAATAAACTATTTATAAATCCCAATAAATAAAACGTATTAAGACTATCAGAAAATATCTTAATAAAAAATGCATTTACATAATACGACAAAGGAAAGAATAAAGACGTAATATCTTTTAAAAACACCTGACCTTTAGAAATAGCTGAACTGAAATACAAATCTCTTCCTATATCAACCAACAAAAATGACGTGTGCCTGATAAAAATTATCAACAAAATACTACAAATAATATTTAAGAAGAAATTATAATAATCAACTTTCTTTAAATGCATATCTAAAATATTATTTAAATTTTTAATATTTGCAAAAATGTTAATTAATTTAACACAAATAGACCTAATTAATTATCATTTATTTTGTAAATTTTATAATACAAACCTTCGTCACTATCGTTAATAGTTTGTTCAAGAGGAATTTGGTAATAATTTTTAAATATAAAATCGCACAACATAATCCCATAATCCTTGCATATATGTCCTGCGCCGTGAGAAGATGAATCTTGATTGGTAATTACTATATAAGGAGGTTTTATTTTTTTAAACTGTTCTATAACGGCATCTTCACTAAAACAATCCAAATATTCGGGAGAAAAATAATTAAAATAATCAAATGTATTTCTGCCGGTTAAAAAATTAATTGTATGACCGATAGGAAGGATAACTATTGTATCGCTTTGATGGGTATTTTTTAAAATAAAATCATTAAGAATATTTGTATTATCAGCAGTTATTTTATCAGTATATATTTTCCCTTTTGAAGAAAAAATCGGATATTTGATATTTGAAAAATCTTTTAGATTGTATTGAGCAACAAACAAAGAAAGAAAAATAATTAAAATTGCCAATTTATTTTGAAAATTTTTGTCGTATATTTCTGAAAACAAAATAGCTATAGAAAGTATAGCAAAAGGCGCAAAATAATTTCCGTATCCGCCTAAAAAAACGCACCAAATATTTTTTAATAAAAAAGTAATAAATAAAAAAAGTACGATTTTTAATGAATTAGAAAGTAATTTAAATTTCAAGACATACATAAAAATCAAAAACAACGAGCAAAAAGAAAAAATTAATATAGTGTATCCCTTGTTCAAATAGACAAAACAAAAAAGACAAATTAAAAATAAAAAAGAAAAATATTTTAAAAATGAATTCTTAATTTTAAATGCTTTGAAATACAAAAAACCCAAAAATAAAACTTTAATAAATGATGAAATTGAAAAATATAATGACCTATAGCTAAATTTAATACCGCAAAATTTATAAAAGATATTTGCATGGGTACTTACAAACATACTTTTAACAAATTCAATTTGATGAATAAAATCATCAAACCTGACGCCTTGAATTAATAATATCAAATAACTCAAAAATAAGGGAGAAACGATTAAAAATACGCTGTTATATTTTTTTCTTTTTATTGCGAAAAACAACAAAAATAATCCCGGCAAAATAAGTTCATATTTAAATGCGCAAGCTAATCCTGCAAAAAAAGCACAAATATAGAAATATTTTGATTTATCTGTTTTTAAATATGAAATTAAATAGTAAACTGAATACAAAAAAGCAATAATTCCGTATACAAATGCCCACGAATAAGGTAAATGCATATTCATTATTTTATAAGTCGTTATACTGATTACAAGGGCAGAAAAAGAAACCGTAAAACTAAGCAGTTTCGTACAGAATTTATTTGAGATTTTATATAAAATATTTATAAATAAGAGCGAAGATACAATGCCGGCAAAATAAAACCCGTATATAGTTTTGTTAAAAATTAAAAACAAAATAGTATTTATAAAATATGACATGGGAAAAAATAAGGATGATAAATCCTTTATAAAAACAGAACCCGAAAGTATTCTTTGAGGATAATAAAATTCACGTCCGATATCAATCAAGGGTGTATATGTGTGCCCGACAAAAAATATTAGAGCAACAAGACAAAAAACATTAAGAAATATAGAAAAAAAATCAATTTTCATTGTGTTTATTTTTTTGAATTTATTTATCACCGTGAGGATGAGAGTTTTCATATACTTCCTTTAACCTTTGAATAGAAACATGGGTATAAATTTGCGTATTTTTAATACTGGCATGGCCTAACAATTCTTGAACTATTCTTAAATCAGCGCCATGCTCAAGTAATTTTGTTGCAAAGCTGTGCCTGAATACGTGAGGAGTAACATGTTTTGTAAAATGAATTTTATCAAGGCAATTTTTTAATGCCTTCCTGATGCTTTGATTTTGAAGCCTATAACCGTTGTAGTTTATAAACAAAGGACAAGAAGGAGTTATCTCGATTTCAGAATTAATTAAATTAAATACATTTTTAATATAGTTAACAAGTCCGTCTTTTGTCTTATCGGGGATTAAAACAATTCTCTCTTTTGCACCTTTACCAAAAACCTTTATCTCATTTTGTTCAAGATTCAAATTTTCAAAATTTAATCCGGAAAGTTCTGAAATTCTCATTCCGGAAACCCATAACAATTCAAGAATAATTCTGTTTCTGTATCCTGCGGGCGTGTCTATTTTTATGCCTCTTAAAATATTTTCAACTTCTTCTTCTGATAAAAAATTAGGCAAAGTTTTATCCTGTTTTGGTATGGAAATATTATCCGCAGGATTGTAATTAATTAATTCCTCCTGAAACAAAAAATTATAAAAAGCTCTGATTGAAGCGATTTTTCTGGCAATAGTTGTTTTTGTATAATTTATTTGCTTAATAAAATAAAGATATTCTCCAAATTTATCAGGATTTATTTCAAGAGGATTATCGTTATCAAGCCAAAGCAAAAATGTATATACATCAGCACAATAGGCTCTTATCGTGTGCTCTGAAAAATTCTTTTCGCTTTTTAAATATATCTTAAAATCGTCGATTAAATCATTTCTGTTTAAGGTTTCTGCCATATCCTAATATGTTTCGGTTACCGTATCTTCTTCATCCTGAAGTGATGATAAATCAGAATTATAAGTGCAATCAAAATCCTCGGGTAATTTATCATCAGAGGGCCAAACAGTTGAATCATCAAATCTGACTGAATCTAAATTATCGCAGGTGGATAAATCACTGTTGCTCAAGTCACATTCGGCAAAATTTACTCCTGCCATATCCGCATCATTAAAATCACAATAATTAACGGTCGCATAGCTAAAATTAGCACCGTTCAATACGGAGCCCGAAAAATTGCATTCAACAACGTTTGCTCTTGAAAAATCAACTGTTGATAAATCACAATCCGTAAAATTCACGTTTACAAGATTTGCTTCAGTAAATGAAGTTCCCGAAAAATCGATGTTTGAAAAATCAACCGAATCCAATTCGCTATGCGAAAAATCTGCTTCCGAGAGTTCTAAATCGGGGTTCTCTTTATGATATTCAACAAATGAATCATAGTCATTTAGTATTAAATTTACAATATTTTCTTGTGCCATATTAATTTCCTATATTATTTCAGTCTGTTGTGCAAGTAAAACAGCTTGCACTCTGTTATCTACGTTTAATTTTTTATAAATACTGTTTAAATGTGTTTTAACTGTAACTTCTCTGACGAACAGTTTTTCCGCTATTTGAGAATTTGAATTACCCTTTGCAACAAGAGAAAGTATTTCTTTTTCTCGTGTTGTTAAAGAAGAAACAATTTCGCCTTTAACAAACGGCAGAGGTTTTATATCTTTTGTATCTTTATTCCACGAAGAACGTCTTAATAACGCTTCAATTCTCGCAAGCAAATTCGGCAAAATAAAAGGTTTTACAATATAATCATCAGCACCAAACTTTAATCCCGTAACCTGCTTTGACATGTCATCGACGGATGTCAACATAATAACAGGTATTTTTGATATATCGGGATTGTTTCTGATTGCTTTTAGTGTTTCCCAACCGTCGAGATTTGGCATTACAACATCCAGTACAATTAAATCGAAGTTTTTATCTTCATCTAACAATTTTAAACCCAACAAACCGTCACCGGCGACTTTAACATCATAACCATACATAGGCAAAGTATCGGCAATTAGTTTTGCATTGTCATCTATGATAAGAATTTTTGGTAATTGACTCATTTATTGAATTAAACCTTCTCTTATGGCCTTAATCGCTGCTTGGGTTCTATCTTCAACCTTCATTTTTTGAAGAATCGAACAAACATGAACCTTAGTTGTATTAATTGATATCATAAGTTCGCGAGCAATTTGTTGATTGCTGAATCCAGATGATAACAATATTAACACTCTTTTTTCTTGTTGAGTCAAATTGTAACAATCTTTAACATGGATATTATTAAATTTTCCGTCACTATCACCTGATGTAGATTGCATAACATACTTTGAAACAGCTGAATCAAAATACATCGAACCTTTTAAAACATCTTTGACAACTTCGATTAATTTATCAGGTTTAATATCTTTTGTACAATACGCATTTATTCCTGCCTTGAGGCACTCTTGTACTTCGTCTTGTTCTGTATGAGATGTTAGAATAATAATTTTTACATCCTTGTTCAATTTTCGGATTTCTTTTGTGGCATCAACACCGTTTACATCGCCCAAACCCAAATCCATTAATATTAAATCGATTTTATTTTCATTTAAAATATCATAAGCCAACAACGCGTTATCCGCTTCAAAAATATCTTCAACAAAATCACAGGAAGAAAGCGAAGTTTTGAGAGCAAACAATGTTAAAGCATGATCTTCAACAATCAAAATATTAATCTTCTTATCCATACTGAAATTATTATAATTTAATTTAACAAAAAATTGCAACCTAAAGTTTTTTTTGTTAGATTATTTTTAAGAGGTAAATTATGATAACAAAAAAAGATGTTGAACACGTGGCAAAACTGGCCAGACTTGAATTAACGGAAGAAGAAAAAGAAAAATTTACACATCAACTCGGCGACGTTTTGGCACATGTTGAAAAAATGAACGAAGTTGATACATCAAATGTAGAACCGATGAATCATCCGATTGACTTTGTTAATGTAACAAGAGAAGATGTAAAGATTTATGACAGTACAAGAGAAGAATTAATGAGCAACGCTCCTGACGTAGAGGGCGATTTTTTTAAGGTTCCTAAAATTAATTAACAAAAAGAGGAAAAATGACAAAATATATTTTTATAACAGGCGGTGTAGTTAGTTCCTTGGGAAAAGGAATAGTAGCCGCCTCTTTAGGTAGGTTATTGGTTTCAAGAGGATACAAAGTATCCATACAAAAATTTGACCCTTACATTAATGTTGATCCGGGTACAATGAGTCCGTTTCAACACGGTGAAGTTTTCGTGACGGATGACGGTGCCGAAACAGATTTGGATTTAGGGCATTATGAAAGATTTATCGATACAAATTTATCAAAAATCAATAACGTTACATCAGGAAAAGTATATCAAACAGTAATTGAAAAAGAAAGAAAAGGCGAATATTTAGGTGCAACCGTACAAATGATTCCGCACATAACAGGAGAAATTAAATCAAGGATTTTATCTGCATCTAAAATTAATAATCCGGATATATTAATAGTAGAAACAGGCGGTACAATTGGGGATATTGAAAGTTTACCTTTTATTGAAGCAATCAGACAATTCCGCTCAGAAATCGGTGAACACAATTCAATGTCTATCCATGTTACACTTTTACCATATTTACCGACATCGGGTGAATTAAAAACAAAACCATCTCAACATAGCGTTAATGTATTGAGAAGTTATGGTATTCAACCTGAAATGCTTGTTTTGCGTACACAAATCCCTGTTTCAAAAAACGAAAAAGATAAACTTGCACTATTTTGCTCGGTAAATAAAGATTCCGTTATTGAATGTAAAGATTTAAAATCGATTTACGAAGTTCCTCTTTATTTGGAAGAGCAAAATATAACAAAACAGGTTTTAAAAACCTTAAATTTAGAAGACAGACCCGCTAATTTAGATGATTGGAAAGTTTTAGTCGATAACATAAAAAATCC
Source organism: uncultured bacterium (assembly GCA_946622415.1). GTDB lineage: Bacteria > Cyanobacteriota > Vampirovibrionia > Gastranaerophilales > Gastranaerophilaceae > RUG14156. The sequence continues at coordinate 159,676 of CAMOPX010000002.1, forward strand.
AAAAACCGAAATAAATATAGCATTAGCAGGAAAATATACAGAATTAAATGACGCATATATATCCGTTGTTGAAAGTTTAAAACATGCAGGATTCAAATACGGCGCAAAAATTAATCTGAAATGGATAGCATCAGAAGACATAATTACACTTGATGATGCTAAAAACAGCCTGAAAGATATAGATGGCGTAGTAGTACCTGGCGGCTTCGGCGTCAGAGGAATTGAAGGAAAATTAAAAGTTATTCAATATTCAAGAGAAAATAACATTCCGTTTTTAGGTTTATGTTTAGGCATGCAATGCTCGGTTATTGAATATTCAAGAAATGTTGCCAAATTAAATAAAGCAAACTCAACCGAATTTGATAAAACAACCGAATACAAAGTTGTTGATTTAATGGAGGAACAAAAAAATATCGCAGGATATGGCGCAACAATGCGACTTGGAAGTTATCCATGCAAGCTTCTTAAAGGTTCATTAGCGGAAAAGCTCTACGGATGTGAAATAATAAACGAAAGACATCGTCACAGATACGAATTTAACAATGAATACAAAAAAATTCTTGAAGATAACGGATTAGTAATTTCAGGAACAAGCCCTGACGGTCTTTTGGCTGAAATTATTGAAATTCCAAAAAATGACTTTTTTATAGCATGCCAATTTCATCCGGAATTTAAATCAAGACCGCAAAAACCGCACCCTCTATTTAGAGGTTTAATTGAGGCAATAATCAATAAAATCGGCAAAGATATCTAGTTTTTAGCGATTTTTTTGCTTGCTTTGTTGATAAATTCAACGGCAAAATTAGAAGGAAGCGCAAAACCTATTCCGATATTTGAACGGTTATTATCAGGATTGTATATTGATTGATTTATTCCTATAATTTCACCTTTCAAATTTAACAAAGGACCGCCCGAACAGCCGGGGTTAATTGCAGCATCTGTTTGAATTTTATTTCTTTCTTTATCAATTCTTGAAATTATACCTGTTGTAAGTGTATCTTTAAAACCAAAAGGGCAGCCGATTGTAAGAACCCTCTGGCCTACTTTTATATCATCCGAATCAGCAAATTTTGATAATGGTAAATCTTCTTTGATATTTATTTTTAATAATGCCAAGTCACATTTATTTCTGTGAACGGCGAGCACCGAGGCAGGGTATTTTTTTCCTGAATACGTTGTGACAGTTATTGATTTTGCATGTTCAATAACATGCGAACTTGTTAAGATAACACCGTTTTTAGATATAACACAACCGGTACCGCCCGATACGCCTCTATCCAATTCACCTTCAACAGATACAATAGAAGGCAAAATAGTTTCATAAACTTCAATATAGTTTTTTTCTTCAGCGGACGAAACGGTATAAGAGTAACCTGTATTGAAAATAAACATTAAAATTACGAAAAAAATAATTATTTTGTGTTTTATATAATTAAACATTGTTTTATCCTTAATAATCATTAAAATACTAACATACCAAATGTATGAGTTTAATTGCACATAATATCTAATTGTGATAAAATTCAACTGTACTAGAAAAAAGGAATTTAAAATGGGAATTGAAGTTTTTAGAAAACATTTAAGAGAAAAAAGAGCCGTTAAAATTATCGCAGGCATAAATAACTACGATATTGAAAATGTAGCAAAAATTTGCAGAGCTGCACAAAAAGCTAAAGCTAGCGCAGTTGACATTGCATGTAAGAGAGAAATTTATAATGTTGCAAGAAAAAATACAAAATTACCGATTTTCGTTTCTTCAGTACATCCGTTTGAATTGTTACAAGCTGTTCAATGGGGTGCAGACGCAATTGAAATCGGAAATTTTGACGCACTATACAGAGAAGGTCAAACTTTTACAGCCGACGAAGTATACAATATTGTATTAGAAACAATGAGCTTAATCAGCAAATATGACGTATTTGTTTGTGCTACAGTACCTGGTTGCATCTCTGTTGAAGAACAAATAGAATTAGCTAAAAAATTAGAAATTTTAGGCGTAGATTTAATTCAAACAGAAGGCGTAAAAAGAGTTTCATCATCAGATAATGCTTCTTTACAATTAATTAATCATGCTGAAGCTACTATCGCAAACACAATGGAATTATTCAAAAATACAGCACTTCCTATTATGACAGCTTCGGGAATCACGGCTCAAACCGCACCTTTGGCATTTGCTGCAGGCGCAAACGCAGTTGGGGTTGGTTCCGCTGTTAATAAATTAAATACAGAAATCGAAATGTGTGCTACGATAATGTCAATTGTTGGCACAGTTGCTTCAAGAAATTCTATCAACAGAGAAATATCATATGCTAACTATGAATTAGCTAATATCTAGTTAACTAATCAATATATTATAAATTAAGAACCTCGGATATAATCATTCGAGGTTCTTAATTATTATTATAATATCAAACACTATAGAATTAATCTACGTCATTCGGTCTTGAAATTTCACCGCTTTGGAATCTGACTGTTACGGGAATATCTTTAATTTCAGCAGCATTAACACGTTTTGCTTGAGGAACAACCATTACTTGACCTTCAATATCATATTTAGATTCGATTTTTTCTTTTAATTCGGGAGTTGTTGCAACAAGACCTGTTTGAGTGTTAACACATTTGAATGCGTTTGCTCTTTCAAACGGTTCAAGTTTAAAATCGCCATTTACAATTTGCATTACAGTATGATACATTGCATTTAATGTACCGCAATCAGCCCAAGGTTCTGATGTAGGTACAGCATAAACCTTTTTGTCGCCGAGTAAATCTTTTGACACTTTAATTGCAGAATTGATACTTAGAGGCATGTCGTCTACATTAGTTTTGAAAATTAAAGACAGATTATCTTTTATTTCATTAACGTCATTTGACTCGGTTAAAGCTTTTATAAGAGGTATATATTGCTTTGACCAATCTCTTGTTTCTTTTTCTTTTACATCTTGAGGAAAATACGGCTCAAACATTTCCAAAACATCAAAAACTTCATCTGAAACTGCAAATTGGAATGTATTAGTCAGACAATTTCCGTTTCTAATCCACTCATCAGCAATTGTTTTTGGTTTTTCTGCAAAATCTACAATTTGATTATCATCATTTAAACGCATTATTCCGAATGCGCCGATACAATCTTTTGCAGGAATTTCTTTTGCGACGATTGCAATTGCAGCCTTTCCTGATTCCATGAGATTATTTGCTTCAACAACTGCATTTGTCATTCTGCTCATAGCGTCATTCGGGAAAATCATAACGCTTTTTGCGCTTCCGTTTTTCATTGTGTTGAACAAATCTAATGAATATCCGCCATTTCCTTTATTAACTTTAGATTTATTCAAATAGAATTTGATATTGGCATCATCACCAACACATGATAATTTACCCTTTGAACAATCCAAAAGTCCCGCATTATGCAATGTAACAAAAGTGGTTTCCATAGGTGTTAATCCGGTCGGAGTTCTGAATACACCTTTAGTTGAATCCGTACCATTGAGCTTATCATGGAAAATCTTAGAACATGATGCATTTGTATATTCTGCACGAGAACCGAAACCGCCGGCTAACATAACTAACTGAGTGTCTTTAGCATTAGGATTTGCAACAAACGGTTTTAATACGATTTCTCCGTTATTTACTTTATCAACAAAAGTACGAATAGAGTCTTTTATTTCATTAACAAATCTTCCTGATTGCATACCGATAATAATTTCAGTACCCTCTCCAACAGACGGTTTTGATTCATATTGTACATCTTCAACAAGTGAAGCAGGAGTAAACGGTTTAAATTTATTGTTTTCTGTAACTGCATCGATATTTAATGTACCATCAGAAGCATCTTTTTTTGTGATTCTTCCGGCATTTGTTAATAAAACTGCTTTTCCGTCTTCAACAACGGCCATAAGGTTTTGTTTGGTTTTTAAAATATATGCTTGTTCGGGAGTACCTTTTCCGAAATTATTTATCGGGGATAAACAAACTCTGATATCCTGACAAAATTTATCATTTCTGTTAGATATAACGGGCTCTTTTCTTGAATGTTTTCTTGAAACCATCTCTAACATGAAATCATTAATACCGGATATCGGACCTTCGCCTTTATTTTTGATTTGAGTTCTTACATAGCGCGGATCATCCTTGTTTGGCAATAGAAAAGTTGTTTTTACTGCATCATCGGGATGTTTTAAATCTGATTGAGATTCAAAAACCATTTGATTGACGGGATATTTTGATCCAACGTTTTCACCTTCATCATCTGTCGTTTTACAAGTATACAAATCTGATTTTAATTCATCGCAAAGAACACTCAGAGCTCCTTCAAACGCCAAGGTTTTTGACAAAGGAAGTACGTTTACTTTTAAACAATCAGAAGCAGCTTTTGAAAATTGAAAATTTTGATTTTTAAACTCGGGAGTTGTAACCGAATTTCTTGAAACGTTGTTAATCATTAAATTTGGTCGATTAATGAGTGCACGACTAATAGCACTAATTTGCATAATATTTACCTGCCTTTCACAACACATATCTAGTTTGCACATTTAATAATACCACAAACAAAAAAATAGCAAGTGTTTTTTTAAAATATGTTGAAATAAAATATTTATGTTATATTAATAATACATTATTTTGAAATTATAAAGGAGGCATATTGATTAGAGTCGGTGTTGTCGGCGCAAACGGCAAAATGGGAAAAGAGGTTGTTAATCTTGTCTTGAACAGCAAGGAGCTTGAATTAACACTTGCGGTAGATAAATTCGGTGCGGGAGAAATAATCGGCAACACAATAATCCAACCGGAACTTGAATCTGCAATTAAGCATACAAATGCAGATATCGTGGTTGATTTTACACAACCTTCGACAATATTTGAAAATATTAAAATTTACCAAAAATATAAAATTAAATCCGTAATCGGAACTACAGGCTTAACAAACGAAGAAATAACAGAGATTGAAAAAATTTCCAAAGAAAACAATACAGGAATAATTATTGCACCCAATTTTTCCATTGGTGCAATATTAATGATGCAATTTTCAAAAATGGCTGCAAAATATTTTTCTAATGCCGAAATAATTGAATTCCACCACAACCAAAAGAAAGATGCCCCATCCGGAACATCAATCAAAACCGCAAAATTGATGATGGAAGCAAATGATAATTTCAAACTCGGAAATTGTCAGGAAACAGAAACAATCAAAGGTGCAAGAGGCGGCGATTATTCCGAAAACGGCAAAGGAAATATTCAAATTCACAGTGTCAGAATGCCGGGATTTGTTGCTTCGCAAGAAGTAATTTTCGGTTCAGACGGACAAACCTTAAAAATTCATCATGATACAATAAACAGAAGTTGTTATATGCAAGGAGTTGAACTTGCGATAAAATATTTGTACAAAAATAATAAATTTATATATGGACTGGAGAATATACTATGACAAAAGCATTACCGAATTTAGCAGTTTTAGGCGCTACAGGTGTAGTTGGACGAGAAATCTTAACCATCTTAGATGAAAACAATGTTAAATACAACTCAATAAAATTTTTAGCTTCTAAAAGAAGTGCAGGTTCAACAATAGAATTTAAAGGTGAAAAACATACTGTAATTGAAGCTACAGACGACGTATTTGATAATGTAGATATATGTTTAGCATCAGCAGGCGGAGAGACAAGCAAAAGATTTGCGCCCGTTGCCGCAAAAAAAGGTTGTGTATTTATAGATAACTCATCAGCCTTCAGAATGGATAAAGATGTGCCTCTTGTTATCGCAGGGGTAAATGATGAAGATTTGAGAAAACATAAAGGTATCATTTCAAATCCTAATTGTTCAACATCGCAATTAATGCTTCCCCTAAAAGCGCTTGATGAAAAATTTAAAGTTAAAAGATTAATTGTTTCAACATATCAAGCTGTTTCAGGCGCAGGTTTAAAGGCAATAAACGAATTAACAGACAATACAAAAACCAATCTTGTCGGAATGCCTTTTGAACCTTCAGCATTCAAATACGAAATAGCATTTAATGTAATTCCGCAAATAGATGTATTCTGTGAAAACGGTTACACAAAAGAAGAAATGAAAGTTACAAACGAAACAAGAAAAATTCTTCATTTCTCCGATGATATCAAAATTTCTTGTACTGCCGTAAGGGTTCCTGTATATATAGGTCACTCTGAAGCAGTTACTGTTGAATTTGAAAACAAAGTTGATGCAAAATCCGCAACCGAAGTGTTGAAAAACGCCTGGGGAGTAGAAGTTGTTGATGATACAGCAAATTATGTTTATCCGACACCAAAAGATGCAGCAGGAAAGAATCCTGTTTATGTCGGCAGAATTAGAAATTCAATTGCATTTGATAACGGTTTGGATTTCTTCTGTGTTGCAGACAATTTAAGAATTGGCGCAGCTTTAAATACTGTTAGAATTGCACAAAAAGTTATTGAAATGGAACTTTACTAAGTTTCTCAAAAAAAGGAGATAATATGGCACTAAGATATAATGCGGGTGAATTAATAACGGCAATGGTTACGCCGATGGACAAAGATTATTCCGTTGACTATGCATCGTTAGAAAATATGGTTAAATATTTAATCGAAGAACAAGCAAATGATGCAATTGTTGTCGCAGGTACGACAGGCGAATGTCCGACATTAACCCATGAAGAAGAACAAGAAATATTATATTGCGTAAAATCAGCTAATTCAGGCAGAGCAAAAATAATTATGGGCGCAGGTTCTAACAGTACCGATACTGCGGTTAAATCATCCATAAAAGCTCAAGAGTTGGGTGCAGACGCAATTTTATCGGTTGTGCCGTATTATAACAAACCTAATCAAAAGGGTATTATTGAACATTTTAGCGCTGTTGCAAAAAGCGTTGATATTCCGATTATCTTATACAATATTCAAGGCAGATGCGGCGTGGATATGACGCCTGAAACAATTGCATTTTTGGCAAAAGAATTTGACAATATCGTAGCCGTTAAGCAGTCAAATTCAAACCTTGATTTGATTTCAGAAATCAGAATGTTATCTCCTGACAATTTTGCTATATATTCCGGTGATGACAGTTTGACACTTCCTATGATGTCAATTGGCGCATGTGGGGTTATTTCTGTCGCATCTCACGTAGCAGGTAATGAAATCAAATCCATGATTCATAATTTTAAAGCAGGACAAGTAGTTGCCGCATCAAATATGCACAAAATACTATACCCGTTATTCAAAAAAGTATTTATGGCTCCGAACCCGATTCCGATAAAAGCACTTTTATCAAAATTAGGTTTAATACAAAATGTTGTAAGAAGACCCCTTGTAGAATTGGGTGAACAAGAAAGACTCGAACTTCTTGAGTGCTTAGAAAAGGTAAAAAAAGCAACTAAATAGGGATTGATTTGAAAATTCTTATTACAGGCGGATATGGCTTTATCGGAAGTCATTTTATAAAATACATATTATCTAAATATTCGGATTATAAAATCATAAACTTAGATAATATATCATACTGTGCAAATTTTAAAAACCTAAAATGTATTGAAAACAACAAAAATTATACATTTATAAAAGGTGATATTACAGATACTCAAACTGTTGAAAATGCCGCAAAAGATGTTGATTGGATAGTAAATTTTGCAGCAGAAAGTCATGTTGATAATTCAATAAATAATCCAAAAATTTTCGCTAAAACAAACATAGAAGGTACTATAAATTTATTAAACGCAGCAAATAAATTTGATATCAAAAAATTTCTTCAAATCTCAACAGATGAAGTTTATGGAGCAAATGCAGAAGGTTATTTTGATGAAACTCAACCTTTAAGACCAAATAATGCCTATTCGATTTCTAAAGCCTCTGCTGATATGTATGTAATTAATTATTTTAAAACATACGGAACACCGGTTTTAATTACAAGAAGTTCAAACAATTACGGCGAAAATCAATACCCCGAAAAACTTATACCGTTTTTTATAAAAAAATTACTTAATAACGAAAAAGTTACAATATATGGAAACGGTTTACAAAAAAGGGATTGGCTCTATGTAAAAGATAATTGCGAAGCAATTGATATTGTTTTACATAAAGGGCAAATCGGCGAAATTTATAACGTAAGTTCACACACGGAAAAAACAAATCTCGAAGTTACGAAGCACATACTAAAATACTTAAATAAACCTGAAGATATGATTGAACACATTAAAGACAGACCTCAACATGATACAAGATACGGAATTTCAAACGATAAAATCAAAAAACTCGGATGGAAAAACCGATACGATTTTGAAGAAAGCTTAAACAAAACAATCGAATGGAATATTAATAACGCAGATTATTTTAATTAAACCAAAAAAAATGTTTGCCAAATTCTGAACAAATTAAATCCGTAAACAATCAAGGTGCATTCGATAGTAATAATCCGAATATTTATTATCAAAACAAACCTGCTTACGAATACGACTATATTCATCATCAAATAACAGGTGAAAATATTAAATTAGAATTAAATCCTGAACTTGAAAAAAGAAAAGATGAAATTGTTAAACCGATAAACATATCAAAAACAAAAATCAATTTTAAATCCGGAAAAAAAGTTGATGTTCAAAATGCAATAAAGCAAAAAATGTTTGCATATAAAAACGGAAAACCTGTACCAATTCAAGCGATAAATAAAAACACAAATGTAAATGCAATAATTAATGCCAGTACAGTCGAAGAATCTATTAAAGAACTACTGAATAACGCAGATAAAGATTTTGTCGCTTCTATACTTTTAAATTCAAAAGAAATATTTGAAAACTCAGAATATATATTTTCAAATGAGGATGCAAAGAAAAGCAGGACAGATGATAATAAACAAAAAATACACAGGTATGCAAATGTAATTAACTATGAAAATGAAAACTACATTGTTATATCGACATTAAAAGATAATAGTAAAAATAAAAATAAACCGAAAAATCAACCTGAAATAAAAATATATCACATAACTGGATATAAAAATAGCGGTATTAAAATGAGAAATCAAAATACTTCAAACTTTAATACCACTAATATTAGTATATCAGATTTAATTAACTTTGTGAAGTCTAGGGTAGTTGAAAACTATAATAATGATTACAAAAGTTCACAAAATAAAACCTTATTCCAATCTGCGCAGAATTTTGATATAAATTCCGGTATTGAAAATAATTTTGGTGATAGTGTTGAAAATATTACAGAGGGTATAAGAGCAGATATTCAAAATATTCTTGATGAAAATAATATTTCTGCTGATGAATTTAAAATTAATGATATAAGAATTTATGGTTCTTATGCAACCGAACAAAACAAAAATACATCCGATATAGATTTTCTTGTGGAATATTCGGGAACAATGCGAGAAGATGATGCGTTCAATATATTTTCGGATGCAGAACTTAAACTCACGGATATTAACGGAAAAGAAGTTAATGTAGATATCAATCCGATAAGAAAAGATAAATCCCGAACGATTGATGAATTTCTTGAAAGAAATAAAGATTATAGAAAGAATTATATTAGAACTTTCTTCCAATCTGCTTACCATGGCACTCTCCACAGGTTTGACAAATTTACTTCTGAAGTTAGGCGGATTTAGGCAGTTTCAGTTCCAAGTATAAATTACAAAGATTTACCGATAAATATTGTATTTACAGTAATATCAGCAAAAAAAATGTTTGACTCATAGTCAAACATTTATAAACACGAGGATATCAAGAGAGAGTAAAATAATTCTTTTTTAAGTCCTCAACATATTTATGAAATTATTTTTTATATCATCCTTACTCTTTAATAAAGTATTTTTTTTATAGATATTTGCTTTTGCATATTTAAGCAATATATACCAAATTAACAATTATTTACAAAATAAATAAATATACGAAAAAGCCAAGGAATCACGAGGTTCCAAGGCTTATTAAAGATAAAATTTATATTAAACTATTTTTTTAGTTTACGACATTCTTCCAATTGAGCTTCTTGCAAATTAAGCAATTTATGCGCATTAAAAGAAACGTCGAGTAAATATTTACATTTTTCTTGGATTGAAGCAAGGTTAACATTTTTTGAATTTTTTAAGTTCATAAATTCTTTTGTTGCCGCTTCTAAATCTTTATCAATATATTCAACATCTTCTTTAATAATTTCTAAATTATTTTTTTCATAATCAACATTTAAATCAACAATTCTTGCTTCATATTCTGAAATGCAATCGGATAGATTTTTATTATCATCTAATTTCAATGATTTTTTCAAACCATACAATATTGATAAAATTTCTTCGTTGATTCTTTTTAGTTTTGAAACATCTGACAGTGCTCTTTTTTCTTTTTGAGATGCATCATCAAATTTTGCTTCTGCTTCTTTAGTTTTAGATGAAACAAAATCACATCTTGAACTTGATGAAATTTTACGCAATTCCATACATTTATCAAGAGCCTTGGAATAGCTTTCCCAATATTTATTCAAAAATTCAGGAATTTCTGAAATAACAGAAGGGAGTTTTATTACTGTTTTATTGATTAAATTAAACAGTCCGCCTTCTTTAGAGGCTTGCTTAATTTCGGCAGTTGCGCCCGAAAGAATAGTTTTTTGTTCTTCTTTTACTTTTTTTAACATAACTACACTCCATATATTTATAAATTTACTATTTTAAATCGGCAACAATTAAAGAAAACTTTAGTAATTTAAATAATGATTTAAAAAAAATTTACAAAATTTAATTTTTTAGGACTAAAATAAATAAGGAGGTATTATGAAAAGTATTTTTGTTACAGGATGCGATACAGATATCGGAAAAACATTTATATCAATCGGTTTATGTTTAAAATTTGAAGCGGAAGGATATAAAACAGGATATTTTAAACCGTTTCAAAGCGGTGCATACGTTAAAAATAATGAACTTGTTGCACCGGATTTATACGAATTGAAAAAATATTCCAATATCCCCGCAAAATATTCGTATCTCTTTAAAGGCGAGGTTTCGCCTCATTTGGCAAGCATTATAGATAATGTGGAAGTTGATATAGAAAAAGTTAAAAACGATTTAAAAGAATTTCAAAAAAATCTTGATTTTACGGTGATAGAAGGCGCAGGTGGATTATATTGCCCCGCATACAAAGGAAAATTGTTTTCTGATGTTATTAAAGAACTAAATCAAGAAGCTGTTATAGTATCAACTGTAGATTTAGGAAAATTGAATCATTTATTAATGACGCTTGAATGTGCAAAATTAAACAATATCAAGGTTAAAGGAATAATATTAAATAAATTTCCGCACAACCCGACACTATCTGAAAATAACTTTATCAAAGAATTAAAATTATTCACAGATACCAAAATACTGGGAATTATACCTAAAACTGAAAATCCGACAAAAGAAAACATAATTAAAGCTTTTAAAGATATTAATCTATAACGTAAATCGGATTATAAGTTAAAGTATTATTGTATTTTTTTTCAAGCAGGGATAAGTTTTGTTTTAATTCTTTATAAGAATATTTTTTGTTTGTGACGGAATTTACGCCCGTCGCTTTTAAATGTTTTAAAATTGATATTGAATCTTTAAATTTAATTTTTTTGATTTCAGAATAAATATTTGCACTCGTAATTTTTTCAATTTCTTCAACTGAGTGATATTTTAATCCGACATTAAATATTTCTTTTATTTCAAGCAAATTATCATGCCCAAATAATGATATTGCAATATGTCCTGAAGAAGTTAACAATGATTTTAATTTTTTATACACAAATTCAAAATCCTCTGCCCATTGAATAGATGCATTTGAAATTATTAAATCAAATTTATCGGAAGTTTCAAATTTTTCAATATCTGACTGAATAAAGGATATTTTTGGGCTCAAATTTTTAATAAAATCAAAACTATTTACAACATCAAGTGCCAAATAAGAATCAAAATCAAATTTTCTAACGGCTAATTTAGTCAATTTTCCGGTATATGAACCGATTTCAAGAATTTTATTATATTTTTGTTTTTGAATTTTTGAACATAAAAATTCAGCCATCTGTTCTTGTACGATTGCATTTTCATCGTAAGTCAAAATGCTTTTTTGAAAATTATTTTTTATTAAATCCTTATTTAACATAATAAATCAGCCCAATTGTTAAATTCTAAAAAAGGACAGTGAGTAGATTGCAATTTTACAATTTCTGCTTTTCCACTCCAAAAATTAATTTGGTTTTTTGGCGGAATAATTTTATCCTCTAAAGACACATACACCTTATCAAAAGTAATAAAATCAGAAATTTTCAGGTTTTTTATACTTATTAATTCATTTTTTAAATCATCAGTTGAATTTTCGATTTTTAAATTCTGAATTTTGTTTTTTTCATTGAACATATTACCGATAAACTTTTTAACACCAATATCGGATAAATTTTTAACCGTCAAATTAAATATTCTATCGGGTATTCCAAAATTATCATCGATAATTTTGCAAGTGCCATTTATTGCAATTTTTTTTGTAAATGAATCAAAAATATTTTTAAATAAAGAAACAGTATAAACACCCATAGACCAACAAACAAGATACTGTTCTTTGTATTCTTGAAAAATAAATTGTGAAAAATTAAAATTAAAATCACGATAATCGTTTATCATTAAAATATCAAAATCATCGTAACTTAAATTTTGTATTGCTGATTCATTCATTGCCCAACCGTTAAAAAATACAATCAGTTTAGAATTATTTATTCTGTTTAACCACTTATATTTCATTATCTAAAAACCTCTTTTATTTCATCAAATTCAACATCCGCAGTTAAAGAAATTCTTAATCTGCTGGTACCTTTAGGTACTGTCGGAGGGTTAATAGGCAGGACGTAATACCCTTTGTTTTGTAATTCAATTGCTTTATCTTTGGTTTTTTCAGAATCTCCGATTATATATGGAATAATATGAGAATTGCTGTTTGAAGGGTATATTGAATGAACATTTTTATACAAAGAAGTTAATTTTTCTTTTTGGTTTTTTAAATAATCAAATTTATCATTTAATAAAAAATTGCTCCACAAAACATTAACAGGCGGAATTGCAGTCGAAAAGATAAAGGTTGAAGCATAGTTTATTAAATAATTTATAATAGTATTCGATGAAACGCATACAGCTCCCATAGAACCTAATGATTTACCCAAGGTAACAGTAAAAATATCAACATCACACGATAAATTTTTATCTTGCGCAACACCTGCAAGATTATCCCCAAAAACCCCAAACGCATGCGCTTCATCAAGCATTAGCAAGCAATTATATTTTTTCTTTAATTCAATTAGTTTTTTAATATCCGCAATATCGCCATCCATTGAAAATACGGATTCTGAGATTATTATTGAGTTGTTATAGTTATTCCTTTTTGTTTTTAATAAAAATTCCAAATTATCATAATCGAGATGTTTGTACCGAAAATGTTCGGCAGGGGATAATTTAAGACCTGATACAATACTTGCATGGTTTAATTTATCGGAAAATATAACATCGCCCTTTGAAAATAAAGAAGATACAATACCTTGATTGCATTGATAGCCTGTATTAAAAATCAAAGCCGATTCTTTATTAAATAAAGCGGAAATCTTTTGTTCAAGGTTATTGTAACAAGTTGAAGTCCCTGTCAATAATCTTGCTGATGCTGATGAAAAAATAAATTCCGGTGAAGTTTTATATTTTTCAATAAATTCAGATTTTAAATCCGTGTTTGTCGAAATATTCAAATAGTCATTTGAAGATAAGTTCAGCATTTTTTTGTTATCGACAAAAATATATTTTCCGACTTTATTTTGAATATTTTTTATTGATCTATAACAAGAATTATTTTTTAGATTTTCAAGTTCAGTTTCATAGTTAACCATAATTCAATTTTATCATAAGAAAAAATCCCGAAATATTCTTTCGGGATTTTACTTATATTAGTTATTAATTTATATCGAACTGTCAGTTGAACTTTCGCCTGCAAGAACTTTTAAAACTTGTCCTACGGTCTCATATCCGAATTGATGGATTACCGATTCTTCAGGTATTGATTTATCCATAATTGCTTTTGCTGCCTGAGTGCCTTTTGAGCCGAGAGATTTAGATACATTAGGAATATCGACAGATTTTACTTTACTTCTTGCGGATTTTAATCCTTCAAGTATATTGAATTTAGAACCTTGTGAGTTATTCAAATATGCATCATATTGACTAAAATCAAAGGATTCTGCATCATTTAAATAGGTATCATAATTGCTAAAATCGTAGGTTTCTTGTTTTGGAGAAAATTTCTCTTTTGCTTTACTTGCAATACTTTTAATATTATCCAGTATTCCGGTTTTTGGTTTTGCTTCAGTTGCGGCAGTTTCAGAAGCAGAACTCGATTCAGGTTTAGCTTTTAGATTTTTTATAGCACTTGTCAGATTTGCACCATTATTTTTAGATGACGCTATACAATCCTTAGCTAACGCCTTACCTGTTTCAATAATACCATTTTGCTTTAATGTACCCATAAAGCCGTTGCCTTCTAATTGCGATATTGCAGATTCAGCACCACCTGCGCTCGCCTGAACTGCATTATAACTTGCTTTTGCACCGGTAATAGATAATCCTGTCGTCACGGCGCCATTACCGACATTTTCCCAAGCAGTTTTTGCTTCTGCATCAGTTTCAGCAGTCATTGCTTTTGCAACATTAGAGCCTATTTTAACCGCACCTGTTGCCGCACCGATTCCGCATGCTACAAGACCAACGGCGGGGAATGCAATACATACACCTACAGTTGCTGCGGTTGCAGCTATTTTAAGCGGAGAGATTTTACCTTCACTATCAAAAATTGCACCTTTAATCATATTTGGAATAGTTCTGACAGCACCCTGTGCAACATTTGCAACAACACCGCCTATACCGATTTTACCGTCATCTTTACCGTCGGTACAAGTGTTACCGGAACCAACGTCGCCGGTAATACTGCTTACAAATGTATCACCTTGCTGTTCTTTCATTTTTAGTCCCGTATCGTTTTTATCAACAGGATTTGTTGCACCGTAGCTTGTACGATAGCCGCTACTGTACTTACCGAGAATCATTGCATCGCCTGCTGCGTAATCCACCCCTAAATTCATAAGAAATCAACCTCCATTAATTAACCTTATATATAGAAAGTATTTTTATGAATAAAAATTTACAAAAAATACAGAATTATTAACTAACGTAAAAATCGTATATATAAGGTAAATAAGAGATATTTATTCTTCGTAAAAATTGTTGGTAATCAAATTAATATATTCTACCATATGGGCAAAATAATCAAGATTGCATTCACCGTTTATTATTATGTCACACTTTTCTTTATTCGGAATTAAATATTTTTTTCCTGCTTCCATAATATAATCCCAGTGTTTAAGAGCATTTGCTTCATCTTGGTTTCTTTGTGCGGCACGATTCAAAAAGCGTCTTTTTCTTTCTTCGTTATCAATATCGACATAAACCTTGATATCAAAGATATCTTGAACCTTGTCATATATTGAACACATACCTTCTACAATGATAACCTTTTTTGATTTGACAAAAATAGAGTTTGGCTTTGAACAACCGGTACCATTGACAAGATATTCGGGTGAATAAATGTCATCACCTTTTTGAAGCTTTAATATATCACTTCTCAATAAATCAAGATAAAAATTATCGGGAGAATCAACATCATACCCCGCATCACGCAACAAGTCAAAATTTCCGTATTTTTTAATTAATTCTGAAATATCGTTGAAATAATTATCAGCAGTTAAAATTGTAACGGGAAGATTTAATTGATTAACGCATTTTGTAATAACTTTGCAAATTGTTGATTTACCGCTTGCACTTTGGCCGCTTAATGCAATCAAGATTCTATCCGAGGGTCTATCAATCAAGCGATTTGTAAAATCATCGAGAAAATCTTTTCTATAGTCTAAAATAAGATGTTTTTCCGCTTTTTTATCGTGGTTAATAATTTGTTTAAATTTTGTTTGCAAATAAAAAGCAAGCAAAGACCTGCCTGTTCTGGTTTGACAGTTCGGCTTTTGAATTTTTTCTTTTGTTTGATTTTCTAATAAATTTTTGACTAAAGAATCCATTGTGTTAATATAAACCGCCTAAATATTTTTATTTGCTAATTTTAATAAATTTGTTTCAACTGACTGCTTTATTTGATTAAAATCTTTATCGAGAGCTTCTTGTTTTGCGTAAAAAATTAAACTTTGATATTTATTTAATATTTCGGAATTCAAAAGGAATAATAACCTTACATTTTCACGCATTAATCTTTTTATTCTGTTTCTTTTGACTGCACGCTTGTGAACTTTTTTAGATACAACAAAACCTACCCTGGTGGGGCAGTTTTGATCTGTTTTTTGTTTTCCTGCATATAGTATGATTAAATCGTCACTTACAACATTTTTATTTCTGTACGTAGCGTCAAATGCGCTTTTGTGATTTAATCTGTTTTCTTTTTTAAGCACGATTTTTTGCAGTTATAGATACTGAAGCACGACCTTTTGAACGTCTTGCATTAATAACACGTCTGCCGTTTTTAGTAGCCATTCTTGCTCTAAAACCGCTTACGTTCTGTCTTTTTCTCTTTGTACCTTCTAAAGTACGACGCATAGTTTATTCTCCTTGTGAAATTAATTTTTAAACTTGACATTAAAGCTATGTCGGTATTTACTATACTATATTAGACAAAATGAGGTGTCAAGAAATATGGATTCAATTGTAAATAAAGAAACAAAATTAGGAGTAATAGGCTGCGGAAAAATGGCAGGCGCAATACTGGGGGGAATTGCGAAAAATAATTTTATTGAAAGCAAAAATATATTTATATTTGATATTAAACCCGAAATGTCAAAATCATTATCCGATAAATACGGATTTAATGCTCTATCTTCAATAAAAGAGGTGTTAGAAAAAACAAACACTCTTCTTTTTGCCGTAAAGCCTTTTGTTATCAATGATGTACTTGAAGAAGTTAAAAAGTATTATTCAAATCAACTCGTACTATCAATTATTGCAGGCGCAAAAATAAAAAAATATAAAGATACAATTAACAATATTAGAATAATAAGAATAATGCCCAATACTCCCGCCCTTGTTAATCAGGGAATGAGTGCAATTTGTCCCGACGAAAATACATCCGAAAAAGATACAGAATTTGCACTTAAATTTATGAGTAACTGTGGAAAAGCAATTAAAACAACAGAAGATAAAATTGATATAATAACCGCACTATCCGGATCAGGCCCCGCATTTTACTACAGAATAATAGATTTAATGGCAAAATCCGCAGTAAAACTCGGCTTTGATTATAATGAAGCAATATTATTATCAACTCAAACTGCCTTAGGAAGTGCCAAAATGATTCTTGAAAACAATTTTGATATTGAACAATTAATTAAAAATGTAACCACGCCTGGAGGTTGTACAGAAGTCGGAAACAAAGTTATTGATGAATCCGAAATTGATAAAATTCTGGATAAAACAATTAAAGACACAAAAGATAAAGCCGTAGCACTCGGTTAAATATTAAAAAAATTAAATAAATCGCAAAAACCGTAATATATTTACGGTTTTTGTTGTATAATAATAAAGCCATGAAAAATAAAGAAAATAAAAAATTAAGAGTCGCTTTTCCTCATATGGGTACAATATATGTAGCTTGGGAAAAAGCACTTAATGCAATAGGTGTTGAAGCATATGTTCCACCGTATACCAGTAAAAAAACTCTTTCATTAGGTACAAAAAATTCACCGGAAGCAATTTGTCTTCCTTATAAATTAATTTTAGGAAATTTTATAGAAGCAATTGAAGGCGGAGCAGATTATGTATCTATGATAGCTTCTCCCGGTATTTGCAGACTCGGCGAATACGGAAGAAATATTGCGGAAGTTCTTGTTGAAATGGGTTATAAAACAAATTATATCGAATTAAACCTCTATGACGGCTTCAAAGGAATGTTTGATTATCTTAAAAGAATCAGCGGCTGCAAAAATTATTTTACAATTATGAATGCGATTTATCTTGCAGTCAGAACAGTGTTTGCCATTGACGAATTACAAAGCTTCTTATCTTATCACAGAGCAAGAGAAATCCACAAAGGAGATTCAGAAAAAGCCTTTAATAAAGCACTTCAAAATTTAAGAAAAGCAAAAAATGCAAAAGAACTTTCAAAAGAACTCAAAAAAGGTTTAAAGGAAATTTCCAATGTCGAAATCGATAAAAATAAAGACGTACTGTACGTTGATTTAACGGGCGAAATTTATATTGTAAACGATGAATTCTCAAACCAAAATATGGAAAGAGAATTGGGCGCTATGGGAGTGCAAGTCAGAAGGTCGTTAACGGTTTCATCGTTTTTAAAAGACGCAATTATTCCAAAAATATTTAAAAAAGGCGAGACACATTTAGAACGTGCATATAGGCTCGCAAAACCTTATCTTATGAGAGATATAGGCGGTGATAGTTTGGAATGTATTTCAGATGTTTTATATGCTAAAGAAAGAAATATTGACGGATTAATCCATGTCAGCCCTTTTACTTGTATGCCCGAAATTATGACACAAAATATTTTTCCTAAAATGAGAGAAGATACAAACCTTCCGATTTTAACATTAATTATGGATGAACAAACAGGCAGAGCAGGTTACATTACACGTCTTGAAGCTTTTGTTGACTTAATGAGAAGAAAGAAAATGAAAACAAAAATTTCAAAAACAAAAGAACAAGAAAAATCACTCCAAAAAGTCTAATGAATCCGAAAAAATATTATGATATAATCCTTTTAAATAATTAGAAGGATTATATTTTGCAAAATAATATTTTAGAAGTAAAAGATTTGAGCGTAGGTTTTAATATAGAAATCAACAACAAAGACCAATTTTTTTACGCATTAAACGGTATTTCACTTGAATTTGAAAAAGGAAAGATGCATGCGCTTGCAGGAGAATCAGGCTGCGGAAAATCGGTCTTTATTAATACAATATTAAAACTCCTACCCAAAAACGCAAAAATTACATCAGGAGAAATTTTATTTGAGAATAACAACTTGCTTGATATAAAAGAAGAAGATTTTAGAAATATAAGGGGTAAAAAAATTTCTCTTATACCGCAAGATCCTTTTATGTCATTGAATCCTTTGTATACAATAGAAAATCAGCTCTTGGAAATACTGAACAAAAACGATGATAAAGAAATAATTAAAACAGCATTAGAAAAAGTAAAAATCAAAAATATAAATACAGTTTTAAAATCATACCCGCACGAACTTTCAGGTGGAATGAAACAAAGAGTAATTATTGCGATGAGTATAGTATCCGACAGTGATTTAATATTGGCGGATGAACCCACAACAGCGTTGGATGTGAGTGTATCAAATTCTATTCTTGAATTATTAAGCGAATTAATAAATTCAGGAAAAACAATTATTTTAATAACCCATGATTTATCAATTGTGTCTAATTACTGTGATAGAGCAAATATTATGTATTTAGGAAATATTGTTGAAAATTCAACATCCGACAAATTGTTTAAAACACCTCTACACCCATATACAAACGCTCTTTTAAAAGCACTTCCCGATAAAAAAGGGGTAAAATTACAAAACATAAAAGGACAAATCTCGCCTATTACAGAAATTATTCAAGGCTGCAAATTTCACCCAAGATGTGAAAAAGCAACGGAAATTTGCAAAACCATAATTCCAAAAAAGATTAATATGGATGAAACTTGTGTTATGTGTCACCTGTATGACAAAAATTAATAATTTTTATCGACGAATACTCTTGAATATTCTATTCTATTAAACAAAAATGCAAATAAAAATTTTAATATCATATTTTATCACCTTAAATTAAACACACTAGAAAGATACTTTTATAAAGTAAAGTATTAAATAAAAATTGCCATAATTTTAAGAAAAATTAAGGTGTAAATATTTTGTTTATAAGGTATTAACAAGGCAATCAAATTAATTTCTTATCTTGATTTAATCATTGATAATGAATAAGGATTCCACGCATTAACGAAGTGAAAAATTTGTTATGCAACGAAAATTTCGTTAAGAAATCGTGTTGTTTGAGAACCGCAGGTTCGAGTTCACGATTTTAGAAATTAAGTTGCAATAACAAAATGAACGAAGTTGAAGCGTGGGAGTTTCTTTCCATCTGCTTTCTTTGCGGTCAAAGAAAGCAGATAATACACAAATTAAACCTTTTCTATGTATTTAAAGATAAGAGGCAAACAAACAGTATGCTAAATTAGAACCTTTAATCAAAAATTGTAGTTTAATCTAGTACATTTTTATAATTTTGTTTATAGCATTTTTTGCAACGTTAAATATCTCATCCATCTGCTCTTTTTCAAAAGGCAATCCCTCAGCAGTTGTTTGAAATTCAATGATTTTTCCGGATGATGTTAAAACAATATTTGAATCAACTCTGGCATTAGAATCTTCTTTATAACACAAATCGACCATAACTTCATCATCAACAATCCCCGCAGAAATTGCACCAATAGGTTCTATTATTGGATTTTCAAATAAAACCCCTTGAGCCAATAATTTTTCAACCATAATTTTTAGCGCTACATAAGCACCGCAAATTGAGGCTGTTCTAGTGCCTCCATCTGCCTGAATAACATCTGCGTCAATTATAAAAGTCTTGCCTTTGATTTTATTTAAATCAACACAAGCTCTTAAAGAACGGCCAATCAACCTTTGTATTTCTTGTGTTCTTCCGGAAAGCTTTGTTCTTTCACGTTGACATCTTGTTTCGGTGCTTGAAGGCAAAAGCGAATATTCTGCAGTAACCCAGCCGATTTCAGAATCTTTATCCATCCACTTTGGGATAGCATCTTCAAAATTAGCACACACAATAACCTTAGTATCGCCAAATTCTGCCAAAACTGAACCGCAAGCATTTTTTATATAATCTCTTGTAAATTTTATGTTCCTTAATTCGTCGTTTTTTCTTCCGTCTGTTCTCATATTTTTCTCCAAAAAATAGTCTTAATATCTCATAATCTAATAGCAAAATATTTAATTTAACTTTGATTCAAAAGTATTATTATTTAAAGCGTTAATCCTCAACTCTTCTGATTGCTGTTTTTGCCCCGTTTTTTGGGGCTTTTTTTATTTTTGAAATTCATCAAGATTGCCTATTCTTAATGCAAGATATGGATCATCCTTGCCTGAATCAACCAAAAACATAACAAATGTTTTATCAAAATTAAATTCTCTTGCTTCTTTGGGTTCTTCAAATGCAGTATTTTCTAACATTATTATAGCTTCAGATTTAACTTTTCCGCCTTTTTCGGTCAGTTCGAGTTTAATTGTTTCAAGTGCTGCAGAAATTTGAAAATCTGAACCTTCTATCGACTTATTGCACAGTTCTTTATAATCACGTTTTGTGTCTATTTTGATATACGGAATTTTCAATGAATCATTTTCGCTAAAACTATACGAACCTTCATATTTTCTGTTGTCGCTTTGCATTTTTAAATAAAGAGTTTTAAAATCGCTGTTGTCATCAGTTCTATATAAATAAACTTTATCATTATTTTTTGTGTTTAGCCTGATTGCATAATTATCTTTATTGTTGTAGAAAAGAACTCTAACGTTTGATGAAAGATTTTTATCATCATGTTTTTTGATACCGAAATATTTATATTGTTTTTCTGAATTGTTGAAAGCGGAATTATTAAGAACATCAAAAACCTTCAAAAATTCAAATTCTTTTTTCAGCATTGCATAAGCATAATAATTTCCCGGTGCTTTTGTCCAATCAAAAGAATCTATAATATCCGATGTTTCATTGAATTTAGCTTTTATATCTGCTTTAATTTTATTCTTTGCTTCAGGTGATGTTTCACCTGTTGATGTGTAATAGGATTCTTCATTCAGCATGGATGAATTAAATTCTTCTGAATTTAGCCCCCTAAGATCATCTGTCATCGCTTCATTTGCAAATTTTATATCATGCTTAATTATTTCATTTTTTAAATTATTAAATACAAGCTGAAAAGTCCCAATCCAGATTTTATTCAGAGATGTTGATTTAGAAGACATTAAAGTCAAAATTTCAACAGGTGTACTATCATAATTAACTGTTACACTCCCGCTTTTTGAACAACCTGTCAAAAGAAAAACACATATTAATGCTAAAATAAAGTTCTTCATTAAAACCTCCATATTGACAATTATTATATCAAATAATTTTTATGATACAATTTCTGTATGAATTTTGTCAAAAATGAACTTTTAATGCCTGCGGGCAGTATTGAAAAAATGAAATACGCATACGCATATGGTGCGGATGCCGTGTATTTAGGGTTAGTTGATTTTTCTTTGAGAGCATTAAGAAAAGGTGAATTAATAGACGAAACAAACCTGAAAACTGCAGTAGATATAGCAAACAAATTAAACAAAAAATTGTATTGCACACTTAATATTTTTGCCTACGATAAAGATATCAAAAAACTCTATGAAACACTTGATATAATTAAAGATGCAAAACCCCATGCACTTATTATCAGCGATTTTGGAATTTATAATGTTATAAAAAACAATTTAAAAGATATCGATATTCATATATCCACTCAAACAAATACACTTAATTCAGAAGCCGTTAAATTCTGGCGAGATATGGGCGCAAGCAGAGTTATACTTGCAAGAGAATTATCATATAATCAAATCGCTCAAATCAGAAAAAATGTTCCGGATATAGAATTGGAAATTTTTATCCATGGCGCTCAATGTATGGGCTATTCAGGCAGATGCCTTTTATCTGACTATATGACAAAAGGCGAAAGACAAGCAAACCAAGGCAACTGCGCACAAGCTTGCAGATGGAGTTATAAATTACTGGAAGAAACAAGACCTAATGAATATTTTGAAATCATTCAAGATGACAAGGGTTCGCACATTATGTCAACAAAAGACTTGTGTCTTGTAAATCATATTAAAAAACTCTGTGACCTCGGTATAGATTCATTTAAAGTTGAAGGCAGGACAAAAAGCCTTTATTACGTTTCCGCTGCCGCAAAAGCATACAGAATGCTCATAGACGGCAAAATTGATTCAAATACCGCATTTGAAGAATTGAAAAAAGTAGGTAATAGAGGCTATACAGAAGGCTTCTTTATGGAAAATAATAATTCAACAAGTTACTCTTATGACATTTCAAAAGGGCTTGCCGGTGCTGATTTTTTGGGCATTGTTCAAAAAAGAATCAATGATAATGAATACGAAGTTTTAATTAAAAATAAAATTTTACTAAATGACGAAATACAAATAATAACGCCAAATTATTCTACTATTGCAAGGGTTATTAAAATTACACACAATAAAAAAGGTGAAACCGATACAGCTAATACAAACGATATTATTAATTTAAAATTTGAATGCGACAACAACACTTGGGAAAAAGAATTTGATTTTGCATTATTGAGAACAACGGGAATGAAAGAATTTTAATATGTTATTGAAACCAAACTATAATATAGAATCAATTTATGATATAGATATCGAAGAATTAAAAACCACAGGGATAAAGGCGCTGTTTTTTGATTTAGATTCCACATTAATGAAGTCTAAAAGCGGAAAATTTTCATTTAAAACCATTCAGTATTTGAACGATTTAAAATCAAATTTTAAACTTGCAATTATAACCAACAATAAAAGACAAGAATATATTGATAAAGTTAAATCGCAAACTGATATACCGGTTTATTCGGATGCCAAAAAACCGGGAACAAAAATTTTATTAAAAGCATGCAAAGAAATAAATGTAAGTCCGACAAATACGGCAATGATTGGCGACAGGCCCTTGAGTGATATTTTAGGGGGTATAAATGCAAAAATGACAACAATTCTTGTTGATTCTATTTCAAAAAACGAAGAAAGCGTATTAGTCAGATTTGTAAGGTTTTTAGAGCGATTGACAATAGAAAAATACTGATTTTTTTCTTTATATAATCTTAATTTGCAAAATAAAAGGTACATAATAAAATAATAAAGAAGCAATAAATTTGGAGTAAATATGTGTGGAATCATAGGATATATTGGAGATAAAAAAGCAAGCGAAGTCTTAATTACAGGGTTATCAAGACTGGAATACAGAGGTTATGATTCAGCAGGAATCGCCTTAATGAAAAACAAAGATATTTTCATATATAAAGCTGAAGGTAAACTGAATAATCTTGTTGAAGTTTTAAAAGACAAAAAAAATATATGCGATTCATCTCACATCGGAATAGGTCATATCCGCTGGGCAACACACGGACTTCCGACAACAGTTAATGCTCATCCTCACACATGTAATTGCAAAAGTTTAACTCTTGTACACAACGGTATAATCGAAAATTACCAAGAATTAAAAGAAGAATTGGAAAAATATGGCTGTAAATTTGTATCTCAAACAGATACTGAAGTTGCAGCACATTTAATTGCCCATGAATATGGTAAATATAAAAACCTCTTAAAAGCTATGCAAGCTGCAGTTAAAAAAATTCAGGGCGCATTTGCATTTTGTGCAATACACAAAAATGAGCCGGATAAAATTGTAGTAGCAAAAAGAAATGCACCGCTTGTAATAGGATTAGGCGAAAACGAAAACTTTATCGCATCGGATATTCCCGCAATCATTGAATATACAAAAAAGGCAATTTATCTGAACGATTATCAAGTCGGTGTTGTAGAAAAAAATTCAATTGAAATATATGATGATGACGGACATCTGATTCAAAATAAAATCGAGCATTTACCGTTTGAAGCTATGTCGATTTCTAAAATGGGATACAAGCACTTTATGCTCAAAGAAATCCATGAACAGGGAGATGTTGTAAGGAACATTATTTCGGGAAAATTTGTCGGTTCTGATAAAATTCAACTGGAAAACTTTAAACTAACAAATAACGAAATTAATAATATTTCAAGAATACAAATTAT
This sequence comes from uncultured bacterium, assembly GCA_946622415.1. Taxonomy (GTDB): domain Bacteria; phylum Cyanobacteriota; class Vampirovibrionia; order Gastranaerophilales; family Gastranaerophilaceae; genus RUG14156. The sequence goes on from CAMOPX010000002.1 coordinate 184,631, forward strand.
TGCCTGCGGAACAAGTCTTCACGCGGGTATGGTCGGAAAATATATTATAGAAAAATATGCAAAAATCCCTGTTGATGTAGAAGCATCAAGTGAATATATCTATAGAGATACGATAGCAGACAAAAATACTTTAGTTATAGGTATATCACAATCCGGCGAAACAGCAGACACAATAACCGCCATTAAGCAAGTAAAAGCTAAAGGCTCACATATTGTAATAATCACAAACAGAGCAGATTCCACAATGGCCAGACTCGCAGACAGTCTATTGCCTGTCAACGCAGGGATAGAAGTTTCTGTTGCAGCAACAAAATCATATATGGCACAAGTGATAAGCTTATATTTGCTGGCAATTTATTTATCGGAAGAAAAAGATTTAAAAGAATATAAAGATGAAATCAAAAAACTAAAAAAAGAACTGGTTGAACTTCCGAATAAAATTGAACAACTTTTGGAAAATTCAAAAAACATTAAAGAAATTGCAAAAAAATATTCATCATATAAGAATTTCATCTTTATTGCAAGAGGAATAAACTATCCTTCGGCTCTTGAGGGCGCACTTAAATTAAAAGAAATAAGCTATATCAATGCAACGGGATACGGTGCGGGAGAATTAAAACATGGGCCTATTGCAATGCTTGATGAAAATATGCCCGTACTCGCTATTTTAAATACTGGTGTAGTATATGATAAAGTACTGTCAAACTGCGAAGAAGCCAAGGCAAGACAAGCAAAACTAATTGGTGTTACAAATTATTTAGCAAACAAAGACAAGGCTTTGTTTGATGATTTAATTATGATACCTACTGTTTCCGATATATTGAGCCCTGCATTAAACATAATTGCTCTACAATTATTGGCATATTACATAGCGGAATACTTAGGAAAAGATGTAGATCAACCGAGAAATCTTGCAAAATCCGTAACAGTAGAATAGTAATTTATAGGAATCAACCTTTTACGGCACCGTCTTGGGAACCTTGTATAAAGTATTTTTGGAGCGCAATAAAAAATATTAAAATTGGTACAATTGATATTATTGAACCGGCAGCAACAAGCCTGTAATCGGCAGAAAATGCTCCCGATAAATTATTTATTCCGACAGGTAACGTAAATAAATTGTCATTTGTAAGTACAATACTGGGCCACAAAAATTCACCCCATGAACCTATAAATGTAAATATAGCAAGAAGTGCAATAGTGGGTTTTACCATCGGCAGCAATATCAAAGAAAAAATTTGAAAACTGTTGCAACCGTCTACAACGGCACTTTCTTCAACTTCTCTTGAAATTGTCATAAAAGCTTGACGCATTAAAAATATTCCGAATGCATTAACAGCAAAAGGCAATATTAACCCCAGATATCCCATTGTATCGGAATACGAATCCACAAGATGAAGTTTAAGAGTAATTATGTAGACAGGCAACATTATTGTTTGGAAAGGTACCATAATAGTCGAAAGTATTGCAAAAAACGCTATCTTTTTACCTTTAAAATTCATTCTTGCCAAAGGATATGCAGCTAAAGCCGATAAAACTACATTTAACACAACAGTAAAAAATGCAACAATAAAACTGTTTATAACATATTTTATAATCGGCACCAGTTTTAAAACTTCTTTAAAATTATCTAGTGTGAAATCTTGCGGCAGAAACACCGGAGGATAAGCAAAAATATTTTCACTTCTTCCTTTTAGAGCAGTCGACAACAACCACAAAAGAGGAATAATTGATAATAAACACATGAAAATAAGAAAAATATGTATAAAAATATTTTTGGGTGAAAAATGAAAATATTTAAAAAGTTTTTTAAAAATTTTATTTATCATACCTTATATTTATCCTTCTCAAACACAAAAATATTCAATATTGAAAATATCATGACAATGAATAAAAGTATAACCGCACCTGCTGAAGCTATTCCTAAATCCAAATTTTCAAATGCTTTTTCGTAAATATAATAAACAATTGTTTTCGTAGAATCTAAAGGGCCGCCTTTTGTCATAACATAAATTTCAACAAAAACCTTTAAAGCAGAAATTGAACTTATTGTACTGACAAGAGCAATAACGGGCATGATATGCGGTATTGAAACCAGCATATGTTTTTTAAAAAACGACGCACCATCTATATCCGCCGCTTCATATAATTCATTAGGAACAGACATTAAGGCGGATAAATAAATCATCATATAATATCCGACACCTTTATATATTGTCACGAGCGCAACGGATATCATTGAGTATCTTGTATCAGAGAGCCAACCTATCGAATCAATATTTAATAACTCTAAAAAATAATTTAAAAGACCATTTGGCGCATATAACCATTTAAATGCTATTGCAACAACAACAATAGAAATAACAACCGGAATATAAATTAATAACTTATACAATGTCTTGCAAACTATTTTTTGATTTATCAATATTGCCAAAAACAATGGAAAAATAACCAAAAATGGAACACACAAAATCAAAAAATAAAATGTATTTAATATTGTTTTTAAAAACAAAGGTGAGGAAATTAAATCTATATAGTTTTTTAAAAACACAAAATTAGGATGATAAATATCACTTGAGTAATCAAAAAAACTCAAAAAAATTGTATGGAAAAACGGAATAAAAAAGAAAACAAGAAGAATAATTCCTGCAGGCAATAAAAATAAATAAGCTCCTAATTCATTCCTTTTATCCATAAATAAATCGTACTAAAACCCCGTTAAATTGTAAAGCATAAAAAAAACGGCTAATTTGTGAACAAATTAAGCCGTGATGGATAGAATTAGTATTACGGAGTTTATAGAGGAGTTTACATGCTATTTAATGAAGCTCAATAAAAAATTTTGCTAGTTATGAATATATAATTTACAAAACTTTACAATTAAATTGTATTTTAACAGATACTGAATAACACCGGATAAAACACAATATTTTGAATTAAAAATAATATTAACCAACTGACAAATTTAAAATTTTGGTTCTCAAGAACTATAAATGAATTGTTCTTTTTTTCTTTATTGAATTGTCAATAAACAACACTACAGGAGAGAATAAAAATGAACGTCACTATGAGCTACAGCTATAATCCGATTAATAGCGCAAATAAGCAAAACAGTAAATCAAAAAACACGATTAATGAAAAACTTTATGAAATAGAAATTAAAAATCCGTCAGAAGATTTAATTATGATTGGTTTAGAAAACGGAAAGGCTAATATATTAAATCTTCCGGATGAAGATAATGAAGAATATTTTACAAACCCAAATAATTTTGACGGAGAATTAACCAAAAAAATAAAGAATGAAGATGGCACATACAACTTCTACATACAAAAATTACGATGGTACATATACAAAAGTAACCGGCAAAAAACAAGGACTTTTGGGATTAGGCAAATATGATAAAATAGTGATTGCACTCTGGAAGAATATGATTCACGCAAAAGACCGGCAAAATCAACCGAAAAAAATTCAAATAGAATCGATTTAACATTTTATGATGAAATGTATGTAAGAGAATATAACTCGGATGGATCATCATTTACCGAAGAAATTAAAATAGGAAATCTTAAAATATAAAATTATACTACATTGGCACTTAATAAATTCTCAATCGTTAGTTTAAAGTACGGAATCTGCGTTCGTTTCCGTACTTTCTTTTTAAATTTAATCTGTATAAAAACTATAAAATGTATACAAAATTATACTTTTGCCATTATTTCATTATAAAGTTTTTTAACTTTACCGGCCCAAAGATTACCCTCGCAATATATCGGACCAATTTGGTCAACATGTTCGATATCAACCGAAGTAACGCCTCTATTTTTAAATCTTTCTGCATAACTTACCAGATTTGCAATGCCTTTTTCAAGCCCTGCTCTCATGGTAGAAAATACTCCAAATCCGCTGCCGATTGTTCCTTTATCACCTGCTGCTCTATAATTCATGGGGTTATTTTGTTCAGCATAGCCCTCTGAACCATATCCTGTTTCAATACCTATTATTGCAGTGACAAATATAGGGTCTATATTATATTTCGCACACAATTCTTCAACCAAAGACTCTTGTCCTTCAAGATAGCCTTTTAAAACTCCTTTTGGAAGTTTTCCTGTGGTACTATGCTCACTTTTCAATTTACTTGCTTCTTCTTCGCCTTCTTTTTGAGTAATCA
>CAMOPX010000003.1 GCA_946622415.1 uncultured bacterium
AAATTTGGATTTACATCAACATTATTTATTTTTCTGATATCATACTGATAATCATTTTCTTGAACTGAACCATCCCATAATTTAAAATCTGCCATTAAATGAGTGTTAAAATTTCTATGTGCATATTTAATAAATGCAATCTCAGCCAATTTACCAGCAATATCATTTGACAACTTTTGATTTAAGTCTCTTGCTTGCCCTGCCATACCAATTCCTGAATGATGATTTTTTATATAATTAGACAGTGCAAACTTTAATGTAAATACATAATCATTAATATCTATTTCGACAGTGTTATTTAAAACATTATTCCACCAATTAATGAAGGCCGTTTCAGATATAATATATCTTGTACCACGAGTTAAAACCTCTTTTTTGTATGGTATTTGTGGCGGTGTTTTTTTATAATATTCACTATTTTCATATTCTATTTGACCCCTAAATTCTCCTGAAAATAAGTGCGATACTTGTTCAAGACTATATGCCCCTAAATTAAAATTAATATTTTTTAAATATTCTAAAGGTCTAATTTTATTTCCTAATGTGGATTTTGTAATTATAATGTCTGTCATAAATTAATTTTCCTTATAAAACATTCTTTAATTCTTCGATATTTATTAAATCTCCGGCTTGAATATAGTAATTTTCAGCATCCATTTTTGTTGTGCCATTCAAATAACTATTTTGTGGCAAAATAAATTCTTCACGCACCACTTGCTGAAGCATATCTAATGTTACAAAGCCGGGAATATCACACTGCCACTTTTCACTTTTTATTAATGACTCTAATTGTTCTTTTAGACATTCATCTGTAAATAATAATCTCTGACTCTTTAATAGCTTCTCACCATCAGGTTTTACCCTAATTAAAATTGTAATATCGTATTGAGTATTATTTGGTAAATAAAATCCTTCAGAATTCCAATCTTTCGTTTCAAGTAAAATTAAATTACCATAAAATTTTGTCGATTTTATTGAAAATTTTTTATCATTGCAAATAAAATCAGCTTCATCCCATTTACCTAATTCCCATTTTTCTAAATCAGGTCTTCCAAGATCTATAATATTGTTTTTTTTCAAATAGTAATAAACTCCAAATTCCGACAATTTGCCCTGAAAAGTATTTATAAAAATTTCTCCATTTCTTCGCTTATGTTGACCTCCACTCCTGTGATTTCTATGCTCACCTTCTTTCCCAAATGTCATATCATAAGCAAAATCAAAAACTGCATTTATTATTTCCTTTGAAAAAGGAGGCAGAGGAGAAAAATCCTTTTTACTTGTTATAAAATATTTATTTTCTTCTGTATTTTTTAGTTTTTCCATAATCTTTTTATATCACAAAAAATTGTGATACACTAATAATGTGATTAATAAGGAGTGTTCGCATGAAGAAGTTGGAAGTTAGGCTAAAGGATGGTACAAAAGTCATTGGTGATGCTTTTGATCAGGATGATTTTATCAAATTAAAAAATATATTTAGAAAGTGGCAAGATATAAACGCAGATTTAAAATCTCTTGAAGGAAGAACATTAAATGTGCCTGATGTTTTCAGTGAAGCATTATATTGTATATTTTTTAATGCAGTAAGAACAAATGGAACAGCTCATTCATATGACTGCGTAGACATATCAACTGGGGCAGGGATTCAGATTAAGTCCGCATCTATACCAAATGATTGTACTTCTTTTGGTCCAAAATCAACGTGGGATGAATTATGGTTTGCAGATTTTGCACCAAATGGAACTGTTGACGGTGTTGTTGATTTTTATCATATCACACGTGATGTTTATTCACTTGTTCTTAACCAAGCAAAAAATGAAACATTTAAGATGCAACAAGAACAAGGAAGAAGACCTCGCTTTTCAATGAAGTCTTGCATTATAATCCCTGATAACCTAAAACCTGTAAAAAGAATTTCATTGGTGGACTAGTTATGAATAATATCGAAAAATTAAAGGAATTAGTTGTAAAATTTCGAGACGAAAGAGATTGGAAACAGTTTCATAATCCCAAAAATCTGTCACTTGCATTATCTGTAGAAGTCTCAGAATTGGCTGAAAATTTTTTGTGGGTTGATAATGAAGATTCAATAAACACTGCAAATATGAAAATCGATAACGTAAAAGAAGAAATGGCAGATATTTTTATCTATTTGTTATCATTGGCTGATGTTATGAATATTAATCTTGAAGAAGCTGTAATCAATAAAATTGAGAAAAACAAACAAAAATACCCTATTGATAAATCATTTGGAAATTGTAAAAAATATACAGAATTAAATTAAAACCACCTATATTTTTAATTATCTAATATCCCATTTTTTCCATATTTATATTTGTACAGATTATTTCTTTAATTTTGTCATCTATTTCTTCGGTAGGGATTGAACCTCGGCTATCATAGCTATACCATTCTCGCAGTTGTTTTAATATTTCCGATAAACAATACACCATATCTTCCGCTTGATAGTGCGCTTGTAGTTGGTAATTACTAAAATTTTCATTATCCGTATCAAATTCAAATATGACTTTCATAAATATATCCTCTACGCTTTACATATTAATATCCCATTTTTTCCATATTTACATTCTCATTTATAATATCAATTATTCGGTCTCTAACCTCATCAACAGGCAATTCTTCACGATCGCCATATTTATACCAACTACGGAGTTGATTAAGAATATCATTTAAACAACTTGCCATGTTCCAAGCCTGTTGGTGTATTTCCAATTCTGTTCTATCAAAATTTTCGCTTTCAGTATTAAATTCAAATATAATTTTCATTTATATCTCCTTAATTGTATTCAATTTGGCGCATTTCAAAATACAAATTGTTTATCTGTGCTATATCAAAATCAAAAACATCTCTTAGATATTCTTCCAAAGCATATTCACCATAAAAAGATACAGTCTCTGTTTGTTTTCCTGAATGTATATCGAGATAATATTTGTCTTTTGCAGTATCGTATGTAAGTTTTATTTCCAAAACTACTTCCTTTAATAAGTAGTCATTCGATAGTCCCTCTACGGCTTCTGTAGGTACTCCTATGACCTTCCGTAGCCATTACCGAATGACCATTATGACTATAAAATTAACGTAAACTCAAGTCAAGACTACCGTTTGGTAGTATCACTTATTTTTTTTCTATACATTCTAAAAATATAATTCTCGGAAAGACCACATAATTTCGATAATTTCACACGACTTTGTTTTGAACCGTCATATACATCTTGAATATATGCAATTTTTGCCGGCACAGTTGCGTTCTGAGGAACTGAAATATTAACCCCCTGCAATTCACACATAATTTTAATCGTTGCCTCTAATCCAATTATTGAGGCAAGAATTTTCATATCTTCATTGGGAAGATTATCTATATTAATGTATTTAGTCCATGGGTATTCCAAAAAACTCTCCTTAAGTCCGGTGTGGTCTCGTCAGTTAACGCATCACGTTAAGACGGTCAGCTTGCAACGTTAGCCGACCGTTTCGACCTTTTATGCACATTCAGGCATCATAGAAGACATAACATCTTCCATAGAATCTAAAACTTTAATCAATATTGATTTCTGTGCATGTAACATCTTGCATTGATCTTCAAGTTTATAGGTATTTTCACCATATTTATTGTCGTGATGCGCATTGGCAAAGGCAATATCAGCTTCATTACAAGATTCTTCCAAATCGTTAATTTGATTTTTTACAATGCCCATAATAACTTCAATTGGGTTCATAGATGCTTCTGGTTCATCTGTTTCGCCTGCAAGGTTTGCCTTCATCATTTCAGGCATTTGGGCTTCCATACCCATTTCCATTTCGTTTTCCATCATTTCTGATTTTTCCATTGTTGTGTTCATAGTTTTACTCCTTTTCTTTTTTATCTACTACTTAAAAGCCTTTTAAATGGCTTTTAAACACATCTGTAATTTAATCTTTTCTAAAACTGCAATAATCTGTGATGCTCTTGCTTTGGTTAAAAAGCGCAAGTCATCAACATGAAATTGCTTTTTTATAAACTGGCGCAGAGTTGCTGATTTATCTTCAGCATTTGAAATATCAGCCCATACAACTTCTAATTTGCGAAGTTGTGAAGGGGTTGCCATATTATCGTCTCTTCCTTTAAATTCATCATATTTTTTATAATTATTTTTTTGTAAGGCACTTATTTTATCCTGCAAGATTTCAATAAGAACCTGCGCTTCTGCTTGTGTTAGTTCTTTTGAACTGCAAACTCCAAAACTTGCAAGCATATCACGATATAGGTCATCTTCAAGACCTAAAATGTTTTTTAAGGTATGAATTTTTTTAATCTGATAAGTTGTGCTCATAATAACCCTCCTTTTGAAGTTCTCTACCATGTGCAATACCTAATTGGACTCCGACAATAAAAACAAAGAGTCCGATTAAAAAGATATATAGTGCCTTTTCAAACTTTGAATATTCTTCCACGATTTATCCTTACATAATTATTTGACTTATACTTGCTTGAACCACATCTTCGTTTACTTCTATATTGTTTAATTCGGCAATACGAATAGCTCTGACTAAAAGTTTAGTCAGAACTCTCGTATTACCTGCGCAATAAGAAGAGAGAGCTGGATATACGCTGTCTTGGTGGGGAAGGAGTTTTGAAATTATTTTAACTTTATCTTCATCGGACAAAGGATTAAGTTCTGTTTTTATCCCTACTCTTGAATATAATTGAGCATATTCTTTTTTATCGCCCTTGAGGTTCTTCATAAGTCTTGGCATACCGACCAACAAAATGCCAACTTCAGCTTTGTCATAAATCCTGCGCAAAAGTTCTAATGAGGTATATGGTAAATGCTCCGCCTCATCAACTATAATTAATCTGCCGGAGGATTTTAATTTATCAATAATGTCCAACATCATTGAATGGACAGTACCATGCCCGTCAAATCCGAGTTTTTTATGAATTTCAGAGAATAGTACTTTCGGTCTGTAACCTAAATCAGCCTCAATAAGTACAACTCCTGCGTTTTCATATTTATATCTTTTAACTGCAAAGGTCTTTCCGATGCCGGCCTCACCATAACAAACGCCAATTTCATTTTCAACGTGGCAGGTTTTTGCAATATCAAAAACATCATCTGCAACTGTTGTTTTAACGAAATCAAGTGAGACTCTGCCTTCACGAAGCTCCTCAATTTCTAAAAAGCGAGCAACTGCATCATTTATCTTTTTAATATTACCTTCATATTTATTATTCATCCAAAGATGAAGAGTTGCTGTTGATACATCTACAGCCTTTGCTACAGATGAAATCGTGCGTTTTTTAGTTTTAATAAAATCTTTTAATCTGCTTTGTAAATCCATAATGCCCCCTTACATTGCGCACCTTTCCAATGCACGTCTTTTTTGGCTCTCTGTAAGATAGAGAGTCTTTTTCGGTTTTGCTTGTGCCACATACTTAAACTGCAAGTTTTTATCAGATTTCTTTTCCTGATTTACAATCTGATCCATTTTTGTATTAGTAATCTGCGACACAGTTGGTGTGCTAATAAATTCTGTTTGTTCTAATCCGTTCTTTAAATTAGCGACTATTTCCTCGTTTGACGGATTATATTTGCATTTAATATATGATTTAAGAATTTTCTTTTCTTTGTTCTTGCGCTCAATAGCTTCTTTGTATTGTGCTTTTTCAACATTTGTTTGAGCCAAGAATGAAACTGCGTGATAAACATTACCTTTTCCAAGATATTCTTCTGTTTGAGCATCAAACACCCAAGCTTCTTGGTATGCATTTATATCTCTTCTAATAAAGACTTTGCGACCTTTTTCACATATCATCCATTCGCCCCAATAAGTTAATTGAAGTTGTGAATCATAAATACCGTTCCGGCCGATTGTCATTGTTTTAGATGTGCGCATACAGAACAGTTTTAAGGCATCTTTACTAATAACTTTTTTATTCGTAAATTCTTGCGCCCACAGTTCGTCAGGACATTTACCCTGTAAGACTTTACCTTTTGATGGTTTCTTATTTAAAAAGTTTTCAATAAAATCGTCAAATAATACTTTGAAATCCTCAAACTGCATAATTTTATCAGCTTTGATTTCATCTTTTAATTTTTCAGGTCGTTCAGTAATCTTTCCACCCCTGTACCCGACAAAACCCTTTGAAAGGAACGACTTTACTTTTAAGAAGTCCCTTTCGACAGGCTTTGTTTGGGCATTATAAGGGAGGGCAAAATGCACATTTATACCTATATTTTTTAGGAGTGAATTCTCTTTCATACTGTTATGTTCAACTTTTATTGAACTTGCTCTTCCACCTGCAAAATCTTTGCAACGGTAGTCTTTACCGTTATCAAGATAAATATCATCAGGAAGTCCGAAGTGTTGGACTCCATAATAAAAAGCCTGAAATATATGGTCAGAGTTTGGCGCATCTGCGTGTAAAAACCATCCGAGCCATTTTGAAGTTTTAACATCTCTGAATACAGTTACCCAAGGGAAACAAACCGAACCGTTGAAACTAACTGCAACATCTATCTGTGCGTGGTCAGAAACCCAACAACTGCCGGCACGAAGTTTTGAATAATCTCTTGGAATATATGATGCATATTTTTTATTCCAAGACGCATTCCCAAATCGAGCCATATAAATTGCTTGTTTAGGAACTCTTGATTTTAATAATCTTTCAAATGTTTTATATGAAGGGAATTTTAGAATATCAATATTATCTTTATCTTTTGCATATCCTAAAGTTGCTTGCCAACAGAAAAATGCAGATGGCGCACCTTCTCTTAAATATAAACTTTTATAATATTCATAATAATCATCAGGAATAATACTTTGTTTTTTATTACCTTGACCTTTTTGAGATAATAAACCTGCAACACCCGATTCTTCGTATTTTTGTTTCGCATAATACAAAGAGGTGTAACAAACTTTTTTATCAGGATGTTCTGAATTCCAACCTTTTAGAAATTCAACCGTTTTATTGTAAGACATTCCCTCGGTTAAAGTAAAGAGTTGAAGGTATTTATCCGCCTGTTTTCTCTGCCATTCCTGTGCATTATCATAAACTTCAGAATTATACTGCGAATTTATTTTTGATTTTGAAATAAAATTTTTATAAGTTTTTAAATATTTTGGGGAAAGGGAGTTTATATCAATTTCATAAATTTTATATTTGCCGGATTTAATAAAACGGCTAATATATTTATTAGAAACACAGCCTCGTCTTAAAGTTTCAATTTTAAAATCTAAAGCCTGCGCCAATTCTTTTATATCTACCCATTGAGCTTTTTGCATCTGTCTCCTAATCGCAATAAACGTTTTCTTTTAATTGTTTAATAATCCACTTGTTAAAATTCGGATTATTCTGTTCTCCTGCGATTATTTTACTTATTTGCCCTTGAGATAATTTTAGTTCGTTGGCTATTGAGGATTGTTTGATATCCAATGACATAATGATAAATTTAGTTAAAATAGTTTTCTTATCTACCATGTGATTCATTTTTGTCAATTCCTCAACTCGGCACTATTTTTCCATTTTCATAGTATCAATATTTTTTTGTGCCATATATTCCCCAGTTAGGCAACTAAACGGTGATTTCAACTAAAAATCATACGTTTAATGTAGGTTATCTAATCTGTCAGGATAAGTCTATTATATTCGGTATAAAATCGCTGAAAAGCCCACCACAAAAGCGTTATGAATAATTATTCCATAAAAAAATAAGAGATTTTAAATTATATAAAATCTCTATCATTTTTTATATAGAATAATCTTTCCAAAACAAAACTTAACATTAATTGTTTGAATTAACAAATTTTATTCAGACGTCTTTCATATTATCAAAAGATGAACACATTATTTAGAATAAACAATAACTGGTCTCTAATTTATTTAAGCTCATACAATGGTATTTTTTCCCAAGATTTTTGAAAGTTAGATATAACTTTTTCTTCCAAATTTAAAATATTGGCAGCTTCAAGTTGAGAAATCCTATTGTCATCAACTGCTTTTTTTACTAATTCAGCCAATCTTCCGCCAGAATAAAATTGATTTGATAGTGCTCTAAGCTCTCTACTATTTTCATCAAGGTTTGATGCGACTTCTTTTTTCCAATCTATTTTTATACCATATTTTTTTCGATATAATATTCCAAAGGTCTTCCACACATTAAAATCAATATTATTCTTTCTTATGTATTCGGATAAGCGATACAGTACGACTTGATAGCTTACCCTAAAAATTTGTTTTACTCTAATAACTCTGTCAACAAAATCGCAATTAGCACTTTTATTCCAAGCTGATATAAAATCACTGTTTGGCATTAAAAAATGTGCAGCAAATGTATTTGCTTCTTTTTCCTCTTTACTATCTTCAGTTATTAAATCATTTTGAACATTGCCAAAATGCATTAGAATATGTCCTAATTCGTGAGCAACGCTAAAGATTCTTCGCTCAACAGATATCCTATCCCAAGTATTAACTACTATTACTTTACCGCCATCAATATCTTCTGCCGACAAACCAAAAAAACTATCTGAATTAAACTGCTTAGCCATGATTTTTATTCCGGCTTTAAATTCAATTAAATTGCAAATATCCATTACGGTTTCATCGTTTTTTAAATCTAATGCTTCTCTTGCTTTCTGAGCCATAGCAATAGGATCATTTGTTGCATTCTCAATATCTGCGAGTTTATATTCAAAATCAGAATTTAATTCTAATTTTTTGACAAGTTTGTTATATTTCTCTATCCATAAAGAGATTTCATATATAATATCTTCTCTTTTTCTTATATTCTTTTTTTCTAACGCACGAAACCTTATTTTTGAAATTTGCAGTTTTGTTTCATTTAATAAATCCGCAACATCTATTCCATATACTTTGGCAATTTTTTCTAATGTCGATAAATTGGGCTTAGATTTCCCACTTTCAATATTTCTATATGCAAGCAAAGAAATACCTGATTTTTCAGCTACATATTCTTGCGTATGCTTGTTTGTTACACGCAATTTTATAAGATTTTGTGCAACATTCTCATTCATAGTCACTCCTTTTCACTAAATAGTATATCATTAATAAAAAAAATTCAACATATTAAGTTTGCTTAATTTAAAATAAATAAATTTATATATTGTAACAAAAGTTGTAATAATGTATTTTTTTGATATAATTATAATTATTAAATAAAAATAAGCATGGAGAGGGGGTTACCTTGATAATTAATGAACAAAAAGCAATATTATACAAGCCTCCCGACTATTTGGTCGGTATAGTCAGCCATTATTGGCAAGGGATACAAAAAAGGAAGGAAACCAACAGCTATGAAACGTTTCGTAGTTGAAGAAAACGGAATATTGTACTTGGTTACAAACTACCGTACGGTAAATGGGGTAATCCAAATGTCGAAAGGTAAATTTTGGAAATTCCCTCTAAATAGAAGAAAAGGCACCAATTAAGGCACCTTTATAATTTCAAATCTTTAGGAGAGCATACATATGTTCTCCTTCTTTTTATATTTTACAATATTTTACAATATTTTACAATGAAACATGAAGAAACATGAAGATGATTTAAAATGCGCATTTAATAAAATTATCAGAGAGTATTGGAGTTTTTATCTTTTCAATTTGAAATGTCTGACAATTAGTTTTGAAATTTTTCCGACTTAACGACTCATAAAATTAAAAACTTTCAATTTCATTGTCGGACTTTTCAATTTATACTGTCTCTTTATATTTTGCGACATTTTTCAAAAACTTCCGACTAAATATGTCAAACTCGCGATACTTTATGTCAAAATCCCTGATACAAAACACAAGTAATGAAAGCAAAAAATAAAGACAAGGCCTTTGACCTTGTCTTTATTGGTGGAGGTTAGGAGATTCGAACTCCTGACCCTCTGCGTGCAAAGCAGATGCTCTACCAGCTGAGCTAAACCCCCATAGGGTATCCTTAAATCAGGACAGTTTTAATATTAAACAAAACAAAAAAAATAATCAAGTAAAATTTTTTGTTATGTTAAGATAAATATATGAGTCTTCGGAATTTATATACAAAAGAGCCATTAATCAGCATAATAATCACCTATTACAATCTCGGAAAATACATTAATGATTGCATTTTGAGCATTATTTCTCAAACTTATACAAACTGGGAAGTAATAATAGTGAACGATGGTTCGGATACAAAAAACACAAAAATTCTAAACAGAATAAAAAACGATAAAATAAAAATAATAGAATTACCGAAAAACGAAGGTCAACTGTGTGCGTTTTTGGCGGGAGTAAAAAATGCCAAGGGCGAATTTATCTGTATGGTGGATGCAGATGACATATTACTTCCGAATTACTTAAAAACGCTTCTTTATGTTCATTTGACAACAAATACGGCGCTCGTTTCTTCTTCTTGCGGTGAAATAAACGAAAATTCAGAAATAACTTCACTGAATTCAAACACAAATAAAATTTCAATAAAACAAAAAACAATAAATTATTCAGAAATCGAAAATCTTTTTCAAACGGAAGAAAATTTTAAACTGAAAAAAGTTAAAGCACCTTTTGCTCTATGGAGCTGGAATCCTGCAACATCCGGCATGTTTAGAAAATCCGCACTTGATATCTTAAAATATTTTCCGAATAAAGAATACTGGAAAACAGGTGCCGATAAAGTTGTTTTTTCTTTTTTACATTTGATTGGCGGTTCTGTTAATATTTCTGCGGTTTGTTATTTATACAGACATCACAAAACCAACAACTCCCAAACCTCTTTAACCACGGGTGATAAAAAGTTTCTCAACGAAGAATACGTTAATAAATTAATCGATTGGAACATAAAAATCAGGCTGGATGCCATTAATATGTTTAAAAAAAACAGAAGTGATTTAATTAAAAAATATAACAAACTTAATTATTACAAAATGTATTTTAAAATAATTTTTTGTATAAATTTAAAAATATGTGCAAAAACTATAAAAGCTTTTGCACATAAAATAATTCAGTACTAACAACACAACTAATTTTTTAAGCAATTATGTCCAGTTTTTGTCCTGTATTTCCTTGCATCGGAATTTGTTTACCGTTGTTTGTCATGACAGTATTGCCTTGAGCTTGGTTGTTTGCACGTGTCGCAATCTGCTCATTCTTTTCAAGTAAAGCATTATATGAACTGCGAACTGAAGAAGAACTGCTCTCTTGACCTTTGAAAGATACTGAAGGCATGATTAATTTTGGAATCATAATTCTTTCTCCTTACAACACAATTTTATAAAACATGTAAACAACAAAAATTGCCTTTTTACTAAAATATTATAACATTTTTTTGAGATTTGTAAAATCATTTTTTTGGTATAGTTTTTTAAATATAATTCATTAATTTATTCAAAAGCTGTGGTTTTGTGTGAAAGCCTGAAAATTGAGCTGCAATTTTTCCGTTCTTAAACAGAATAAAACTCGGAAAACCTGTTATGCCGTTAGAATTTGCAATATCGGAAAATTTATCGCAATCAACTTTTCCTATCCAAAAACCGTTGTCGGATAATTCTTTTAATATATTTTCCTGATTAATGCAAAATTTGCACCAAGTCGTATAAAAATCAACAAGCTTTAACCCTTTACCCGTTTCTTCTTTGAAATTTTTGTCATTTAATTCTACTAACATTATTTTCTCCTTACAAAAACAGTATAAATGTGTTTAAAAAACTTAACAATTATCCTGAAATATAGTTTTTGTTTCTTATTAATCAGAATTAAAATATTGAAACATTTTGTTTCGTATTATAAAATAATCCTATGAAAAAGATAGCATTAGTTCCTATTGACAATCGTCCGATTTGTTACGATTTAGTTGAGGATATTACAAGGATAGATAAAGATATTAAATTATACATGCCTAAAATAGAAGATTTAGGTGGTTTATATACAAGTGCAAACATAAGAAACATTTTCAATTTTCTTGAAAATTTGGAAAAAGTCGACTATCTTATTGTGGCACTGGATACTATTGCCTATGGCGGATTGGTCACATCAAGAAGATGTAACAATTCTTTTGATGAAATCAAAAAAAGAATAGAAAATTTTAAAAATATAGCTTCAAAAAAAGCAAAAAAGATTCTTGCATTCTCTTCTATAATGCGTATTTCAAACAATAACATTAATGAAGAGGAAAAAGAATATTGGAAAGATTACGGAGAAGCTATTTTTGATTGGTCGGTTAAAACCCATAAACTTCACCAAAATATAATAAACAATATTCCTTCTGAAATTTTGGAAGATTATGTTTCAACAAGAAAAAGAAATTTTGATATAAATAAAATATATCTTGATTGGGCGCGTGAAGGGTTTTTTGATACATTAATATTTTCAAAAGACGATTGTGCGGAATATGGTTTAAATGTTAAAGAGGCAAACGAGCTGGAGAAAACAATTCAGGATGAAAATATAAAATCCGCAAAAGTAAAAACAGGTGCGGATGAAATCCCTCTATCTCTTTTAACGCACGCAATAAATTCTAAAGACAAAATAAAAATTAACCCTGTATTTGTTGAAAAAGATTCAATTAACCTTGTTTCAAAATATGAAGATGTCACGATAAAGAATTGTGTTCTGTCACAAATCGAGCTTGCAAATTGCGTTATAGACAATAAAAAACCCGATTTAACTCTTATTGTTAATAATTTTCAAAAAGAACAGGGAGATTTGGTCTTAGGAGATAAAATAAATCTGCTTAATCAAAACATTGAATTTCCAAAAAGTCCTTATTTTATCGCAGATGTTAATAATGCAAACGGCGCTGATAAAAAACTAATCAGAGAGATTTTTAATCAAAAATATGAAAATTTCTACGGTTATTGCGGATACAATACTTCAGCAAACACATTAGGTTGTGCTATTGCGGTTGCTGTGGTTAAATTTCTTGCGAAAAAAAATAAGACTTATAATAAAGAAGCTTTTAAAAAACTCGAACTCATAAGATTTTTAGATGATTGGGCATATCAATCAATCTCAAGAAAACCCGTCAGGGAAACAAAAACCGATTATTTGACGGCATTAAACGAAGAAAAAAACGAACTCAATGAAAACGCAAAAACAATTTCCGAGTTTTTGGAATACGATTTCAAAGAAATCAAATACAGTTTACCTTGGAACAGAAGTTTTGAGATAAGAATTGAAGTTGAAGAAAAATAATTTTTATACCTTCAGTGAGGAACTGTTTGTAAATGTCATGTAACTTTTCATTGAAAGTGGTTGTTTGTCTAATTTGAAATATCTTCCGTTATTTCCCACATGTGTCGGGTCAAAATAGGGTCTGTATGGTTTATCTTTTAATTCCGGTTGTTCTTTTTCGAGTCGTTTTTGTACAATATATGCACCGATATCACGAATAATCGGTGTTAAGAGAGAACAGCCTATAACAGCACCCGTAAACGCGCCCAAAACGCCTGCACCTTTTTTGATATTATCTTGCATAGTATCTATTGCGTATTTTGTGGGTTTTGCATTTTTCAGGGCATCTTTAATGTTTTCTGTACCGCTGTTTAACAATTCTTTTCCGTTTTCAAAAAACGTATCCGCAATGGTTTCTATTTCTTCTTTGCCTTTTTTACCGAATAAGCCGAAGAATTTTCCGTTTTTGGCTTTTTCAATTATACCCAAATAGAAATTTTTGGTATGCCCTTCCAAATCGAAGTTTTTAGGGCATTCAATCACTTTTTTTATAATTTCTTTTGTTGTTTTATCTTTGTGTTCTAATGTACCGCCTACAACTTCAACCGCACCTTTTTCAAAGCTGTCTATTATTTTTTGTGTAATTGCATAATAAGCAACAATATTAGCGGCACCTGTCATAGCTCCTGCCGGTACAAGAATTTTTTTATCTTCGGGTTTTGTGTTTTTATCTGATGCAATTGCCCAAGTGTTGCTCATAGCAGCAAAAACCATACTTGCTGCATTCAAAGCAAGTAATAATGCTCCCGGTTTTTTTGTGGGATTTAAAGCGTCAAGCATTTGAGAAGGATTAAATGCCATTATTTAACCTCCTTGCTTTTAGCTTCATCGTTATTTGTTTCGCTGTTTTTAGCCTTTTTGGCATTTGCAAATTTTGTATTAATATCTGTAACCTTTGTATTGATTTTGTTAATAAAAGGTGCATCAATTAAAAAATTCGTAAACAACATAATACCGATTGCAACGGCACCACCGATTGATTTGCCCCATGATTTTGCATTTTCGGAGTTTATGTATTTGTTGTCTTTAAAATTATCTTTAACCGTATAAGAAATACTTTCTGCAAGTTTCCCGCCTGCTTTTGAACAGAGTGCGGTTGCACCTGCAATACAAAGTGCTCTAATAATAACACCTACGACGGTGCCGCCGAATGCCGCAGAAAAAGTTCTAACAGCTTGTTTTTTAGCGCTGTCATTTGTTCTTCCGTCTTTTTCGTTGGTTATTTTTGTGATTGTTTTTCCGATACCGATATCCATAGCGGGACCTATTACGGCTTCAGAACCCGACATAACAATTTTTTGCATAATAACAGAAGAGC
The DNA here is from genome assembly GCA_946622415.1 of uncultured bacterium. Taxonomy (GTDB): domain Bacteria; phylum Cyanobacteriota; class Vampirovibrionia; order Gastranaerophilales; family Gastranaerophilaceae; genus RUG14156. The sequence continues at coordinate 14,535 of CAMOPX010000003.1, forward strand.
CTGCAAGAGCAACGGCTGCTTTTGGGTGCTGCGCAAGAACACCTCCAATTTTTGACGGGTTAAAACCTTTAAAATTTTGTTGATTGTTAATGTTGTTTATCTTCATAAATTTTCTTTATAAAACTCAGCCTATACAAGATACCTGAAGCGTAAAAATTGCTATTTAAAAAGAACATATTAACAAATTTTTACAAAATCCCCAATTTTTTAAATGTTGACTATACTGATGTCTTTAGCCTAAAATTAATTATATCAGAAATAATTAAAAAATAAACCAGATAGGATATTAAGATTATGCAAAGAACCCCTTTTTTCTATGATATTACTTTAAGGGACGGGAATCAGTCCTTAAAAAAACCTTGGAATTTAGAAGAAAAATTATTTATTTTTGATAAAATTGCTTCTTTAAAGGTAGATGCTATAGAAATAGGGTTCCCTGCGTCCTCGCAGCTTGATTTTGATTCCTGCAAGGCTCTTGCTGACAGAGCAAGCGGTGATATTCTGGTATCCGTTCTTGCTCGTGCGCATAAAGGTGATATTGATAAAGCTTTGCTCGCAATTAAAGATGCAAAACGAGCAAGACTTCATACATTCATTACGTTTTCACCGTTTCATATGAAAAATGTTTTAAATAAAACACCCGAAGAAGTTGCAAAAACTGCAATTGATGCTGTTACTTATGCAAAATCCGAAATAGATAAAATGAATAAAAATATTGATATAGAATTTTCCGTTGAACATTTTGGAGATTGCGGAGAAAATATTGATTTTGTGGTAAAAACCTTAAAAGAAATTACAAAAGCCGGTGCTACGACAATCAATCTTCCTAATACGGTTGAAAGATATCGCCCCTCGGTATTTATTGAATTGGTTAAAAAAGTAAAAGAAGCACTTGATGATAATATAATTATTTCCGTTCACAACCACAACGATTTAGGCATGGCAACTGCCACTACGGTAGAAAGCTTTTTTGCAGGTGCGACACAACTTGAATGCTGTTTGAACGGATTGGGAGAAAGAGCGGGTAACACTGATTTTAATCAGGTTGCCGTTGCTTTATATAATAACAAGGTTGATTTAAAAATAGATTTAGAAAAAATATATGAAACAGCGCTTACGATTTCGCAAATGAGTCGTATTAAAATTTATGAAAAAGCACCTTTAATAGGTCCTGAAGCGCTTGCTCACCGTTCGGGAATTCACCAAGACGGCGCAATTAAAACAAAAGATATGGACTTTGGTGCATATAGACCCATCAACCCTGCATTAATCGGAAGATACGATGATGAAAAAATCGGCTTTACTTCTCAAAGCGGAAAAACCGCAATCTACGATATTATAAAAGCTCTTAAATACCCGATAACAATAAAAGAATCTATTTATCTTACCCCTTATGCCAAAAAATTGGCAGAATCAAAAGGAGAATTATCCGAAAACGAAATTTTAGACTTATACTTTAATAAAATCTGCAACATTGAAGGGGTATTTGAATTTATTTCGTTTAAACCTATTGAAAAAGGTATTTTTGATTTATTTTTCACTTATAAAGGTGAAAGAAAACAAATAATAGGTAAAGGTAACGGTCCTATTGATGCTTGCATCAACGGTTTAAACAAGCTCGGCTTTAACGATGTAAAGCTGTCTTATTATAAACAATACTCTCTCGATAGTGATAAGGCAGGTTCAGGAGCTAATGCTATGAGCGAAATATCAATGACTGACGAAAAAGGCAATGAAGTAATAGGCAGAGCAATTGATACATCAATAGTTCATGCGAACGTAAAAGCTATCTTTAATGCGTTGAATCAGTTGTATTAATTAATATGTTTTTTGATATTAGAAACGATGGCGCTTTTTGGGATTGAACCTACCATAAATTCTTTTGCTTCTTTTTCTTTTACGATAATCAAAGTAGGAAAAGAAGAAACCCCGTATTCTTTCACGAGTTCTATATTTTCGTCCGCATTAATTTTGACTATTTTTATTTCATTCAAAAATTCATTCTGTATTTGTTCCAAAACAGGAGTAAGTTTTCGGCATGGACCGCACCATGGTGTTGAAAAATCAACTAACACAGGAACAGAAGAATCCAAAACCGTTGTTTGAAAACTATCACCATTTATTTCTTGAATTTCTGACATATTTTCTCCTCTTGATTTTTATGTATAATTTTACCATGGATATTGATAATATTTATAAAATTTTAAAAAAGCAATTTGATGAAAATAAGCTCAAACATTCTGAGTTTGTGGATTTTATGGAGAATCTTAAAAATCCTTATTTAGTGCTTATTTGTTGTATTTTATCTTTAAGAACAAATGATAAAATCACAATAGGTGCTGCAAAAAGAATGCTCGAGCTTGCGGATAATCCTTCTAAGATGGCAAATATTGAAGTTAACGAATTGGCGCATGCAATATATCCCGTTGGTTTTTATCAAAATAAAGCGGAGCAGATTGTTGAACTTTCAAGACTTCTTGTTGAAAAATACAATTCAATTGTACCTTCTAAAATTGATGAATTAACAAAATTTAAAGGAGTCGGAAGAAAAACCGCTAATCTTGTTTTAACCAAAGGATATAATATTCCGGCAATTTGTGTTGATGTGCATGTCCATAGGATATGCAATCGTTTGGGTTATGTAAAAACCTTGAAACCTGATGATACGGAAATGGAATTGAGGAAAATTCTGCCAAAAAAATATTGGATTGATTTTAATACTTATCTTGTTACTTTAGGGCAGAATATTTGTAAACCTCAAAAACCCAATTGCGCTGTTTGTCCGATTGAAAAATATTGCAAGAAATTAGTTTGAACATTCTTCTAAAATCGCATTATCCAACAATTCTATGCTTGTTGGAATAATGTTTGAATTTTTGATTCTGAATACCATTTTTCTCAATTTACTCAAAACAAATTCACTTTTTATGATTATATTTTTTAAAAACGACATTACGCCGACATCATTCGTTTCTTGTGCGATTTTAAATAATTCTCTTGTTTTTTCTTGAATATATTCTTCATGGGATAAAGAAACCGAAAAGACATCCGAAATATTAATCCAATCCGAATCAGGCTCCGTTATTTTTTCAAAAATAAGTTTTTCATCTCTTAAAACAAGATAATCATACATAGTTTGTGCATTATTTAATTTTTCAAGTGCAATTTCCTTCATAAATGAGCTGAAGCCTGACATATATATTTCACTGAAATATGTTGACATTGCAAAATATAAATAGGCGCTGTTGAATTCTAAATTTATTCTTTCGTTAAATTCTTCCTGTAATTTTGTGTCCATATTAATTTTCCTCAATGTTTTTTGTTGTGCAAACATTGTGGATATTGCAATAAACTCTTATGTAGTATCCTTCCCTGCAGTCACATTTGAGTATTAATTCGGGTTTTTCGCCGATTGAAAAATATTTTCTTTTTACATATTTATTGTCTAAAGAAATTGCTTCTATAAATTCAATCCTATGTTTTTCCGTCATTTCATGATTAAAATATATTTTTCTTTCTTTATCGCTTATTTTTTCAATATGAGCGTAATGAGGGTCTTCTTTATTTACTTCTTTATCTTTTAAATGTTCCATTTCTTCATTGCAGCAAACGAGTTTTCCGTATCCCGTTAATGCAATCTGTGCAACATTTTTACAGATATTACATCTGAATAAATCCAATTTTTCCATTTTATTTCCTCCTTTTTAATAGATTTTTGCACAGTGTATTTTTGTGGGAAATAAGACGGGTCGGCTAATTTTAAAGAAAGAATATTACAAAATATTTTTATATGTTTTTATTTATATTCTATTTTATATTTGTTCATTTCTTTCTTTTCGCTCAAACGCCGCAAGGAAAAGAAAGAAATGAACCAAAGAAAGAAAACTCGGCTTGGGTATAAAATTATCGTAATTAGATTTAATCAAAAGAAGAAAATTTAAAAATCCAAAATAACAAAAACCCTCTTTTAATAAGAGGGCTGAAAATCGTTTTTACTTGATTCTCGTGTAGAAAAGGTTAGTGTGTAGTTAGTGTGTTATATATAAAAAGTATAATTTATATATAAAATTGCCTAACTATATTGTTTTTGTTACAAAAGTTAACATTTATGTTTGTGCTATGATAACAATAATTCCGATAAACAGTTAGGATAAAAAATGAAAACGTCTGACTTTGATTATCATTTACCAAATGAATTAATTGCGCAAAACCCCTTAGAAAAAAGGGATATGTGCAGAATGCTGCATATAAAAAGAGACAAAAAACAATATTTTGATGAACATTTTTTTGATATAGAAAAATATTTAAATAAAGATGATATCTTGGTTCTCAATGATACAAAAGTATATCCCGCAAGAGTTATTGCAAAACGTAAAACGGGTGCAAATATTGAAGTATTCTTTTTGAATCCTTACGATAATTCTTCCCGATGGGAAGTTTTAATGAAAAATGCAAAACGTGTTCAAAAGGATGAAATACTCTATGTTTCCGATGAATTTAAAATTAAATATATAGATAAAATTGAAGCGAATAACGAAAATGAAATTCCGCATTATATTGTTGAAGCTGATTTTTCGGGCGATGATATTTATAAAATATTAAATAAATATGGTTCAATTCCTCTGCCTCCTTATATACAAAGAAAAGCAAACGAAAAAGATAATAAAAATTATCAAACAGTTTTTGCAAAAAATTTGGGTTCTGTCGCTTCTCCTACGGCAGGATTACATTTTTCAAAAGAGTTGTTGAAAAAGTTAAAAGATAAAGGTATAAAAATAGCCTACGTTACATTGAATGTTGGTCTTGGAACATTTATGCCGGTAAAAACGGAAGAAATCGAAAAACACACAATGCATTACGAAGCTTTTTCTATTCCTCAAGAAACTGAAGAAATTTTTAAAAACAAAAAAGGTTCAGTTGTTGCGGTAGGTACAACAGTTTTAAGGTGCTTAGAAGCGACACATCAAAAATACGGAAAAGTAGTCGCAAATACCGATAAAACAAATATATTTATTTATCCGCCATACAAAATTAAATCAATAGATAAATTAATAACAAATTTTCATCTGCCAAAATCTACTCTTTTAATGCTTGTGAGTGCATTTGCGGATAGAGATTTTATCCTTGATACTTATAAACACGCAGTCGATGAAAAATACAGATTTTTCAGTTACGGTGATTGTATGTTTATTGAATAAATATGTAAAAAAGAATAGCTATCTTAATTTTAAAAATGCTTCTATTTTTGCTTTTGCGCTGTTAGAAGGTATAGAATCAATATCTATAAATAATCCGTTATATTTATTTGCAAGTTCTTTTGCGATTAATGTTTTAGAACAAAATGCCTGAGTAAAAAATACTGTTGGCAAATCTTTATCAACATATGTTTCTATTCTATAATCAGCGGGGTATTTTGCTTCTACTGCTCTTGTCCAGCCAAAAACCTCGGTGCCTTCGGGAAATAAATCTAAGATACTTAAATCATTAGGCGGAACACCCCAAAAACCGAACTTTGCTTTTGTTGGTTTCAAATACGAATAGTCTTTTTCTTCCGTAATATTTTTTGTAATTAATTCTATTTTCTTTTTTAAAGGCAGATTGCTTTTGCATATCGGAAGTTTTAATTGTGTAATATCCGGACATTCTTCTTCAAATATGCTTTGAACAACTTCAAAACCTTTTTCTTTTAATATTTCAGATACGAAATATCCGCTGTCACATTTATCTTTTCCTATTGGTGCCAGTATTTTTACTAATTTATCTTTTAAGAAAAACGCATTATTTATGATATTTTTTATAATTATGCAATAGTTATCGGGTGCGATTTTTAAATCCGGATAGCCGAAATTTATGTCTAAATCAATAAATTCACAATCAGGATATTCAACTTTTGTTTGTCTGATGACCTCAGGCCTAGGATAGCCCCAAAAACCGATTAACTTTTTCATTTTAAAATTATATTATAAAAAATGCCATAGAATCAATATCTATTTTGATTCGTGGTATTCTTCTTCCGTATTTACATTCCAGATTTCTTCTCTGATATCTTTTCCTTCAACAATGCTTTTTGCCGCTAAAAATCCGCTCATCATGGAATGATCCATATTATTATATCTGTGTTGCCCGTTTCTTCCGACACAGTAGAGGTTTTCTATTGAATTTAAGTAGTTTATTACTTTATCGATATCTTTGTATGAATCAAAATAAGCAGGATAAGCTTTTTCAACGTGTTCTGTATGAAAATCCAAGATATCTTCTTTTTTATTTATTATATTCATTTTAATTAATTCTCTGCTTACAAAATCAAGCATTTCGTTATCGTTTAAATTCCAAAAATCATCATTTTCTCTGCAAAAATATTCTAAACCTATCCATAGGGTATTTTTATAATCTTTGACCATATAAGGCGACCAATTATTAAAAAACTGCATTCTGCCCATTTTAACTTTTGAATCCTGCACATAAATCCAGCAATCAGGAATTCTTTGATTCAGAGTTTTTATATTTGTTTTATTTTTTAAATTAATATCCTGAACAAGAATCCCTGCTGTCACAAAATCTCTGTAGGGTAAGTGATATGCAATTTCTTTTATATCGGCGGGTGCGTCTTTTATCCCTTGAATAAGGTCTTTAATCGGCATTGAAGAAACGACAAAATCTGCTTCTATTGTATTTTCTTTTTTATTTAAATCTAAATATGTGATTGTTTTTTTGCTTTCGGGATTTAATCTTATTACTTCGCAGTTATAGAAAATTTTTCCGCCTTTTTGTTGAATTTTTTCCGCTACTGTTTCCCACAATTGCCCGGGGCCGAGTTTTGGATACATAAATTCTTCAATTAGAGAGGTCTCTGTTTTGTGGTTGATAAAAGGGAAGAGCTTAAAAAATACATCTTTTATTATTCCAAAAACAGATAACCCTTTTACTCTCTGTTTTCCCCAATCTGCAGAAATTTCTTTCGGATGTCTGCCCCAGAGTTTTTCTGTGTAATTTTCAAAAAACATTGAATACAGTTTTTTTCCGAAACGATTTATATAAAAATTTTCAAGAGAATTTTCTTCTTTTTTGTTAAAAACGGAAAATAAATAACTAACCCCTGCGATTAGGGTTGTTTTAAGTCCAAGATTTTTTATTGTTTCAAATTTCATTCTGATTGGATAATCAAAAAATTTTTGATTATAAAGAATTCTTGATACCCTGTTTCTTTTGAGCATTACTTTATCTTCTTTTTCGGGGTCAACTTTTCCTTTTGGTAATTCTTTTTGTTGATTTAATAAAATATCATCAATAGATTGCATATTTTGCATGGGAAGAATATTAAGCCACCATTTTACGATATTTTCATCTTTAGAAAAGAACCTGTGTCCGCCAATATCCATTCTGTTTCCGTTATGAACTACAGTTCTTGAAATTCCGCCTGTTGTATTAGATTTTTCTAAGATGATTACATTATATTCATCCGACTTATCCAAGATTTCATATCCGGTACTTAAACCCGCAGGGCCTGCGCCTATTATTACAACATTTTTTTTCACTTCCGGTTTTCCTTTAATTTTTCTTTTATTTTATCTTTTAAATCAAAGATTTTGCAAAATATATAAGATGATATTCTGAATAAATCCAGTTTATAGTTTATTGTTTTTGTTTTAACCTCTTTTAGATTTAATTTTTCTGCGAGCTCTTTTTTTACTTGTATAATCGTTACTTCATCACTCAAGGGAACACCTTTTTGAATATAGGTTGTATTGTTTGTATAAACTGTTACATAGAGGTTTGAATAATTATAATCACCAAAAATGACCGATAAATCGGGACTTCCTGCGATTACATCAGGCAGACCTTTTTGTTTCCAGTGTTTATAAGCTAAAGCGTTTCCCTCTTTATTTATTTCTTTATGAAATACATAATTTTGATTAGGGTTTTGTTCATTAAAATTATAAAATATATTTTTATTAAAATAAGGTGCAATGGTAAGCCAAGTACCGTTTATACCTGTGTTAGTGCAATCCTCTTTATACCAATCCGTCATAATTTTGTATTTATCAAGATGATTTTCTTTTATAAATTCGGCTTCTTTCTTTCCTTTTGCATAACAAATAAAAACATCCAAAATGCATGATTTAAAATTCCAATACAAATTAGAAAACAAAGAAAAAACTACAAAAAGCGCAAAGCATTTTTTTATTAATTCGGAATTTTTGTTTTTGGTTTTATTGTTTTTAATATCAAGTGTTATCCAGCAAATAAAAATAATAAAACAAAAAATAATTCCCACATGCCACAAGCACGCATATTTTGAAGCGCAGATTGCAAACGGAATATATGGAATCAAAAAAGTCTTAAATAATTTTTTATTTGATGTATAAAAATATATAAAATACCAAACAATTACCCCGATAAATAACCCTAATAAGAAATCATCAGCAAAATAGGGTTGTTTGTATAGTTCGCTAAAAACACTCGATATAAAGCAATTTGCGGGAATTATTATAAAAGAATACAGTAATCTCATATATATATTGCTTTTGTATTCCATATTCATCGCAAAAGCGCTGCTATCAGGGATTAACAGAATTATTAACGAAGCATAAAAAATGAATAATAAAAAATATGCTCCCGCAGTTTTTTTGTTAAAGGTTTTATTTTCAATATTTTCAATAAACCAACACAGTGCTAATCCCGATGAAATTATAAAAGTAAAAGGGTGTATAGTTGCAAGAAACATTAAACAGAATGAATATAAAAAAGGATGTTTGTTTTTTGTTTTATAAAAAATTGCAAGTAAACAAAATGCAAGCATAACAAGACAATACGGTCTTGATATTATTGTATATTGATAAAATAAAAAATAAGAAAAAGGTAATATAAGCCTTATTATTCTATAAAAAGGTGCTTTTAATACAATTAAACAAACCCCCGCATAAGAAAAAACGCAAGCTATTGTTTTAATTGTTGCTTCGTACGGAAAATTGTTTTTTGCAAATACAGAAAGCATTAAATGCCAAAATGGCGGATGTCCTTCAAAATGCGGAATATAGAATATTATATCTTTTATGCTTGCGCATTTTGCTATTTGCCAGGCTTGGGCTTCATCAAACCAAGGTTCATGGAAATATCCGAAAAAACAAACCAATAAAGGAAACGCCAAAAGCACTATGATTTCAGGTGTTTTGCTTTTTATTTTTTCAAAATTTTTTGCAAAATTTATAAATTTATCGGAAAAATTCAATAATAGATTACTCAGCTTTAGCATAATTTAAGTATAATATAACGAGTTTTTTATAAAAAGAATGAAAAAATACTTTACATTATGAAATATTTAGTTTATTATAGTTTCATAAAATTTAATATTTTCTCGGAGGAATGCCGGAGTGGTTGATCGGAGCGGTCTTGAAAACCGTCGAGCATGCGAGTGTTCCCTGGGTTCGAATCCCAGTTCCTCCTTTTTTAAAACCCTCTTAATTCCATAGAGGGTTTTTCAATACTTACAGTTATTAAAAATAGCATTTATTTGTTAGTAATTTTGAATAATAAAATGTTTATAATATTATAAAAATATGGAGAGGTGTCCGAGTGGTTTAAGGTGCGGATCTCGAAAGTCTGTGTGGAGTAATCCACCGTGGGTTCGAATCCCACCCTCTCCGTTTTTATTTAATTGAATAAAAAGCAGATGAGAACCCACACAAGGCAAAGCCTTGTAAGTGGGTGAGAATGCTGTGTGGCTGTTTGCGAAAGTAAGACTTGAGCAAATACAGCCTCAGATGCGGCGAACGTAAATTTCTTGGTGAAGAATGAGCCAAAGAAATTAGTGAGAGCGCCACTCTCTCCGATTTTTTATTAATTTTGTTTGTCTGTCAATCTGTAATTTTTTATAAAGAGTGATTTTTGAGCATGATATAATTTAAAAAAGGAATTATTAAATGCTCAGAAAATGTTTACAAGAAAAAATACTCATTCTTGATGGCGCAATGGGTACGAATATCCAAAAATACAATCTTAAAGAAGAAGATTACAGAGGAAATATCTTTAAAAACCATGAAATTGATTTAAAAGGTAACAACGATATTCTTTCTCTAACAAGGCCCGATGTTATAAAAGATATCCACAAAAGCTTTCTTGAAGCCGGTGCGGATATTATTGAAGCAAATACCTTTAGTTCAAACAGCATTTCACAAAAAAAATACGGACTTGATAATATAATAAAAGAATTAAACCGAGCATCAATACGTCTTGCAAAAGAAGCGGCACTTGAATATTCAACTGCAGATAAACCCAGATTTGTTGTCGGTTCAATAGGTCCCACAGGAAAAACAGCTTCAATTTCTCCTGATGTCGAAAAACCTTTTTATAGGGATATTACTTTTGATAATCTTTTTGACTCCTATAAAGAACAAGCAGAAATTATGGTAAGTGAAGGAATTGATGCATTTTTGGTTGAAACGATTTTTGATACATTAAATGCGAAAGCTGCAATTTATGCTATCAAACAGGTTTTAAAGGAGCAAAAAAAAGATATTCCTATTATGATTTCTGTTACATTGACGGATAAATCAGGAAGAACTTTATCAGGGCAGGAATTAGAAGCTTTTTATTACAGTATAGAACATGCAAACCCAATATCTGTGGGCATCAATTGTGCACTCGGTATTAATGATATCAAACCTCATATTATAGAACTATCGGATTTAGCACCCTGCTATATCAGCGTATATGCAAATGCCGGACTTCCTGACGCTTTTGGGAATTATTCGGATACTCCGGAAAAAATGGCAGCAGGGTACTCGGATTTAGCAAAAAAAGGCTGCGTTAATATATGCGGCGGTTGCTGCGGAACAACCCCGGAACATATAAAAGCAATTGCCGAGGCATTAAAAAACATTCCCCCAAGACCTATAAAGAAAATTGAACATAAATGCGCATTTTCGGGGTTAGAACCTTTTGTATATGATAATAAAAATAACAATTTTATTGTTGTCGGCGAAAGAACAAACGTTGCGGGTTCGCTAAAATTTGCAAAACTTATTGAAGAAAACAATCTCGATGAAGCTATAGAGATTGCGCGCCGTCAGGTAGAAAACGGGGCAAATATTATTGATATCAATATGGACAAAGGTCTTATTGATTCAAAAAAAATGATGGTCGATTTTCTTAATTACGCATCAACCGAACCTGATATCGCAAAGGTTCCTTTCATGGTCGATTCTTCAAAATTTGATGTTATAAAAGCGGGATTGAAATGCATACAGGGCAAAGGAATAGTTAATTCGATAAGTTTAAAAGAAGGCGAAGAAAAATTTATCGAGCACGCTCGAGAAATAAATGAGCTGGGTGCGGCAATGATTGTTATGGCATTTGACGAAAAAGGACAGGCTGCAACCACGGAAAGAAGAATTGAAATTGTCGACAGGGCCTATAAAATACTAAAAGAAAAAGTTAAAGTCAAAGATGAAAATATTATTTTTGACCTGAATGTTTTTCCTGTTGCAACAGGCATGAAAGAGCATAACATAAATGCAATTTCATTTATTGAGGCAACAAAAACCATAAAATCAAAATACCCAAATGTTATGATATCAGGCGGAATCAGTAATCTTTCGTTTTCCTTTAGAGGTTTAAACAGAGTGAGAGAAGCACTCCACAGCGTATTTTTATATCATGCAATAAATGCGGGTTTGGGAATGGGCATTGTTAATGCGGGAATGATTGAAATTTATGATGAAATCGAAGAACCTTTAAAAACTCTGTGTGAAAATGTTATCTTGAATAAATCTGAGGATGCAGGCGATATACTTCTTGAATACGGCAAAAAAACGTACAGTACAAATCAAAAAAATGACGAATTGCGTGAAATCAAATGGCGAAACAATGCAGTCGAAGAAAGGCTGCAATACGCATTGATTAAGGGAAATACGGATTTTCTCGAAGACGATATTAATGAAGCTCTAAAAAAATATGAGCCTTTAGAATTAATTGAAAAGCCGCTTATGGATGGCATGGATAAAATAGGCAAATTATTCTCTGAAGGAAAGATGTTTCTTCCGCAAGTTGTAAAAAGCGCCCGTGTTATGAAAAAAGCTGTTGATTTTGTAAAAACATATATTTCACAAAATTCCAAACAAAAACCCATAGGAAAGATTGTTCTTGCAACCGTAAAAGGTGACGTCCATGATATCGGCAAAAACATTTTGTCTTTAATTTTGACTTGCAACAATTTTGAAGTTATTGATTTGGGTGTAATGGTTAATTGTAAGGATATTTTAGAAGCTGCAAAAGAACACAATGCTGATTTAATAGGATTATCAGGGTTGATTACTCCTTCGCTTGATGAAATGATTTTTGTAGCCGAGCAAATGGAAAAAGAGGGAATAAATCTTCCCGGATTATTAATAGGTGGCGCCACAACAAGTGAATTGCATACGGCATTGAAAATTGCGCCTAAATATCACGGTATTGTTGTACATACAAACGGTGCCTCCGAGGTTGCGCCTGTTGCGCAAAAAATCATTAATAATGACACTGAATTTATAAATTCAATTAAAGAAAAACAAAAGAAACTGGTAGAAGAATATGAGCAAAAACTTGTTAAATGTAATTGAAAAAATGAATGAAGCCCCGCTTGTTTTTGACGGAGCTATGGGGACAATGATTTATGAAAGCGGTATTTTTATAAATGCCTGCTATGACGAATTAAATCTGACAAATCCGAATTTAATAAAATCAATACATAAAAGCTATATAGACGCAGGTTCTGATGTTATATTAACCAATACTTTCGGAGCAAATAAATTTAAACTTGAAAAATACGGTTTGGGCGCAAAACTGTATGAAATCAACAAAAAAGGCGCAGAGATTGCAAGAGAAACCGCAGGAGAAAATATATACGTTCTCGGGTGTGTTGGTCCTTGTCTTGCAATAAAATCTTCAATAACTGTTGAGAACATAGATAAATTGAAAGAAGATTACGAAACTCAAATAAAAGCACTTAAAGATGGCGGCGTCGATGGTATTATATTTGAAACATTTTCTAATTTTGAGGAGCTTGAAATTGCTGCCAAAATTGCCAAAAAATATAATATGCCGACAATCGCTTCTCTTGCCTGCAAAAAGGAAAAAGAAACGCTTAGCGGATTAAATATTAAAGAAGCTATAAGACGTCTTGATAAAAATAATGATATAGATGCGGTCGGAATGAATTGTATAATAGGTCCTCATGCAATGTTATCCTTGCTTGAAGATGTAATAAATTTGACATCTAAACCTTTTTTGGTTGAACCGAATGCAGGTTTTCCGCAAAAAGTGGACGACAGAATGATTTATATGTCAACGCCTGAATATTTTGCAACATATGCACAAAACTTTATCAGACTGGGCGCAAGAGGTATAGGCGGCTGCTGCGGCACAACACCAAAACACATTAAAGAAGCGGCAAAAACTGTCAAAGCCTTAACGGGAGTAAAAAAACACTTAAAAATCGAAAAAATCGAAGATAATAAGCCCATTGAAGTTAACATTACACCCTCAATCGAAAAAAGCAATTTTGCAAAAAAACTTTTTTCACCCGAAAAAGTTTTAACTATGGAAATCACTCCGCCCCGTTCGGTTGTTTTAAATTCTATGCTTGAAAAAGTAAGGGAATGTAAAAATGCGGGAATTGATGCAATAAATATCCCTGATGGTCCGAGAGCAAGCTCAAGGATATCATCTTTAGTTGCTGCAATAATGATTGAAAAAGAAATAGGAATTGAAACAATTCTCCATTATTGCTGCCGCGACAGAAATTTAATCGGTATGCAATCGGATTTACTTGGAGGATATGCTGCAGGATTAAAAAACTACCTTATTGTAACGGGTGATCCTCCAAAACTTGGTGATTATCCGAATGCGACAGCAGTATTTGATATAGATGCAGTCGGTTTAACAAAAGTTGTTCACAATTTGAATATGGGTTCGGATGTTGCAGGAAACCTTATTAATCCTCCGACATCAATATTAATAGGTGTCGGGGCTAATCCTTGTGCGGTTGATATTGATAAAGAAATTAACCACTTTATTAATAAAATTAATGCGGGAGCGGAATATGCAATCACGCAACCTATTTTTGATGCTCAAGCACTCATTGATTTTATTGAAAAAACAAGTAAAAAACTTGGCAAAAATCTTCCTATACCTGTTGTTGCAGGGATTTGGCCTCTTGTTTCTTTGAAAAACGCTCTCTTTTTAAAAAATGAAGTTCCGGGAGTTTATGTTCCTGACGATGTTATAGAAAAAATGGAAAAGGCAAAAACAAAAGAAGACGGAATCAAATACGGAGTTGAAATCGCGCGTGAAATAAAAGAAAAAATAAGTCCGTATGTAGAAGGTTATCAAATAAGCGCACCGTTTGGCAAAGTGGATATTGCTCTTGATGTGGTTAAATAAAATCATTTACTTTAAAGATTTGATTTTTCTAATTCATCAATATGTATGTTAAAAATATTTTACTGCGTGGTATTATAACAAATATTACTTTTTCGGAAATTTACATATGGATTCATCTTCAATATCATCAAATTACGGCGACTTGTTAACGGATATGTTAACTGATTCCGTTAAAGACATAAGAAAATCAGCCATTATATCCCAAATGTCAGGAGAGTTGGCTGTTAAAACTTCTGTTGCAAATGACATTGCAACCGGTGCTGCTTATGGCGGATTTGAGCCTGATGAATATATCCCCGAAGATTCTACAATTTCTTTTCATGTGTAATTTTGTTTGCCATTTTAGAATTTATTTTAAAATGCCTCGATGAATATTAACTTATTTATCGTATTTTGTTCTAATTGTAAACTGTGTTACAATAAATTATTATCGGAGGAAGTTTAAAAAGATGAATAATAATATATATTGCCGTTATGCTGGAACAACGAATAAAAAGAGCCGAGGGTTTTCAATTGCCTATGCAATTGTATCTCTTGTTGTAGTAGCTGTAGTTTTAGCAGGTTTAACCCCTGTGTTAACAAGAAAACTCCCTAATCTTTCCACTTCTTCCATTATTAAAAACCCTAAAGGCTGGTATGAATCTTTTAATGCACCGACAGAAGGTGCAGTGATTTGTAAAAATTGTAAGCAAGCAGATGATGAATATAAGAAATGCCTTGAAGAACAGAAGAAAGATAAAAATAAGATCTGCCCATATCCTGAAGAATTAATAAAAACTACAGTAACAATAAAACCCGATCATGAATGCTTTGGAAACCCCGCTTGCATACCGTATGTTATACCAAAAAAACAAAAGGAAGAAGAAAAGAAACCGAGTGTAATTCCTTTTGAACAATACTGTAAATCAAACGGAAAATGCAATCCTGACCCTGACATATTAAAAGATGTAAACGAAAAACTTTGTCATGATGCAAATTATACAATAACAGGAAAACTTAAAGACAAATTAAAGCCCTGCCCCTGTCCGAAAGGAAAATGTAAATTTAAACCTCAATCAGGTATAACAAAATATGAAGTTTATGCAATAGGCGGCGGTGGTGGTTCAGGTTCTGCGGTTGCTTCTGATCTTGCAGATAAAGGAAATGCATATAAAGAATCTGTTGTAGGTTCTGCCAAGAATCCGCTTCCCAAAGGTAACAATGATGATTTAACGAAAGTTCAAAACAATCGACGTAAAGACAGCACCCATGTAACATATATAGATGAACATAAAATTCAAATAGCTAATTCATCATTATATCCGAAAGCCGATTTTATCGACCAAAACAGAATTGATACAAAAAACAATCCGTATAGTCCTAATGCTTTCAAGGAAGACGGAAATGGTAAAACAAACTATGCTAATATACTTAATGACTCAAATACAGAAAAATGTGCAACAGGAATAATTTATACAATTGGAAAAGAAAATAATAATTTCCATACCTATCCGACGGAAGACAGTAATTCTGTACTTGCAAAATCATCAACAAGACAGATTAAAAAAATACTCGGAAATAAAACATATAAAATAGGTGAAAGAAATGTATACTATTATGACAGATATTATCTTTATACAAGATATTTAGGCGCTTATGCGTATAACCAAAATCCCGTATATCTTTTAATGCCCGAATGGGTAAAGGTCGATAATAACGATAAAAGGTATCCAAATGACGATGGTAGTATAGATAATGCTTATGACTTAACTAATATAGAAGGAATAAAAGATGATATCGGTTGCAAAAAAAATGATTGCAATATTGCAGAATTTGATCCCATGAAATTTAATCCCATGAATCCTGATGCTAAGAATGCAAAACCTGTAACTGCAATTATGAACAACTACAATGCAATAGCAGGTGTTGTATGTTCGGGCGATGGTGGTGCAGGTGGAAATGCTTATTCTGTCAAAAATTCCGGCGACCCCTGTAAATGGATGTTGCCAAATGCTTGTAAATTTGATAAGGGCAAATTTGTTGAAGGTACAGGGTGGTCTAAATATACCGGAACAGCGTATACAAATCACCAGACGGCTAATGAAAAAGAGTGTGATGAATCATGCGGTTCAGAAAGTGCGCCTGGCAGTAATTCAGATGCTGAACAATATAAATATTGCGTAACCGGTAGCGAAACAACAAAAAAGACTGTTGAATACAAAAAAGACGGAAAGACAAAAACAAAAGAAGTCTGTGATAAAAAATATTGCGCATATAATGACTTATATTATAACAGGGTTTGCAAATATCAAGAATATAATGACAGATATGTATCTTGTAAGTGTGAAGACATTAAATTAAATCCCGCTTGCTCTGAAGCCAATGAAAATGATTGTACAACAGCAACACTTCATGTATCTATTGACCCTAATATTGCGTCTGATAGAAAGTTATTAAAAGATACAATAACGCATAATCTTAATGCAGCAACTGATTTTAGTTTTGATTTTACATATATAGATGGAAATAGTAAATCTCTTACCTCAAAATCCGGATTTATGGGTATGACGGGCGCAGACTGGGAAAGCGTAGTGGATGCAGCAACAAGAATCGATGCAACATTTGATACTATGTTGAATTCTGTTTTTGGTATTATTGAGGAAGGTAATACTAATGCTTCTATAGAATTTGATGTCGCAGATGCGGGCGGTACACCTGTATGTAAATATATAGGTACTTATTCACGTTCTGCGTATGGTGGGCCGTATGGTCATGGTATATGTGCGTATACTAAGCAAAATATTGCAAGAAAACGATTAATATCATTATATACTTCTCCTAAAGCCGATAATTATAGAACAGCAAAAGGAAACAATGGGGGCAATAAAGTCGAAAAAGGTGACGGTGTAAATAAAGTTGAAGCGAATGACGGCGGAAATGCTCATGATATAAGCATTTGTATTAGTATTAAGGATGATAGAAATAAAGATCATTGCGCAAATGCATCCGGCGGAGAAGGCGGAACGCGTGCTATTGTTGGCTCTGTGTGCACCGGACAGTCAATTAATGGTGTTAGAGGATCGTCAGGAGGAGTAAGCGGTGAAGGAAGTAGTTTTGCCAAAAGTCAAGAAAGTTCTGATGAGCTAATAAACTATGGTAGTACAAAAGTAAAAAATGCAGAATCAAAAGAAAAATATAAACTGTCTGAGGATTATTATAAGCAGAGCAGTAATAAAGATGATACCATTAAAGGGACACAACGCAAACCAGGACTTTATAACTATCGCTATATTTGGTATATGCCTTTTGTAACAAAGCATCTTATGTTTGGTTTAGCAGGTGAAGGCGGAGAAGAAGTTCATTCACTCGTAACTCTATCAGAAGGTCAAACACTGGATGTTACCCCCGGAAAAGGTGCGGTAAAAACCATTCACACATCGGGTGCAAATGGCGGAAATGGCGGACAATCCGAAGTTAGAAACGATGATGCAAAAGTAAAAATTATTGCCCATGGCGGAAAGGGCGGATTGGGCAGCCAAAAAACCGATGAATATGTGTTGTGTCATATTTCTGATTTACAAAATCAAAATCCTAATCTTCCGTGCTACTATAAGAACGAAGTTGATAACAGTTTTAAATCAACCCATGCAAGAGAAAAAGACGGTAAATTTGTCGGAATATTAGCGACGCAGCCTAAAATCAGTACAATCGTAAAATCTATTAAAATGAGCGCTAATTTAAAAGATGGCACCCCCGGAATGGGCGCTATGGGCTTTGGAACAAAATCTGTTTCGGATGTAATTTGTGAAAACCGATATGTTGAAAAATGGGACAAGATAGAAGGAACAGATACCCCAACTGCTCAATTATTATCATCCGGCAAAACATTGTATAATGTATGCAGAGGTAATTCAAGAATTAAATACATAATTCCAAACGGTTCTAAATATACTGCAGGAACCGGTGCGGTGATAATTATTTGGTAAGAATCTTTTTATAATACTAATCAAGACCCTGAAAATTCAGGGTCTTTTATATTTATTCAGATTGTCACCCTGAATTTATTTCAGGGTCTAAAAACCTTATAAGATTCCGAAATAAATTCGGAATGACTGTTTATATATTCAAAATGACAAAATTCAAAGCAAAAATTTTTATGTATTTTTGTAAATAATGCCAAAAATTTTAGCAATTTTTTGTTACAAATTTAGTATAATAATATATATAGGTTGGGGAAAAAGTATGCCACTATCCAGTAATTCAATCGTCGGAAGCGATTTCGGCAGCAGATATATGTATTTAAAATTTTTGAACAGTATTTTGGAAAACCAAAATACCAGACGTTCAAATAACAGCCTTATTTCGGAAGCGTATCGTGATATGTTCTTTTCCGAATACTATTATGCAAACAATATTTTAGAAAGATACTTTGATAACAATTTTTTAACTAATGATGATGCTGTTATATATGAAAGAACAGGGATTGCAAATGCATCATCAAACTTGACCCTATTAAATTACATGTTTAATCAATATGAACCCGATAGCATTATTCCCGAAAATTCTACTGTTTCTTATCATGTTTAGTTAATAATTCTTAATACAATAACAATTAAATCTTTCTTTCTTTTTTATTTATCTGTATCTAAGAAGAAAGGTTATAGATGTCATTAATTTTGTTTTCCGGTGTTCAAAATTGCAGAAATAATTATTTATTAAATAACAGCTATATAGCTCAAAAGAACCCTGTGGATATTTCAAATAATTCCATAAATAATATTTCTTTTCAAGGCAGGATTTTTCAAAGAACTATGGCTGATAGAATAAGTGATAAACCTGAAAAGGCAATACCTATAGAACAAAGAGCAAAAAGATTGGCAAAAGAAGCGCTTAAAAAATCGGAATCTGTAATGGCAGAAGCCTTGTGCTTAAGTACTTTGGTAAGAAATATGCCTGCAAGTTCCGGTGGTGTTGAGTATTATCGAAGCGAAAATGCGACCTTTGAAGTTAGGAAGAGTTCAAGAGCACCTATTTGTACTATAACAAAACATTCCGCAAGTGGAGATGATATATATACTTATTTTAACTATGGCGAACCAATAAGTTGTGACAAAAATAAAAAGAAATACGATTCGGGACATGAAACATATAGTGAAAGATTTTATTTTTCAGACGGGGAACTAAAATATTATGATAGAGGTCTCGATTTTTATAAAAACGGCGCATATAATATATCAGAAAGTTTGACTTTTGATAATGGTGCTGTTAAATTGTATAGAACTAATCGCGCCCAAGCTTTTAACGGACAAAAAACCTGTGGTGAATCGGTAGAATTTTAAAACGATAACTAAATATTCACGTTTTTCATCATACTTTTTAAAGTATCCAGAGTTGTTTTCATGGAAACAATATCTGTTGTTTTTTGTTGAAGAAAAGCGTTGATTTTTGGCATTAATTCTATTGCAACGTCGAGTTTAGGGTTTGTTCCCATTTGGTACATACCTACGTCAATAAGGTCTTTATTGTCTCTATATAATGCCATTAAATTTCTCATTTTTCCGGCGGCTTCTTTATGTTCAGGGTCGGCAATTGCGCTCATTAACCTCGAAATTGAACCCAGAGCATCGATTGCAGGATAGTGATTTTGCTCGGCAACTTTTCTTGATAAGAATATGTGACCATCTACAATACCTCTTACGATATCGACAATAGGATCTGTTATATCATCACCTTCCATCAAAACCGTGTATAATGCCGTGATTGAACCTTTGTCGGAGTTTCCGGTACGTTCCAGTGCTCTTTGTAACCATGAAAAAATAGAAGGCGGATAACCTTTCATTGTTGGCGGTTCACCTAGTGACAACCCTACTTCACGCCCCGCCATAGCACAACGTGTCACTGTATCCGTCATAAGAAATACTTTTTTTCCTTGATCTCTGAAATATTCGCAAACCGTTGTTGCGGCAAGCAGACATTTCATTCTTATTAGAGGAGGCAAATCCCCTGTTGCACAAACAACAACGGATTTTTTCATACCTTCTTCTTTGAGTGAATCCACAATAAATTCTTTTACTTCACGTCCGCGTTCTCCAATCAGTGCAACAACATTTACGTCTGCATCTGAGTTTCTTGCAATCATACCTAATAATGTTGATTTTCCGACACCTGACCCTGCAAACAATCCCATACGTTGTCCTGTTCCCATTGTAAGAAGTCCATCGATTACTCTGACACCTGTCGAAATTTGCTCCGTGATAATGGGACGGGAAAACGGGTCGGGGATTGTGCCGTTGATATTCATATATTTTGCCCCTTCGACATTGAGAGGCTTATTATCCATAGGTTCACCCAAAGGATTAATTAATCTGCCAAGTAGAAAATCACCGACAGGAAGCAAAATAGGGGCGCCTGTTGTTTCAACCAGAGAACCCTGTCCTATACCTTCCCCGTCATATAAAAGCAAAAGCTGTGCAACATCACCCTTAAAAGCCTGAACTTCGGCCGCTTTTCTTTCGCCTGTGTAGGTTTGAATGTAGCATAAATCTCCTATTTTTAACCCCGGAAGTTTAACTTCTACAGTTAAACCCAAAAGCTTTGATACAACACCTTTGTATTTATATAAATCAATATTATCCAGTGTATTGTATGTTTTTTCTTTTAGTTTTTGCAGTTTGTATTCTATTTCTTCATTCATCATCTAAATTATAGCAGATTACATTAACCGTGTCATTTTGCTTTTGATATATAATATATAACTTTTTTCATGTTAAAATCAAAAACAAAAAGGAGAAAATTATGTTGAATCAAAATGTAGAAAAAGCAATTAACAATCAAATCAATGCGGAACTTTATTCCGAATATTTGTATTTATCAATGAGTGCATATTTAAAAAGCATTAATATGAATGGATGTGCGGCTTGGATGAATATACAAGCTCAAGAAGAAAGAGCACATGCTATGGGTATGTTTGATTATATTATAAGACGCGGCGGAAAAGTTGTTCTTGAAGCTATCGAAAAACCTCAAACGGAATGGAAGGACGTTGTTGATGTATTTTCTTCGGCTCTAAAACATGAAGAACTTGTTACATCTAAAATAAATGCTCTTGCAAACGTTGCGCAAGAAAACTCAGACAGAGCAACATCTCTTTTCTTAAATTGGTACATAACGGAACAAGTTGAAGAAGAAGAAAATTTCAACGATTTGGTTTCTCAATTAAATATGCTGAAAAATGATTCATCAGCTTTATATGCTCTTGATAAAGAATTGGGCGCAAGACAGTTTGTAGCACCGATTATTAAGTAATTTTATTTTTTATTTATTGCTGCTTTGGTTAAAATCGCCGAAGCAGCAATTTTTATGCAAAAAATAAATATTAATTTTTGTAAAGTTTATAAATTTTTTTGTCAAAAAATAAATTAAAAAATTTTTTATATAAAGTATATAAAACTTTTAGGATGGATTGTTTTTTTAACTAGCGATATAAGAGGAAAGTAAAAATGCAAATTAACAACACGGATCTGTTTTTAAGCGGAAAAAATTTAAAAACTAATGACACAAGTTCAACTGCAAAAGAGTCTTCTGCGAATAATAAGTATGAAGAAGATATAATACAAACCTACCGTGATTCGGGTTATGAAATTTATGACAGAGAAGATAAAAATAGAGATGCAATTGTAGACCATGACAAATACATAGGTATAAACGGTATGTCTGATTGGAAAGAATGCGGTACCAGTGGTGTAACTTTAGACCTCAATAAGTATCGTGATTTATACGGATATATGATTGATGAAAATAACGATGAATACGGATATATGAATACCGTTGCCCAAGAAATAGAAAAAGATCTTGCAAATTATTTTGAAATTAATCCCTATGAAGAAGGCGGAAAAGAAGATTTAAATTCCGTTATGAAACAAATTTTAAAACACAGATTGTGCTACGATGAACCTCAAAATTTAGATACTGATGCATATAATGCTTATGTAGCTGAAACATTAGCAAAAATATCCAACAATGATACATTGGATGATGACTATATATATTTAGACGGTATTGAAGTTGGTTTTGATCCTTTAGAAGGCCAAACAGAAGATGCATCTCAAACAGCAAGCAATAAAACAGAAAGCGGATTGGAAAAAAGAACGGTAGATGATGATAGCGCAGCAAAAGTATTGGCTTTAGCAGAAAGTTATGAAGGTATGGAATCTGAAGGCGATAAAACAAGACCATTTTTCGAACGTATTAATTATTCGGGAAGTAACGAAGGAACACCTTGGTGTGCCGCATTTGCAAGTTACGTTACTTTAGAATCAGGTGCTGATGTTGCAGATTGGTTTGAAGATATGAATGGTTCAGCAAGCTGTGCACAGATATATGAACAAGCATATGCAAATAATGCAATAGTTGTTAATCCTAATGATGTTCAACCCGGTGATTTAGTTATTTATGATTATTATCACGAAGATACGGATGGTCCTGATGGTCCTGATGGAAATAATTTCTACTATGAAACCAATGGAATAATGGACCATGTTGGTATTGTTACAGATATGAACCCTGACGGTGCTTTTAGTACTATAGAAGGTAATACAGGCTATTCAGAAGGTTCTAAACATGGTAAAGTTGGCAGACATGATTATACATTAGGTCAAATGCAAGCACAAGGAACACGCGTATATTTCGTCAGAGTCTTAAAATAAAACCAACAACCTAAAATATATAAAAAAGAACAGACTAAATTTTTATAAAATGTCTGTTCTTTTTGTTTTAATTTTGGACTTTTAAATTAGACTTTTTTAATAAAAACATTAAATTACTAATATAAATGTACGATTTATTCCCGTTTTATTTCAGATTTCAATTTTATATCCGAAAATAAGAACGGGGGAAAAGGGTAAAATGTTTAGTCCGCAAATTCAAAATTATATAAATTCTTCATCAAATGCAAATGCTTATTCAAGAGTGGAAGAAATTAACCGTTATATTAATTCCTTCTATCCTGTTGAAGAAACACAAACCTCTATGACAAGAGGATTTGATGATATTTTATCCGAATCAAAAATAGAACAAAAGGCACTTGATAGAGGTGTATTTGAAATTGATATTCCGCCGAATATTAAAAAATCATCAGTCTCTCCTCTGCCATTTGGTTCTTTATCAAAGGGTGTTGAAAAAATAAGTTCCAAAACTACAAGTCCCGTAAAATCAAATTCAAAAGCACAAATTCTTGATTATATAAAAGAAGTAAGTAATAACTACGGTGTAGAAGAGAAACTTGTTAAGGCTTTAATAAAACAAGAATCAGGATTCAATCCGAATGCAATATCAAAAGCAGGTGCTATGGGTCTAATGCAATTAATGCCTGCAACCGCAAAATCTTTAGGAGTAAAAAACGCAATGAATCCTAAAGAAAACATTGAAGGCGGAGTTAAATATTTAAAACAAATGTTGAACAGATATAACGGAAACAAAATTTTAGCACTTGCCGCTTATAATGCAGGTCCCGGTGCCGTAGACAAATATTCGGGCGTTCCCCCGTATCCTGAAACACAAAACTATGTTAAAGCAATACTAAAAAATTATCTGTAGTCAAAAAGGAATAAAATATGAATAATAAAATCGGACAAGTAAATTTCTTCAGAATGGAAAAAGTTCAGCCAATGGAAGCAGGTATTTCAATTAATGCATCCGATACAAAGGTGGGAAGTTTTAAAGATGTTGTTGTTGATATGATGAATGAAATGAACGAAACAACAAATAAACCCCAAGAATTGCTGGCTGATGCAATGCAAGGAAAAGCCGATATCCATGATGTTATGGCTGCGGTTGCAAAGAGTGAATTAACGGTTCAAGCAGCTGCTACCGTTACGGGAAAGATACTTCAAACGTATGAAAAAATCATGCAAATAACAATTTAGTATTAACTTTAAAATCGAATAATAGTACAATTTTTATTGTAAGAAAATTGCCAAAATATGGAAAAATTTGACCTAAAACAAATAACTGAAAATAAGCCTCTTTTTTATACAATAATATCTTGCGCTTTAATGTTTGCAATAGTTGTTGTATTAATGCTTTTTGTTTTGACGAGTGTTCATACAACTAAAAGCAGTGCAGGTATTTCATCCGGTACCAACCAACAGGTAATGAAGGAATTTAACAATAGCGACAACGAGCCTTTAGGAGAGGATGTATCGTTATTTACAACGGATAATATCGGAAAAGCTCTCGAGGTACAAGCCCTGCTTTCAAGAAACGGTATTGAAACAAAGAAAGAAACAAACGGGTCAAAAATTGAAATCAAACTGGATAAAAAAAGAACTAAATCACAAAGAGATAGAGCCATATTAGCAATTGTCGGAAGCGGTCTTATAGATGAACATACGGGACTTGAGATATTTGATAAAGGCGATTTCACATCTACAAAAGACGATAAAAAAATAAGACTAATAAGAGCAACAAACGGCGAATTATCAAGATTAATCAGAAAAATAGACGGCATTGAAAATGCACAAGTATTTATTTCTATACCCGAACAGGCATTTTTCCAATCTGAGCAAAAGCCGATTACAGCAACAGTGCAAATTACAATTGCGTCAGGTAAAAAGCTTGATAATGTAAAAGTAAAAGCGATATCAAACTTGCTTTTAGGCGCCGTGAACGGATTAGAA
The DNA here is from genome assembly GCA_946622415.1 of uncultured bacterium. GTDB lineage: Bacteria > Cyanobacteriota > Vampirovibrionia > Gastranaerophilales > Gastranaerophilaceae > RUG14156. The sequence goes on from CAMOPX010000003.1 coordinate 39,608, forward strand.
GCCGATAATATTTCAATAACAGATACAAACGGAACGGTATATAATTCAATCATTGGCGCATCTGATGATGCTATTGCAAAAATCGAAGAAAATGATAAATATATGCAATCCAAAGTTAATGCCCAATTGGATAAATTATTGGGCAAGGGTAATTATATTGCAACCGTTTCAACTTTTCTTACTCAATCTCCTGTTGAAAAAACAAGTATATTATATGACCCCAAACAAAAAACTGCCGTATCCGAACAGGAATTTAAAGAGAATTTAGGTGACAGCCACAATGATTCTACAAGTTCAGGAATGAGCCCTGTTAGTGTTCAGGTGCCCGCAGGTGTTCAATCGGGAATACAAAACGGTGCATCATCTCAAGACAGAAAATATTCACGCAGTGCAACGGAAACTCAATACGGTGTTTCAAAAACACAGGTTAATGAATATATGGATGCAGGTATTATAGAAGAAATTTCTATTGCTGTTTCGATAAACGAAAATGTTATTCCTGCAAATATGAGTTTATTTGAATTAAAATCGCTCATTGCATCTGCCGCAAGTCCTAAGGTTAAGCCCGAAAACGTTTCAATAGCCTATGTTGAATCAAACAGTCCCGTATTTGCACCCGATATGGAAAACGAGCTTCCGAAGCCTGAAGAATCAGGTAATCCTTGGTGGGTTGTTGGTGCATTATTATTAATCGGTTTAATTTTAGGATTAAGCCATATTGGTAAAAAAGTAAAAGATGCTAACAAAAAGCAACAGGAAGAACTCGAATATTTAAGAGAAGTTGCGGCAACTCAAGAACAACAACTTAAAGATGTTACAACACAAGCAAACAGCCTTATTGCTCAACAAGAACAAATGGCACAAAATATGCTTGAACAAAAGAACGAATATACGCTTGCAATTGAACAGGCAAAAAATATGGCAACCGCACAGATTCAAAACAATAACAGAGGAAATCTGGCAGATGCAATTGATGAATTGGAGTCCGATTTTAATTCAATGGATGAAAATGAAGCTATCGAAAAGTTAAAGAATTGGATTGAAAGTGCATAATTAGAACAAACAACAAAGGAAAATGGCTGATAATAACGATATAAAAAATTTTAACTCCGACGCTTTTGCCTCTGATTTATCTTCACAGGCTCGTCAAGTGGTGCCTTCCGATATATCAAAAAATGAAGTCGATTTTATAGTTGATATTATTTATCGTTTTTGTAAAATGGCAGGCGACGCTCTTGTCGGAGAAGAAAATTCAAAACTAAATTCAAATTCTGCCAGTCTTGTTGTACAGTTTATCGGTGAGTGGATTTTTCATAAATCAATAGACGTAATTAGAGCGGGAATTGCTAATGACCTGAGAGAAGGAATTTTACAAAAAGTTGCTTTTACGGTATTTGAAATTGCAAAAAAAGCAATAGAAAGTGATATACCGCAAGACCAGCTTATTGCGCTAGTTGAGGTTCAGGTTAAAAAAAGTTTCGAAAAGGCGATAGCTGAACTTGAACAAAAAGGTGTATTGTCGGAAGAACTTGCAAAGAATACTCTGTCACAATCAAATATTGATAACATGGCAGTTGAACAAGCTGCGGACGATGTTAAAATGCAAACCGAATGCATGTCTGATGATAAAATCGTTAAGCTTGCTTCTTTGGCAGTATTGATAAAGAGTTTTCCGAGCGAAAAAATTAAAAATATAGTACAGGGATTTAATAAACCGGAAAAAGATGTTTTGTTAAAATATCTCAAGATTCCGGATTTGGAAGAGAAAATGGATTTAGATGCAACAATTAAATGTTTTGAAGATTTGAAAACAGTTTTGCCTGAAACAATAGTAATCAGTTATGATAGAGCATATAAGAAATTGTATAAAATTGTTAAAAATTCGTCTAAAGAACAAATTTCTACTATTATAGATAATGAAAGACCTGCAATAAAAGAGTTTGTTTCTTCATGCTATACGCAAAAAAGAAAAAAACTTCCGGCATATATTGCAGATGCCGTATCTAAATATATAGAAGAAAATGTTTCATGATAATAAGAGGTAAAAATTCCGCTTCAAAAAAACAGTCAAATTCTCAAACATCTTCAAAACCCAAAAAAGGGAATGTAATAAAAAAAGAAGATGCGATTCTTGATGTTGAAAAGGCTAAAAATTCAAACAATCCTGAAGATATTAATATCAGTTCTTTAAGTCTTGATGATGAATTATCATCTGCTGACAGTTTTGAAAAAATAGATATTTCATCAATTGAATTTAAAGAAAGAATTGAAAGACGCAGAGGAGATAGACGCCGCGGTTACAGAAGAATTGATGAAAGGTCGCTCGTTACTCGTGCACAACAGGAGGCTCATTCAATTAAAGAATTGGCTGCAAGGGAAGGTTATCAGAACGGTTTATTAAAAGCACAACAAGATATTGACGATGTTAAAAAATCTCTTTGCGAGTTTTTGGATATGAAAGATGAAATGTATAAAGAATTTTATCCCCATGTTATGGAATTATCCATGGAAATTGCAAAAAAAATCATTAAAAAAGAAGTAGAAACTTCGAATGATGTTCTGAAAAATATCGTTATGTCTGTTATGGATGAAATAAATTCCGATACTCAAAAAGTCGTTATAAAAGTAAATTCCGGTGATTTGGAATTTGCAGAAGCGTCGTTGCCTGATTTAATTAAGGCAAAAAACAATTCGGTCAAGGTTTCTTTTGCTTCAGACGATTCAATCGAAAAGGGAAGCTGTCTTGTTGCGGCAAACAACGGTGTAATTGATGCAAACTTTAAAACGCAGCTTGCTGTTTTACAAAGCGCTTTCGGAATATACAAAGGAGGGCTATAGTTGGCTGCTCCTAAGCAAAATACGAATATAATTTCCGAATTAGCTTTAGCGGTTTTCGTTATCCTTTTAATCGGTATTTTGCTGTTTGAAGTTCCGACTTGGATGATAAATATGTCAATCGGGTTCAATATAACATTGGGTATTGTGTTGTTGATGATATCCTTGTATGTTAATAAACCGCTTGAATTGGCGGCATTTCCTTCAATTTTACTTATCGGTACCGTATTCAGACTGGTTCTTTCAATAGCATCCACCCGTTTGATTTTAGCAAAAGGTGATGCAGGAGAAGTTGTTTCTGCTTTTGGTGAATTTGTTTCAGGCGGAAGTATGATAGTCGGCATAGTCATATTTTTGATTATTACAGTCGTTCAATTTATGGTTATCACAAAAGGTGCCGAACGTATTGCGGAAGTATCCGCGCGTTTTGCACTGGACGCTATGCCTGGTAAACAAATGACAATTGATGCCGATTTTAATGCGGGTCTTATATCTCCTGATGAAGCAGTCAGAAGACGTGAAGATTTACAAAGAGAATCAAGTTTATACGGTTCCATGGATGGTGCAATGAAATTCGTAAAAGGTGATACTATTGCAGGTATCATTATTACAATAATAAATATTGTGGGCGGATTGATAATGGGTATCTTGGTTAATGGCATGAGTCCCGAAGATGCTGTCGGAAAATATACAACACTTACAATTGGTGACGGTTTGTGTTCCCAAGTTCCTTCGCTTTTAATGTCTATTTCATCAGGTATTGTTATGTCGCGTGCTACAGGTTCCGGTGTTGCACTGGGTTCTGATCTTGCAATGCAAATTTTATCCAAACCGCCGAGCTTATTTCTCGCTTCAGGGTTTTTGATATTATGCGCACTAACTTCTCCTCTGACACATTTACCGTGGTATCCTTTTGTTATTTTTGCACTTATTTTAATAGGTGCAGCTTTTTCTGTTCTTGTTAATCAGGATGTTCAACAACAATTAGGGCAATTAGACGCAGTTAAACAAAATATGCAGGATTTGGTTAACCCTAATAAAATGTATGAAAGATTAGGTGTGGATGTTTTATCTTTGCAAGTTGGTGCGGCGTTACTTGTTATTGCAGACCCTGAACAAGACGGACAATTGTTGGCAAAAATTGCCGCATTAAGACAACGTGTCACAGATGACCTTGGTTATATTATTCCGAATATAAGAATTATGGATTCTTCCGCAATAGGTGATAATGAATATTTAATATCCATTCGTGGAAACCCTGTTGCAACGGGTACGGTTTACCCCGGAAAATTAATGGTTATTGCCGATCAGTATCAGGCGCTCGGAAAACCACTGCCTGATAATGCTATTGCAAGTATTGAACCTACATTTCAGGCTCAAGCTTATTGGCTAAATCCTCAACATATAAGCAAAAATGATAGAATCCAAGCAATTGATGCTGTTGATGTTATTGTTACGCACTTGCAGGAGTGTGTTCGTAAATATGTAGATGAAGTCATGACAAAAACGGATGTCTTGAAATTGATGGAGCTTGTTAAATCGCAAGACCCGACTCTTGTTAATGACCTTGTACCGACAATAATTTCTACTTCGGATTTAAGAAAAATTTTCGTTAATTTGATTAGAGAAAAAGTTTCAATTAAAGATATCATATTTATTTTTGAAAGATTATGCGACTATGCTCGTTTTTCAAAAGAACCGGATATTTTATCAGAAAGACTTCGTGCCGCATTAGGCCGACAAATATGTCTTTCAAATTCCAATAAAGATAAAGTATTGTACGCACTGACTCTTTCTTCCGACTGGGAAAAGACTCTTGATGACAGTTGCCAAAGAACAGAATTGGGTACAATGTTTTTACTTAATCCGATGCAGGTTCAAGAGCTTATTGAAACAACTGCAAATACTCTTATGCGTGCTCAAAGTGCTGTTGGGGTTCAGCCTGTGATATTGTGTTCTCCGAGAATCAGACTCCCCTTATATCAAATGCTTGAACGTCATATACCGACTATTGTTGTAATTTCATATTCTGAATTAATAACCGATATCAGAGTTGAAGCGATTGATACAATCGGAGAATAAAATTAATTGTTTTCATTCTCTTTGATTTCAAAGTTTTTATTGTATCCGTACAACCATATAATGCTCATTAAAGAAGCATAAAACAGCATTTCTGTCATTTCTTCAAGTAACATATTACAAAGAACTTTTTCCGAATACATTCCGATACCCATACCGATAAACAGAAGAACAATGTTTAATATCGGGAATTTTACGGATTTTATGTATTTAAATAAATCCAAATACAATTTATTAATAATAAAATATATTCCGACTCCTGCCATATATAAACCGTACAATGGATGTGCAAGCCAGCCGTATTTGATTTCTTTCCAACTGTAGAAGGTGTTTACCGTATTTGGCACGGGAAAAAATATTGTTCTTCCGCAGTTTATTTCTCTCAAGATTAAAATTATCGAAACAAGTGCTACGAATTTAAAGAATTTTTTGTGCGTTTTTGCACAAAACCCGAATATACACGAAAGTATCAGAAAAATAAGCTGCATGTTTTCTAAAACCCCGTTTTCATACCCGTATTTTACAGGTAGATATTTAACTGCAGGATAAATAAGAATTGCAATTAATATCGGAATCAAAGTTATCTTGTATATTTTAAAATCCGTATGCTTTTTAATAAAATCCAAAACATTCTTAAACATAATTAATAATATTATATTTTTTAAAAATTTTAAGGTCAAGTAAACTTTTTTTGGATTATAATTTTTCTATGATAAAACACATAACACCTATAATTCTGCTTTTAATATCAAATATTTTTATGACCTTTGCTTGGTATGGTCATTTAAGGTTCAAAAGCACGGCTTTGTGGATAGTTGTTCTTGTTAGCTGGGGGATTGCTTTTTTTGAATATTGTTTTCAGGTACCTGCAAATCGTATCGGGTATGATTGTTATAATGCGGTGCAATTAAAAACAATTCAAGAAGTAATTACTTTGCTTGTTTTTTCGTTTTTTTCCGTACTATATTTAAAACAAGAATTCAGATGGAATTATTTGGTAGGTTTTATTTTTATTGTACTTGCCGTATTTTTTATATTTAAAGGTAAATAGAATTTATTTACACAGTAATTTTTTATTTCTATATTTTCTTTTTCCAAAAAATCAATTTCATAAATTTTTTCTATTTCTTTGTTCCTTGAAGAAACTGTACAAATATAGTTTTTGTATTTAAAGCTCAAAATCTTATCTTTAATTTGTGATTTATATTCGGCTTCATAAATTGTCCACCATTGATAAAATTCTTCTTCGGATAAGGTGTTGTCCATATTAAAATATTCAAGAATTTTTTTATGGTTTCTCGTTTTGATAAATTCAATATCAACACCGCAATCGAATTTATCAAATAACAGTGCAACAAGGTTTTTGCTGTGGCTTATACTAATTTTTAGGGGAGAATTCTCTATATAGGGTTTATTATTTTTATCTTTTTTTAAAAGCCCTTCTGTATTAAAAAAATTTTTTAATATATAATCAACAAAAAACTCCGTGATTTCTTTTTGGAGTTTATTGTTTTTGATTTTGTTGTTATCACCTTTAAAATTGATTAAAAAAAGCTGCATAAGATTATGCTACCATAAAATAGTATGTTTGTTATATTTATTGAAATAAAAAACATTGATATAATAAAAATCGGTATATAAGGAATTTAATATGGAAAAGTTTAATTTGTTTGGTATTAAAAAAGCTTCAGAAATTTATAATTGCAAGAAGAAAGGTTTTTCAATAGCATATGCCATAGTCGCACTTGTTGTCGTTGCGATTGCTGTTGCAGGTTTAACCCCTGTATTAACAAGAAAACTTCCCAATCTTTCAACTTCTTCCATTATCAAAAATCCGAAAGGTTGGTATGAGTCTTTTAATGCACCAAAAGAGGGCGCATTTTATTGTAATAATTGTATGGAATATGATGACTGTTTAGCTAAAAACAAAGAACATCCCGAAAGATGCACAAATAAACCAACAAAAGACGATTGGGATCATAAAAATGATATTCAAATTATAAAGGATGATAAAGACCCATGTTACGGAAATCCCGCTTGTATTCCTTATATAAAACCACCGGAAAAAGAAGGCGAACCAAACCCATTAATAATTGCTTTTGAACAATACTGCAAATCAAACGGAAAATGCGGACCGGGACCCCGTGAAAAAGAATGTGGTTTAAAAAATAAGCCATGTCCATGTGACGGTGAATGTAAATTTAAACCTGCAAAAGGTGTTACAAAATACGAAGTATTTGCAATAGGCGGCGGTGGTGCTGCAGGTTCTGCGGTGGCGGCAAATCCTTATCTTCCTAAGTACGGACCAACATACAGAGATTCTGTTACAGGTAAAGCTAAATATGAAAATGATTTACCAATAGGTGCTAATATACCGGTTGACAATCTTAATATTCCTGATGGTGAAAAAATCAATGCTAATTTTATAGATACAAATAAGAAAAATACGAAATACACAGGTAAAATCGAGTTACCCGATATAGCAAATATCAGTGATAATTGCGCAAGCAACATATTTTATACAATAGGCGCCGAACCAGGAGAACACGACGAAGCTTTTCATACTTATCCGACAGAAGACAATAATGCAAAACTTGCTGTTGTATCTTCAAAACAGGTAATGAGAATTTTAAAAGAAAAACATAAATATAACCATAATCCGCAATACAGAATAGGAAATAAAATTGTTGATTATAAAAACAGATACTATCTGTATACAAAGTATTTAGGTGCGTATTCGTATAATCAAAATCCTGAATATGAATCAATGCCTGAATGGTTAAATGTAGACGGTAAAGAAGCAAAATATAGAGACGGATTATTTGAAGATGATATCTATAGCACTTTGAACTCTTTGTCTTATATTTATCGTTCAAGTGATAACTGTAAAAATTACGTAGGTAATGGTAATTGCAAAATCGGTAAAAACGGACTTGCGATAAAAACAAATGATATAGGCGGACCGATATTGAGTAAATATTCCGATGCTGCAGCAATAGCATGTTCAGGTGATGCCGGAAAAGGACAAGCAATAACATATCATAATACTAAAACCATGTGTCCTTGGATGATAACAGGGATTAATTCCTGTCCAAAGGATAAGGTGACATTTACTACAAGCAAATTGTCTGATTATGTAAATGGTACAAGTTCAACATGTGATGGTAAAAATAATATCGATCCCCCTGATTGTCTAAATGAGTTAGACAAATTTGAACATAAACATACAAGGAAAAGAAATGGAGTAGTTGTAAAAACCTGGTATACTTATACATATACTTGCACTTATGATGAGCTTCTTTCAAATAGAGTATGCTTGTATAAAACGATAACAGCTCCATATGTTAGTTGTATGTGCGAACCAGAAAAAATTCAAGATGATTCTTGCAAAGATAATAAAGATTTAAACGAAAGATGCTATCCGCATTATGCTTATTTTTATTATAGCAGTGCAAGTAATCAATCAGATAGAGACTATGTCAGAAATACAATGGATGCGGATTCCAATAAAGATGGTGGAGATAGAACCGGTAACGAGGTTGAAGAAAACTCGAATGGTGGTAGTCATTCAACAGGTTTTGCAGATGATACTGATAATGGTAATTCTAGCAATAGTCACCAAGTAAGTGACGCTGCTGATGACAATTGGTCAGAATATCAAGGGGATTATAATGCTACAGCAAGGGGCGGTGACAAAATGCTTGGCAAAGCCGATAGACACCCCGATCTGTCGTATAGATTTAAAGTTAGAGGCGGCGGCACACCGAAGTGTGATCGCATAAATGATTATACTCTTCATGCTGACGGTGGTGCAGGCGGAAAAGGAATTTGTGTATATGTAAATAAAAAAATTGAACAATTAATTGAAAACGGTGAACAAGTTATATTGTCTGCAGAATCCAATGTTGAACCCGGCGAATTAAATAATAATAAATCAACCTCTGCAGTTCATAGAAATTCAACGTTGAATTCATATGACGGCGCTACATGTGCTGCAGAAGGTTGGTATTCAAAAGAAGCAACCGCGTGCATAAAACACAAACATAAAAAATATGATTCAGGTTCTAATTGTTGTCGTACTGCGCATGGTGCCGAAATGGGTCATCCGGGATGCGTTGACCCTTGCGCTAAGAACCACAAGGGAAACAATGGTGCCGCAGGCAGTTCTGCGGGCGGAAGCGGATGCGGTGATGGCGGTAATTTTGCAACATCTGCTATGTTAAATATTCAAAATGCCCAAAAAGGTCAAGGAGCTAGCGGATATGAAGCCGATAACAGCAGTCATATTGTAAACGGTAATATGCAAGGTGTTCTCAGGGCTCCCGGAAGATACAACTATCGCTATGTTTGGTATATGCCTTTTGTCACAAAACATCTTATGTTTGGTTTAGCGGGTGAAGGCGGAGAAGAAGTTCATACCCTCATAACTTTAACGGAAAACCAATCTTTAACTGTTAAACCGGGAGCAGCCGCTTTAAAAACGAATTATACAACGGGTAAAAATGGCGGAAATGGCGGTGAATCAAGAGTTGAAAGCGATGAAGCAAAAGTAAAAATCATTGCCCATGGCGGAAAAGGCGGACTAGGCAGCCAAAAGTCCGATGAATATGTGCTTTGTCATAAATCCGATGCACAAAAAGATAGCGCTGATTATCCTTGTTATTATGAAAACCCAACTAAAAACAACTTTAAAAAGACTCACATATTTAAAGACGGAAAATTTTTAGGAATTCAAGCTACTCAACCAAAGATGAGCACACTTGTTAAGTCAATCAAAATGAGTGTAAATCTTAAAAAAGGAGCTCCGGGAATTGGCGCTATGGGATATGGTACGGAATCAGTTTCGGATTTTGTATGTGAAAAACGTCACGTTGATAAATGGGATGAAATATACGGAAAACCCGTTATGACGAAAGCGGATGTAATTGCATCGGATGATCAACACAATAATGAACCATGTAACGGAAATTCAAAAATCAAATACATTATTCCGAATGGTGCCGCTTATTCATCAGGAACCGGTGCTGTTATAATCTTGTGGTAATATAAATCGCAAATAATAAATAACAAAAAAGAAGCTGCATGATTCGGCTTCTTTTTTATATTCTTTTTTATTGTCAACAAAAAAGAAACCAAAGAAAATATTTTCTTTGGTTTCTTCCAAACTTAATTATTGCATTAAGATTAGTGTTTTTTTGCAACAAGTTCTTTGAATTTTTTACCAGCTGAGAAAGCAGGTACAGTTTTTGCAGCAATTTTAATTTCTTTTCCTGTTTGAGGATTGCGACCTTTTCTTGCTGCTCTTTTTCTAGCTTCAAAAGAACCGAAACCAACTAAAGTAACTTTGTTACCTTTTTTTACTGAAGTTTGGATTGCATCGATTGTTGCAGTTAAAACTTCTGATGCTGTTTTCTTAGTAACTTTTGCGCCTTTTGAAATTTCTGCGATTAATTCTTCTCTGTTCATTGTTAAACTCCTTTCGTCAAGTTAATCACAACACATTCTAATTTCAAGTGTAATTATATATGCAATTACCATGCCAATGCAAACTTTTTTTCAAATATAGATTGAATTATGTAGTTTTGTAAACTAAAACTACGCATTTTGTACTGTTTTTTGACTGTTGATGTTACGCAATTATATCTATAGAGCTTATTGTATCGGTATTTGGGTTTGTTTGTGCACTTATTTCGGGTATTTCGCTTTTAGATGAAATAATTTCCTTTATATTGCTTAAAAATTCTTCACCTACTCTTTCGACTTCAATATCAATTAAGTCGTCATCGTTTCCGTAATATTCGTGTATTCTATCCATTTCTTCATAGATAAAATTTCTGTTTTTACTGAATTCTTCCGCATCTTTTCCGCTAAAAATATATGCATCTTCTCCGTTTTCGCTAAATGAATATGCAATTGCCTCTCCTTCTTGCGTATCATTAATAATTGCTTTAATTTGTTGTTCTGCTTTGTTTTGCGGTTCTGTTTTTGAATTTGCAGTATCTGCTACTTTCTTTGCCGTTGCCAATGGTGCATTAACTTTTATTACGTTTCCGAAACTGATTTTTTGCATTAAATACCTCGTTTTAAAAATAAAAAAATATTACAAATAATTAAAACTCCTGAATTATATTTTTTGCTATTCAAAGATTAATATAAAAATTGATATTAATTTTTTAAATGATATCATTTGTTTAATATTTTGTAGTTTATACGAGGAATAACAATGGAAATATTTGTAGTTCTTTTATTTATTTGGCTGATATTTATACAGGTAAAATTGAATGAATTAATTCAAAAAATAGAGGATAATAAAGAAAGTAAAATTTCAACTGCAGAAATTCCTGTTATTAAACCTGATTTGTCCGAAAATCAAATAAATTCAAATGAAAACAATGAAGATTCTATTGAAGATTTAGTTTTAAAATTGGAAAACTTAGAATCACCAAAATCAAAAAAATCATTTGATTTTGAAACTGCGTTTTTAGGTAATATTTTCAATAAAATCGGTGCCATTGCGCTTATTGTGGGCGTGATTATTTTTATTAAGCTCGTAAGTCCTTATATTGTATTTACCCCTTTGATGAAGATTTTATCGGGATATATTCTTGGGGTTATTGTTTTTGCATTCGGATTAAGAATAAAAGAAGAAAAACTAAAAGCATATAAAGAAACGCTTCTTGGAACAGGGGTTTCTTTGTTGTTTATATCAACTTATTTTTCTTCTGCGTTTTTTAATATTTTTTCACCTGCATTAGCAACTGTGATTGCTACAATAATATTGCTTTCCGTATTTTTTATTGCGGATAAGCAAAAAACCGTATCAATGATATCAATTGCTCTTATTGCAGGTTATTTAAACCCGATAATCGCAAATGCAAACGCTTCAATTGAATTTTTGTTCGGATATTATATATTTTTAAATCTTCTTTCTATAATATATGTGTTTAAAAACACAAAACGCGATGTAATTAATTTTATTAATTTATGTTTAACATTTATAATCCTTATGGGAATATTCATTTATAGAAGTGCCACAATATCCATAGCTTATCCGCTTGTTTTGTGGGCAATATATCTCGCATACGATATATTAAGAAAAGAAAAAAGCAATTCCGAAAAAGATAAAAACAATATCTTAAATTGGCTTAATTTTGCCATATTAACATTATTTTCGCTTGCAATCTTTGGCGACAAAAAATCAGAAATCGGTTATCTTTTAACAAGCGTCAGTGTATTATATTTCGGACTTGTTTTCAAATTTGCAAAGAAGTCTTCTGAAAATTATAAACCTTATTTGTATTCGGCGCTTGTTACGGTTTTATTATCTGCATTATTTTTAACGGACGGCGTTTTAAGAGTGGTAATCTGGTCATTAGAGGGTTTGATACTTATAATTGTTGCGAATAAATATAAACTTGATTATCTTTTGAATTGGGCATTCGGGTTTTTATTTTCATCGGTTACATCAATGCTCCTTATGGATAATATTGTATATTACAAAAATATAGATGATTATGAACCGATTCTGAATAACAGAACTTTATGCTTTATTTTTCCGACTTTTTTGTCCTTTGCTTCATATTTCATATTTAATAAAAACAAAAGTGATAAAAACGAAAAATATGTCGAATTATTTAAGTTTTCATTTGTTTCTTTAATCTTTTTATATTTAATGCTTGAATTAAACAGTTTTATTTACAAAATTAATTTTGAAAATTTTGATAGTGCATTTATGTCTAAAATGCTTTTATGTATACTCGGTTTTAAATATGCTCTTCAAACGAAAAGAATGTATATTTCATCAAACTATTATTTATTTAATTATGCCTCATATTTTGTTGCAATAATTTCTTGTCTTGTACTTTTGTTTACGGATTATAAATATATGCCGATAAATTATTTTCATCCCGTAATAAATGTGAGATTTTTAGCTTATTTTGTTGCGATTATTACTTCCGCGTTTTACGCAAAGTGGACAAAAAACGAAATATTTAAATACATTTGCGTAATTTTAGGATTTGTTTTAATAGATATAGAAGCAAGCGATTTTATTTCTTCATCTTCTCTTAGTAATATTAATTGGCTTAATACTTTAATGTGGATATTGTATGCGGGAATTTTAACGCTTTTTGGAATATTTAAAAATTTAAAGTTCTTAAAATATACAGGTATCTGGATTAGCATAATGACAATTTTGAGAATATTTGTTTATGATTTAAAAGATACGGATATGCTCTGCAAGTTTGTTGCATTTTTGTCATTGGGGTCGATATTATTAATTGTTTCATATTTTTATAATAAAAAAACAGATAAAAAGTAATCTATATCTAAGACTATGCAACGTACTTATTTTGTGCTATAAAGACCTTGTGTCGTAAAGTTGTTAGGTTAGACGTATGAAAATAAATTTGAATACTTTTGGAACAAGCTTCCAAAAGGCGCTTTCGACTCCTTTAATTAAAACAAAAACATAAAAAATATGCCGATGGCCACTCTGCCGAACAAAATGATTGAGTATCATTTTGTGAGAGGTAAGAACCGGAGGTTCGACTCCTTTAATTAAAACAAAAACATAAAAAATATGCCGATGGCCACTCTGCCGAACAAAATGATTGAGTATCATTTTGTGAGAGGTAAGAACTGGAGGTTCGACTCCTTTAATTAAAACAAAAACATAAAAAATATGCCGATGGCCGGAGTCGAACCGGCACGTGGGGTGAGCCACGCCAGATTTTGAGTCTGGTGCGTCTACCAATTTCGCCACATCGGCATATTGGAATTAATTATATTTTATTTTAAAAATAATTATTTGTCCAATTCTTGTTTTAATAATTTATTCAACAATTGCGGATTAGCTCTGCCTTTTGTTTCTTTCATCGCTTGTCCTACAAAGAAACCGAATAATTTATCTTTTCCGCCTTTATATGCTGCTACTTGTTCAGGGTTTGATTGAACAATTTTTTGTACAATCGGAAGAATTGAACTTTCATCGGAAATAACGGAAAGTCCTTTTTCTTCAACAAGTGCCTGTGCATCTTTTCCTGTATTCAAAATATCAATAACAAGACCTTTCGCAATATTATTTGAAATTGTACCTTTTTTTAATAAATCCAGTAACTTAACGAAATTATCGACCGTAAGTTTTGATTCATTGATTGTAATTTTTTCTTCTTTTAAAAATGCTGCAACTTCTCCCATTAAGAAATTAGAAGCCGTTTTTGCGTCAGCACCTTTTTTCAAAAGTTCATCAAAATACATTGCCATGTCTATTTGATTAACAAGAACGTTTGCATCATATTCGGATAAACCTGATTTTATGTATCTTTCAACTTTTTCATCAGGCAATTCAGGCATTTTAGCCTTAACGGAATCAATCCATTCTTGTGAAATTTCAACAGGCATTAAATCAGGTTCAGGGAAATAACGATAGTCATGGGCATCTTCTTTTCCTCTCATGGAAGATGTTGTGCCGGAATTATCGTCCCAGAGTCTTGTTTCTTGAATAACTTTTCCGCCTTCTTCTATAATTTCGGCTTGGCGAATAAATTCGTATTCTATTGCACGAACGAGTGAACGGAAGCTGTTTACGTTTTTAATTTCCGCACGGGTGCCGAATTCTTTTTGTCCTATCGGGCGAATGGAAATGTTACAATCTGCTCTCATAGAGCCTTCTTCAAGGTTTCCGTCGCAAACGCCGATGTATTTTAATATGTTTCTTAATTTTTCTACATATTCACGAGCTTCTTCAGAACTTCTCATATCGGGTTCGGATACAATTTCTAATAATGGAGTTCCCGCTCTGTTTAAATCAACAAGTGAATAAGCTGAGCCATATAAACCTGAAGCGCCTGCGTGAACGAGCTTTCCTGCGTCTTCTTCAAGGTGCGCTCTCGTTATTCCGATTTTTTTATTTGAAATTTGCACCCAACCGCCTTGGCATATAGGTTCATCATATTGTGAAATTTGATATCCTTTCGGTAGGTCGGGGTAAAAATATTGTTTTCTGTCGAATTTGCAACGTGAAGGAATTTTTGAATTAAGGGCTAACCCTGCAAGAATTCCCATATTAATACATTCTTTATTCAAAACAGGTAACGCTCCGGGGAGAGCCATTGTAACGGTGCCTGTTTCTGTATTTGGTTCACGACCGAATTCACATCCTTCTCTGCCAAAGATTTTTGTTTGTGTCTTTAGCTGAGCATGAACTTCAAGTCCGATAACCATCTCGTATTTATCTTTGTAATCCGACATTTTCTCTCCTTTAAATACTTTTGATTTCATATTATCACAAAAAAATTTTTATTAATATTTTTTAATGTATTTGGCAATTTTTTTTATGGTTTGTTTTTTATTTAATTATGTAGGGGGGACTATGCAAAATAATCCTATAAATTCTTACTCGTGTTATCCGCAGCAAAATCCTAATGCTGTGAGCATTAACATATATTCGCCTCAAGCATACGGAAATGGTTGTGCAACTAATCCTGTTTGTTCTCATCCCATGCCGATGAATAATTATTATCCTGTTTACGGTCCGAATGCTCAACCGAATTTGCCGCTTTATCCTGCAAATTATAACAACATGATAAACAGACCGAATGAAAATCCTGAATATGCTGCGCAAAACGGATATCCTGAATATCCGAACAATACACAAGATGCAGCCGCTATGCCAAATAACCAAGCAAACAAGGCAAACACCGACACAACAGCAAAACCTTCGGTAGTTGAAAATTATTCAAACAATACAAATTCAAACAGTACAAACAGTACCAAAGAATCAGAAGATAATAAAAAGAAAAAAGATAAAAAAATTACGCCTTTAAACGACCAATACATTCAAACATTGGAAAATTATTTGAATGATGCAAACCCAAAGATTCGTCTATTGGCAGCAAAAGAGCTTCTTGAAAGATTAAAAGAAGATGAAAACAGAAAGGATAACCCGAGTTTGATTCCTCTTATTAATAAAATTCTCCAAGATACATCTCCAACGGTCAGATTTTTGGGCCTAACTTCACTTCAACTCGGCTATTGTACGGGTGATGATAAAACAGTTTCATTGTTAAAACAAATCCAAGCGGAAAATAAAGATAAAATCGGACAAGAACAATTGCTTGCGTCAGAAATTCTTCTGAAAATGACAGCTCCCGATGCAATCAAGATAAAGGAGGACAATAAATGACTCTGATATCAAAAGCAACAGGTGCATTAGGACTTTCAAGCTGCATATACGACATGCATAAATCCGGAGTAATTGCTTCAAACAGAAATTATGCAAAAGTAAGTGCAAATTCATATTTATCTAACGAAATAAAATCCATGAAAATGGATTATTGTTCTTTTAAAGATGCTCAAATAAAAAATTGGTCCGCAAGAAACAATATATTCCAACCCGTAAAAGAATTTACAGCGAGAGTAACAGGCTATATCGGCGGATTCTTTACGGCAGGAATCAGATATATTCCAAATATAGCTCTTGCTGCAATAGCATTATGCTGTAACAAGAGTAAAGGAATCGCTAATACTGCAGCGGGTGCATTGGCGGTATTAGAAGGCTGGAACTTTATAAAAAATACATCAGGTATAAATAAAAGAAGTGATTACCTGAATATGTAAAGAAATATAAAGTCCAAAAACCCGCAGTACAAAACAACTTTGACAATTTTATTTTAAAAATAAATAAAAATGTAAAAAAACAAGGCAATATTTTTCATTTACATGCGTTATAGCATTGTGTGGAGAAAACTCAAAAAAGGAGAAGAAATGACTCAACCATTAACAAACGCTCAGCAAATGTATCCGCAACAAGGAGGAGCAAACGCTGTTAGTATTAATATCTACAATCCGCAAGCTTATGGAGGTGCAACACCTGCTCCGGCATGTGTACCGCAACAAGTTCCATATAATTATACAAATTCTTTATATCAAATGCCGCAGGCAAATACATACCAACAACCGATGCAAGTGCCGAATGTTTATCAACAATACATGCCGATGCAAACCCCAATTGCACCGCCGCCACAAATTATGCCTGAAAGCGTTATGAGTCAACCGCAAGAAGCGCAAGCACAAGAAACTCCTGCTCCGACAGCTGAAGTTCAACCCCAACAACCGGAACAAACTCAACAAACTCAAACTCCGGAAGTAGTTAATGAACCGACAAATAAATCTACAGTGGATATAGATGCTTTGGTTAGTGGTCTTGCAGATGCTGATGCAGATAAAAAAGCTCAAACAATAAACCAAATTGCAGAATATGCACAAGGTGAACCTTCGGTTGCTTTACAAGTTGTATCGGAACCCATAATGAACGGTTTAATCAATATCATTAATGAAGATACAACAGGTCTCGAAGGTCCTACGGATAAACAAATTGAAATCGCAGAAAAAATTACAAAAGGCGAAAAATTAACACCTGAAGAAGATGCTTTATCAGAACAATTATCTCCGCGTGACAAAGCAAATAAAAACAGAATCTTCGCTTTGTACACTCTTGCAATGATTCAAAAATTACAAAGAGAAGAATTGAATCAATACATTGAAAATCAAAAAGCAAATGGAGAACAACCTATTGAGCCGTTAAAAATTGAAGAACTTCCCGGATACAACGATATAGTAAACATAATTAAAAATGACCCGAGACCGGAAGTAAAAGTTGCAGCTATGCAAGCACTTCAATATATAGCTGAACCTAATGATAAAGCTGTAGTTGAAGGAGTGTTAGCAGACTCTTTGAATTCTCAAGATGAAGTTATTAAAACAGCTGCGCAAGAAGTAATGGACAGATTTGGTACGGAAGCTCCCGCTGAAGAACCAAAAGCAGAAGAAAAACAAGAAGAAAAAAAAGCAGCATAATATAAATAAATAAACAATAAATTTAAAACAAGCAGTAAATACAAGTTTACTGCTTGTTTTTTAAATTATAATTTGAGCGCAAGTTTTATAGCTTCAATCATACTGTCTGCTCTTGCAATTCCTTTTCCTGCTATATCGTATGCGGTGCCCGATGAGGGCGAAGTTCTTATTATATCAAGTCCTATTGTTGTATTTATAGCCTTATCAAAAGCAAGAGCCTTAACGGGACATAAACCCTGATCATGATAGCAGGCTAAAATAGCGTCATAAGTTGGTTTTTTATTATTTAAATATTCAAAACCCGCTTTTGCAAATAAACTGTCGGCGCTAATCGGTAATGTTATATCAATGTTTTGTTCTTTTAAAATTTTTACTGCAGGATTCAATATTTTTATTTCTTCATCACCCAAAATCCCGTTTTCTCCGCAATGCGGATTAAATGCGCAGAGCGCTATTTTTGGTGATTTGATTTTGCATCTTTTTATTAAAAAATCATTCAAAATTTTTGTTTTATAAATTACTTCATCAACCGTTAATTTGACATCTTTTAGAGCAACGTGTCTTGTTAAAAGCATCACTCTTAAATTATCCGCAATAAATAACATTTCTGCTTTTTGGTTATCGTGTTGAAGCAGATTTTCAAGAACTTCTGTTTGTCCGTTAAAAATGTGCCCTGCTTTATGTAGTTCATTTTTTGATACAGGTGCCGTTACAATTGCATTGATTATTCCTTGTTTTGCAAATTTAGCAGCATAAAGAAGTGTTTGATAACAAAATTCTCCGTTGTTTTCGATATTAATTTCACAGGTATCATAAAAATCACTTACCTTTTCTCCGATTATCAAAACATCATCTTTTGGAAGTTTTAAATAATCGAGAGCTTTTTTTGTAATCTCTTTTCCGATACCGAGTTTATCGCCTGTGGTTATTGCTATTTTATATTTTTTCATTTTTTTAATTTATCAAAATAGTTTATAATTTCAGTTAATGTATTCAAAGTTCCGAAATTACCCGATTTTGTGACTATTATTTTTCCGTTTGAATCTACACACAATGGAATTGCCGGTAAAATCGCATCAATAATTTGAAGATATTTTGAATCAATCTTTTTTAGGGCTTTATGAGATGTTTCTCCGCCTATCATAACTAAAATAGAATTTTGTTTTTGATTTATTTCCTGAATTAAATCGGAAAGATAATTTGTAATTAATCCTGCAAATTCATTCTTTGGAATTCCGGCATCAATTAAGTTATCCTGAAGATTCTGATTTGTGTTGATTTCTTCGTTTGTTATACAGGAAGAATGCACCACGACATCTATATTTTGCTTGAGTTTTTCACAAATTATATCGACATATTCTTTGTTGTTTTCTATTATGTCTTTTGTTTTTAAATCAATACAGTATATATCTTTTTCTTGAGTTAATTTTTGAATTTGATTTTTTGTTAATTGAGTTGCGGAGCCTGACACAATGAGTCTTGCAATGGATGGAAAATGTTCAATGTTGTAGGTTTGTTTGGTTCTATCGTTGTTAATTTTATTTATTGCATTAGCAAGTCCCGCACTTCCGACAGGTAAAACATTATAACCCGATTTATTTATTGCAAGAGCCGTCTGCTCTAAATCAACAACTGAAACCGCATCTGTTACGATTATTTTTTTGCCTTTTTGAACTAATTCTTTTATTTTTAAAGTTATGGGCCCCGCCCCTTTTGTTATTGTTTCAAAATTTATTGTACCTATAAGTTCATAAAGCTGGCTGTTTAAATCTTTTTTTAAAATATTCGGTATATATGATTCTGTTATGGGAGATTTGGGGTCTAGTGCAACTTGGGTTCTTTCTATCGGCATCCCGTTTAACAGTTGGTATGCACCGATTGTGGTTCTGTTTTCTTCAATGTATGCAGGCGCAACAACCGCTACATCTTTTTTTAATATTTCCAATAGTGCAATAATCTCGATTCCTGCATTACCTCTCAGGGTTGAATCGATTTTTTTGTAGAAATTTTTTGTATTAAGATTATCCTGTAATTTTTTGGTTGTTTCAACAATAGTAACAAGGGCTTCTTCTTTGGATAAATTTCTGCTTTCGGTTGAAAATGCCCAAACACCGATATTATCCGTTTCGTTTAAATTAAAATCATACTCGGAATCAATGATTACCTTAGCGGAAACACCGGTGTTAAAATATTGTAATGCTGTGTCGTTTGCACCTGTGAGGTCATCTGCAATTATTATTGTTGAATCTTCTTGTATTGTCATAACTAAACTGCTTCAACATTTTGTTGAGCATCCCTTTTAGAACCTTCAAAATTAAATTTAGTCGCGCTTACAAGATAGCTTTCATTCATTTCGCCGTCTTGACCTTGCCATTGATTTACTCTTATTCTGCCTTCAACCGAAATTAAAGCACCTTTTTTAATCCATTCTGCAGCGGTTTCAGCTTGTTTATCCCACATCTCTATGTTAAACCAATCGGTTACGTCTTCTTTTCCTTGTCTTCTGTTTACTGCCATAGAAAAAGTTGTTCTGCTCTTTCCGCTTTCGTAATATTTTATCTCAGGGTCTCTTCCTACTCTGCCAATGATTACTACACTGTTCATTTTGTACCTTTCTTGTCGATTTTGATATTTGTTATTATATTATGGATATAATTCAAAAGTCAAAATCATTGTAATATATCTAAAAATTCGGG
Source organism: uncultured bacterium (assembly GCA_946622415.1). Classification (GTDB taxonomy): domain Bacteria; phylum Cyanobacteriota; class Vampirovibrionia; order Gastranaerophilales; family Gastranaerophilaceae; genus RUG14156. The sequence continues at coordinate 60,076 of CAMOPX010000003.1, forward strand.
GAATATTTCAAGACTTCTTTTTAATATTCCGTTCATATACGCAATGGCGATCCCATAGTTTACTATCGGAATCGATGCGTTTTTTGCCGCATAGATTCTATTCTGCATTTCTCTTTCATTTAGCATGCATCCGCCGCAATGAATTATAAGTGAATAATTTTCGGGATTTTCCGTAAAATCCATGCCTGACGAAAATTCAAATTTCAATTCTTTTTTTGTAAATTCTTTAAGCCACTTTGGAAATTTTATGGTTCCTATGTCGTTACATTGTCTGTGGTGTGTACAGCCTTCACTGATTAGAATAGTGTCATTATCTTTTAATTGGGATATTTTTTTTGCACCTTTAACCAATTCTTCTAAATTTCCCTTGTAATTTGCAAAAAGAATAGAAAAAGAGGTTAGCAAAATATCATTTGGAACAATGTTTTTTATTTTTTCAAAAACCTGTGAATCCGTAATAACAAGTTTTGGTTTTTTGTTTAATGATTCAATTGTTGATTTTAATTCCGTATCCTGAACGCAAATAGCAACTGCATTAGCGTCTAATATTTCTCTTACGGTTAATTGCTGAGGTAAAATAAGACGTCCTTTTGGTGCTGCTTCGTCTATCGGGATACATAAAATTACAATATCTTTTTCTTTTAATTTATCTTTTACTATAAATTTTTCTTTTTCCTGTGCTTTAACCAGTTTTGCTATTTTTTCTTTTAATTCATTTATGTTTTTATTTTCTTTTGAACTTACAATAATTTCATTTTCTTTTAATATGGGTACATAATCCGTGAGATCTGATTTGTTATATACAACAATATAGGGTATGTTTCTTTTCTCAAAATTTTTAATTAATTTTTCATCTTCTTGTGTTTTACCTTTTAAAATATCAACAACCAAAATAGCAATATCGGTTAAGTATAATATGTTATTTGTTTTTTCTATTCTTAATTTTCCAAGCTCGCTATAATCATCCAAACCTGCGGTATCAATAATTACAACAGGGCCCAACGGTAATATTTCCATGGTTTTTCTGACCGGATCGGTCGTTGTTCCTTTTATTTCCGATACAACAGAAACTTTTTGATTTGTAATAGCATTAACAAGAGAGGATTTTCCCGCATTAATACAGCCGAAAAATGAAATATGACATCTGTCTGCTGCAGGTAAACCAGATAAGCTTGAACTCATTAAAATTCTCCTTTTTGAGATTTAAAATTTGAAATTTCTTTCACCGTTTTCAATTCTTTTTAGATACTTTTCAACGGCTTCTTTGACTTTTTGATTGTCTATTGCTTTTATTTCTTCTTTTATTAATTTTTCTCCCGAAGCTTTGGTATTTTGAGTTGCATAGTCAACCAAAAACTCTTTTAGGGTCATTATGGCATTGGGTTGACAGCAGTTTTGAATTTGTCCTGTTTTGCACAAATCCATAAATCTGTCCCCCGTTCTTCCTGATGAATAGCAGGCTGTGCAAAATGAAGGCAAATACCCTAAATCCATTAACCAATTAACAACTTCATCCAATGTTCTTTTATCAGAAACATCGAATTGTTCGGTATCGGAAGGTCTGATGCTTTCAGTATATCCGCCCACACTTGTTCTTGAAGCGCCTGAAATTTGCGAAACACCTAATTCAAGAAGTTCTTTTCTGATTTTTTCGGATTCTCTTGTTGAAATTATTATTCCTGTATACGGAACGGAGATTCTAATCAGAGCGGTAATTTTTTTAAATATTTCATCATCTATGCCGTTATCAAATGCAGAAGGGTCAATATCATCCGCTTTTTTGATTCTGGGGACTGAGATTGTATGAGGGCCAACACCGAATTTGCTTTCTAAATGTTCTGCATGCATTAACAATCCCGCAAATTCATATTTGTATCTTTCGAGTCCGAACAATACTCCCAAACCAACATCATCTATTCCTGCCGTCATTGCTCTATCCATGGCTTCCGTGTGATAAGCATAATTGTGCTTTGGACCTGTGGGGTGAAGTTTTTCATATGATTCTTTATGATAAGTTTCTTGGAATAAAATGTATGTTCCGATTCCCGCTTCTTTTAATTTTTTATAGTTTTCTATTGTTGTTGCGGCAATATTAACGTTGACACGTCTGATTGCACCGTTTTTGTGCTTGATTGAATATATTGTTTTTATTGAATCAAGCACGTATTCAATAGGATTATTAACGGGATCTTCCCCTGTTTCAAGTGCTAATCTTTTGTGTCCCATATCCTGAAGAGCAATTACTTCTTGTTTGATTTCTTCTTGTGTTAATTTTTTTCTCGGTATGGTTTTATTTTTTGCATGGTAAGGACAATAAACACAGCCGTTTACGCAGTAGTTTGATAAATATAACGGTGCAAAAATAACGATTCTGTTACCATAGAAGGCATGTTTAATTTCTGATGCCAAATTATAAATTTTATTTAAAACCTCTTTATCTTCACAAGCCAACAAAACACTTGCTTCTCTATGTGATAAACCTTTGCAATACGTTTTATCGCCTTTGGATACAGGTTTTGCTTTTTTTAAGATAGAATCTATGAGTTCAAAATTGTTTTTATTTTCTTCGGCATATTGAAGCGTTGCCGTGATTTCTTCATCTGAAATAAATTCCGTTGCGTTGGCAGAGTTTTTGTCGTATGTCATAATCTAACCCCCTCATTCCTTTAAATATTTTACTCTGTAAGAAAGTTAAGTCAAATTTCAAAATGTTTATATTTACGTTGCATTTTTTAAGAATTATTTATATTATTAATATTGTATTTTAGAGGTATATAAATGAAATTTAAAAAAGGTTTTTCACTTGCCGAAATATTGATTGCAGTGATTTTTTTAGGTGTGGTCGCAACTTTAACAATCCCCAATACAATGGCAAGTATGGACAGAAGACATAAAGTTACTGCATATAAGATAGCGTATAATACGGTTAGTCAAGTTGTTGCAACTTTGATGTCGGAAAATAAAGCATTATGTCAATCAGGAGCTACTACTGAATGTATTCATTCTATTCTTCGTGAATTAAATAAAACTGTGGGACCTCAGGGGTATATATGCGAAGGCAGTTCGAATAAAAGACTTTATGCTGACAACAAAATATTTGGTTTAAATGATATTAAGTATAAAGCAACTTGGACTTCTAATTCTATAAGCTCAATGCGTAATGAAAGTTCAACAGATAGTTATGGTTCTTCTACTGTTTTAGGTCCTGACAGTATTACAGGAGATAAAGCTTGCACTAAGACATCAGGTTCAAGTCCATGGATTTTAGCCAAGACAAACATTTCATACGTTGTTGACGCGTGTCCGTCATGCGGTCAAACTTGTAAATCAGTGCTTGAAATTAATGCTTCAAGCAGTGAAGATGAAGCATACAAAAATGCATGTGGTACCGTATATATTGATTACAACGGATTGGATAAAGGCCCGAACCGATATGCAAGAGATAATAATACAAATGCCAGATACGGAAAAGGTGCAATAACAGATGAAACATTTGGTGACATTTTAGATTCGACAGACAGATTTGTTATATATATAGGCAGTGACGGAGTAACTGCAGGCCCTCCGGGAGATACTATATCAGGCAGATTGTTTCACGCAAGTAAAACAAATTAAAAATAAAAAGCTATAATCTGTAACAAAATAAAGACTGTAGTATTTTATTTTAATGTTTTTTTAATATGTAGTTTTTTTATTATGTTTTTTGCAATTTGATTAATCAATTTTTAAAATTGCAGAAAATTTTGTTAGAGTTATAATTTTTTTAAGAGGTTATAAGCTAGAAAGAAAGAGGATAGTAATGGCTAAAAAAACAATTACTGTTGATGGTAATTACGCAGCCGCTCATGTTGCGTATGCACTCAGTGAAGTTTCAGCAATCTACCCTATTACACCATCTTCTACAATGGGTGAATGGGTTGATGAATGGTCTTCTCAACATAAGAAAAACATTTGGGGAAAAGAAGTTAAAGTTGCAGAAATGCAATCGGAAGCAGGTGCAGCAGGTGCTGTTCATGGTTCTCTTGCAGCAGGTGCTTTAACATCAACTTATACAGCATCACAAGGTTTATTATTAATGATTCCTGTTATGCATAAAGTTGCAGGGGAAATGCTTCCATCAGTTATTCACGTTGCAGCTCGTGCATTAGCGGCACAATCATTAGCAATATTTGGTGACCATACTGACGTTATGGCTTGCCGCAATACAGGCTACGCTATGCTTGCAGCAAACAGTGTTCAAGAAGAAATGGATTTGGCTTTAGTTGCTCATCTATCAACATACAAAGCAAAAGTTCCTTTCTTGCAATTCTTTGATGGTTTCAGAACATCACACGAAGTGCATAAAATTGAAGAAATTTCTTATGAAGATATCGCTTCACTTGTTGAACCGCAATATATAGAAGAATTCAGAACAAGAGCTCTAAGACCTGAAGCACCTGTTTGTAAAGTTGGCGCGCAAAATACAGATGTATATTTCCAAGGCCGTGAAACAAGTAACAAATATTATGATGCAACACCTGATATTGTTCAAGAATATATGGATAAGGTTGCTAAAGTTACGGGTCGTCAATATCATCCGTTCGATTATGTCGGTGCTCCTGATGCTACAGATATTATCGTTGCAATGGGTTCAGGATGCGAAGCTATAGAAGAAACAATAGAATACTTAAATAAAAACAGAGGAACAAAATACGGTTTAATTAAAGTTCGTTTATATAGACCCTTTGATGTTAAACGCTTCAATGCTGCAGTTCCTAAAACAGCAAAGAGAATTACTGTTTTAGACAGAACAAAAGAACCCGGTTCAATCGGTGAACCTTTATATTTGGATGTTGTTGCAGCATTAGATAATAAAGACATCAGAGTAATCGGCGGAAGATACGGTTTATCTTCTAAAGAATTTACTCCTTCAATGATTTTGGCCGTTTATAAACACGCAGAAAACAACGGATTCCACGGATTTACAGTTGGTATTGAAGATGATGTTACACATAAATCATTAAAAGTAACCGAACACATTGTAACCGAACCTGCAGGAACTACAAATTGTATGTTCTGGGGTCTTGGTTCAGATGGTACCGTTGGTGCAAATAAAAACTCAATCAAAATTATCGGTCAATACACAGATAAAGATGCTCAAGCTTATTTTGCATACGACTCTAAAAAATCTTTCGGTGTTACGGTATCACACTTAAGATTTAGTGATTCTCATATTAAATCTACATATTTAATCACAGCTCCCGATTTCGTATCATGTTCTACTCACGCTTATATCGGCAGATATGATATCTTAAAAGGTATTAAAGAAGGCGGAACCTTCTTATTGAATTCTCCTTATTCAAACGAAGAAGCATTCGCTCACTTAACTCGTGATTTACAAAAAACAATCATAGATAAGAAAATTAAATTCTATAATGTAAATGCAGAAGAATTAATTAAACAACAACCGGGATTAAGAGGCAAAGGTGCAAACACTGTTATGATGGTTGCATACTTTAAAGTTTCAGGCGTAATTCCGTTTGATAAAGCTTATGAAGGCATGAAAGAAATGACAATCAAAACCTTCAAGAAAAAAGGCGACGATATTGTTAATATGAATCTTGCTTTGATTGATGCTGCGGTTGATGCTTGTCAAGAAGTAAAAGTTCCTGCTTCATTAGATGGCGTTGGCTGTATTGATGAACAAAAATTAATTCCTGATAATGCGGATAAATTTGCAAAAGATATCATAGAACCTTCTATGCGTCAAAAAGGTGACGATATCCCTGTTTCTGCAATGTCTGTTGACGGTGTTATCCCGACAGGTACTGCATGTCTTGAAAAACGCGGTATCGCACCTCGCGTACCAAAATGGAATGCTGAATTTTGTGCACAATGCGGTGTTTGCGCTTCTGCTTGTCCGCATGCAGCTATTAGAACAAAATTAATTGAAGAAAAAGATTTAGCTAATGCTCCTGCTTCATTTAAAACAGTTCCCGCAAAACCGGCTCTTGCAGATGAAAAATTCAAAGTTCAAGTATATTGCAAAGATTGTACAGGCTGCGGCGTATGTTTAGACCAATGTCCGATGAATAAAATCGAAGGTAAAAACGCACTTACTTGGTCAACATTAGAAAAAGAAATCGAAGCTTGTGAAGAAGTAAATGAAAAATTCTTTGATGAATTGCCGGATAACGTTATGGGTAAAAATACAACCGCAACAATTAAAGGTGCAATGCTCAGAAAACCGTTATTTGAATTCTCAGGCGCTTGTGCAGGCTGCGGTGAAACACCGTACGTTAAACTTGTTTCACAATTATTCGGTGAAAATGCTATTGTTGCAAATGCTACAGGTTGTTCTTCAATTTATTCTGGTACTTTCCCGACAATTCCTTATACAACAAATAAGGATGGCAGAGGTCCTGCTTGGGCAAATTCATTGTTTGAAGACAATGCTGAATTTGGATACGGTATGAGATTAGCGGTTGATGCAAATAGAGATACCCTAAAAACTTACGTTCAAAAAGTATTGGATAAAGAAGACGCACCTGCCGATATTAAAGAAGCACTTCAAGGTGCTATGGCTCATTGGGATAATTCAAAAACTCCTGAAGCAATTGAAGCTCAAAACAAAGCTAAAGTTCTTATTGATAAATACGCTAAAGAATGCGGTTGTGATACAATCAGAAAGATAAAAGAACTTGAAGATTACTTCACGGATAAATCAATCTGGATTATAGGCGGTGACGGTTGGGCAAATGATATCGGTTACGGTGGTATTGACCATGTTCTTGCACAAGGTAAAAATGTAAATATTCTTGTATTGGATACGGAAGTATATTCAAATACAGGCGGTCAAGCTTCAAAATCGACACCGACAGCCGCAGTTGCAAAATTTGCAACAGGCGGTAAGACTACATATAAGAAAAATATGGGTCTGATGTCAATGTCTTATGGATTTGTTTATGTTGCATCCGTTGCATTGGGTGCCGACAGAAATCAAACCTTAAAGGCATTCAAAGAAGCAGAAAGCTACAACGGACCTTCTATTATATTTGCTTATGCTCCTTGTATCGCTCACGGAATCGATATGTCAAAAACACAAACCGAACAAAAACGTGCTGTTGAAGCAGGTTACTTCCCACTTTACAGATATAATCCCGCAAACGAAAATCCGTTTACTTGGGATGCTAAAGATCCTAAGGGAAGCTACCAAGACTTTATCAGAAGCGAAGGCAGATATAAATCACTTCTCAAAACTAATCCTGAAGCAGCTGAACAATTATATGCTAAAGCTGAACAAGATGCAGCAAAGAGAATGTCTGTTTATAAAGCTATCGGCGAATTGGTTAAATAGATATATATTAAATATCAATAATATAAATAGCAAGAGTTTATGCTCTTGCTATTTATATATCTTTTGCTTAATTCTTTTTAGTCTTCAATCTTTTCTTTGCCTGAAACGTTTGCTTTTAATTTTTAGGTCATAATGAATAATGTCATGCTGAACTTGTTTTAGCATCTTGCAGGGTTTAAGATTCTAAAAATAACTTCCGGATGACACTATGGTTGTATTTGAAATATGTTCACCGAAAAATTATTAAATATTAACCAACAAAAAAGAAGCTTTATATAAAGCTTCTTTTTAATTTAATTATAGTATTTGTTAATCTATAGCTTTTCCGTTCTCATCGTAGTAGATTACTGTTCCTGAATCAGTATCGGAACCGGCTTCGGATTTTGAATAAAATCTCAATCTGTTTTTATTGTCTAAAGGAAATTCGCTTTCTGAAAAACCATGTTTACCTTGTTTATCTGTGTATTCAAACTTTACAATATCTCCATATACTCCTTCATTATTATTGCTTGGTGTAAACTGCTCTTGTGAATAGGTCATGGTAATATCGCCATTGTTAATTTTGTATGTACTATGATTTCCGCAAAAACTAATTTCGGTTTCATATTCGCCATCACCGTTTGAATCGTACTTGAATTTTTCAACACTATTGCCGCTATCTTTTTCAATATATTTAGCATCATGCATGAATTTATTATTATATTCTGCTTCTAAATACGTTTCCTCCCATTTATTAAGTTCTGTGGATAATTCGCCTGTTTCATCATCAAATAAATCATATGTTGTTTCTTTTTCGTCCATACCTTTCATAAATTCAGTTACTTTTTCATTGGTGAAAACAGTTAAATTTGGGAATATTGCTTCTTCTCCCGCTCTATCGAGTTTTGATTTTTTGGAATCTTTTACTTGGCTATCCTTATTTTGAGATGGCGCAATACCGTTAATTTTTTCTAATGACATATATTGATATCCTCCCTTTAATAAAACTTATAATTATTAAAAGTCATATCTTAAATTAAAATTGATAATTATTTAGAAATTTTATTAAAATTTCTAAATATTATTTATAATTACTTTAAATAATAAAAACCGCTTTTTTTAAAAAGCGGTTTTATATAAAGACAATAAAGAGAAAAATAAACTATCTGCCCAGATAAACAAGAGTTTCTAACATACTGTTTGCACTGTTGAATACCTGAGAATTAGCTTGGACGAGTCTTTGAGCTAATATCATGTTTGCGAATTGTTGTGCCAAATCCACATTTGATGCTTCCAGAGCACCTTGCGCTATGGCACCTGTACCGTTGATACCTGCTGCTGTGTAAATTACTTTTCCTGAATCCGGACCAAATTCGTAGCAGTTATTTCCTACAGCAACAAGACCGGAATCGTTTGTTACCTTAGCAAGCTGCATTTGCATGTTTGCTTTCGTCAATACGTTTGGGTCAACGTATAATGAGGCTTTTCCTGAATTGTTTACGTCATCTTCAATAATAATTCCGCCTGCATCAGTGTATGTAAAAAATGTTGATGTACCGTCTTCTGTTGCTTGTACCGTTAATACGGAACCGTCGTCGTATGTTACTGTTAACATACCATCTTTTCCGAATGACAGGCTTTTATACAAGTGGGTCGTATCTGCTGTAATATCGTCTACTTCTGTTATATCTGCAGACATATTCATAACTGATGAAGTATATACTTTGTCATCAGGCGTTACAAAAGCTAAATTTGTTTGTGATAAGAAATTACTTCCGCCCGGAATAATCTTAAAGCTTATACCTTCGCTTGAACTATCTGTTGCTTCGATTACGCCGTCTTTAGATTCAAAGGTTGCAAGTTCACCTATGCTTTTTGTTACTTCTTCTTCTGTTTCGTTTCCGTCGTCATCTACGGTTACTTTTGTTGCTGTTCCTGTTAAACCGCTTAATTTTGAAATAAGTGATGAAACTTTTGTATCTTTATCCAAATCTTCTAATTCAAATTCAAATGTCAAACCGCTTTCTACATCGTATATTCCGAATTTGCCTGATGTTATTTGTTCGCAATTGTTTAACTCACCCAGTTTCATATTGTCAAAATCTGATTTTGGTGTAGGTTTTTCAATAACTTTAATTGCAGTAGGAACTTTGATTGGAGTAGTGGAGCCTGTGGATGAAGTTATAGAATCCATACCCATAACTTTGCAACCTGAAGCGGTACAAAGGTAACCTTTTTCATCCAATGAAAAAGTACCATCTCTTGTTAAAAGGGTTTGGCCGTCTGAATTTTGTACGCAGAACCATCCGTTACCGGTTATTGCAAGGTCTGTGTTTCTGCCTGTAGTATTTGTAGTTGCTGCAGCAAAATTCTTTGTAATTGATGCACACTGTACACCAACACCAATTTGATAAGGGTTCGTACCACCGAGCACGGCTGTAGAATTTGTACCTGTGGTTTTCGTTTGATACCAGATATCCTGAAAATCCACACGAGACGTCTTGTATGCAGTAGTGTTCATGTTTGCTACGTTGTCTGAAACAACGGTAAGCTGTTCTGTACCTGCATTTAAACCTGTCATTGAGGTAAATAATGCTTGTGTCATTTTGTTTGTTTCACCTTTCTTCTTTATTGTCCTGTCTTTTATTAATCTAAAATATCGTCGACAACTTCTTCGATATTATCTTTTCCTATATATTGAGCAATTTTATCCGCTAAATTAGCAATTCCTCCTGCGATTGTTTCTAATTTGTCTTTTATATCGCTTGTGTTTTGTTTGATTTCATCGGTAACGGCTTCATTTGCGGGGAATACTTTTGTTACTTGTGCTACCGGTCTTAATGTACCGTTTACGCTTACGCTTGCCCCGTCTTTTTCGTTCATGTTTACGTAATCAACATATCCGTAATCCGTGTTTCCGCTTTCATCTGTTACTTCTACGTATTGACCCATAAGCGAATTAGCTTGATATGCATTGGAGAAGCTTGTAAACGAGCTAGTCAAAGCTTCCATTTGTTCTAAAGTTGAAAATTGAGCTTCTTGCGCTAACATTTCAGAATTATCAAGCGGATTTGTCGGGTCTTGATATTGAAGCTGCATTGTCATTAATTTTAAAAATGCGTGACTGTCAACCGATGTATTACTTTTTGAGGTTGATTCTGCAGTTTGGTTTGCATTTAAGGTTGCCGTATTATTTTGCAAATTAATAATTGCTTCTGATGTTGTTACCATTTTTATCTTCCTTATTAGTTTAATATGTAATTAAAGGTATTATTTAACACACCTGAAAATTCTTCGTTTTTATTTTTAGAAAAGAATGAATCATAGTTTTCGTGAGAATCGAAATTTTGTTTATTTCTTTTATGTTCACTGTTTTCTTTTTGTTGATTTTGTTGCTGATTAAATTCATCCTCTTTTTGATTTCCGTTGTTTTGGTTTCCTTCATATGTGGATGAACCTGTTTCCCCTGCTGTTTTGATTTGAATTGTATTTACATTTACTCCTGCATCCGACAAATGTTGTCTTAGGGAATCAATGTTTTTTTCTATATAATTTTTAACATCCGCATTTTGCACAAGAATATGTGTTGATAATCCTTTTTCGTTGACGGATAATTCAATGGATAATCTTCCTAAATCATAGGGTCTTAATACCATTGTCAATTTTTGTGCAGCCGATGGATTAAAGTTTTGAAGTTTATCTGATATTTGGTTAAAAATGTTGCTTGATTCAATTCTTGATTGTATGTTTTGGTTTTGTTGAATTACTTTTTCAAATGAAATATTTTTAATAATATTGTTATTTTGATTTATCGGAAGAACATTATTTTTATTGTTTTGAGAATTTGCATTGATTGCAATTTTTGCAATTTCATCAGATACGGATAATGCGCCTGACTCTTTATATGTATTTTCAAAGGTCATTTCTTCTATTAAATCAATTTTATCTTTCTCAAACATTCCGGTTGTATTTTGCGGTTTGGTTTCTGATGTTTCATCGGATATTTCAATTTCATCCATAGAAACTTCATCTGTTTCCGCAGTAATTTCAATTTCTTCTTTGGTATTTGTTTCTTTTGTTTTTGGTTGTTCTATTGTGTTTGTTTTTGGTTGTTCTTTTAAAACATTTTGTTTTTTAAAAATATCATCTTTGTTATTTTGATTGTTTGAGTTGTCGTTATTTGATAGTTCATCCTGATTTGTTGAAGAATTAAAGTTGCTTTCCATTATTGTTTTTTGTTCGCTATTTTCTTCAACTTTTGAATTATCTGTTTGTATTGTTGTTTCTTTTTCTGTTGTTTCTATTATAGATGTATCAATAGTTTTTGCCGTTTTGTCTGTTTTAATATCTTTTGATTCAAAGGTTGTTTTGTTTGTATTATCTTTTGATAAATTTGTTTGGTCTGGTTCTTTTGTTTCTGTATTGCTATCAGAAATGGTTGTTGCTTGAACGGTTTTATTTGTATATTCTTCCAATTTTACTTCTTTGGTTTCAAGATTTTTTATTAAAGGAATTTTATCGTTGTTTTCATTGTTAACAGTTTCTTTTACTGATACTGTATCTTTAGCATTCTTATCGTCTTTTATGTTTTCTTTTAAAAATTCTTTTATTTTGGATAAATTTTCTTTAATCTTATTCAAATCTTCTTTTATATCATTTTTATCTTTATTTGTTTCAATTTTTTCTTCTGTTTGCGTTAAAAGATTTTTTGTTTCATCACATGTTTCTTTTGTGTCTTTGTCATTAGATTCTGCTGATATTTCATCCAGAAGTTTTTTTATTTCTTTTAGTTCTTTTATATCAAATTCTTCGTTGATTTTTTCAGTATCTTTTACAACTATTTCTTCTTTGACTGTAGTTTTTAGTTTAGATATTATATCTTCAATTGTTTTTTGAATTTCTTTTGATGAATCAGAATCTATAGTTGTATTTTGAATTGAATTTTTTGTATCATCAAGTATACTGTTTAATTCTTGCTTGCTTTCGTCTGTCAGGTCGCTATTGTTTATTACATCCGTTACCTTTTCAACAAGACCCAAAGAATCATTATTCAAATCTGCTTCTGTTGCAAATTCTTCTATTTTTTTGATAAGTTCATCCGTGTTTGACAGCTTTATTTCTGCCGTGATATTCAAGATTTCCGCTGTTTCGATTGTTTCTTGTGTTGTTATTTCTGAATTATTTTCAGATGGTATTGTTTGAATGTCGTTTGTATCGTTTTCTAAAAAAATAACCGGTGATGAGCATACAGGTGAGCTATTATTTATGTCTGTTTCTTTTTCTGCATTTATGTCAGATGAATCTATTTCAGACGTTGGAGCTTTTGTAGTCAGAATATTTTTTGTATCAGTTACGGAATTTTCAGATTTTTTATCTGTTGTGGAGTTTTTCTTTATTAAATCTTTTTTATTATTTGTATCTTTTGTGTCGATATTTTGTTGGTTTTTTATATCGTTCTTTTCTATAGTTTTTGTATCGTTTGTTTTTGTTGTTTTGGATTGTTTTTTTGGTTTTTCATTTGGAGTTGTATTATTTTCTATTGTTTTTTTATTGATACTGCTTGTATTTGATTTTATTGCTTTGGATACAAAATTTGATTGCACTTGAGATGATTTTGCACTAACATTATCCATTAATTTTGAAAAATTAACTTTTTCCTTGCGTGATGCTGTTTTATTTGCAGATATTACTTCTGCAAATGTTTCCTTTGCGTTTTCTACTGTATTTAATATTGATTGTTGTGCCATATTATACCTTATTATGCAGTTCTTTTTGAATTTGTAATGTCATCCAGTGTTTTTATTTCTTCATAAAGAACTTGTTTATCGTAGTCCTCTTTTTGTTTCTGTTTTAAGTTTTCTATCGTTTTTAATTCAATATATGCTTTTTTTGTATTTTCCTGTTGTTTATTTAATTCTATTTCAATGTTTTTTATTATGTTTTGCTGGGTTATTACTTCGCTATCTATTTTTGATAGATAATTGCCGTAATTATTGATTAAAGAAGTACAGAAGCCTACTTGTTGAAAGTATTTTTCCGAATCATTCTTTAATGTTTCGAGCTTCAAAATTAAATTTTCCAGTTCTTCCTTTTCTTTGTTATAGGATTGAACAATTTTTGATAATTTAATTCGCTCGTCTTCCAGTGTGTGTTCTCTTAATAACAGCACACTTTCAAGGTTAAATTTAAACCTCCTCAATTTCTAATTCTATCCCCATATAATTTTATGTATAGATAAAGAATATCTAAATTTGTTTTTTTCTTCATCATCTGATATGTTGAAAAACATCAGTTATTTTTTTAAAAAATACTTTATATATATTAAAGCTCTCGAATTTCGAGAGCTTTAAATTATTGTTCATCATCTTTAAAATCTGTTGCTTTTAGGAAAGATTTTGCGGTTTTGTCGTTATCGTGCAGCTGCATTTTTCCGTCGTATCTGACATACATATAAAATTTGTCCCTGTTTTTAACATTACTCAAATCTTTTGATGAGCTTGTATTTTTTCTTATTGTAGTTAATGTTGGTGCATTTGGCACTTTGTCGCCGTTTACATCAATCGCAATTAAAAAACCGCTTACATTATCGGTAGAGGCAGCATTATAAATCGTCCATTTGATTCCGTCTGTTGTTGTGAATGAACAATTTTTACCAGAATTATCAAATACGGTTTTTGCTTCCAGATTCAGGTTGTTTGAAAACAAATTGCAAAATTTTATACGTCTGTATTTATTTGCGTCAGTTTCACTAAGGTCTTGTTTGCTCCAATCGGTATTAGCGACAGTGACAGGGCTATTATAATTTGTTGTACTTGTATAATAATCGGGTCCCAATATCTTAACATCTGAATGTTCTTTAAAACCGAAATTTTTATAGTCATAAGGATAATATGTTTCATCGTTTACGAGTTCTACTACTGTTCTTTCTGTTAAGGAATATGCTTTTTTAAACATTGCCTTGTTTCTGTTGATTTTATTACCGAAAGAAGATAACATTAAAACTGTTATTACTCCTATGACGCATAATACAACTAATGTTTCTGCCAGTGTAAATGCTTTATTTTGTTTTTTCATTTTTTATTTCCTTATTATTACCAGATAATCAAAACTACACCATTCTTTTTCGGATTGCGTGTGTCATCTTGATAATATTTTAGCAATTCATCCGTTAATCCGTTTTGTATGCTTTCAGGTAACATCTTTAATATTTTAACGATTTTTGCTTTACTTAATACTACATGTTTATTCTTGATTGATGAATCTTCTCTTTCTACGTTAACTTTGACTATTCCTCTGTCTGTTCCGTCACTTCTTATGCATTTTCCTTTAATGTAGTTATTTTCAGATTGATAAGAAGATTCTTGCAATTGGCAAGAATGATCCTGAATTGTTAATGCTGTTTCATCACGCTGACCTTCATTCTGTACACTCATACAAGCTATATTTATGCTTTGTCCGTTTGCATCAATATTACATATGGGTTTTTCTCCGGATTCACATGGTGTTTCTATTCCATTTGTAGTGCCGCATTTATTGTCTTCGCAATCTAAAGATTCTATAAATTTACATTTTTTTAAATTTCTGTAAGTAACTCCTGTTGTTATATTTCCCAATGCTTCTACTATGTTATTTCCGTTTTGCATTACTTTTGTATCGCCGTTAGTTTGATCGCCTATTGTAAAATCCAATTTCATTTCTTCTTCATTGGCTCCGCTCGGTGCTTCAATGTAACTTTGGCTAACTTGTCCTTCAATACATTGTTGTTGACCGTCTACAAGCTTGCAATCGTTATTCGCTCCTGCTGCAAAGATATAGTATTTATAGGCGCGCCTATCCATTTCAAACTCGCATTTATCGATATTAGCATACACTTGTCTGTGACCATCAAAGAACCTGTCTTTTTTTCTTCCGTCGCTACCTATCCAGCATGCGTATATACCGCTTATTGTAACTTTATTTAACGGTACAGGTTTTTTTCTTGTTAATGTAGTCATTGTTAAAAGAATTACAAGTGCCAAAAGCACCATAGATATAATTGATTCTGCAAGGGAGAATCCTTTTTTTTCTTTAAACTTCATCATTTTATTATTACTAAGCCTCCCATGCCTACTTCTGCTTTTTCTTTTTTATCTTTCGGTTTTATTCCGCCGTTTCCGTATAAATCTTTGTCTTCTAAGGAAATACTGGAATATCTATCGTTTTTAACAATATTATAATTTTCGTTAGAAGTTATTCCGCCTTCTGCTGAATCTATTATTACGACTTTGTTGTCGCGGTCTTCCTTGCATTTTGCACTATTAATATTTCGTGTCATATTTTCGGGAATTGTACATATAACGGTTTTTTCTCCATTTTTGCCATTACTTCCGCCTTTACCAACTTCCATTAAATAATAGCCCGTTAGTATTCCTTCGTATATTTTATTATTTGAGTCATTTGTGATGTCTTTATTTTCATCTAATGTAGGAATCATTATCGTTTTTGTTTCTCCGGGGAAGCCAATAGAGAATTTGATAGAGCTTTTATCCGTGGCGCCTGCGCCTCCGCCAACCAAAATAATTGTATAAAATTCGTTCGTATTTTTATTGTAATCTAGTACGGTCTCGGTTTTAGTACCTTTTCCATCTAAATATGTGAGTGTAGAAGTATGAGCATCGTAAATGCATTTTGTCTTGCATTCCACAATGTTATCAAATTTTTTCGCCTTTTGTGGTTTAACATCTCTTTTTAATATAATTACGGGAGCAACAACACAAACAATAGCCATTATGACGGTTGTGAGTATTAATTCCGCAATTGTAAAAGCTGATTTATTATTATTCTTCTTCAAAATAACCTCTGTTTATAAAAAATCACCAATTCTTCATATTAATATATATAATAATATCAAATTTTTATAAAATTACAATTTAAATACATCTTGTAAAGTATATATTCTTTTTCGTAATATGGTACTATTTACTGTGAGGGTTTTGCATGAAAAATAAATCAGGATTTACTTTACCGGAACTACTTATTGTATTAACGATTGCAGGGATTTTAATCGTTATTTCTTTGTATACTGTAAACAATAGATTTACGGACTTTTTTACAAGATATTATGCGGCTTATGATGCATTAAATAAAGCTGTCTATAATACATATACCGATACTTATTGCAGGGTAAAGGCGGTCGGTTCAGCGGATTGCGTAGTTGGCGATGATAGCTTTTCTTCGGCGAGTAAAAAAAATAAGAACGAAGGTCGTCCTTTTCCGACAACTACAACGCAACTTTGCAATCGTCTAAAAGAATATTTAAATGCAGTTGATGGCGAAGGAAAATGCGGCGCTGCCTCAGTAACAGACCCTAAGAATATATACGTAAACGGAAGTGACAAACCATATCTTCAGTTTGCTCTGAGTAACGGGTTTAGGATTTATTTTTCAAATATATATAAAAATGTTAACTTCCCTCATGGCGAAACACAAAAAAAATACAATTTTTTTATAGTCTATGTTGATTTAAACGGAAAACAGGGGCCAAACAGATTCACTCTTCCGCACCCAGATATTGTTCCTTTTATTATAACGTTCAAAGGTGATGTTATACCTGTCGGACTTCCCACTCTTGATAAAACATATGCGACAGCAAGGGTTGTAACAAGCGATGGCACCGAAACAAAATCCTTCACGATTGATGAAGCAGTACAAATTGCATTTGGCAGTGAAAAAGTTGAGCTTGGCGAAGATGATCCAAAAACCTGTAAAGCATATATGTATACGGATATTCCGATTACATTAATGCGAGATTTCCATGATAAAGCTTTGTATAAAAGTATGCTTATTCCGCATGGCGCACCAAGAATTCCTCATCATAAACTCGGTAATGATAGAGATAATACGAGTGAAAATTTCCTTGGTTGTGCTTGTGGTACGTTCAATTGTATGTTGAAGATAGATGAAAACTTGGAAAGAAGACACTAGAAACATAAAAGCTCCCTTTAAGGAGCTTTTAATCATAGATTAACTTAATTAATCATATTGCGGGATTGTCCTGAGGTTTTAACTTCCGAAACATCACCGCAGCAGTAATATAATTCCCGACAATCGAACATTTATAACATTTGTTAAATTATGTAAAAGTTTTTCGGGTAAATTAAAGATAATTACAGTAAATACCGTTAATAATTCTATGGTGCATTAAAAAAAGGGAATAAGAACTATGATTCACAACAGCAAATTTAACAAAGATTTACAACCGGTTAAACCTTCAACAAATCTTCCGAAGGTAGTTAATCCTGAAGGCGAAGATGAAGTACAAGGACTTTTGTCCGAAAAAAACGATACAGAAAGAGAAATTTCATCTCAACAAAATAATGTTGATGCTGCAAAAGAAGATAGTGAAATTAGCAAGGAAGAAATTGAAAGTTTATCGAATGATTTGCAAACCGCAACTCAAAATATGGAAACAATGACCCAGGCTGCAACGCAAGCTGATGAAGCTGCAACGGGTCAAGAAAATTTAGCAAATGATTTATTTTCTCAGGCTGCTTCTCTTCCGGATGAAATACCCGATACATCAGCAACACCTGATGAAAACGGCAATGTACCGATGAAAAAAAATGAAGCAAAAATTGCGCTTTTAAAACAAGCTCAAGAAGCAAAAGCTGAAGCTGAAGAAATGAGAAATGAGGCAAATGAATTAAAATCACAAGAACAAGAATATGCAGAAATATGTAAAAATTTATCTGATTCAATTGATAATATTGAATCAAAAGGCGATGATACAGAAGAAAAAGTAAAAATCGAAGAAGAATCTCTTAATGAATTAAATGAAAAGAAAGATGAATTAGATAAAAAAATTGAAGAAGCAAAAAGTAAAGAAGAAAATACATCTTCTGAAAATTTATTATATGAAAATCAAGATGGTATAAATCAAGAGCTATTGAATTCTGATTATGAACCAAAAGGAACAGCTGTTCTTAATGAAGAAGGTAAATATGTAACACCTGACGGTTGGGAATATCAAGAACTTCAGCCCGGAATGTTTCAACTAAAAAAAGATGATGGTGAATATATAATGTTGCAATCCGGAGAAGATGGCGCATATATTGCAGGCAGTTTATGTAATGTTAAAATTGACCCTAAAAACAATCAAACCGTGGTGGATTATGGTGAAGGAACAAACTTTGCGGTACAAATGAATTTTGATGAAAACGGTAATTTAATCAGAACTCAAACTTCAAAAGAAGGCAAAACAACAATTACAAAAACTGATGATAACGGTGCATTAATTACTCAAATGGTTGATGAAAACGGAAAAATTGTTTATGCTCAAAGCGGTTCTGATGGAAAACCCGCTTCATTTGTTTTACCTGATAAAAATGGCGAATTTATAGAATATTCATACACTTATAACAGTGATACAGACAATAGCCGACCCGAATCTAAAGTTGACAATCCTGAAGCAATTTCAGATGAAAATAATGAAGAAAAAGTTGATAAAGAAACTGATGAAGCCGCAACAACCGAAGAACCCGAAGAAGCCGCAACAACTGAAGAACCGGAAGAAGCAGCGACCGAAGAACCCGAAGAAGTTGAAGAAGAACCTGCAGAATCAGCTGAAACAGAAGAACCTGAAACAACAGATGATGACTCTGAAACATACAGCAAGTTTTCAAAAGACCAAAATGGTAATCCTGATGAAATATTAGGATTTAAAAACAATAACAATGAAACATATGACATTGCAGGATTTGAAGGTTTAAAATTTGCGGATAACGGAGAAAAATTCGCAGATGAACCTGAAATTGGAAAAACATACGAATTTACAAAAGATGGTGAAGAAAATACTGTATATAAATTAAACGTAACGGAAGAAAACGGCGAAAAGGTATATACAGTTACAAAAACAGATGATTCAGGTGAAAAAACAGAACAAAGCTATAATTTTGATAAAAATGAACTTACAACAAAAAATCTGGATAAAGATGATAAATTAATAAATTCTATTACTTATAAATATGATGACCATGGAAAGGTTACAAATGTAAACGGCCGCGCCGTTGCAAATATGCCCGAGGACGATGATACGAATACTGATTCTAAATCAACAGACGAAATGCATCCTGAAGAAATCCCGGCAAATTCTGCTGAAGAGCCAAAGGAAGAATCAGCGGATGATGTTACTGAAGAAGAACCTTCTTCAACAACAACAGAAGAACCTGCGGAAACAACTCTGGAATTACCCCAAAATTTAGAAGAAGAATACGCAATTGAAGGTAATCCCGACGACGAATATGGACTAAAAGAACAGTCTGACGGAAAATATTCGGTTGCAGGTATGGATAACTTGGAACCTGTTGGCGATTTCAATATTGATGAGATTGAATACGGTTCTGAAAATCAATATGAATTTACAGACGAAGACGGTAATTCGGTAGTTCTGTATGTTGAAAATAACAACGGCAATATAACATATAATGCCGTACAATCCACAGACACCGGCTCGGTTATGAATATATATGATTCTAATGAAAATAAAATAGATATTACAAATTATGACAACGATAGCAATCCTCAAGGCGGATGTACGATAATGTACAATGAGTCAGGTACTGTTAGATATTGGGAAATCCAAAGTGAAATTGTTACGGAACAAAATGAAGACGGCACAATGACACCTAAAGAATGTAAAATAAAAACCATAGAAGGCGAATTTACCTTCAAATCCGGAAAATTTTACGATAGCGACGGCAATGAATATGATTCCCAAGAAGATGCAATACCGTCATATAAAAATGCAACTTCAACAAATGATTCCGAAACCTCGCAAGAAAGAGCGTGGGATAGAAATGATTTAAATAGAGAAGCTATTACAAACCACGATAATATTAATGACCCGAAAAATAACTGGGGCAAGGATGAAACAAACATTAAAGGCACGCAATTTGATTTAGATATATTCCACGATAAATATAAAGATAAATATACTAAAGGTAGTGAAGAATATACGCAAGCTGTTGCAAATGACGTTAATGCCACATTAGCAGAAAGATATGATTGCGACCTTACAACCGATGAAGGTAAAGAAAAATTAGCTGATGTATATCAAACAATGGCCGAAAGTGATGCAAATAAAGATTTCGGATTCAAAACAAGAGATTCATTTGATAGCAATGATGCTTATATTGATTACATGTCAAAAGAATGTGCCAAAATATCTTGGGATGGCACTATGGCAAATGACTATTTAGATTTAAATAAAGTTGATGAAAAATATAACATAGATAAAAACACGTCAACAAATACTGTCTATGCTTCAGAAGATACGGATAATACAGAAAATTCAAGTGAAACCGATACTGATAATACGGTAGATGAATCGGGTACTACCGAAGAAAATGAAGCTGTTGATGATGAAACTAAAACAACAGAAGAAACCGAAGAAACAGAAGAAAAAGAAAAAACTGAAGAATCAGAAGAAATCGATTCAGATGAAGCTGCAGAAGAAGAAGTAACAGTGCCGGAAGATTTAAATGCAGATCCCGATGGTGTATACGGAATAAATTCTAATGATGATGGTACATATACTATAGCAGGTGTTGAAGGTTTAACCCCTGCAGAAAACGAAGACTGTTCAAACCTCGAAGATGGCAAAGAACATAAGTTTACAAAAACCGATGAAAACGGAAATGAAGTAAATGTTACGGTTCAAGTAGCAAGAACAGAAGGAAATGCAGAAGCTAAAGTATGTACCGTTAAAGAAGAAAGTGCTGACGGCACTACCATAACAAAATACGATCCGGACACAAACGGACTTATTACGCAAACTATTAATGCAAACGGTAAAACGTTATCAACTGATTCTGTTAATTACGACGACAACGGAAAGGTAAAAACCTGGGCTAAGAACACCTATGAAACCGACGAAGTAGGTGATAGCATTACTCATCACGATGGTTCAGACGGTTCCTATATGCAAGTAACAGGTGTAAATTCTAATGGAGATACCTATACTCTATATTACGATAAAGACGGTGAATACGTATTTGATTCCGCAGATAAGGCTAAAAACGCAAGTAAAGCAATAAAAGCATATAAAGATGCAGGAATTGATAAATTAACTCCTTCTCAAAAACTATTACTCGGAGAAGGAAACTCGCTAGATGAATTAATGGTGAAAATCACAAATGGCGAAGACGTTGATGCGGATAAATTTATTGAAGAAAATTCGGATTTAATCGAAAAAGTTAAAGATTTAACCGAAGATAGTACGGTGCTTAAAGAAACATTATCCGAAGAAGAAAGAGCAAATCTTTCAGATATGATGGAATATTACGATATGATTATGGGTGTATATAGTAATCTTCCTAGTGACAAAAAAGATGATATAAAAGATGCTCTGACTGATTTTGAAAAATATTTTAAACATGTATTCAATGGTAGTTATTTCAACGGAGATTTGAATTCATTGAAAGAAAATCTGGAAGGAGCTTGCTATCAACTCGGTATTCAACGTAAATCCGATAATAAAGACGGCTACGAAAAGAGTATTGAATATACAGTAGAATACGAAGATATATACGGATATAAAGTAAAAGAAACCTTTGATACAAAAGCAGGAAGCAACAAAAAGACAAAAACAATAGTAAATGATGACGGAACAATCAGAACTTATGAATATGAAAATGGTAAATGCATAAGAAGAACTGACGTAAAAAAAGGTAGTGACGGAAATGTTGCAGAAAAGACTGTGATAGATGATTACCATACAATAAATGTTGACAAAACACGTGAATCAACAAGAAAAACAACAATAGTATACGATTCCGACGGCAACGTAGAAAAAATACTTGTTACTGAAAACGGCAAAAGAGAAAAAGAATACAGAGTAATAAACGATGAAATAGTTGATCTCGGCGGTGTACCGATAAATGATGATTCTATTCTTTATCAATATATAAAATTGGATGAAGAAGACGAAGAATAATTATTTCTGTACAAATAAAAAAGATAATATTGCACCATGATTAATCGGAAAGATATAATTCTTTCCGATTTTTTTATTTAAAAATTTTCTTGCAAAATAAAATTTATAATGTAAAATAACACTTGTCAGAAATTATTTACATCTCAATAACTAAATTAGGCTTTTAATTAAGCAGTTTTTGTTATTTTTATTTTTAGATGTTGAAAAGAATTAATACGAGAAAAAGAAAAATACTATTTTAGAAAGGTAATATCGTGGAAGAAAACAAAGACATCCAAGCTGAACAAGAAAATCAAGAAGTTGAAGCAGTAGAAACAGAAGAAAAAGTTGAAACTGCAGAAACAGAATCAGCTCAAGAAGGAACAATCCACCAAGAAGAAGCACCGCAACAAGGTAAAAAAGCTTCAAGACGTGGAAAAAGAAGAAAAATTGAAACAGTAGAACCTGTTGAATCAGAATGGAAAGAACAAGTTGTTCAAATCCGCCGTGTAACAAAAGTTGTTAAAGGTGGTAAAAAACTTTCATTCCGTGCAATTGTTGTTGTAGGAAACAAAAAAGGACAAGTTGGAATGGGCGTTGCAAAGGCTGCAGAAGTTATTATTGCAATTCAAAAAGCCGTTGCTGATGCAAGAAAAAATCTTATTACTGTTCCTCTTTTTAATTCTACAATTCCTCACACAATCACAGGAAAATCAGGTGCCGGCTCCGTTAAATTAAGACCTGCTTCAAAAGGTACAGGTGTTATTGCGGGTGGTGCCGTGAGAGCAGTTCTTGAACTTTCAGGTGTTGAAAATATTTTATCAAAATCACTTGGTTCAAAATCTCCTTTGAATGCTGCTAACGCTACACTTAATGCTTTAAAATCTTTAAGACAATTTAAAGATGTTGCTAGTGTACGTAAGATCAGTGTTAAAGAAATGTTGGGACAAAAATAATTTAAAAGGTAAATAAAAATGGCTAAAATAAAAATTAAACAAGTAAGAAGCACAATCGGTGCAAGCGAAAAACAAATCAAAGTTGTTCGTGCTTTAGGTTTAACAAAAAAAGACCAAATAGTTGAACACGAAGATTCTGCAACAATTATGGGAATGGTTAAAAAAGTTCCGCATATAGTTGCTGTTGTTGAATAATAGAAAATTAGGAAGGTTAATTAAAAATGTTAAGTTTAGAAGATATAAGACCAAATGAAGGTGCAACTCACGCTAAAAAACGCAAAGGCAGAGGAATAGCATCAGGTCATGGTAAAACTGCATGTCGTGGTAACAACGGTGAAGGACAAAGAAGCGGCAACAGTCACAAACGTGGTTTTGAAGGCGGACAAATGCCATCTTACCGTCAAATGCCTAAATTAAAAGGTTTTAAAAACAGATTCAGAGAAGAATCTGCAGTAATAAATGTTGCAAGATTAGCTGCAATTGATGCTGATGTTGTTGATTTGGCTTATTTACAACAAAATAAAAAAGCATCAAGTACTGCAGTTGCTTTAAGAATTCTTGGAAACGGAGAAATTTCAAAAGCAATTACAGTAAAGGCTACATATTTTAGTCCCTCAGCAAAAGAAAAAATTGAAAAAGCAGGCGGAAAGGCAGAATTAGTATAATGCAACAAAATATCGATTCGGCAAAAGTTGTTCAAAATCTGAAAACAAGCTGGCAAGAAAGTAAATTAAAACAAAAACTTATATTTACGTTTGCCATAATTGCTTTATTCAGATTGGGTGCACAGTTGCCAATTTATGGTATAAACAATTCAGTATTTCAAGCATTTGCAAGCGGGAATAACCTAATCGGCTTTCTTGATATGTTTTCAGGCGGTGCCTTGGGTAAAGTTTCAATCTTTGCTCTCGGTATTGGACCTTTCATTACATCATCAATTATTATGCAATTGCTTGCTGTTGTTATTCCTTCATTGGAAAAATTGCAAAAAGAAGACGGCGAAGCAGGCAGAAGAAAGATTCAACAGTACACAAGAGTGTTTGCTGTTGCTCTTGCGTTGTTTCAATCGGTTATTTTTGCACTCGCTCTTTATAAATTTGAAGGCGTAATACTTCCCGGTGTTAACCCAGTAATGTTTTTTGTCGGTTCTGCAGTTTCTCTTACAGCAGGCGCAATGATTGTTATGTGGTTAGCCGAATTGATAACGGAAAAGGGAGTTGGAAACGGAGCTTCATTGTTGATTTTCATAGGTATTATCGCAGGTATTCCTATGTATTGCAGTAAAACAAAAATGCTTGTTGAGCATGACACAAGATTACAGATTGGTTTAATGCTTCTGTTTTTGATATTTATTGCAACAATAATATTTATCATAATATTGCATGAAGCAGCAAGAAAAGTTCCGATAGTCTCAGCACGTCGTCAGGTAGGAAACAAAGTGTACGGCGGCCAAAATACAAATATTCCGTTTAAGCTCAATCCCGGCGGTGTTATGCCGATTATCTTTGCAATTGCAATATTGTTGTTCCCTGCGACCGTGCTGGGCGTAGTTCAACAAATGCACATTCAAAATGTTGTCTTATCAAGTATTTTTGAAAAATTGAATCTTTTATTCAGCGCGGGTTCAATATGGTACTATATCATATACTTTACTTTAATCGTATTTTTAACTTTCTTTTATGCTTCAATAATTCCTTCTATGCAGCCTAAAGAAATTGCAAATAACTTGAAAAAATACGGTTCTGCAATCCCCGGTGTTAAACCCGGAAAGCCGACAGCGGACAAATTAAATGAAATATTAAGCAGAGTAATGTTTATCGGTGCTGTTGCACTGGGTATTATTGCTATGGTTCCGACTGTGGCAACAAAAATTACTAACATAACAACATTTCAGGGTATTGGTGCGACAAGTCTTATCATCCTTGTTGGTGTAGCATTAGACTTTATTAATCAAATAAAGACGCATATGCTGGCTAAACAATATGAAAGCTTTTTGCAACAGTAAGAGGAATTTGTAAATGAAGAAAGTATTTATATTCTTAGGGCCTCCCGGCTCTGGCAAAGGAACTCAAACTTCACGTCTTGCGGATAAATTGTCTGTTCCTCATGTTGATACAGGTTCCCTGCTTCGAAAAAATATTCAGGATGAAACCGAATTGGGTATAATTGCAAAAGGTTTCATTGACAAAGGTCAGCTCGTTCCTTTACATGTTGTGTCTGCCGTTATTAAAGACAGAATCCAAAAAGACGATTGTAAAGACGGATATATTCTGGATGGCTTTCCTCGCTCCGTTGAACAAGCGGACGAACTGAAGAAAATAATGTCTGAAGTTGGAACTTTTGATTTAAAAGAAGATGCTTTGGCAATATATTTTGATATTGATAATGAGGTTTTGATACAAAGACTCATAAACAGAAGGTCTTGTCCGAAGTGCGGTACAATATATAACCTTATTTCCAATCCGCCAAAAATAATGGACTATTGTGATATATGTGATACAAAACTCACGATAAGAAAAGACGACAATGAAGAAACAGCAAGACTCCGTTTTGAAACTTATGAAAAAGAAACAGCACCTTTATACGATTATTTTAAGCAACTCGGCATATTAAAAGAGCTGGATGCGGATAAACCGATTACTGAAATCTGGGAAAACCTAAAAGAAATCGTATTTGATGAATAGAATCTTATATATAAAATAAAATTGCTCTTATAATTTCCGTTACATACGCAAAATTGTAAGAGCAATTTTTTATTTTTGATTAAATTAGTTGTTGCTGATTAAGATTGCTTTGAAAGGTGCAAGGCTTCTTGCTGAAATTGCTTTAGAAGTTGTACGCTGTTCGTTTGCAATTTGGAATATTTTTACAATTTTTTGAATTTCCTGAATATTTTTAGCAGAATCCACACGATAAACGTTTTTAATTCTTTCAGGGGTAATGTTAAACATTACGTTTAATTCAACTTCTGTCATAGTTTTATCTCTCACTTATTGTAGTTTATATTTTAATAAAGTATTTAAGAGAATATAAATTGCAGAATTGATTAATTTATTTACATAACTTCATAATTAGATTAAACACTTATTGTGCTTTGATTTTGAACTTAATAACATAAATTTAATTTGTATCTGCGTCATATTTAATTTAAAATTAAGTAGTAACGGTAGTAATTTAATGAATTAATAAGGAAAGACAATGCAGATATTTGAAGAACTCACAAAAAGACAATTAATTGCCCAAATTACAAATGAAGAAGAAGTTAAAAACCTGATTAACAGCGGTAAAGCAAGATTTTATATAGGTTTTGACCCTACGGCAGATTCACTTCATGTGGGACATTTTATGGCTTTGTGCCTTATGAAGAGACTTCAAATGGCAGGAAATAAACCGATTGTTTTAATCGGAGGCGGCACAGGACATGTCGGCGACCCTTCGGGAAGGTCTGATATGCGCTCTATGATGGATAAAGAAACCATTAATCATAATTGTGAATGTTTCAAAAAACAAATGGAAAGATTTATTGAATTTGGTGAAGATAAAGCAATAATGGTTAATAACGCTGATTGGCTTTTAAAGTTAAATTATGTTGAATTATTAAGAGAAGTCGGTGCCTGTTTTTCCGTAAATAATATGCTTAGAGCTGAATGTTATAAACAACGTATGGAAAAAGGTCTCAGCTTTTTGGAATTTAATTATATGATTATGCAGGCTTACGACTTTTATTATTTAAATGAACACTATGATTGCAATCTGCAATTCGGCGGTGATGACCAATGGTCAAATATGCTTGCCGGTTCCGATTTAATCAGAAAGAAAACAGGTCGTGATGCTCATTCTATGACAATCACTCTATTGTTAAATTCTCAAGGTAAAAAAATGGGAAAAACAGCTTCAGGCGCAGTTTGGTTAGACAAAAACAAAACTTCTGTTTATGATTTTTATCAATATTGGAGAAATGTAGAAGATGCTGATGTTTTAAAATGCATCAGAATGCTGACGTTTTTGCCGCTAGAAGAAATTGAAAAAATGAAATCCTGGCAGGGTGCGGAATTAAATAAAGCAAAAGAAATTCTTGCCTATGAATTAACGGCTCTTGTCCATGGGGCAGATGAAGCCGAAGCTGCGCAAAATGCTGCAAGAGCAATATTTGTACAAGGCGGAGATGATGCCAATATGCCGTCTACTAAAATTACACTTGACGGAGATGAAATATTCTTATCGGATGTTCTTGTTCAATGCGGTTTATCATCAAGTAAGGGTGAAGCAAAAAGACTTATTCAACAAGGCGGAATAAGTGTTGACGAAGAAAAAATATCTGATTTTTCTACTAAAATCACTAAAGTTCAACTTTTAAAAGGTATTAAAATTAAAAAAGGTAAAAAAATATTTCATAAAGCATCTTTATAAAAAAATTTTTTTCACGTGTTTTATATGAATATGATTCCTAAAATTTCAAACATATCATTTAAAGGTTATGATGCTTGCCCCATAAAAAATTTATATGTTGATTCCGTTGGTTTTAAACCATTTCATCACGAAATGAAAAATATTGCCAAAAATGAGGGTGTTGGTCTTGTTAAAATGAATGATTCATCAAAATGGATGCAAGATAATAAAACACTCCTTCAGAGCGGAAATGGAGAAATTTTACTTAATTGCGGTGATGTTTCGTATGATGTGCTTAATTATTTTAATCGTCGCGGTATAGAAAGTAAAAACCAATATGGATTTGTGACAGGCGGAAATTGCTTTATCGGGAAAAATGAAAAAGGCGAGCGCTGGGTTATGGCAGGTTCAAAACAATCTTTTTTAATTGACAGTAAAGAAGATTTAATTGCAGATGCATATGAAGTTGATAAAAAAAATATAATTTTAATTCCTCAACAAGACTACCACCTTGATATGTTTTTAAGACCTGTCGGATATCCATATGTACTTGTTGATGATCCGGAGTTAGATATAAAAAATCTGAGCGGATTTAATAGTGATTCAGCTAAAAATACAATTGAGTATCTTAAATATATAATAAATTCTAAAGAAAACCCAAAATGCGAGGATACGATAAAAGCGCTTAAAGATGCAGGATTTATTCCGATTAGAATAGCAGGAAACTATTTAAACGGTATCAATTTTATGAATGCAATAGTAAACAGACACAAAGACGGCACAATGACGTATATTACAAATTCTTCTTTATCTGATGGTAATGAAGATTTTTCCAAGCTTCAAGAAATGTTTGAAGCGGAATTAAAAGCAAAAGTTCCAGATATAAAAAAAGTGTACTTTATCAAGGGAAAACAGAAAAATCCGCAGTGCGATAACGAAATGATGTCTCATTTGCAATGGGAAGGCGGCGGAATACATTGTCTTTGTCTTGAAGAACCGAATTTTGAAGTTTGGGCTTAAATAGTATTTGTTCTTTTGAATTGCATTTCATAAAGTTTTTTATATTCGCCGTTTTCGATTTTTAAAAGTTCTTCGTGTGAACCTTGTTCTACGATTCTGCCTTCATTTATAACAACAATTTTATCCGCATCTTTGATTGTTGATAATCTGTGTGCTATCACAAAAACGGTTCTATTCTTCATAAGATTGTCTATAGCTTTTTGGACAATTGCTTCAGAATTGTTATCAAGAGCGGATGTTGCTTCATCTAAAATTAAAATCGGAGCATTTTTAATAAATGCCCTTGCAATTGCAATTCTTTGTCTTTGTCCGCCTGATAGAGTTGTTCCCCTCTCTCCGATTACGGTATCGAGTCCTGCCGGCATGTTTGTTATGGTTTCTTCTAAGTATGCATAATGTATTGCGTTTTTAAGGTCTTCTTCTGTTGCATTATAATTACCCATCATAATATTTTCCCTTATTGTTCCGGAGAATAAGAAATTATCTTGAAATACAACAGCAATATTTTTTCTTATACTATCAAGCGAAAATTCTCTTATATCAGTACCATCAAATGTAATTGAGCCTTCGTTGATATCATAGAATCTTGAGATAAGATTTACAATGGTGCTTTTTCCGCCGCCTGAATTTCCGACAAAAGCTACGGTTTCATTTTTGTTTATTGTTAAATTTATATTTTTTAGTACGGGGATTTCAGGATTATAGCCGAAGCTTACGTTCTTTAATTCGATTTTTGAATTTAATTCTTTAAATTCTTTCGGATTATTTTGCTCTTTGATATCAGGCATTATATCGAAAAGCTCAAAAACCCTGCCCATTGCAACAAATATTTTTTGAATGCCTGTCATTGTGTTGCCCAATGTTTTTACGGGCTTATATAAAAGCAATAATGATGTTACAAAAGAAGCAAAACTTCCTGCGGTTATTTGCCCTGTTGTAATAAGGCTTGTTCCGTAATAAAGGACTATTGCTATACCAAAAGAAGCAATTAAATACATTAAAGGCGACATCCAACCTGAACGTTTAATCAGGTGCATTGAAATATTATAAGATTCTTTTATTTGTGCTTTAAATAAATCTATTTGTCTGTTTTGAAGCTGATAAGAAGTCATAACTTTGTTGCCGGAGTACGTTTCATTCATATTTGTTCTGATGTTGCCCGATACAACCATATTTTCATTCGAGGTTTTTTTGATTAAGTTTCTGATAAGCAAAACAGGAACAAAAGCAATACAAAGGACACCGACGCCGACAAATGCCAATTTCCAAGAACTGTAGAGCATTACACCAATAAGACCTAATGCGCCAAAAAGACTTGTTGTTATTGTTTTAATTTTTTCAATTAAACCGTCTGCTGCTGTTTGGGGGTCGTTTAGATATCTTGATTGAATAATTCCTGATGAATTTTCATCAAAAAATTTAATATCCATTTGAACGAGTGTTTTAAATAAATCTATTTTAACGGAGTTTGTGATTCTTTGGCTTGTCCATTCGGATAAATATGTATTTAAATATCTCAAAACACCTTGTACGATAGCAAAAGCAATTACTCCAAAAGGAATAATATAGGCAAATGTCTGCCAAGTTAAAGTATAATTATGATTTAAAATTGCAAATTCAAGATCTTTTTGTCCGACAACATAATCCATATATGGTTTTAGCGCGAATGCCGTAACACCATCCAATAATCCCAAAGGTATTGCAACAAAGAAGCCTAAAATTACTCTGAATAAAACAGGCTTAATATAGGGGTATATTTTTGATAAAAGCCAACTGTATCTATAAGAATTTTCGGCGGTAGTTTTACTAAGTTTCATTGATTAACTCCGTATTATCTATAAAATTATCATAAAAATAAAAGCTAATCAATTTTATAAACAGATTTTAATTGTTTTAATCTGTCATTTTATAATGTTGTCATTCCGAACCAGGTTCGGAATCCCATGGAAAGTATAACAAGACCCTGAAACGAGTTCAGGGTGACAAGTTTTGTCAGGTTAAAACCCGACCTATAAGCTATAAACTTGTCATTGCGAGCGAAGCGAAGCAATCCATAATACCAAAATGGATTGCCGCGAAATTGCAAGCAATTTCTCTTAATGACGTATTATTATGTTGTAAATATAATTTGTCGGGTTAAAATTCGACCTATAAACTGTCAACAGTAAAAGCCTCGCTTATCGCAAGGCTTTTTACTCTGATTTTATTTGGCTCCTGTAGGTATTTCGCAAAAATTTGCTATCGTTTCACTGTCGCAAATTTTGCTCAATTATCCTACGTCGCTATTCAATAGTAAAGAGGTCTTGTGATATACAAGACCTCTTTACCCTGTTATTTATTTTATTCCTTAGTATACTCTGCATCAATCACATCGTCATCTTTTTTATCTTCTGTTGAAGATGAATTAGAATCCTGTGCGTTTCCTGATGCTTCACCGTTTTGTGTTTCTTGTTGAACTTGAGCATAAGCGGCTTGAGATATTGCATACATTGTTTGTTGCAAATCTTCCGATAATTTCTTTAATTCATCGGTTGGTTTATTTTCATCAAGTGCTTTTTTGAGCGCTTCTCTTTGTTCATCAAGTTTAGTTTTATCACTGTCTGAAATTTTGCCTTCAAAATCTTTTACAATTCTTTCTGCTGCGCCAATTAAGGATTGAGCATTGTTTTTAATTTCAGCTTCTTCTTTTTTCTTCTTATCTGATTCAGCGTTAGATTCTGCTTCTTTTACCATTCTGTCGATATCAGCTTCAGATAGGTTGGAAGAATTTGTGATTGTGATTTTTTGTTCTTTGTTTGTTGCTTTATCTTTTGCGGTTACGTTTACAATACCGTTTGAATCGATATCGAAGGTAACTTCAATTTGGGGCATACCCTTCATTGCCGGCGGAATACCGTCTAAACGGAACATACCGAGTGATTTGTTATCTCCTGCCATTGGTCTTTCACCTTGTAAAACGTGAATATCAACGGCTGTTTGATTGTTTTCCGCAGTAGAGAAGGTTTGTGATTTTGAAACAGGGATTGTTGTGTTTCTTGGAACCAAAGGAGTCATTACACCGCCCAATGTTTCAATACCCAATGTCAAAGGAGTAACATCCAAAAGAACTATGTCTTTAACTTCACCTGCAAGAACGCCGGCTTGTATAGCAGCACCAACTGCAACAACTTCATCAGGGTTAACTGATTGGTTGGGTTCTTTGCCTGTATAATCTTTTACAAGTTGTTGAACAGCAGGAATACGAGTAGAACCGCCAACCAGAACCACTTCGTTTAATTCTGATTTTGAAATACCGGCATCCTTGATTGCACGTTCAACAGGAGTTTTACATCTTTCCAAAAGGTCATGGCTTAATTCTTCAAATTTTGCTCTTGTTAAATTAATATCCATGTGTTTTGGACCTGATGCGTCAGCAGTGATGAAAGGCAGATTGATGTTTGTTTGAACAACTGATGACAATTCGCATTTTGCTTTTTCTGCTGCTTCCTTTAACCTTTGCATTGCTTGGTTATCGTTTCTTAAATCAATGCCTTCTGTTTTCTTGAATTCGTCACATAACCAATCAATGATTTTTTGGTCAAAATCGTCGCCGCCCAAATGAGTATCACCTGAAGTAGAAAGAACTTCGTGGAGTCCTTCGCTTATTTCCAATACGGAAACATCAAATGTACCACCACCAAGGTCGAATACAAGAACTTTTTCTGTTGATTTTTTATCTAATCCGTAAGCAAGTGCAGCTGCTGTTGGTTCGTTTACGATACGAAGGACGTCTAAACCTGCGATTTTACCTGCATCTTTTGTTGCTTGTCTTTGTGAATCGTTAAAATATGCAGGAACAGTGATAACTGCTGATGTTACCTTTTCACCCAAATATGCACTCGCATCATCCGCCAATTTTCTCAAAATCATAGCGGAAATTTCTTGCGGAGTGTAATCTTTTCCTTCGATATTTTTTTTGTAATCTTCACCCATGTGTCGTTTAATAGAAATAACGGTATTATTAGGGTTTAAGATTGCTTGACGTTTAGCAAGTTGACCCACAAGTCTTTCGCCGTTTTTTGCAAAACCAACGATAGAAGGGGTTGTTCTTGAACCTTCGGCGTTTGCAATAACGGTTGGTTTACCGCCTTCCATTACAGCAACAACTGAATTGGTTGTACCTAAGTCGATACCGATTGTTTTTGCCATAATATTTTATCTCCCTCTTTAATGTGTTCTTTTATTACATAACCAAGATAACACTGTTTTTAAAAGTTAATTAAAAAATAAACAATTTCTTAATAATTTAATTTATAATTTTTTGGTGAGTATACGAAAAAAAATATATTTACATGTGTTTAATAGTTAGAGAGTAACAATTTTAAAAGGAAAAAACATGAATATTTTACCTGTAAGAAGCGGAAACCCGTTTGTTAATAGTTCAAACTATATTACCCAAAAAGAAAAAAGAAATGCGAATGATTCTAACAAAAATTCATATGATTATTCGTCGGTTGCATACCCTAAAAACTACTATTTTAATAATTTATCTTTTGGCGCGTGCAGTTATACTCCTTCAGAATTAATCAAAAAAATAGGAGAAGAAAATTTTCCGAATCAAGAAATTGTCAGAAGATTGTCAGAATTAGAAGACAACCATGATTTTTCACTATACGATGTTCATCGTGGTTATTATGGCGATATCTTAGATTGCGAAAATCTGGAGGAAGTTAAAATATTTTACCCTGAATTTGAAGATGTTGTTGATGCTAAAGATGTGGATTTATCAAAATTACACAAATACCATGTGCTTAAAAAAATAGCAAATGGAGAAATTGAAGGAATAGATATTGAAAATTTATCTTTTGAAATACTAAAAAAATACTACGGAGGATTACACAGTCCTATGGACAAAGATGCATACTGGGGTTTGTCGGATAAAGCCATGCGTAAGTTAACTGATTTATTAAAAATAAAACGATTTACTACCCAATATTCAAACAGGCTTTATACTCAATCCCCTGAATTTAGAGAAAGGCTATCTGTAGCAACAAAAGAGAATTGGGCAAATCCTGACTCTGTATTTAATACAAAGGAGCACAGAGAAAAAATGGCTCAAGCAACCGCAGCGAGCTGGAAAAAGCCTGAAATTAAAAAAAGACGTACTGAGGGATTACAAGAATACTGGGATAATAATCCGGAGCGCAAAGAAGCATTAACCCAAATGCTGATAGATATGTGGGCAGATCCTGATTCTGTATTTAATTCAGAAGAATTTAGGAATGAACGCTCAAGAATAAGGAGAGAGCAATGGGCAGATCCTAATTCTGTATATAACTCAGAAGAATATAAAAGTACAATGAAAAGGGTGCATGAAGCACATTCCTTGGCATTTAGAAGACATCCTGAAATTGTGGAAGCGATGAGAGAGGTTGCAAATGATTTTCCGAGATTGGGGATATTGTTTGCTAAAGAGCAAAAAAATGAAGAATTAACAGATGAAGAAAAAAAATATTTGGCACGATATTATAAGATGTGCGAAAGCAAATGTCCGGGATATAAATATATAATAGGTGAAGAATGGCACAGAATTCTTGGTGAATGGCGTGCAAACGAAGAATAATACTATTACTAATTTTGAATTGAAAACTATATTATTCATATTTTACCGGAGTAACATAGTTATTTAAAGTGGCTAAGTAGAGTTTAAAAAAGGCAAGCTCAACACTTGCCTTTTTTCACACACTATTGGGTCATTCGTAATTTTCAACAAAATTCAAGAATTTTGTATTGAAAATTACATCATTCCCATTCCCGGCATTCCGCCGCCCATTCCGCCCATTGGCATATCGGGAGCTTTTTCTTCCGGAATATCTACAACGGCAGCTTCTGTTGTTAATAACATAGAAGCAACTGATGCTGCATTTTCCAATGCTGAACGTGTAACTTTAGCAGGATCAACAATACCTGCATCAAACATATCAACGAATTTGTTATTCATAGCATCATATCCGTATGCGCCTGATTCTTTTCTAACCGTATCAACTACGACTTCACCTTTTGCACCTGCATTATTTGCAATTGCAATAAGAGGAATATCAAGTGCGGCAGTTAAAATCTTGAAGCCTGTTTTTTCATCATCATTATCGAATGTTCTTGTTTCTAATTCTTTTTGCAGAACTTGTTGAACTCTTAATAATGCAACACCGCCGCCCGGAACAATACCTTCTTCTTGCGCTGCACGTGTAGCATTTAAAGCATCTTCAATTCTTAATTTTGATTCTTTAAGTTCAACTTCACTTGCCGCACCAACTTCAATTACTGCAACACCGCCTGATAATTTTGCAACTCTTTCTTGAAGTTTTTCTTTATCGTAATCAGAATCCGACATTTCAATTTGTTTCTTGATTAAAGCAACTCTTTCTTCAACCGCACGTTTTGTAGAATCATCTACTACGATAGTTGTTTCATCCTTTGTTACGGTAACACGTTTTGCATGTCCTAACATTTGAACAGTTACGTTTTCAAGTTTTATGCCTAATTCTTCCGTAAACATTTGTCCGCCTGTTAATATTGCTATATCTTCAAGCATTGCTTTTCTTCTATCGCCGAATCCCGGTGCCTTAACCGCTACTGCTCTCAATACTTTTCTCATTGTATTTACAACCAAAGTTGCAAGAGCTTCACCTTCAACGTCTTCTGCAATCAATAAAAGTGATTTTCCGTCACGTGCAACCTGTTCCAATATCGGAACTAAATCCGCAATCAAATTGATTTTTTTGTTTACACAAAGAACATAAGCATCTTCCAATACTGCTTCCATACGTTCCGCATCGGTGATAAAGTACGGAGAAATATAGCCTTTGTCGAATTGCATACCTTCAACGATTTTTTTATCGGTACCGAAAGTTTTTGATTCTTCAACAGTGATAACGCCGTCTGTTCCTACAACTTCCATACAATCAGCAATCAAATTACCGATGAATTTGTCATTTCCTGCTGAAATTGCGGCAACTTGTGCTCTCATATCTTTTGAATCTACTGATTTAGACATTTTTTTGATTTCTTCGTGAGCAACTTTTACGGCTGAAGAAATACCACGTTTAATACCCATCGGGTTTGCACCTGCGGTTAAGTTTTTGATTCCTTCTTTGAATATAGCTTGAGCAAGAACTGAAGCTGTTGTTGTGCCGTCACCTGCGACATCATTGGTTTTTGAAGAAACTTCTTTTAATAATTGCGCTCCTGCATTTTCTAAACCGTCTTTTAATTCAATTTCTTTTGCTATGGTAACACCATCGTTAACGATTTGAGGTGCACCGAATTTTTTTTCAATAATTACATTTCTGCCTTTTGGTCCTAATGTAACTTTTACTGCATCAGCTACAACGTTGACACCTTTCAAAAGTGCTTCACGTGCAGATGTATCAAATACAACTTTTTTTGCCATAATTTTTTTCCTTTACTAACTAGTTTTTATGAGTTTTATCTTCGTACGGTTTCGAGCTGTCTGCCGTTGCTCAGCGCAACGCCATCACGCTCTCACACACCCTTGCCTCTCGCTTACGGCTCGAGGATTACTCCTGTGAAAATTAAAATTTCCACGTCGCCTTGGTACGGTTTCGAGCTGTCTACCGTTGCTCAACGCAACGCCATCACGCTCTCACACACCCTTGCCTCTCGCCTACGGCTCGAGGATTGCCAATGCGTCTTTTACACTTATTATTTTATATTCGACATCGTTTACTTTTACGTCTGTTCCTGAATATTTTGCAAAAAGTACAATATCACCAACTTTTACTTCCATCGGTTCTTTTTCTCCTGAATCAAGAGTTTTTCCTGAACCTATTGCTACAACTTCACCTTTTTGGGGTTTTTCTTTTGCACTATCAGGAATAAAAATTCCGCCTGATGTTTGTTGTACATCATCAATAACCTTGATTACGATTCTGTCTGCCAAAGGTTTAATCATTAATATATCCTCCTTATCTTATTTACTTCATATTAAAATTTTATAACAATATAATAGTTGCGATTTTTAAATATATCGGATATGTTAACAAAAAATTAATAATTCATTTAATATTTTAAGAAATGTTTAAAAAAAGCAATTTTTTTTAAGAAATTGTTTTTATAAAACTATACTATTTTTTATCGATACAAGAGGAGAAAATTATTATGGAATTAAAAGTTAATTCAAACTTTGCATTAAGCAGTGCCAACACATCAGCAAAAGTTTCAAAAGACTTTTCTAAAAATGATAAAGATGATGTTAAAGTTACTTCTTCAAAAGCAGAAGGAAGCAGTTATGTTTCTGATGAAGAAGCCTTGGCTGCATTGGAAGGGGCAAAATCTAAAGATAAAGAAAATAAGATAAGTGAAAAAGATAGAAAACTATCTAAAGAATTTTCAAAAAAATTGGATAAAGAATTCGGCAATGGATTTGCTTCCAAGTTAGAAGATGTTGCAGCAGATAACGGAATGAAAGTTAGAGATTTAGTCGGATTAATCCAAAGTGAAAGCGGTTTTAATCCCTATGTTGAAAATGAATATGGCTATGTGGGATTTTTCCAAATCCACGAAAGTTATTTCCCTTCATACGGAACAACTAAAGAAGAATATTTGCAAATGTCACCTGTTGAACAACTTGACATTGTAAATAAACGTTTAGAGGACTTAATTTCAAATTGTGCGTACGGACACAAAAATCTTACAGGTGGCGATATATATGCTATGAACTTTATGCCGGCTCGTGTATTTGATGAAAATGGAAATTATCAACAACCCGATGGTCAAGGCGGCGGTATATTTAAAGAAGTAAATACCGCATATGGCGAAGAAAATTTAGATACAAATAATGATGGAGTATTATCAACAACTGATATGCAAAAATGGATGGAAAAGAAATATAAAGAAGTACGTAATAGCTTATAAAACCTATAAATTTTAACAGGAACAATTTTTCAAAGTAAAGGATATATTTTAAAATATATCCTTTACTTTATAATTTGCTTTTTGTAGAATTGTGAATATAAATTAATAACCATAGAGACGTGTCCGAGTGGTTTAAGGTGCAGTCCTGGAACGACTGTGCGGGGGCAACCCCGCCAAGGGTTCGAATCCCTTCGTCTCTGTTTTTTATTGCCTTGATTTTATTTAAAGTTATTCAAGTGTACTTTTTCAGGACGGTTGATTATTCGGTTGAAATGATTATTTGTGGGTTGCGTGAAATTAAAATTTTATATTTTTTGACTCGAAAATTATCTTGGTTGGAAATTTTTTGCAAAAGGTAGGAAGTTGAAATTTATTTTTGGTAAATAATTTAGAAAATCCAAAAAGCAAGAAAGATTTAAAAAAGGACATAATTAAATTTCTACTGTTATACTTAAGACTTTATCAATTTCATTGATAACCTGTTCTTTAATAGCTTCAAGTTTTTTATATTTTTCAGAAATTTCTTTTTGTGCTTTCAAATCAAATTCGCCATTTTCCTTTACAGGTATAGGGATTTGCAAATCCTGAATTATTGTTTTGTTTATTTTTCTTCCTCTGACTTTCGATAAAAATAAAGGATGGAGTACATATTTCAAGTATATAGGATCTAATTTATCTTTATATTCATCAAATATTATTAGTGGGCGAACCTTTTCAGAAAGACTAAATCGACCTGTTCGGTAAAATACATATCCACATGCACCTTCTCCATCTATATTATACGTAAGGCAATTTTCAAAATATCTAACTGGAGTTTTAGTAATTTTACCATTTTTATTTTCTTCAATGATTATATTATCCTTTACATACCCATAACTTGCATAATTTTCTGTATTAACAGCACCATATACAGGTACATCTCCTTGATTTGCATTTATAAATCCTATTGTAAATTTTGAACTATTTGTAGATTTTGTTAGATCAAAAATTTTATTAATTTTAGGATATACATATTTATAGTCCGTTTGTTCTGCAACTAAATAAATATTTTGCAAATTCTTTTTGTGATTTGATATTATTGTTGCGATATTTTCTAAATGGATATATTTATTGGCGATGGTTATTTGAGAATCAATATCAAATTCTTCTTTGCCATTTATTGGAATTGGCACCAATATGTCCTTGATTAATTGCCAAGTTGTAGCCTGTATGCCATTTTGCCTTGTGACATTTTTAAATAATGTAGCAAGGATATATTTAAAATATGGTAAGTACATATTATTTAATTTAGATGACAAAATTGCTCTATTATTACCTATTGAATATTTCCCCTTTAAAATTGTTAGGATTCCTGCATTTCCTCGTGTAGAATAAGAAAGATTTTCACCATCATAATCATACTCATTAATAGATGCCAACTCTTCAGAAATGTTTGCAGAATATACCTTATATTGTCCTTTATGTTCATTACAGTACTGTTTTGTATATTTACTATTCCCGACAATATTATCAAAAAGTTCATGTAATTTTTTCTCTTTAAATTTACACATTATTAAGCACCTCTTGATATTTTTGCAAATCAGATATGACATCGTTTATGTAAATTGCAAAATCTTTAGGTGATAATGTTTTTATTTCTTCTTTTATGCCTAATGCAATTTTTTCTTCATCACTCCAATTATTATCAATTATCCAATCTTTGCCAATATTATTTATAAACCATTCAATATTTAATATTTTTAATCTTGGGTTATTAATTTTACCATTTTCTACACGTTCTTTATATAGTTCTTTATTTCCTTTGAAACTATGATATTCATATGCTGCATCAGCCAAATCATTTTCTTGTGTATCAAA
Source organism: uncultured bacterium (assembly GCA_946622415.1). Lineage (GTDB taxonomy): Bacteria > Cyanobacteriota > Vampirovibrionia > Gastranaerophilales > Gastranaerophilaceae > RUG14156. Next base: position 99,476 of record CAMOPX010000003.1, read on the forward strand.
TCGATTAACATCAAGTGTTTCTCCAGTAGATGAACATAAATAGGTAAATATAGGTGAGGTTTGACGAATTTTTTCGAATTGCTTTTTCTTGGTTAATGCAATAATATAAGTTTTCTTCTCCGTAGAGAAAAAAGTGTTTTTAGGTAAAGAAATAATACCATTTACAATACATTCATCTATCACAAACTGTCGTAAATCCGTATCTTGAAGACGGTACAAAAATCCTTCAGGAACAATTATAAATGCCTGTCCATCATCTTTCAGACTTCTTATTATCCATTCAATAAATAAGCTTTCTAAACCAGTACCGTTCTTATTATAATATTTCTTTAGTTTGCATTGCCATCAATTTCTTTTTTATAAACATCTGTAGCTCCAACATATGGAGGGTTAGAAAGTATCAAATCATATTTTTGTTTCTCTGTAGGAATATAATCAAGTGTACCTAATACGGATGTTCTAAGGTGAAAAGAATCGTTGAATAATTTTGAAAACTTTTGGGTCATATCGGGATGATTTTTTATTAAATCTGAAAAATAAATCATCATATTTGCTTTCGCAAGTATAATAGTTCTCTCGCTATCTTTTGTAAAACCTTTATCAAAACCTTCTATTGTTATATGATTTATTATTTCATCGTCTTTTATTTCATAAAATCTATTTATATCTCTTGAAATTGCATCAAGTAGAAATTTTCCAACACCACATGCTGGGTCACAAATTCTCATATTTGGTTTTATGTCAGCCATATTAACAATTTATTGTACAACCTTAAGCGGTGTAAAATACTGTCCCAATCCTCCTTTTTGCGTATCTTTTTTGAAAAATACTTCAAAAATTTTCGATTTAAAGTCCTTATCGATATTTTTTAACTCAACGTCTTTAAACATTTCTAAGATGGTGCGAAAAGTTTTGCCATAACCAGTATAACAATCACCTGTTGTATCATTTACAAAAATTGTTCCATTTATAATTGTTGTTTTATCATCATCTTCAGGAAATAATTTTTTAATTTCAGGTCTTATTGTTTTAGCATAATATGATAACACATTATCTTCTTTGGATTTTTTATACATTCCTAATAATGTATTGTACTGATACAATTCATCAAGTATATTTAAGTCGCTTAAATACTTAAATATAAAAATTTCAACAAATGTATATAAGCAATTTTCAGGAGTAGCAGTTGTTGCCTTATATATTTTCTGCCATATAGCATATGCTAATGGAGTTGGGTCAACCTCCTGTATTTGCATTATTTGTCTACATTTTTTGTTTATAGTATTATCTAATAACTCAATTAGTTTTTCAATTTTAGGAGTGTTACATGTTGTAATACCAAAAACTTCTTTTAATTCACTTCCATCAATATTTAATATTGGTTTATTATCAAACGCACTATACCATTGACTATTAACACTATCCGTACTAATTACAAATTTTGCTCCTAGATCTTGAGCAACCTCAAGAGCTTGTTTTGTTGCAGAAGCTTTTAAACTCGCTGTTTTATACTTAGCAAGATTTTTATTTTCGATTACAGCGATTACTCTTTTAGTATTATCTACAATTAGTCCATCAGGCTTTCTATCTTCATTTTTATAATCTTTATTGGGTATTAAATTATTATCCCTTAAAGATCCTATCATTGTATTACCAATATTATAATAAGTATATTTACCAATTTTATCAGGATTAGTTAATATACCTCTTTGCAAAATTTCTTCTGATACTTCATATTTCTTTCTTGCCATTCTTATACCTCATTAGGATTCAAAATTTCATCAAACTTTCCTGCCATAAATAACGGAATATTGTAGAGTCCGTTATTTATTTCAAAATCAGCAAGACTTGTTCTTATACTTATTTCAGGTTCAAACTTTTCTCTGTATACTTTTAGTGATTTTGCCTGTAAATTTGTCGTTGCTTTTACTTCAACAGGGATTACATATCCATCGGTTTGGATAACAAAGTCAATTTCAGCGTTTCCTGATTTGCTTATCCAATAAGCGACTTCCATATCATCAAGTGTTTTCAATTGTTGCAATACGTATTGCTCTGCCAATGCTCCGTTAAATTCGGTAAAAATTTTATCACCGTCAATTAAAGTTCTTGCCGGAAGCTTACTCAACGCACAAAGCAAACCGACATCCAAAATAAACAATTTAAATGCTTTTGTATCTTCATAGGCTCTTATAGGTAAAGCCGGCTTTGTAATACGGTTTATTTTATAAACAAGCCCACAATTTATAAGCCACGACAATGCTTCTTCAAATTCATCTGCTCTTGCACCTTGTTTAATCTTTTTATATACAAACTTTTTGCTTTCTTGAGTTAATTGATTCGGAATCGATTCCCAAAGTAAATCTATTTTTAATTTTCCCGTTGAAGATATATGCTTTGAAAAATCGTTTGTATAAGCACTTAAAATATTTTCCTGAATTTTTCTTGCTTTTTTATAATCATTGTTTTTGATAAAATCATTAACTGCTTCGGGCATTCCGCCAATATAATAGTATTTTTTTAACCATTCAATATATTTAGGTTTGAAGATTTTGATATTATCGGAATCGGGTTTATTTAATAATTCGACGAAATTTTCTTCACCCATTGCATCAAGAAATTCTAAGAAAGATAATGGATATAAATCTAAAAAATCCACCTTGCCAACAGGGAAAGAAATATCTTCGTGTAAAGCCACACCTAATAAACTTCCTGCTGCAACAATATGATATTCGGGATTGTTTTCATAAAAATATTTGAGAACCGTAAGAGCTTTTGGACATTCTTGTATTTCATCAAGAATAATCAAAGTGTTTTTTGAATCAATTTTAGAATGTTCAAGTTCCAAACCTTCAATAATTCTTTTTGTATTTAAATCCTTTGAAAAATGCTCGCGCATTAGGTCATTATCTTCAAAGTTTATATAAATAGTCTTTTTATATTGAGTTTTGCCAAACTCTTTCATAAGCCAAGTTTTACCAACTTGTCTTGCACCTCTTATTATAAGAGGTTTACGGTTTTGGCTCCCTTTCCAGTCTATAAGTTTTTTAATGGCATATCTTCGCATATTATTCCTCAAAATTATCTTAACATTTCTTAACATATTGTGTAAATAGATTTTGGACAAAAATCATATAAGCAGATGACATTTTTTCGAGGGACTTTTTAATATGGAACGACATTTTTTGTATGTACTTTTTAATATAAAATATCATTTTTTATAGTGAATGAAAAATAATGTTGATATTTCTTCGTAAACTTGTTTAAAATTTTGAACGAAAAATCAATAGTTTCCGGCTCTCGAAATTTTGCAAAAATTGCCTTTATTATAGTGAGTGTTTGACAAACAGCGTTTTTAAACAAATTTACTAAAAATTATTAAGTATACTCAAATAGACTTGAAATGTGATTAAAACAGAGTTAAAGCGTAAATGTAAAAAATATTTTTTGAAAAACAAAATTTTTCGATTAATTATAATCCACATTAACGGGTTCGTTTTCCTACACCCGCTATATAAAAGAATCAAACTAACTGTTACAATACATTAAACTGCAAGTCTTGGTGCATTTATAATTACTTCTTATCTTCCTTTTTTGCGTTCGTATATATCCGCAGCTGCGCTGAATATAACGTCGCTTGAAGAATTGAGTGCGGTTTCAAGACTGTCTTGTATAACGCTGATAATAAAGCCGATTCCGACTAATTGAATTGCTATGTCATTCGGAATACCGAATAATGAACATCCCATAGGAATTAAAAGTAAGGAACCCCCTGCAACACCTGATGACCCGCAAGCACCAAATGCGGATAAAATACATAATGCAACAGCCAAAGCAAAAGAAACATGAATACCGACAGTGCTGGCCGCAGCAAGAGTCATAACAGAAATAGTGATTGCTGCTCCTGCCATATTAACCGTTGCGCCCAGAGGGATTGTAACCGAATACATATTTAAATTTAATCCCAATTTTTCGCACAATGCCATATTAACAGGAATATTTGCCGCAGAACTTCTTGTAAAAAATGCTGTTATTCCGCTTTCTTTTAGGCATTGAAAAATTAAAGGATAAGGATTTTGTCTTATTGTTAAAAAAACTATAATAGGGTTGGTTACAAAATAAACAACAAACATACACCCTGCCAAAAGCAAAATGAGTTTTCCGTAAATTGTAAATATTTCAATTCCGCTTGATGTAACGGTTTTATAAACAAGCGAAAATATTCCGACAGGTGCAAATTCAATTATCCAGATAACAAGTTTTGAAATGCATTTTGAAAAATCATCGAGTACGATTTTTGTGTATTCGCTTGCTATATTTTTTAAGGCTATACCTGAAATTATTGACCAGAAAATAATACCCAAATAATTTCCCTTGATAATGGATTCTATCGGATTCATTACTATTTTGACAAGCAAATTATTTATTATTCCGCTGATTTCTTGCGGAATTGCTTGAATATCCGCAGTTTGAGCATCCAATATTAAATGCTGCGGGAATAAAAAGCTCATCACAACCGCAACAACGGATGCTGTAATTGTTGACAAAAGATATAAAAACATAACATTGCGAAATCTTTTATCTCTGAGTTTTTTTCCTCCGGCAAGCGAAGATACTACAAGAATACAAACCAATATCGGTGCTATCGCTTTCAGGGCGCCTATAAATAATTCTCCAAAAACATGTAACCAAGAAGCCTTAGGAAAAATAAAAGCAAAAATTATCCCTAAAACAATACCTATAGCTATTTTAATAACCAGATTCGTATCTAAATATTTCCTAATAATGTTTTTAAAATTTATCATAAAACTATTATATTATAAAAAGTGCTATTTTCACATTTACTCAAAAATAATACAATGCTTGAAAAACATAACATATTAATATAACATTTAATTAGCGTTGTTATTGTATAAAAGGGAGTTTGGTTTATGAAAAAGAATATTATAAAACCTCTGTTAATATCAATTTCTGTTGTTTTAATATTGCTTATTGCCTTGGTCTTTGTATTTTTAAATTACAAAAAATCGGGTGAAAATTCGGATATTACGCCTGTTCAAGAAGAAACACAAACTGATGAATTAAAATCTGATGTTTTGGATAAAATTAATGCATATCAAAAAAGATATTTTGAAATTGCAAAAAGACACGATGCGCTTTTGGATTTGGCAAACAGTGAAGAATCAAAAAAAGATTTATCCGAATTAAAAGCTTTATTTGAAGAAGTGAAAAAAGAGATTCCAAAGGATTTAGAATACATAAAAAAATACGATAAAATCAAAAAAGATTACAAAAACAATACAGGCAATACAACACTTGAAATGAATGAATTTGTATCAAATGAATACAAAGCTTTTGATGCTCTTTTAAATGAAACATATAAAGCTGTTCAACAAAATATTTCACCCGACGAATTTGAAAAATTAAAAGAATCACAAAGACAATGGCTGAAAGATGTTGAAGATTACAATAAAGTTTTTGAAGCAAAGGAATTCGGAACAATAGCCACTCTTGTAAAATTATCCTATGAAATAAATATGCGCGCGTACAGAACCCTGCTTTTGATGTTATATTTTAATGAAAAACAAACCCCTGTTGTTTTGGAAGATTTTTTGGGAAATTGGGATGAAATTATTGCAGGCAGGATATATATTGAAATCAAGAAGAATAAAAACAATATACAAGTGGAATACGGCGGTTCAAATTCTGCTTATTCGCATTCTAAATCTGTTTTTGAATGCGAATTTGACAATAAAATGTCGGATTTAGTATGCAACGGTGCAAAAAATACCGATTACTTTATTTCTTGTAACGGATATAACCCTATGGATAGTATGGATAAATTTACGGAATGTATGGATAAAACTCCAAATAAACAAAAAGACGACAAAAAAGAATACTCAGACGACAAAACAAGAGTCTTAACAATAAAAAAAGTAAAATACGGAAAACACGTTATTGATGATGAACAGTATCTTGATAACGAAAGAAAAAATCAATTAAAAAAAGATTACGAAAATATCGGTCTTTATTTTCAAGATGACCGAGAAACAGTTTATTACAAAAGTAAAAAATAACATTATTGTGTACTATAAATTTAATTGTTAAATATTGTTATTTTTTATATCATTTTACTTTTTTATCGTATAATTACATTAAATAATAGGGATGTATGTTATGAAAGCTTGTTTATCTTTAATTTTAATTCTATCGACAGTTTTTACGATTGGCGTATGCATAAAAAAACCCGTAATGCATAAACCTTTTTCCGTTAATACGGTAGAATACCTTGTTAAAATTAACGATGACGGCTCTATGACTACAACCAAACAAACTACATATACTGAATTTATGAAAGAGAGCAAATGAAAAAATTACTGTCTGTTTTAATTACGATGTTTTATTTTTCCGCTAACGCATACGCTTTTAGCGAATTGTACTATTTAAAAAATACTACAACACAAGAAATTATGCCGAAAGTTAAAAACGCATATTTATCAAAAAATTATTATCTTACAAAAGAAAATCCTTATTACGGTACAAGCAATAAAGATGCAAACGAATATGCTGTTGTTATACTACAACAAAGCGGACAAAATATGTTCTATTATTATCAGTCAAATGATAACAAGACAATAAATAAATACATTTTAAAACAAATAAAATCTTCTGATATTACAATAGAAAAATCGGAAAATTCACATTTAATCGGTATATATGACAATCTTGCATCTCAAGTTATAAACCCCGCTGCAAAACCCGTTTATAATTTTGAAGATACTCCGCAAGTAACAACGAGTAATGTTTCAACAACCAAAAAATCAGATACTCTGAGAGGTTATGTTGCACAAATTGATAAAGGCACAAAGTTCGGTGCGTATTTACAAAGCCCGATTAATACATCAACAGCTTCAGTCGGCGATCAGGTTGTTGCCGTATTGACCGATAATTGGACGTACAACGGACACATTATTGCAGAACAAGGCAGTGTTGTATATGGTGCATTAACCCTTGCTCACCCTGCACAATACGGTTCAAGAAACGGACGTGTTGTAATAAATTTTGATAAAATAGTTACGCCGCAAGGTAAAACCCTGAACATTTCAACCGAAAAAATTGATTTTTCCGTTGAAAATGACGGAAAAGTTGCTTCCACCGCAAAAAACGTTGCAACAGGTGCAATCGTTGGAGCTTTAGGCGGATTGCTTTTGGGAGCATTATCCGGTACAGATAACCTTGGCAGAGCCGTTGCAATCGGAGCAGGTATTGGTGCAGGCGGAAGTCTTGCTACTTCTACAATAGAAAGAGGCGTAGATGCTGAAATACCTTCATATACCGAACTTGAAATAGAACTATCAAAAACATTAAGAGTAACAGTAAGCGAATAGGAATAATAAATGAATAAAAGATTAATTATAGTCGGCATTTTAATTTTAGCAATATCGGTAATAGGAAAGCTATTATTTGTAGGTTTAAAAAATATTAAAATTGATGATTTCCATAAATCGGCAATTATTTTTGTTGTGGATTCGTCGGCATCAAACCAAAAAATGCTTCCCGAAGAAACAAAATATATTAAATCCCTATGCTCTATTTTAGATCCCGAAGATGAAATCAAAATATTAAAGGTATCCGAAAAATCATATTTAATATACGAAGGTTCTCCTGCTGATTCATCGGGAATACTTTCCGCTTTAAAAGAATTTACAAAATACAACGAAAACGACTACGGCACAGCTTATGGCGAAGCACTCAAAAAAGCGTTTGAACACGTTTTGACCATGAAAAAAGAAGGTTTTGTTCCTTCGATTGTCGTTGTCGGTGATTTAGAAAATGAAGGTGCGGCAGAAAAACAAATAAACTGGGAAACATTACCCGAAAACGTTAAAAATGTTCAAAAATATGCACCTGATTTAGCAATGATGTTTGTATATGCTCATCCTGAAAAATTGGATTTGGTAAAATCAAAATTGAATCCTGTTCTGGGTGAAAAGAAGCTTGTTATAGCAAATAAAGAAAATGTAGATAAAGCAAACAGAAGATTTTTAGAAGCAATAGGACGATAGGAGAAAATATGGGCTTTTCAATTATTTCAAAAGCGGGCGAAAAAACATTCTTAGATAAGGAAGTTGTTAATATATCATCAAGAGACGGTTATGACTACAAACTTGATGTTGATTTTGATTTTATGTTGACAATTCAATACAATAAATCAACAAACAAATGCTATCTGTTGAATCAATTTAATAACACAAAGTTTTTATTCAAAGGAAAACCGCTTCCTCAAACCATGGAAATAAATAAAGTATGTAAAATTATTGCATCCGGAAGCGATGAATTTATTACAATAAAAATGCTTGAAACATCATACGATACCTCTAATCTGGGAAACAACATTGATGAAAGTGATATTAAATCAATCTACGGTGATAAAGTAAATGCACAAACAAAAATAAAAATTGACCAATCAAAAGCTGAAATTGAAAAAGCAAGAGTTTCTATCGTAAAAGATATTTATGCCGATATTAATCAGCTAAAAAGTAAAATTTCAGCAAATTCCAAAGCGGGAATTATGATTCATATCGCATTATATTTTGCATCTTTAGTTTGTGCTTTTGGTATTTCAAATTATTTAACCGGATTGCCGCTGGAAGATGCCGGTAATGTTATACAAATGCCCACAAATATGAAGCTTATATTTGTGTATTCGCTTGTAGTGTATGGAATAGGTATGATTTTAAAACAAGGAGTATTTTTATACTTCCAAAATAAGTTGGGTGAAGATTCTTCCGTTTCCGTTGTTGCGGAAAAATTCATGATGGTTTTGCCTTGCATATTTTATGCAGCTGTGTATGTAATTAATGTATTGTATTACATAACACCAAAAACCTTCCCTATATTTGCGGTATTGATTTCGTTATTCTTTACCGGAACCGCTCTGACTCTTGCCCTTGCTTGCGGATATTATAAAAACAACAGTTTTGAAATGAGAAAAGAACTTAATAAATACGAATACAGACCTGATTTTGAACATGTTATAAAAGAATACCAAAAATGGATTGAAATATACGCTAACAATTTAAGCAATACAAAAATTCGCAATATTAAAGATAAAACATTTATGCTTCAAATAAAACAATGGGGCGAAATACTTTTGGGTATAATAACAGCGCCCTTCCTTGCTTATGGTGTTTCTAACACTCTTGCAATGTGTTTCCCTGAAGCTGCAGGCTGGGTTAGAATTTCAGGTTTGAGAATTTCACCTGTATTTCTTGTATTGGCTATGTTTTTAATTATTTTTGCATTCTTTGCATTTGCAAACGGATTTCTTGCAAATAAAAAAGTACAAGCATCAGACGTTTTGAAACAAGACGGCTTCAGTAATTATCTTCAACATGGTGTTGAAATATACGGACTTGAAGGTGTAAAAAAACTGGATAAAGAAATGAGAAGATTTTTTGCAATCGGCTTAATAATCGTGTTTATTGAATTTACAATGAACGCTTCCTTCTTTATGCAAGAAATGGGCGGAGATTTGAGCGGATTAGCATTAAGTATCATTGCGGCTCTTGTTCCGACAGCTTTATTAATAGCTGAAACCTTTATGCTAAGTCAAACAAAATTTGAAACATTTGCCTGTGAAGAATTAATTGAAAAAATAGATAAAGACTAATAAATGAATTATAAAACCATATTTACAATAATTATTATAACGACGGTTGTTGCAACTTTGTGCATAATGGCTATGAAACCTAAAATGCACAAAGTTATGCTGATATATAATTCTGATTACGAATTAGTAAATAACGAAACTCCAAAAACGGAAGATAAAGATATTCCTGTTGTTGTACAGGAAGAACAAATAAAAACTTCCAAAATGAAATTAAATGAGATTGCGGATAGAGAAATAGCTTCCATACCCAAACAAACAACAACCGTAAAAAAAGAAACTGCACCTGTTAAACAAAATACGGTGGCTGTTAAAAAAGAAACCAAAAAACAACCCGAGGTTAAAAAACAAACTGCACCTATTAAACAAAACACGGTTGCAGTAAAAAAAGAAACAAAACAACCCGTGCCCGAAAAAAAAGTTACGGTAAAACAAGAACCAAAAGCTGAGCCAAAAAAAGTTGAAGTTAAACAAGCACCTGTTGTTAATACTCAAAAAACCGTTCAAAAACCGGCTGAACCTGTTAAAGTCAAAACAACTCAAACACCGCCTGCGCCTCAGGTATTGACAAAAGAGCAGGAAGAAATTGCTTGGAATGTTTGGCGCTCAAACCTCCAAAATAAAATAATGCAAGATACAAATCTTCCGACTGTACCAAATGGTACCGTATTCAGGTTTAAATTTGATGTGGATAAATACGGCAGAGTATCAAATATTCAAACATATTCGGATACTCCTCAATACACTCCCTATGCAATACAATATATTGCACCTGTTATAAGAAGTTATCAAGGCAAAAGAATTCTGAATTTCCCTCAAGGAACAAGCAGAATAACAACTACCGCAAAGGGTGCTTGGAAAATATCCAATAACACGAGATATTCAACGCCAAAAGACTACAATGACACCGAAATAATACAAAGATAGGATAAAAAATGTTCAGATGTACGGAATGTAATAAAGAATACGATATAAAACCAGATTATTGCGACGATTGCGGAAATGATGTATTTGTTGAAATTGCGCCGCAAGTTAATGAAACACCCGCTGTACAAAAACAAGAAGAAATTAAATCCGAACCTCAAATTCAAAATATTCAGGAAAGTACATATCAAAAGACTCCCCCGCATTCTTATTACGAAGAAAGAAAGCCCATAAAAAAAGAAGAACTTTTATCTTATATTATTTTTTGTATGTGTTTGATTTTATCTTTTATGGTAGTTTTTGTGTATAACCCAAAAGAAACCCCAAAAGAAGAAGTTGCTAAAGAAAAACCCGATGTTGTAGCACAGAATATACCTACACTTGACAGTTTTTGGAATAATACTCCGGCAAAACCGGAGCCGCAAAAACAAACCGTAATATCACAATTGCCCCAAGAACAAGAACCTGCAAAACCCGTAATTGTTAATCCTCCGCAAGAGGTGGTTCAAAAACCGGAACCAAAAACTACAACCGTAAAATTAAAAACTGTTCCGATTACAAAAAACAATATATTTACAAAAAAAGAACCAAAACAAGTATCAACCAAAGCATCTGTTCAAACAAAACAACCCCAAACAAAAATTCAATCTAAATCTCAAACAACTCAAAATAAAGTTGTTCAACAAAAACCTGTAACAACTTCTAAAACTACAGTTCAAAAAAATACTGTTCAGCAAAAACCGACGCCCGTCAAAACACAGGTTCAAACCTCGCAAGCTTCTAAAACAATAACTCAAACAGCTCAATCAAAACCAATACAGGTAAATACTCAACAATCTGCTCAAACAGCAACTGTTCAAGTTCAACCATCCGTTGATACTGCGGCACTTAGAAAAGAACTTTCAACTTATAAAACATCGCTCAGAAATACAATCGGCAGAAAAATTGATTTCACTGATGTTGTTGGGGATGGTTCATGCAGTATTATATTTAAAATAGATTCATCAGGAAGATTAACAAATAGAGCTTTTTCTAAACAATCAACAAATACAACCCTGAATGATGCCGTATATAAAGCAGTAATGAGTACGCCTTCATATAATCCCCCGCCAAGCGGATATAAGGGTGAAACTTTGACATTAAAAATATCATTTTATAACGGTAATTTTGAAATTGCTTTGAATTAAAATGAAAAATATACAATAATTAAAAAACTATTGCGCAAAATAAATAAAAAGCGCAATAGTTTTTTTAAGTTATACAAAATGTAGTTTTAATCTTAATCCTCGGGAATGTATTCATAGTTTTGTTTAGTTACTTCTTGAGGTACTGATTGAATTGAATCGGTCAGAACATTCGAGAAATCTGCAAGATTGTTTATTGTGTAGAATTTTCCGCCGGTATAATTTGCAAGACAAGTCAGACTTCTTGAATTAGAAGAAACTAAAACTACATCAATATGTACATCTGAACGTGTTTGCATTAATTTTTTAGCAAAAGCACAAGGATCGCCTCCGCAGTTTTCTCCGCCATCGGTTATTAAAACAATCTTTTTAGCAGAGGTGGTGCCGTAGGGTTTAAAATCTTGATTAACTGTTCTGTCTAATGCATAAACAAGAGGTGTTGCACCGCCTAAATCAACAGAATTCATACCTGCTAAGATATTAGAAGCGTTAGCTGTTGAAATTCCTGTTACCTGTTGAGTTGCTGCACAAACTCCTGATGTTGAACCGAGTGAAGAGGCTTCTGTTACAACAGAGAATTTGTTTCCTTTTCTTACTATTTTTTTAATTTCTTGCAGAGTATTTGTAGTTGTCGGATTATTGCCGTAGCTGTCGTGTCCGAATACCCTGAAGCCTAATTGTACATTAGACGGTATTTGGCTGATAATTGCTGCCATACTTCTTTTTGCAACAGTAATCCAGTTTGCCATACTGCCCGAATAATCCATTACTATTTCAACTATTCCTGCTTGTGTTGCATTAACTTGATTTGATGCAATATAATTTTGTGTGTAATAATTGTTGTAGTAGTTTTGATTGGTTGAATTAGCAGGAGAAGTTATTACTTGACCGCTTGAATTTTTGACGGTGCCTGATGTATTTACTTTGTATTTTGCGGCTTCAGTTGAGCCAATTGTAGCTAATATCGCACAAATTATAGCTATAGACGCATATTTTTTCATATTTCACCTGCTTTCTTATGAAATCTTTGGATTTCTTTTATATATTCTACAACGAATCTTTTTTAAAAAAGTTCGTTTATTTTAAAAAATTTAAAAAAATTTAAAAAAATTGACTAATTTTAACAAAAATAAGGAATCTCATTTTATTGACAATTGGCTATGACTATGAGAAATTTTATAGAGTAAGAGATATTACTGCTATAGGTTATTAATGTTTGCAGAAATAGAATCGAGTCTATATCCCGTTGTATGCAGGATAAATACATATTTGTCAAATTATATTCTGGTTTTTTTACTATCAGGAGTGGGTATTTGGTATACATTTAAAACCCGTTTTGTTCAAATCAGATGCTTTCCCGAAGCAATAAAAAATACCTTTGGTTCACTCGTTCATTTTGGCAGACGACACGATAGCGGTATGAGTTCTTTTCAGGCATTATCAACAGCTATTGCATCGCAAGTCGGAACAGGCAATATTGTCGGTGCTTCAGGCGCTATTCTTGTCGGAGGTCCCGGGGCAATATTTTGGATGTGGGTAATGGCTTTTTTGGGAATGGCAACAATATATGCAGAAGCAGTTTTGGCGGTTAAAACAAGAAAAATTGATACCGATGGCCACATCAAAGGCGGGCCTGTATATTACATTACAACTGCGTTTAATGGAATTTTCGGGAAATTTCTTGCGGGATGTTTTGCAATAGCGATTATATTGGCGCTTGGATGTATGGGTTGTATGGTTCAATCCAATTCAATCAGCTATACAATGCAATCAGCGTTCGGAATCCCTTCTTGGGTGATTGGTATTATATTAATTGTAATTTGTTCGGTTATATTTATAGGCGGAATAAAAAGACTTGCTTTTGTTGCGGAAAAAATAGTTCCTTTTATGGCTCTTTTCTTTATAGTGGGCGGAATTATAATCCTTATCGCAAGAATACAATATATCCCCGATACATTTATGATGATATTCAAGTATGCATTTCACCCTCAAGCAATAATCGGCGGCGGATTTTGGTATGCTTTAATGCAAACCGTGAGTCAGGGCGCAAAAAGAGGATTGTTTTCAAATGAAGCAGGTATGGGTTCTACTCCGCACGCCCATGCTATGGCAAAGGTTAAAACCCCGCATAAACAAGGGACTATTGCCATGATGGGCGTGTTTGTTGATACGTTCGTTATTCTTACAATAAATGCTCTTGTTATAATTTCGACATTATACACTCAGGACGGTATCTTGAATGCAGGATACACAGGTGCAATAACGGAAGTTATTACAAAAACAAATCTGGTTCAAACCGCATTCGGAACAGTGTTTGGTTCTTCCGTCGGTGCAATATTTGTTGCTATATGCTTAATGTTTTTTGCGTTTTCAACAATTCTTGGGTGGAATTTCTTCGGAAAAATCAATACCATCTATCTTTTTGGAAAAAATAAAAGAGTAAAATTAATCTATGCATTAATATCACTTACGTTTATTATGTTTGGTACTGTTGTTTCTTGTGATTTGGTTTGGGAAATGGCGGATATGTTTAATAACCTTATGGTTATTCCGAATGTTATCGCACTCTTTGCTTTGACTAAAATGGTGCTTATGCTTTTGAAAAATGGTAAAACAAATTAATTTTTGTATTTTTTATACTCGGTTTGCAAAAAAGCAGGATAGATTTCTTGATATAAACAATACTATTAACTATTTAATATGTATAATTAAGAGGTGATTTTATCGCTATGATAATCCAAAAATTCAAGCAAACGTACTAATCCCTATGAATATGTCATTGCGAGGCGATTTTATCGCCGCGGCAATCCGTTTGATATAAAAGTATGTGGTATACGTACCTTTTTGTACCTTGCGGACTATGGATTGGTATCAATCATTGATTTATAACTATTTACCATACCTTGTCCAAATATTTTTTCACTAGGTACAGTTTGTACAGGGTTAGCTTTGCAAATTTGTTCGGCTTCGTTAAAAACTACTGTTATACTTCCATATCCGAAACTACTCCTACCATCCCATGTGTGATTCCATACATCACAAACTAAATCATATATTATACCAGGTGATGTACCACCGTTATCACCGGAATGTACTGTATATGCGTATTTTGCGATAAGATGATTGTCTCCTGAGCATGTGTATAATTGCAAGACTGGTTCTACGGAAGCAACCGGAAAAGTATCTTCTGATTGTATATTTGTTGGACAATTATGATAATAAATTTTATAAGACACAGGTTTTGCGTATTTGCATTCCTGCCAAGTTGAATTATAATCACTACATTTTTTTGAATGTCCATCATTTTTATCGATATAATAGCTGTTATTAATTACACTCAGGCATTTTGTTGAATCGCATGATGCGCATCCTTCTCCAAACTGTTGTTCGCAATCGTTTTTACATACTCCGTCTTCGAGTTTGTATCCTTTTGCTGTATCACATGCTGTGCATTGTGTTTTATTACATGTTATACATCCTGTACCGTATTTCACGGCACAACAATCTCCTGTTGTACATGATTTTTCGCATGACCCGTTTTCTAATTCATAACCCGTTTCGCATTTTGTACAAATTCCGTCAGATTCATTGCAATCAGCACAATAGGGGGTTTTATCCGAACATGCAACACAAGCATTGTTTAAAAAATATTCTCCGTAATTGCATTTGGTATCTTCACATTTGCAAGTACGATAATTAAGTTTCTTACCTTCATTTAGACAAGATTCATTATTTAATTCGCAACTGATACACGTTGTTTGACCGGATTCGACTGCACAATAAGTACAATTTTCACCGCAATCCGTAGACTTATACTTTGAATTACTGCTTGAGACAGCACTTGCGGAATGATGAATATGTCTGCTTATTACCGGAACTAAAGCGGCTAAAACTATTGATAAAGCAACAAACATAAATCCGAGTTCAAGTACCGAAAAGCATTGCTTAATCTTAATTTTGAAATTTTGTTTTTTAAAATTTTTAAATTTATTTGCTAATATATATGTATAATATTTTAATGATTTAAATATATTTTTCATAACTTATTCATAATAAAATAAATTGCTAAAAATAAAAAGAATATAATATTTCTTAACAATATAAATTTATTTAGTCCATTCATTTTTCTATCTGTCTTCTTTTGAACAGAAATTTCCGTCTCCATTGTTCAATGGGTCTTTATTTTGTCCTTTTTTATAGTATTCTTTTATCATCTTAATTTCCGATAATGAACAAAATCTGTCTTCGCCTAAGTTTGCTCTTTCAAAACAATAAAATGTTACACCTTTCTTTTCAAGAGTCCTCGGGAAACAATCTTGCGTATAAACGGGTTCAACAATATCATCTATTCTTCTTGAATCTTGTAATTGTTCTATGGTGATATTATCAGATTCATCAAAACTTAGTCTTGGTGCTTCCGCTTCTTTTAATAACTCATACAAATATTTGATATCCTTTATTTTTAAACCCTTTTTATAATAAAAACTGTAATATCCTGTTTCTGCTGCCATACTCATAACATAATATTTATTCTTTTTTCCTCTGATATTAAAATACACGCCCGATATATTGATATCTTTATTGACAGGAAAATTATCATAGACACCCGAAATATCTTTTATTCCGTGTTCGTTTTCTTTTCCTTCAAATGTTTCTGATTTTCTTGCGACAATTTTATGTCTTTTGTAGGGAAAAGCTATTTCTATCATACCTTTCATAGCTCTAACCGAATAATTTTCTACTTTTAAAGGGAAATTAAAACCTGTAATTTCTCTTGCTAAACTGATATCGTCTTCGCAATTTGTCCATGGATTAGGGATTGCAAAAGCAGCCTGAATTAATAAAAAGATAACCGTAAAATTTAAAAATTTTTTCAAAATTTGTTCTCCTTTACTTAATATTATATTACCGGAATAAATATTTATGTGATATTATTTTTTTGTAACAGCATTGGGGGTTGATAGGTATTATGAAAAAAATTTTAATTTGTTTTATTTTATTGTTTAATTTGGTTTTACCTTCTTATTCAGCCGACTTTACGGGTCGCTGGGCGGAAAAAATATCCGAACGAGTTGTAATGGATATATTTTCTAAACAAAATGACAACGAATATAAAATATTTATCACATGGAGAGAGGATAAACTCGCCCAAAAAGATATATACAGATTTGATGCAACCGACATCGGCAACGGAGTTTTAAAATACAAAAACGGTATTCATATATATCGTTATTTTGATTCCAAAAATAAATTTAAAGATGAAACAGATTACACTGATGGCTCGGGAACTATCAAAATAAAAGGTAATGAAATCATCTGGCAGGATGATAAAGCAAAAAATGAAGATACTGTATTTATAAGAGCAAACAAAAACCTTATCAAAGATTCAATCATAAAAAATAAATCGTTTTCTATAATGCTTCCTCAGGAATTAAAGGGAATATATGACGCAAAAATTGATAAAAATACCATAACTTTATATCATAAAGCATCTAAAAAAGCAGGCTTTGGCGGATTCGGATTCGGAATAAGAGCATACAAAACTCCGGCAGACCATGCAATGCTTCCGGGTGGAGAAAAAATAGGTGAATTAAAAGATAAGAAGAATAATCTTTATGATATTGTTTTAAAATACCCGACAGATGTTCAATACGATTATACAAAAAGTGAAAAACCCGAATCCTATGTTGCTTTGTATGATGCAGGCAGAGTTGTTAAAATAAAAGGCTTAAACGGCTCTACATACTATAAAAACCAAGGCGCAAAAGGCGAAGGTATGTATAAAGATATTTTAAATAAACACGTTAAAGCAATAAATGAAAAATGGGATTCGGCTAAACTCGAAAAAGAAGAAATGAGTTATATGTATAACGTCATAACGCAATCCGGTGAAAATGCACTTGATAAGATTGGTTATACTTATTATGACACAAACGGTGACGGCATAGAAGAATTGTTAATCGGTGAAATTACGACAGATACCAATAAAGGAATTATCTATGATATTTATACAATGACAGATAGAAAACCCGCTCACGTTATCAGTGGCGGCACTCGTGACAGATATTTTGTTTGCAATGATTCTTTTATATGTAATGATTATTCAGCAGGCGCTGAAGAAAGAGGCTGGCTTGTTTATATATTAGTTGAAAATTCAACGGAATTATTCCCTCAAGTCGGTTTTAAATATGATGCATATACAAACAAGAAAAATCCTTGGTTTTTATCTTATGACTTTTTTAAAGACGAGTGGCAAAATGTGGATGAAGCTGCTTTTAAAGACAGAAAAGCAGTATTTGACAGATACAAAAGATTCGACTTTATTCCTTTGAATACGGTAAAATAAAAAATTAACCGTTGAAATTCATTTTTTCCAGTCTTCTTATTCTATCTTCCGTATTCGGGTGAGTAGAAAAAAGATTGGTAAAAATATTGTTCCTTAATGGGTTTGAAATATATAAAGGCGCAACGGCAGAATTTGCACAGGGCATTTCAGAGCCATCGTGGCTGATTCTGTATAATGCTTTAGCAAGAAGCATCGGATTTCCGCAGATTTGTCCGCCTGTGGCGTCTGCCATATATTCTCTCGAACGTGAAACAGCCATTTTTATTAATGTTGCAGCAATTGGTGTTACAACAGAAGCTAAAATCGCAACCAATGCCAACATAGAAGATGAATTTGAATTTCTGTTGTTGTATCCGCTTCTATAAATAGAAGCATTTCTTATAAAAGAGGCCATTATAGTAATACATCCCAGCATTGTTCCGATAAAACTCGTTACCATTATATCTTTATGAATTATGTGCGATAATTCATGTCCCACGACGCCCATAATTTCATCCATTGGAACATTTTGCAATAAACCTTTTGTTACAACAACAGCCGCATTTTTTTGATTTCTTCCCGTTGCAAAAGCATTGAGAGCGGAACTATTGATATAATATAATTCAGGAAGTCTTATATTGTTGTTTTCGCACATTCTTTTGACGTTGTTGATGTATTCGCCAAATTCTTCTTCTCTCATACGGATTGCACCTTGAGATTTTAGGACAATATCCTTTGAAAAAAAGTATGAAAAGAGGTTCATACCAACTGCAATAACCATTGTCGCCATAATACCCGTCATTCCGAGTCCGAATATTTCGGTTATTATGTATCCTAAAAATAGTATTGCCGTTATTGATAAACCGATAAAAAACATCAGTTTTATTTCGTTCGCTATTATTGTTCTATTAACTGCATTCATTGTATTTCTTCCTTTTTTGATTATTTTAGCACAATTATAAATACGAGTAAAAGGAAGAAGCTATTAATTAATAAACAAATGTTTAAAATTTGTGACTGTAAAAACTGAGAAAAATGCAAATTGCTGAAAAGTCTTTTTCGAGAGGGAAGAACCCGAATTTGTGAAACAAATTCTATGGGTCGAGTCAACTACAATTAAACCTAAAAAATAAAAATTGGGTCCGGTGACTCTGCCGAGAAAAAGACTAAATGTCTTTTTCGAGAGGGCAAAAGCGAAGCGGATTTTTCGTAGGGCGAAACAAAGTGAAGACCCGAAGTAGCGAGGACAACATGAAGCGAAAACAAAGTGTAGCGAAATACTTGTCCGAGTGAAGAAAAATCCAAGAAAGCGGTTGCTCCCACCGGAATACTAAAGTTTAATCATTAATTTAAAAAATAAAAATTGGGTCCGGTGACTCTGCCGAGAAAAAGACTAAATGTCTTTTTCGAGAGGGAAGAACCCGAATTTGTGAAACAAATTCTATGGGTCGAGTCAACTACAATTAAACCTAAAAAATAAAAATTGGGTCCGGTGACTCTGCCGAGAAAAAGACTAAATGTCTTTTTCGAGAGGGAAGAACCCGAATTTGTGAAACAAATTCTATGGGTCGAGTCAACTACAATTAAACCTAAAAAATAAAAATTGGGTCCGGTGGGACTCGAACCCACGACCAAGTGATTAAGAGTCACCTGCTCTACCAACTGAGCTACAAACCCAAGAATATTAAATTTTCATTATTTCTCTTGCTCAGTTGCCAGAGCAAGCTCTATGTTTTTATTTGTTTCACTTCCGTTCAACAACGGGAGCTACAAACCCAAGAATATTAAATTTTCAATTATTATGAATTTCCGCCTGTGAAATCAAAGATTTCTTCGCTCGTTTCGCTGTCGCTTCACTTCGCAACGGCGGTCATCTAAGGTCTTCATAAATGCCAAAACTCAACGTTTTGTCATTTATTCCGCACAGCTTGCCCTCGCTTTGCTCGGGTATGCTACAAACCCAAGAATATTAAATTTTCAACAATACAAGTTTAAAATAACACTGCAAGAAAATCAAGACTATTTTTAAAAACAAATTTTTGTGCTAAAATTTTTCATATATATGTCCACGTAGTTCAGATGGATAGAACGTCACCCTCCTAAGGTGAATGTCGGCGGTTCGAATCCGCCCGCGGACAATAAAAAGTAGTCCAAAATTCTATCCATCTGAATCAGATGCATAGAACATCCACCCACAATAAGGTGAATGAGGGCGATTAAAATCCGCCCGCGGACAATAAAAAGTAGTCCAAAATTCTATCCATCTGAATCAGATGCATAGAACATCCACCCACAATAAGGTGAATGAGGGCGATTAAAATCCGCCTGTAAAAAATAATAATTCAAAATAAGAGGAAAAAAATTGACGGAAGTATTCGGAAACATAAATTCTTTTGTAAGATGTTCTGCTTTATTAACACAAGAAACCGCATTTTTAATTTATATGCAGGGTTGCGTTTTAAGGTGTCTTCACTGTAATGCACCTGAAATGTTCAGCTGTAACGTTAATAAAAAAATGTCCGTAAACGATATGATGTCTGAAATCTCGCAAACAGAAAATTTTATTAAAAAGGGCGGAGTTATAATTTCAGGTGGTGAACCTCTTATACAGATTGATTTTGTAACTGAGCTTTTTAAAGCGGTAAAACAAAAAGGTTTAAAGACTACACTTGATACATCAGGTGCTTTATTTAATCCCGCCGATACTTCAAAAATTGATATAGTGCTTAGTTATACAGATATTGTTATATTAAGTATAAAGCACATAAATTCAGAAACAAACAGGAAATTGACAGGACAACCAAATGCCAATGTTTTAGCATTTGCAAAATATTTATCCGCAAAAAATATTCCGATGAGAATAAATTATGTTGCGATTCCGACAGTAAATTCAAACAGAAATCATCTTTTGGAATTAGGGGAATTTTTGGCTACGCTGAATAATATAAAATCGCTTGATGTTGTTCCTTTTATAAACAGCGAATTAAAATACAAAAGCATGAATTTAGAATACAGGTTAAGCGATATAAAAACTCCGTCAAAAGAATACGTTCAAAACGTTAGAGATACTATTCTTGATGCGATGAGAAATTGTAAAAAGAGCGGATTTTAAACCGCTCTTTAAATTAAATTTAACAGTTGTAGTGCGAACATTCGTTTTCGTCTTTTATGGAAAATATCAAATAACCGACTGCGCATAAACCTACTATTGAATAAATAACTCTTGAAATCATTGACATTTCGCCGAATAGAAAACTGATTAAATCAAAATCAAATGCTCCTATTAAACCCCAATTTAAAGCGCCTATCAGAACAACTGTATAAGTAACCCATTTAAAAATATTCATAAAATTCATAAAGCTTTCTCCTTTTTTGTTATCAAGAATATTATTCTCTAAAACAAAAGGAAAAATAATACCGAATCTGCTAATAGAGGGTTACTCTTTAGTCTATAATTTTCCTAAAATATTTAATTTATATTCAAGTCCTATTTCTTCATAACATACAACAGAAACATCCATAAATAACTGTGCAACCAGAATGAATATTACCTGTCTGTACTGTTGAGGAACAATAATAACTGCATTTTGATTGATTATATCATCACGCATTTCTTTTAAGATTTTTTTGAGTTTGGTAAATTTTGACAAATCAATTCTTATGTTGTTTTCATCTTTATTTGTTTGTTTTTCCAACAATGCAATCGTATCTTCACCTAATTCGTATGCATTTATTTCTTTATCTTTTGTTGAAATACTTTCCGAGATTTGTCTTGAAAGCATTACTCTCAATTTATCAAGAAGGTCGGATTTATTCGGATCATCCGAAAAGTCATTTAATTTTTCAAAAATATACATGATATTTTTCACACTGACTCTTTCTCTGATTAATTGAATCAAGAGATATTTTAACTCGGAAGCACTGAGATAATCCCCTAAGATATTATCTACAAGAAGTTCGTTTTGAGATGCAACAATATCAACATATCTGTTCAGATCGTTATAATCAAAAATTTCGTCAACATGAACAATTGCGTAGTGACTTAAATAATTTGCAATATATTCGGTTGCTTCAATGCCTTCTGCCCAGAAATTTTTGCAATCTTCTTTTTTAATCCACAATATTTTTCTTTTTGTAAGAGTGTCTTTAGTCTTGTGAGAATGTTTAATAGGTTCTGTCAAATTTAATTCGTCTTCAAAAAATGCAAGACAATCCGGATAAACTTTACCATCTACAACAGGAACACCATGGATATTTATCGTAAATTCATATTCATTTAAAGAAGGATTTTCAATAAATTGTACTTTAGGAATAATGTAACCCAGTTGCTTTGTTAATTCCTGACGAACTTTTACCGTTTGAGATAAAAGATTTTTTTCATCTTGAGGGTCGCAAATCGAATAAATTTCGGATGAGAGACTGATGGAAAGTTTTTCTTCTCCAAGTAATTTTGACATTTTGGAAGGAGCGAGAATTTCTTTTAAATCTCTTTTTAAGTCATTTAATTCGTCAATTTCTTTTTTAACTTCGTCATTTAAAAATTCACGTTCAGTGTCTTTTGAACTTTCTAAGAATTTTTTTATTTTTTCTATTTTATCTTTTTTATCTCTTATTTTCTTTTGCAAGTTTATACATAGTTCATACGGTTCTTCTTTAGAATACATCATTTTCTCAACTTGAGAACGGAAAGAAACCATATCCTCTTGCATGTCTTCTTCGATGTTTTCAACTTCTTTTACAAAGATGCAGTTATATACAATCTTTGAATTTTGCTCTGCTTCATAAATTGAATATAATTCCCAACCGGCTAACGACATTGAATTAAGAGTGTTTTCCAATAACGGAGTATCATCTGTCGGTATCGATTTAATTGAAAATTCTTGCCTGTATTGTTTATTCATTTTTTTATCCGATTACTAATCTCTTATATCTAAAAGTATAAAACAAAGTGCCAAAAACGACAAACGTGTTAAGTGATTTTAAAATATTATTTGTTGAATTTTACGTGCACTTTTGTATTTTTGTCGATATTGTAATTCGATATATCTTCATTAAAAATTATTTTTGCTGTGGTTTTTTCATTTTTATCATAACAAGGAGCTTTAATACAAACTATATTTGAAGCGGGATAAATTGAAATAACTTTGCCTTCTAAAGTTTTATCGGGCTTTTTTAACTTGAGAGTAACTTCTTGATTGAGCTTTAAATTTTGATTTTTTGTTGAAGTTTCATAAATAACATAGAAATTATTTGTTGAAATTCTGTATAATGGTTCGCCCGCTTCTATATTGTTTCCGATTTCTTTGTATTTTTTTATTATGGTTCCTTCAACTTGAGATATAATTATTGAATGCGAAATGTCGAGTTTAAGTTTTTCTGTTTCTTTTATTAATTTCTTGATTTCGGAATTTTTTTCATCATTTTTTGATAAGTTTGAATTTAAATTATTATTTGAAATTTGTAACTTTTTTTGTGCCGAATTGAAATTTGCACGGGCAATTTCCAGATTTTTTATTGCATTATTTAAATCTTTTTCCGTAACAGAGCCATCTTGGAATGCGTTTTTGTATCTTATGTAATCGGAATTTGCGTTTGTTAATTCGGTTTTTGCTTTTTCAAAATTACTTTTGTCGGATGAAATATTCAAACTAATGTTGTCTATATTTTTTTCTGAAAGTTTTAATTCTTTTTTTAATTCTTCAAGTCTGTTATTGTATTTTTGTAATTTTTCTTCATATTCCGTTGAGTCTAATTTTGCTACTATTTCGCCTTTTTTAACTAAAGAATTATTTTCGTTATTTAATTCAGTAATTTTTCCCGAAATATCAGAAATAATATATATGTTGTCGGATTCAATGCGTGCAGTATTATTTGATTTTAAAAATATGAAATAAATTGAACAAAGAATCCCGAATAAAAAAGCGATAATAATCAAAACGGCAACAAGTATTATTTTTTTTGTATTGATTTTTTCTTTACTAAACATTCCTCTGCCCTTATTAAAGTATTTCTTTATATATTATAGAATAAAATATATAATATATTAATGACAAAATCAAAACACATAATTTTTGTTGTAAAATAATAATTATTATTGGAAAATATGAGAATAGATTTATCGGGAGGCAAAGAATGTCAAATTTAGACGAAAAAAAGCAAAAGATTAAACAGCAGTGTGAAGAATACAATGTTGCATATATCAGATTACAGTTTTGTGATATAAACGGAGCTATAAAAAATCTTTGCATGCCTGTTCGCCAACTTGATAAAGTCATGAATAACGAAATTATGCTGGATGGTTCTTCTATTAAAGGATTTCGCAGCATAGAAACTTCCGATATGTATTTTTATCCCGATTTGGATACTTTTATGATTTTACCTTGGTGCGAGCAAAACGGTGAAAACGTCGCAAGAATAATCTGTGATATTCATAATGCAGACGGAACCCCATTTGAAGGTTGTCCCCGCTGCAATTTAAAAAGAATGCTTAAACGCGCGGAAAAATTGGGCTACAAAATGAATGTAGGTCCTGAAGCCGAATTTTTTATATTTGAATTTGATGAAAAAGGCAGAGCGACTACGATTACCCATGATAAAGGCGGATATTATGATGCAGCGCCGACAGACATGGGAGAAGATATCAGACGTGATATAGTCGGTATTTTAGAGGATATGAATTTTGAAATTGAAGCAAGTCACCATGAAGTATCCGACGGTCAGCATGAAATAGATTTTAAATATACGGATGCTCTAAAAGCTGCGGATAACATAATCACATTTAAATATGTCGTAAAAAGTATTGCAAACGAATACGGTGTCCATGCAACATTTATGCCAAAACCGATTTATGGAATTAACGGTTCGGGCATGCACTGTAATTTATCCTTATTTAAGGACGGTGAAAATATATTCTATTCTCCCGATTCTCCTTATCAACTTTCAAAAGAAGCATTGTATTCAATAGGCGGTGTTTTAAAGCACGTTAAATCGTTTACTGCCGTTACAAATCCTATTGTCAACAGTTATAAACGTATAGTTCCGGGTTTTGAAGCTCCTGTTTATTTGGCGTGGAGTTTAGCAAATCGTTCCGCACTAATAAGAGTTCCTGCAAAACGCGGTGTTGCAACAAGAATCGAATTACGTTCACCCGATCCGAGCTGCAATCCGTATCTTGCTTTAGCTGTTATTTTGGGTGCAATTTTAGACGGTATAGAAAATAAAATAGAACCGCCGACACAAGTTGAAGAAAACATATACGGAATGACAAAAGATGAATTAAAAGAAGCAAAAATCGAATCACTCCCGGGAACCTTGATAGAAGCGGTGAATTTACTTGAAGGTGATGAAGTTATTAAAGATGCATTGGGCGAACACATATTAAATGAATTTATCACGGCAAAAAATATCGAATGGGATAAATACAGAACCTGTGTTACACAGTGGGAATTAAATACATATCTTAATAATTATTAAAATATTGTTTAAAAATATAAAATTTAAAAACAAAAAATTTAAAAACAAATAGAAATTTTTCTATTTGTTTTTAAATTTACAAATTGTAAAGTTTTTTTAAAACGTAATTAAAATTATTAAAGTTATAGCCATTTTTGCCGTATAAGAGGATATATAGTCAATGTTTACTCTTGCGTATCGGATGGTGTTATATGAAATATTAATTTTTGTAAAATTTTTACAAACCTATGTAAAATAATTGCATTTAAATGTTTTTACATAGATATACATTATATAGTGCAGTTATATTTTTTTTGAAAGGATAATAAGAGTCAATGAGAAATTTTAAGAACAAATTAGCATTATTTGCTACGGTTTTGACATTTGTATAT
The DNA here is from genome assembly GCA_946622415.1 of uncultured bacterium. Taxonomy (GTDB): domain Bacteria; phylum Cyanobacteriota; class Vampirovibrionia; order Gastranaerophilales; family Gastranaerophilaceae; genus RUG14156. The sequence continues at coordinate 125,423 of CAMOPX010000003.1, forward strand.
GTCACAGCTCCATCTTCAAATGCTCTTGATATGGGCAGTATAGATTCTAAAACTCCTAATATCAACATGACAAGCGTTACTGATGAAAAATTCCAATTAGATATGGCAAAAAATGCAGGTAAAGGCGCAATTGGTCAACTTGATTGGGTTAAATATAATGTTCCGAAAAACCAAGAAGTTAAATACGGATTTTCAAACAGTTCACAAACAATCATAAACAGAGTTATCGGAAAAGAAACTTCGTTTATATACGGTAAAATTACACAAGGCTGCTCGGCAGGAGTTGATTGCGGAAATGCAGCTGCAACAGGTAAAGTTCTTTTAATTAACCCCAACGGTGTTGTAATGGGCGCAGGTTCAACAATTGATTTGAATTCATTCACGGTTTCAACAAAAGATATTAAAGGAATTAAAAACCTTAGCAGTGTAACCGATATGGCTGCATATCAAGAATCATTAAAGAATTTAGGAAAAAATATTAATTTTGTTAAATCATCAGACGGTTCAACAGCAACAATTTGGCTTGGAAACACTGATGGTACAGGCGGTACACATATTACTGCAGATAAATCAATCGCTGTTATTTCAGATAACATAGTATACAGAGATTCAATTTTAAAAACTACAGGTGATGCTTCTAACGTAAAACTTATTACGGCAGACGGCTTCAATTTTGTATATGATGATAGCGGAAAAGTAACCTCTGCTACAGCAAGTACTGCAGATGCAACAAAAACAGTTAAAACAATAAATATTGATAACACAAATATAAAAGGTACAGGAATTGAATCTAAAGATGTAGAAATTAATGCTAATTCAAAATTGGCAGATTCATACGTTCAATTAAAAAATACTAATATCAAAGCAACAAAATTAGTTGCGGATGATAAAGGTAATATTTATATAACAGGTAATAAAACACTTGCTTTCGGCGGTGATATTAATGCTCAAAATGATTTAACATTAAAAGCAAATGCAACCGCACAAACTTCTCAAAATGCAAAATTGACTGCCACAAATAATTTATCAATAAACGGTAAAAAAGCCACAGTATCTAATACAACCGTTAATGCTAAAGATGTAAATATCACAGCATCAAATAAAGCAACATTATCATCTGCTTCAGTATCTGCATCAAATAAAGCAACTGTTAAATCAACAAACCAAATGCTAATCAAAAATTCTACAGTAAACGGCGCAAACGAAGTTCTTGCAGAATCTACAAAAGGTAAAGCATTTGTTCAAAATTCAAAACTTAAATCATCAAAAGGCAGTGTAACAGTAAAATCTGATGTATCAACTGCTCAAGTGAATAAAAATTCTGAAATTACGGCAAAAAATAATGTTTCATTAGATGCTAAAAACGTAAATGTTATAGATTCAAAATTGAGCGGTAATAATGTTCATACATTTAATGCTGATAAAGTTACCTTAAAAAATACAGAAGCAAATGCAACAAATTTTGTAAATTTGATTTCAGACGGACAAGCGTTAATTAAAAATTCTAAAATTAACGGCAATTCTCAAGTATTTGTAAAATCAGAATCAGGAAACGTATTTGTTGAAAATTCAAAATTAAATTCTTCAAATGGCGCAATTGGTATAGATGCAGTTAAAGGACAAGTAAAAGTATCTGCAAATACAGAAATTCAATCTGCAGGACCTGCCAATTTATATTCAAAAAACAATCTAATAGTAGAAAACACTTCTGTTAAAGCCAATAATATTACATTAGATTCAAATAAAAACACTAAATTAGAAAATTCTAAATTAGATACTACTCAAGCTAAAGGCGATTCAATAATAACTGTTGACGGTACCAAATATTCAAACGGAAACGTGCTTGTAGGGGCTGATAAACAAGTTGTTGTTAGAAATTCAGAAATCAATAGCAAAAATGATGCAAATGTTCAATCAATAGGAGACAAAGTTTTTGTTGATGCTTCAAAAGTAACTTCTAAAGATACTCTTGTAAACGTTCATGCTGCAAGTACAGCTCAAGTATATAAAAATTCAACATTATCAGCAGCAACTACAGCTACAGTAGAAGGCAAAAAAGCTACAGTATCAGGTTCAACCGTTAGCGGTAAAGATGTAAATATCACAGCATCGGATAAAGCAACATT
>CAMOPX010000004.1 GCA_946622415.1 uncultured bacterium
AGTTCAGAGAATGAGCGTATTTTGCGTAGGGCGAAGCGATAGCGTAGACCCGAAGCAGCAAAAAACAAATGAAGCGACAACGAAGTGAAGCGTAATGCTGTTTTTTGTGAAGCAAAATACAAGAGAGGAATTTTGATTAAATCGTATGTTCTTTACGTTACCCGAGCCTAGTTTTCTTTTTTCGGTTCACTTTTTCACACAGTACTACTTTATTCGTAAGCAGCTAAAGCTGCAACGACTAAAGCATTCTTTTGCTTGTGGCGTTTGAACCAAGAAGAACGCTTTAGCTGTAGCAACTTGTTGCGTACAGATAAAGTGGTACAAAGTAAAAAAGTGAACAATAAAAAATAATTAAATTTAAATACAGATTCAAAAAACAGTATATTTAAAGAGCAAAACTTTAATTATTTTATACACACTTTATAAGAAAACATTTATCGGTTTTTCAATAAATATTGTATAATAATTTTATGTTTTTTATTTGTTTAATCAATATTCTTTTAACATATATCTTGTGTTCTTTTTTTAGAACTTTGTCGATTTTTTATATTGTTTTATTTTCTATAATAGTTTTAAATTCGGAAATTCTTTCTTTGTTTTCCGCATTTAATGTTCAAAATGTATCCATACTTTCTATTATAGAAATAATAATTGCATATGCTTATTTCATTAAAACAAAGACCCCTGCTTATTTTCCGAATATAAAATACGAATTAACAAGAATAAAAAACAGTTTAAAATTAGATAAGTTGCTTTTTTTAGTATTTATCTTTTTTTGTTTTATGTTATTTTCAATGCTTGTAGTTTCAATTTGTTCTCCTGCAATAGAACCGGATAGCAGGTCTTATCATTTTGTTCGAATATTTTATTATATAAAACATCAAAACTTTCATCATTTTAATATTTCTCAAACAAGAAACATTGTAATGCCATTTAATTCGGAAATAATTTATTCTTATTTTTATCTTTTTAAAAGGAATATTTTAACTGCGGATTTAGGATTTGGCCTTTTGGCTTATTTTTCTTTTATTAATGTTATTTTTCAAATTTATTTGATATTAAGACAACTAAAATTTTCGGTCAGAAAAACACTGTTTACAATATTTATTGTTTGCTCAACCGGAGCTGTTCTTGTTCAAATATCTTCCTTGCAAACAGATATTGTTGTTGCGTCTTTAATATTATCTTCCGTTTATTTATTACTTAATTACAAAAGAAATCAAAAGAATCTGTATCTTTTTTTATCGTCACTTTCTTATGCTCTTGCAATAGGAACAAAAACAACTGCAATAATAATTTTTCCCGCTTATTTGGTTTTTCTTTTTTATGTTTTAAAAAATAAAACCTATATTTTTAAATATTTTTCATTTTTGTTAGGTAATTTTTTAATTTTTGCTTCATACAATTACATATTGAATTTTTTGGATTTTAAAGACTTTATTTCTCCGATATCCTTAAAAGCAGAACATGTTATTTCTAACGGAATAAAAGAATATATTTTTAATTTTGTTTCTATATTTAACGATTTTTTCGGTTATTCAAGAGGTTTTGTTTATGAAATTTTAGAAGCCGGTAAAAAATTCATATTTACAAATTTACATATACAAAACTATCAAATGCTTTTCCAAAATAATAATCAACAGTTATATGATGAAAGGGTTATTGGTTTTGCGCATTTAGGATTATTGTTTTTTATAAGCTTAATTATTTCTCTTGTTTATTTCTTTAGAACAAAAAATAAAAGATATAAATTAATCGGTATTTTTTCTTTTGTTTTTATCTTAAATTACATTCTTATTTGTGTTTCTTTAATATATTTTCCATATACAGTCAGATTTTTTGTTACATATACTTTAATTTCCTGTTTTAGTTTAATTTTTATTTATCAAAACAAAGTATTAAAATATCTGGCAATTTTGTTTGCATGTTTGAATTTAATTTTGTATTCAATATTTTTAACAAGATTACCTTTATTGACTTTGGTTAAGGTGGGAATTTTTAATAAAAATCTCTCAACCTTAAAAGAAAGATTATTTCAAAAACCCTTTTCCTCCGAGCAATCAATAAACGAATACGATATGTTTAAATATACAAAAAAATTCATCAAAAAAACCGATAAAATAGCGGTAATAAATGACTCTGAGCTTTATGAAATAATACAGATGATGAATTTTGGTTATGATGTCAATGTAATCAATATTGAAGAAATTTTAAACTTGGATAAAATCAGAAAATACGATTATATTTTCTCAAATGACGGTTCGCAATATTTTGATAATTTTAAAATCAATACCTCGCTTCCTTTTGATAACAATTTTAATTGTATAATATATGAAAAGAACTATAAAAAACAAAAAACAAAGGTTGCTTCTTACTGTATGTTAAAAAATGATTTGTTTTTTAGAGCAGGTTTTGTTGTGATAAAATTTTATGAAAATGACAAAAGAAAAGTATATCTTTTTAAAAGGATAAAATAATGACGAATCAAAAAATTATAATTTCTCCTTCAATTTTATCTGCGGATTTTGCAGATTTAAAAACAGATATTAAAAAGGTTGAACCTTACGTTGATTGGCTCCATATTGATGTTATGGACGGTCATTTTGTTCCAAATATTTCAATAGGTGTTCCTGTTGTAAAATCGATAAGAAAGGCGACCAATCTTTTTTTGGATACTCATTTAATGATAGAAAATCCGATTAGATATATCGATGCGTTTGCGGAAGCAGGTTCTGATTTAATCACATTTCATTATGAAGCAACAAAAGAAGATACAATAAAAACAATTGAAAAAATTAAAGCGAATAATAAAAAAGTCGGTATCTCCATAAAACCAAAAACCCCTGCACAAGACATAAAAGATTTTATTAATATGGTAGATTTGGTATTAATTATGACAGTTGAACCCGGATTTGGCGGACAAAAATTTATGGAAGAATGTATAGAAAAAGTTTCTATAATTAAAGAATATTCTAAAAACCCAAATTTAATAATACAAGTAGATGGCGGAATAAACGATATAACATCAAAAATATGCACTAAAACAGGAGTTAATTCTCTTGTTGCAGGAAGTTATATTTATAAAGCAGAAAATATTAAAACAGCAATAGAAAAACTTTTTTAGTGTTTGTTTTTATTTTGCTGTTTTTAAAATAAAAAAACAGGATTTTCTCCTGTTTTTCTTAAACTTAAACCAAACCTAGAACTTTCTTGTACCAACTAAATGTTTCTAATTCTAATCCGTTAAAGGTGGTTCTAAGGCATTGTCTTTTAAGGTAGTGTTGGAATTCATCATCCAATTTGCCTTTGATAACAGTTTGCCTGTCCAGTTTTTTAGTAGAAAGCGTCATATTAACCTCCTAACATGCACAACTAACAACATTTGTCAATATTATAACACATAATTTTAATAATGTAAGTACTAAAATATAAAAATAGCTCTAAAGAATTACACGAATGGCATGATTGTGTTTTAGCTATTTGTTACAATTGTAATATTTGTTACATTTTGTAATATTTAAACATCTTCGTTTTGTGCTTTATATCGTTTTAATAAATTATAATTTTTTTCTATATTTTTATATGCTTGATGAAAATATGACAAAATGCTTCCATCATTTAGGATTTCTTTAAATTCATCACAAAATACGGATAAATAATATAACATTATTGAAGTATAATAATAACCATAATCACAACCTAAATAGATTTTTCTTCTTTTAACCAATTCTGATAATTTAACAAAAAAATCAAAAAATTCTTTTTCACATTCTTCTCCATTTATAGTTCTTTTTATGCCTTCAATTTCTTCACTTGGAAGCGATATAAAATCAATATCTGTATTGTTTTTTACAAAATCTTGGTACATATCGGCTTTAGAATTGCGAAAATATACAATAGTATCAATACCTGATTCTTTAAGAGAATTAATCACTATAGTTATATCATCAGGATTTTCATATATCCGTTTTGAAGAAAGATTTGGTCCTGCAATAATATTTGACGTAATAAATCTTGCCGGTGCAAATCCGTCGATTATTAAACTATTGATATGTGAATTTAAGGTTGATACAAATTTTTTTAACTTTTCATCTTGTTCAGTATTTTCTTTATTATCGGGAAAAGATGGAGTATCAAGCGGCATACATATTTTATGTCTCATATAATAAGCATTTGCTAATTCATTAAGACCTATTGAATTTGAAGTAAAAGAAATTTTATTTTTAGAATTATCAATATGTTTTGATTCATTATTTAAAAGTGTTTGCTCAAGTTTACCGCCTAAAGCATAAATTTGCTTATTACTAGGGGAATTTACAGTTATATTTCTGATTTTGTTTGTAATATTAAGCATAAAATACCTTTAATGGGGATGTATAAATTATAAAAATTGAAAATAAAATAAGTTGCTAATTTATTGGCTCATTTTTCATTTAAATTAAAATACTTTGTATTATGAATTTGTAAAAATTCAAATATAACGCATATAAAAAAATTGAATATAAAAAAGCAAATTAAATAAATTATTTAATAACAGGTATTTATATTGTTTTGCTTATTTTTTCGAGATATTTCCCGTATCCGTTTTGTTTGTATCTTTTTGAAATTTCAAGAAGTTTTTCTTTTGAAATAAAGCCCATGCGGCATGCCACTTCTTCTATAGAAGCTATTTTCATACCTGTATTTATTTCCATTGATTGAATAAAATTAGCTGCCTGTAAAAGACTTTCAAACGTTCCCGTATCTAACCACGCAAAACCGCGTCCTAAAATTTCAACCGTTAATTCATTCTTTTCAAGATAAATTTTATTCAAATCCGTTATTTCTAATTCTCCTCTTTTAGAAGGTTTTAGGGTTTTAGCATATTCAACAACGTGATTATCATAAAAATACAAACCTGTAACAGCGTAATTAGATTTTGGGTTTTCGGGCTTCTCTTCTATGGAAATTGCTTTATTGTTTTTATCAAATTCCACCACACCAAATCTTTCAGGATCATTAACCAGATATCCGAATACTGTTGCACCTTGTGTTCTTTTACCCACGGTTTTTAGCATTGAAGAAAAACCAAAACCGTGGAAAATATTATCTCCTAAAATAAGTGCAACGGGTTCGTTTTTAATAAAATCCTCTGCAATTAGAAAACTTTCTGCAATACCTCTCGGTTTTTCCTGAATTGCATAGGAAAATTTAACCCCGATTTCACTTCCGTCACCTAATAATTCTTTAAAATTATCTATGTCACGTTTACTTGTAATAATTAAAATATCTTTTATTCCTGCAAGAAGCAAAGTTGTAATAGGATAATAAATCATGGGTTTATCGTAAACAGGTAAAAGAATTTTTGATATAGGAAGTGATGCAGGGTACAATCTCGAACCGTTTCCTGCAGCAAGCACAATACCTTTCATTATTCTGCCTTTTCTTCTTTTGATTCTTCTTGAGGTTTGTTTTTGTTTGCTATTTTTTCTCTGACTTTGGTTTCGATTTCATTTAAAATTTGAGGATTTTGTTCCAAAAATTCTTTTGCTTTTTCTCTGCCTTGTCCGAGTTTTTCATCGTTATAGCTAAACCATGCGCCGGATTTTTTAATAATATCAAAATTAACCGCAACATCAATAATGTTACCTAAAGCACAGATACCTTTTCCGTATATAATATCAAATTCAGCGGTTTTAAAAGGAGGTGCTACTTTATTTTTAACAACTTTCACCCTGACACGGTTTCCTATGTCTTCGTTGTCTTTATTTTTTACACTATCACAACGTCTTATATCCAAACGAACTGTTGAATAGTATTTTAAAGCATTACCACCTGTTGTTGTTTCAGGGTTTCCGAACATGATTCCGATTTTTTGTCTTAATTGGTTAATAAAAATAACTGTTGTATTTGTTTTTGCAACAATTGCGGTTAATTTTCTTAACGCTTTTGACATAAGACGTGCCTGTAAGCCCATTTGTTGATCTTCCATAGCTTTTTCAATTTCAGCTTTTGGAACAAGTGCTGCAACAGAATCAATTACAATAATATCAATTGCACCGGAACGTACAAGTTCTTCCGTAATTTCAAGTGCTTGTTCACCTGTGTCGGGTTGAGAAATTAATAATTGATCAACATCTACACCTAAGTTTCTTGCATATTCAGGATCAAGTGCGTGTTCTGCATCAATATACGCTGCAATACCGCCTTTTTTTTGTGCATTTGCAACAATGTGTTGAGCGAGAGTTGTTTTACCTGATGATTCAGGACCATATATTTCTATGATTCTGCCTCTGGGTACACCGCCTATTCCTAACGCTATATCGAGTGCCAAAGCACCTGTCGGAATACATTCACAATCAACGCTTGCTTTATCACCAAGGCGCATGATTGAACCTTTTCCGTAATCTTTTTCAATTTTATCTAATGCCATTTTTAAGGCTTTGTTTTTTCCTTCTTGGATGGCTTTTTCATCAATATCTTTATCAGTCTTTTCCTTAACGGCACACATAAATAAAAACCTTTCTTTTACTTGGTATTTAAATATTCTACATTAAAATATTTAAAAGGGCAAAAAATTAAAAATGATTAATTAATTCTTTCTGTTTAAAACCCTGTTTAAAAGTTGTGGAATTTTAAAAAATTTTCAACATATTTTTTTAAAACAACTTTTAAACAACTCCTTGTTTAACTATTAAAATATACAACACATTAAATTATAGATAATATTTTAAAAATAAAAAGGAAATCAAAAAGAAAATTTTTAAAAATTATTATTTTTTAGTTGTTGAATTTTTGTTATAAAAAAAGATTATTTTTACACAAGAAATACAAAACAAAAAAAGCTTATTTTATAATACTTTTGAATAGTTTTACACAAATATTCTGTCTTTATTATAAATTATTAATTCTTTATAAAATATAAAAAATATTTAATTTATAATATAATTTGAAAAGCAAATAGCTATGTGTTTTTTAAAATTATGTTTATAATATAATTTTTTATATAAGGAGAATCGTTATATGGAAATTATTTTAAATAAGGAAGATTTTGCAAACAGTATTAAAATAGTTGAAAAAATTACTGCACAAAGAGCTATTCAACCTGTTTTATCTAATATATTAATAGAAACGGTATCCTCAGACAGAATTAAACTTACTGCAACCGATTTAAATTTAGCTATTGAATATAAAACAAAAGCGGAAGTTATAGAAGAAGGTTCTGTTACATTAAACGCAAAGAAAACTGCAGAAATAGTTTCCAGATTGTATTCTTCTGAAGTTAAAATAAAAACAGAAAACGATTCTAATAATGTTTTAATTAAAAGCGGAAAAACAGAATTTCATCTGATAAGTATAAATCCTGAAGAATTTCCAAAAAGTAATCCCGCAGCACAAGCGGATGAATTTAAAACAATAGTATTAAATAAAAACGAATTTTCAAAATCATTAAAACAAGTTTTATTTGCAGTATCAACACAAGAAACTCAAGCTGTTTTAACGGGTGTTTCTTTTAATGTTACGGGTAGTGTGCTTGAATTAGCTGCAACTGATGGTAACAGATTAACAAGAATACAAAAAGAAATACAAAATCCTATCGAAGAACAAGTCGATTTTATTGTTCCCGGAAAAACACTATCGGAAGTGCAAAGAATTTCAACAATGATAGATGATGAAGATATAACAATTAAATTTTCAAAAAATAAAGTTCTTTTTGAATTTGAAAATTTATCTTTCCAATCACGTCTTATTGAAGGAAGTTATCCTAAATATCAACAATTAATCCCTGTTAATAACGATAAAAAAATAATAGCTGACAGGGTTGAATTGATAAACGTTATAGAAAGAGTTTCTGTCATGGTTAGTGAAAGAACAAACGTTGTTAAATTTAATTTCACCCAAGGACAACTGGAAATTTCTGCTGATACACCCGATGCAGGAAGTTCAAAAGACTATATAGATATTAAATATGAACAGGAAGATATTTTAACGGCATTTAATTATAAATATGTTCTTGACGGTTTAAAAAATATGGATACATCGGAAATAATGATAGAAATTGCTGATGTGTTGGCGGCAACTATTTTTAAACCTGTTGAAGATAAAGATAATTACATATGTTTAATTATGCCTGTTAAAGTATAAAACAAGGAATTAATTATGAAAGTAAGTGTTAAAACACCAGCAACAATAGCAAATTTAGGACCGGGATTTGATTCTTTTGGTTTGGCGTTACCGTTATATAATATTATTTCACTGGAAGAAACAGTGCTTCCCGGAAGCGGAATAGAAGTTAATATCATAAACGAAAAAAATAATGACGATAATATAATTGATATTCCGACAGATAAAAATAATATAATATATAAAGCAATAGAATTACTTTACAATTTTATAGGACAAGTTCCAAACGAATTAAAAATAACCGTAAGAACACAAATCCCTGTTTCAAGAGGTTTAGGTTCATCCGCCTCTGTTATAGTCGGTGGATTGATAGCTGCAAACGAATTACTCGGCAGACCTGCGGATGAAAAAATTCTTATGTCTATTGCAACAGAAATAGAAGGACATCCTGATAATATTGCGCCTGCTTTTGTGGGTGGTGTTACAATGTCATCTTGGGAAGAAGATGGTTCTATTGTATATAGAAAATTACCTTGGGATGACGGTTGGAAATTAATGGTTTGTGTTCCGGATTACGAATTAAATACCGAAATTTCCCGTTCGGTTCTTCCAAAAGAAGTTCCTATGTCATCAGCTGTTTATAATCTTAAAAGAAGTGCTATGTTTGTTGATGCATTATATAATAAAGATGAAGAACTGCTTAAATTAGCTCTTAAAGATAAATTACATCAACCCTACAGAGAAAAATTAGTTCCGGGGTTGGCTGATATTATGAATAATTTAAAACACACAAACGGTGTTATAGGAACGGTACTTTGCGGTGCAGGACCTTCTGTTCTTGTTATTTATAACGGAATCGGTGCCAGTGAAATAAAAGAAATAGTTGCATCAAGTTGGAATTATTTTAACGTAAAAAGTAATTTCTTAAATCTCCCGATAGAAAAAGAAGGTGCTTGTATCTTATAAAAACAAAATTAATTTATTTGCTTTTATTTTCTATTTCGGCGAATTTCTTACGGTTATATTCTTTTAATTCTTCAACTTTTTGCATATCTAAATTGTATTTTTCAATATCATTTATTGCTTTATAAGCTTTTGCTCTATTGAGATAAAAAGCTGTTGATTCACCATAAGGACTTGATTTTTCCAGTTCAATTGCAGTTGAATAGTTTTCTATTGCTTCTTTATAATTTTCTAAAATATAATAGATTTTTCCGACTGTTATGTAATAAGTACTGTCTTTTTTTCTTTTTCATATTTTTGATTTATCAATTCAAATGCTTTTTCTTTATCATTAAGTCCTGCATAGCATTCGGCAAGTATATGTACGGAACTTTTTTCAGGATTTTTATTGACTAAAATTTTATAATTTTTAAGAGCTTCATCATATTTTTTTAATTCGATTAAAAGAGAAATTTTATGTATTAGTATTAAATCATTAAAATCAGGATTTTTTTCTAAAAACTTATTACATAATTCAAGTTCCTTTATATAATCTTCTGTAGTATACTTGTTTTTAAAATTATTTAATTTTAAAAAATCCATATATTCTTCAAATTTATCATAGGTTTTTTCATCATATTTAATTTGTTTACAAGTCTTTTTATAATCTTTATTTATTTTTTCAAGCTCTTTATCTGCTGTTATTAAAGATAAAAAAAACATAGGCAATAATAACTACTATAATAAATAAAATAACTAATTTAATCATTGATAAATAAAAACCTATATAAAAATCTCAAAATTAATATATGATATTTATCCCAATATTTCAATAATTATAATATTTTTGATGTAGAATATTATGTAACCTTAAAGGATAAATATTAATAATGAATTTAGAAAATATTGCCAATGATTTTAAATTTGATTGCATAGTAGTCGGCGCAGGTCATGCGGGAATTGAAGCTTCAATATCTTCCGCAAGATTGGGTTTAAAAACTATGCTTGCAACTTTAAATATAGAAAATATAGGCTTGATGCCATGTAATCCCGCAATCGGAGGCCCTGCAAAATCTAATTTAGTTAGAGAAATAGATGCGCTTGGCGGTGTTATGGCAGAATTGGCTGATTCTACATATATGCAATTAAAAACCCTAAATTCATCCAAAGGTCCTGCAGTCAGAGCTTTAAGAGCTCAATCCGATAAAAAAGAATATAAATATCTGGCAAGAAAATATGTTGAAAACGAACAAAATATCACCTTAAAACAAATACAAATCACTGATTTAATAGTTGAAAATAATTCCATAAAAGGTGTTGTTGATGAATTAGGTATTGAATATTATTCTCCTGTGGTAATTTTAACAACGGGAACGAGTCTGGATGGCAGAATATTCATAGGTCAAAAATCTCACCCTTCAGGCAGAATGGGCGAACGTGCGGCATACGGATTATCTGATTCACTAAAAAAACTGGGATTTACTGTCAGAAAATTAAAAACAGGTACACCTGCAAGAATAGACGGAAGAACACTTGATTTTTCAAAACTCGAGCTTCACCCCGGAGATGAAGTAAAAAATGGTATGCCTTATTTCTTTAGTTATAAGCCTAATCGCCCAATCAGAAAACAATACCCTTGTTATTTAACAAAAACAAACGAATTAACCCACACAATAATAAAAGAAAATCTTCATTTATCCCCTCTTTATAGCGGACTTATTACAGGCAGGGGACCAAGATATTGTCCTTCTATAGAAGATAAAGTTGTTCGATTTGCGCACAACCCTTCTCATCATATTTTTATTGAACCCGAAGGAATAAACACTTATGAATATTATATCCAAGGTTTTTCCACAAGCTTACCCGTAGAAGCTCAATTTAAAATGATACACAGCTTACCGGGGTTGGAAAATGTTTCTGTTATTAAACCTGCTTATGCTGTTGAATATGATAGTGTTTGCGCCCTTGAATTAGATTGCGGTTTAATGACCAAAAAAATAAAAGGATTATTTTTAGCAGGACAAATAAATGGTACATCAGGTTACGAAGAAGCTGCAGCACAAGGCTTGATTGCCGGAATAAATGCTAAAAACTACTTAGATAATAAAGAATATATAAAAGTTACAAGAGCAAATTCTTATATAGGAACTTTGATAGATGACCTTATTACAAAAGATATTGATGAACCCTACAGAATGCTTACTTCCCGCAGTGAATACCGATTAATATTAAGACAGGATAACGCTGATTTAAGATTATCCGAAATCGGTTATAATGAAGGATTAGTAAAAGAGTGCGATATACAAAGAAAAAGATTAAAAGAACAAGAAATAGAAAAACAAATACAAAAATTAAAAGATTTTAAAATAACAGCAAATATTGAAAATCAAGAAATTTTATCGAAATACAATGAAGGACTGGAATTATCAACTTCAGCCTATAATTTATTAAAAAGACCGAATATTAACCTTGATATTATTAAGGAATTAGGATATGAAGAAGAAATTAATACAGATGATAAATACCTAATTCGTGATATTTTAGAACAATCTGAAGTTTTAATAAAATACCAAGGATATATAAAAAGACAAATTGAAACAATAAATAATCAGGAAAAAATCGAAAAAATAAAAATCCCCGACGATTTTAATTATGAAAACATTAAACAAATTTCAACCGAATCAAAAGAAAAACTAATTAAAATAAAACCAAAAACAATAGGACAAGCTCTCAGAATTGGCGGTGTAAAACCTGCTGACGTATCCGTTATTATGGTTTTAATTCAACAACATAAAAAAGTTTAATTTAATATTTCTTAATACCACTCTTATTTTTTAGCAATTTTTATTCTTAATATTTTTATATTTTAATAAAAAAGGAATAAAAAAATGAATGCCATTAATCTGTTAAATCTTAAGAATCTGAGTTTTAAAAAACAAAACAATGCAAAAAAATATAATCTCGGATTAAAACAATTATCTCGCGATACTGTTTCTTTTTCATCTAATCCTACAAAAAGAGATTATAAAAAAGAACTGAGTGAATATTTAGAGAGTGAAGATTATGATAAAGATTTTATTACAGAAAATCAAACCGCAATTCTTGGTCTAATGGAGCAATATGACTTAGAACCACAAGATGCTACGGATATTATTTCAGTATTAGGCGACAACAAAGATAAAATCGAACAAATGTTTCAACTTAATAAAAGAATTAATTCGGATGGTGAGCAAAGAGTGAGCTATTATAATATTGCAAGTTTGATTAGAGAAGATTTATCCGAAGAAGAATTAGATACTATTTCCGCTTTTAATAGAACCACTGTAGGATGTGAAGATTTTTTATTTAATATTATTTCTAATGATAAAACTAAAATGCATGAAGCTCTAAAACGCAAAAAATACGAAATAAGAATTATTGATATAGAATACAAAGAATATAAAAAAAGACTTGAATACAAAAGTATTGAAGGAATAGAAAATATTGCATCAAAATTAAAATACAATGAAGAAAAATTAAAACAAATCGAAGATTTTATACAAAAAGCTTCTGAAATTGGTTTAAATATTGGTTTTTACGATGCAATAGATTTAATTAATAACGGATATACTCCCGAAAAAACCCAACAAATCATTAAAGATATGGAAGAAAACAATTTCCCTTCCGAAGATTTAATATTATACATAAATATGCTGAGAGATTATGGAAAAGAAGTAATATTAAATACCGTAGAATTTGTTAAAAATCTTGGTATAAGTGATGTTTCTTTATTACATATAAATGGTTATATTAATTTAAGAAACAAATACGGAGATGAATTTATTTCAGATGCTGTTGAATATGCCAAAAATAATAATATGCCGTTCGATAATGCGAAAAAATTAAATATGGTAATAAACATAATACTTGCTCTAAAAGATGCAGAGTCAACATCTGAAGATGATATATTACCAAAAAAATTATCAAAAGATGAATTAAAAGAAAAATATTCCAAAATATCCAACTCTGATGATTGGGATAGTATTTTAGCGGATATGTATTCTCAGATAAGAAGAACAGAAAAATATGCCGTAAAATACGACGAAAATTACAGCGGACGATTTGATAAATTGTTATCATTTACAGAAATGCCTTATCTTGTATTAACCGGTTCAAAATACAAAATACAAAATAATTGGATATATATGTCTAATCCTAAAAAAGCCAAAAAAATGAAAGGTGAATCTGTTGAAAGAGTTTCGTTAAATGTAAAAGGTGATTACGGATTAATTTATATGTTAAACAAATTAATGAATAAAACTCCCGCTTTATTTTCTTTTAAAATACCGGATAAAATTGAAGACTGGATTAAAAGAGAAGACCCTGTGACAATGTATTTTTATGAAGAAATTTCACCCGAATTAAAAGACTTGATTGCAAAAATAACAGAACCATACGCAAGAGGAAGAATAAATTCGGCAGAAAAAGATAGTAAAACACCGTGGATGACTATTGAAAAACAACCAACAGAAGAAGAAATTGAAAAATTACTCCAAGAAGCAAAAGAATTAAATAAAGATTTATATAAAGTTATGGATAAGCATAACAAACGCGGCCATTTTACTTCTACGGGATTTTTTAAGACTTGTTTAAAAGTAATAGAAGAATATAAAACTTCTCTTGAAGAATAAAATATATTAAAAAATGTAAACCTGATTTCCGATTATTATCAATTTATATATGTTTATATACTTTATATATATAACATATTAAATTTGTGCAAAAAATTATGTAATATAGCGAGAGATATTCAATGGAAATCAGACAAGAATTATATTCATTTACTCCTAATGAACACAGTAAAATCGAATCTAAATCTGTAAATCAAGAAGAAAGCATATTTGAAAAACAAAAAGCTAATCAAGAAGAACCAAAGATTTTTGATATCTTTAGAGAAGATGGCGAAAGTTTTCCTTCTGATTGGGAAGATTCAAAAATAGATTATAATGATATACCGGATGGTGTTTCCCGTTATAAATACAAAGGCGGAGATTATACAATACATAAACACCACGGAAGACATAAAAGAGAATATGTAGGACCAAAAGGTGTTGATCCCAGAGATTTTATAGATAATTTCCCTAACGTTGTTCCTGAAGATATATTCCCGTATAAAGATGATACTACGGATATTGATACTGATACAGATATAAATACAGACACAGACACAGACGCCGATATAAATAAAGCTGCAGATACAAATACAAACAAAAGAACAGTAAACGGTATAAACGGTAAAATAGATGAACAAGTGTTACAAGGAAACAGCGGTGATTGCTGGCTTTTGGTTGCCTTAAATTCACTAAATTCCACAGATGCAGGTAAAAAAGTTATAGAAGATGCTATTACAATCAATGATGACAATTCGGTAACAATTTCTTTTAAAGGTGTAGGTGCAAGCTATACTTTAACCGCAAATGAAATAGCAAAATATGACACTGATAACAATTTATCTGATTCATATTCAAATGGTGATAACGATGTTTTAGCTTTTGAATTAGCAACAGAAAAACTCTTAAAAGATATTAAATCAGGAAAAGTAAAAGTTAATTCATCTAACCCAAATATCCAAAATGCAGCAAGCAGTATTGAAAACGGTGGTTTTCCTTCTCAAATGATTTATTATTTAACAGGAATAGAATCACAAGAATATTACAACACTGATAGCAAAGGAAATATAAAAGATTTAGAAGCTAATGAAGTGTACAATATTTTACAAAATGCTTATAAATCAGGAAATACATCTTTAACCTTCGGTATTTATAATGGAGAACACAGAGGAACTTTAACCAACGGAACAGATTATTCTCTTGATGTAGGTAATGGCGGACACGCCCTTTCTATCACAAATATTACAGCTGATACCGTTACATTTATAAATCCTTGGGATAACAATAAAGAATACACAATGACTTATTCCGAATTTGCAAATTTAGGTATAGGTTATATGTGTTCAAGCAACTTAAACAATAAAAATTATGCAAATAAAGTTGTTGATATGACAGATAAAACAACCGCTAAAAACAATAATTATAATTATTCAAACAATAATAAAAAATATTCTCAAAAATATAATAATACCCCAACTTCAAAAGCTTCAGCAAATAAAAAACCGGCAAATTCATATGAATACGGTTATGATTCAGCATTTGAAACAACAAATAATAAAAGCAAAAAGAAAAGCTTTTTTATGACATTCTTGGAAAGAATTAAAAATTCATCCAACAGCTTAAGAGAATTTTATCAAGATTTATATAAAAACGATGATACAAATAAAAAAGCTTCTTAATATTATTTATCTAATCTTGAATAATACCAAAAAGTAAAAATAGATATGAATGCTATCGGTAAAACAAAAACACTGATAAATATTGATATTATCGGAATAATATTTGCAATAATACTTAAAATTGCATAGCTGATTATTATTAAAATACATTCCATATTTACTTTTGAATAACATTTTTTTATTATATCGAAATAATTTTCTTTTTCCTTTTTAAAATAAAAAGCCTGTAAATAAAGACAACAAAAAGGTAAAAGAAAAACCCAAATTGCAATTAATAAAATAAAAAACGCAGGCATATTATTTTGCAAGGCAAAAAACAATAAAAGAAAAATAAAACTAACACCCAAGCTTAAGAAAAAAGTAAACAAAAGAAAAGAAATTAAACTTTTTTGGTCAATACTCTTAACTATATCTTTAAAACTGATACTTGCACCTTTTTTTAAAAAAATATAACTTGCAGGGATTATAGCATAATTAATCAAATACATTTTCCATATTGTATAACAACAGACAGGAATTGTAATTAAAAATGCAAAAATTGCAAAAACAGGTGAAAATTTGCATAAAGGTATAAAAATCAAACTCAAACAGAATAATAAAAACGGCTTAATATATTCTACAAAATATTCTAAAAAATATCTTTGAAGAAATTTCCAGCATAATTTATAAAACAAAACGATTCTATTCATTTTATTATCCTTTTCATTGTATTATAATATTTTAAGCAAATAATTATATAGGTTAAATAATGTATATAAAAGAACTTTTTTTGAGTTTCAAAGAGGAAGATTTTTTAAATAATAAAATAAATCTGCACATTCATTCAGATTACTCTGATGGCAGAGAAAATTTTGATAAATTAATCGAACAGGCAAAAGAAAAAAACATAAAATATATTTCTATTACTGACCATAACTGTCTTGAAGGTTATAAGAATTCAAAATATAAAAACGACCCGATATTAATAAAAGGTGTTGAATTTGATTGTTTTTTCAGGTTTTCGCTTTTACATATTTTAGGTTACGGTATTGATATAGATAATCCCGAACTAAATAAACTCTGCGGTAAAAATAAAAAAGAATGCAGTGATGATTTAATAAGAATATTTAAAATGCGTCATCCGAAAAACGTAATCAATGCAATTCATAAAGCAGGCGGAATTGCTGTTTTGGCTCATCCTTGTTGTTGTAATGTTTTTAATTTGTCCCATTATGTAAAATGTCTTAAAAAATTGGGTATAGATGGAATTGAAACATATTATCCTTATGACAGATTTCGTGCCGTTGTAAAATTTTCATCAAGAAAACTGCCGTTTGAATTAGCGGATAAATATAACCTTATAAAAACAGGCGGAACAGATGAGCATTATAGTTTAAATTAATAAAAAACGTGGTAAAATAAAATTAGTACATTGAAAATTTAGCCAAAGATAAACAAATTTTGTAAGAAATTTTTTCGCTCGAGTCCAATTTCGAGCTGTCCGTCGGATTTCCACAATCCGCCGCCACGCTCTCATTTTCTAAAGACTCGCTCAAAATTTCAAACAAAAAACAAATTTTGTAAGAAATTTTTTCGCTCGAGTCCAATTTCGAGCTGTCCGTCGGATTTCCACAATCCGCCGCCACGCTCTCATTTTCTAAAGACTCGCTCAAAATTTCAAACAAAAAACAAATTTTGTAAGAAATTTTTTCGCTCGTGGGGATGTTTTTGGTTTCGACGGGGTGAAGTTTATCGTCATAGTTGCATTCCAAGCCGAATAACTTGTTAAACTTTTCAAAAAAATAAACGCTAATAACGTTGTAAAAGCTGATTTTGCACCTCGTGCAATCGCTGCGTAGTCTACACAGACGAGAGCGACAGCCACTCTATAGGCCCAACTTGCCGGTTTGTAGGGTAAATTATGCAAGTACAGCACAAATTTTCATTTAGCGGTTTGTGTCAAGTTTTAGTTAGATGAAGTTGATGTTCTTTAAAAACACCTTTGGATTTTAATTGGTTGTGGTAATTTTCCTGTTATTATCCGAGTATAAAAGTACCTATGAATGTAGAGATTATTTCGGTATCATTTCGGACGTGGGTTCGACTCCCACCATCTCCAATCTTTTGAAGCTTGAAGCGTACTCTGTCGGAGTAGCTGAAAGCGAAAAAGCCAACGGATGTGAGAGCGTGATGGCGTTGCGATGAGCAACGGCAGACAGCTCGACACTGGACGAGAGCGACGTAGAAATCTTTGATTTCACAGGAGCAATCTTTTATAATTTTATTATCAAATATTGCGGAAGTTGAACCCACACAATGCAAAGCATTGTCACGTGGGTTTGAGCCACATTCAGAGTTGTTGAGTCTTAGCGAAACATACTCTGATGGGTGCAGCAAGCGTAGAATTTTTAAGACCTTTAGGTCTAAAAAAAAATTAAGCGACTGCCCACCATCTCCAGATTATTTTAAAACCGAACTTTATTTATAAGAACCTGTAAAAATCATTGTTTTTACAGGCTTTTTAATTTATAATTACAATATTTATGCAGAACAAAACAGAAAAAGCCTTATTTTATGGGCTTTTCAAAAGGTCGACTCCCTTTATGATTATAATTATTTTTTGTTTTCTAATATTTCTTTCATTTTCCACTTCAAAAGTAGTGCGATATATTCTGCACGCTTTCTATCAATTTCTTTTTCTGAAACAGTTTCTTTTAGTATTTTGATAATAAGCCCTATTTTTTAGTCATAATTTTTCCTTTCTGTCATGCTGAACTTGTTTCAGCATCTTATAATCTGCGCATGTTACAATAAATCTATGAACAAAACTTATGCAGTATATATTTTGACAAATTACAATGAAACAACATTTTATATTGGTGTAACTGGAGATTTACAAAAAAGAATTTGGGAACATAAAAATAAAGTTGTTGAAGGTTTTACTAAAAAATATAATGTTGATAGATTAGTTTATTACGAATTAACAGAAGATGTTGAATCTGCATTGAACAGAGAAAAACAATTAAAGCGTTGGCATAGACAATGGAAAATAAATTTGATTAAAGAAATGAACCCCGAGTTTAAAGATTTATCCGAACAATGGTAAGATGTAATAATAACAATAATTTTGTCATTCTGAATTTATTTCAGAATCTTAAAATTTTTGTGTAAATGCTTTTGTTGACAAGACCCTGAAACAAGTTCAGGGTGACAGAAAATTACGTTTATACTATTTTTTTGTCAGTTCAGTATGACAAACAAAAATATTTTCTAACAGAGGAAATAAAAATTTTATCTAATAAAGAGTCAATAAAATTTTGATATAAAAAGTTCAAGTTTGGCGACGTTATCTCCAATCTTTTATCAAATGAGCCTAGCCTGACTTGGCTTGGCGAATGCAGATAAAAACAAAGGTGCGTTGATGCATGCAGACGACAGACCGATGAGGTCTGGCGGACAAGACGACACCGGACGAGAGCGACGTAGAAATCTTTAATTTCACAGGAGCAATCTTTTGAAGCTTGAAGCACTTTATTTATTAACAAATGTAAAACAAAAAGTTTTTATAAATTTTTTGAACGTTTTAACCTGATTTTTAATCAAAATTTAAAAAATTTTTCGTAATTTTATCCAAAAAATCAAAAATTAAACACAAAACAACAAAAAAAGGCTAAATTTTTAAAAACTTTAGGAAACTTAATAAAATCTGAAAATTGACCCTGTAAAAAGCCCGATACATAATTAAATTATGTGCAGAATAGGTTCAATTAAGTCAAAACATTACATACATCCGAGTCTTGCATTAAAATTAATGCGTTCACAACAAAAAGGGCACGATAATTCGGGTTTTGCCTTTATTATGCAAGATTTAGGCGGAATTTTTGAAAATTATAAGGATTTACCGATTTTATCCATGGCGGTTACAGATGAAGGTATGAAATACGCAGAAGACCTTCTTCATAAAATCGGTTTTGTAAGAGTATTTCAATATACTCCTGAGGTTTATCCCGATAAATCTTTAAAAATAGAAACAATGCCAAATTATGTTTTTGAGGTTTTCCAATACCCAAAAAACTACAAAAATGCATCATACGAAGAAAAAGAAGAGTTGCTTCTTGATACAAGACTAAAACTGCGTTCTTATTTAGAAAAGAATAAAGAAGGTTTTGTATATTCTTTTTATCCTGATGTAATTTCTTTAAAAGAAATAGGCGACCCCAATGACATAGGCAAATATTTCAACTTGCAAAGCGAAGAAGTTAATCTAAGAGCAAAAATAATAACAGCCCAATGCAGACAAAACACAAATTATGATATTGTCCGCTATGCTGCGCACCCTTTCTTTTTGCAGGGATATACAACTTTAACAAACGGCGAAAACACTTTTTATGAAAAAAATAAATTAATGCAGCAAAAACTCCATAGAGGTTATATCGGTTTTGAATCCGATTCTCAATGTTTTTTGTATACGCTTCATTATATTCATAAAATTTTAAAATGGCCTCTAAAATACTACAAACACGTTTTAACTCCGCTTCCGTTTGACGAAATGGAAAAAAGAGATAATAAAAATGTTTTGGAAAGAATAAAATCATCTTTGCAAAATTTGGAAATTAACGGCCCAAACACAACAATCGGGGTTCTTCCGAACGGAATTATGTTTAATGTGGTTGATTCAAAAAAATTAAGACCGACTGTTATTTGTAAAGACAAAGATATTGTTGTTATGACATCAGAAGTAACAGGCGCAAACGAAATTTTGCCCGACAGAGATATTACAAAAGATATATATACAAACGAACGTGAGCTTATCGTTGTAGATAATGACTTAAATATTCAAAGGATTGCTCAATGACGGATATAAACATAAACAGTATTTCAAAAGACGACCTACCTTGGATTATAGAATATGATAGTTCAAAATGTATGCTATGCGGGCATTGTGTCGCAGCGTGTTCATTCGGTGCCATAAAAGTTGACGTTCAAAAAAGAAAAAAAGTTCAGGCAATATCTAATGAACAAGGCTTTCAAATTGATGAAGACCAAAAAGCAATTCCTGTTATAAAACAAGTAATAGATGCTCATAGTTTTTGCAGGGGATGCGGAATTTGTACAAAAGTTTGCCCAAATGGCGCTATTAAGGTTGTCAGAAACAGAACGGAAATATTCGGAACAAGATATAGAGCAAATACCGCTCAAAGCGTAAAACGTGGCGGAAGAAATAATATTCATACCGAAGGCAGAACTTTAGACAAAATTAAAGTCGGAAGAATTTCACAAATGACAGACCCGTCACTGGATGCCCTGCGTCATACATTTGACCTCAGAACTAATTTAGGCAGAGTTGTGAGTGCGGATAAGCTTAATTTTGAAGCAGACAGTGACAACATAAACGGCGAATTAAAAGAAAAAAAACAGGAAAATTTACCCGTTAATACTTCAATATATCCTATTATGTTTTCCGATATGTCAATCGGTGCCTTATCCCCGAGAATGTGGGAAGCAATAGCAATTGCAACGGCATATTTAAACGAAGTTAAACATATTCCGATAAGGATGGCAACAGGTGAAGGCGGAATCCCCGACAAATTGTTAAGGTCAAAATATTTAAAATATATGATTTTGCAAATTGCCTCAGGACATTTCGGGTGGAACAGAATCATAAATTCAATGCCTTATATGCAAGAAGATCCTGCGGGAATCTTAATTAAAATAGGCCAAGGTGCAAAACCCGGTGACGGCGGTTTGTTAATGGCGGAAAAAAACGTAAAACTTATTCAAGAAATAAGAGGTGTTCCGAAAGCTGATTTACTTTCACCTCCTAATCACCAAGGACTCTATTCCATTGAAGAAAGTGTTCAGAAGATGTTTTTATCTATGAACTGTGCTTTTAAATTCAAAGTTCCGGTTGCAATAAAAGTTGCCGCATCTGCCACAAGTGTCAGTGTTTATAACAATCTTCTTCGTGATCCGTATAACATAGTGGGCGGTTTCTTTATAGACGGCATCGCAGGCGGAACGGGAGCTGCCCACGAAATTTCCCTTAATCATACGGGTCACCCTATTGTTTCAAAGTTGAGAGATTGTTATTTGGCGGCTGTTCATCAGGGAAAACAAGGGCAAATCCCGATATTCGCAGGCGGCGGAATAGGTATGAACGGAAACTTAGCTGCCGATGCCTTTAAAATGATATGTTTAGGTGCCAGCGGTGTATTTATCGGAAAATTAATACTCCAAATCGCAGGTTGTGTCGGAAATGATTTCGGAAAATGCAACGGTTGCAATACAGGTAAATGTCCTATAGGAATAACAACTCAAAACCCTAAATTAATGCAAAGGCTTGATGTTGATAGGGTTGCGGAAAACATTGTTAATTATATATGTGCAACAGATATAGAGCTCAAAAAACTTCTTGCACCCGTCGGAAATTCTACTCTGCCAATCGGAAGGTCTGACGCTCTCGTATGTGTTGATAAAAACGTTGCGGAAAGGTTAAATATACAATACGCTTGTTAAAAGGCGCAGCCGGTGCGGAAACGGCAAACGGTGAGTTTGACGTTGAGCATTACAATAGCGACGTTTCAAATTCTTGCCAAAGGAGAATTTGACAGGAGCAAAAGGGAAATTATGAAAAAAGTAATAAACACAATTGAAAACAATAAAAGAATATCTACCCAAAATTTAATGCAGGAAATTTGGGCGGGTGTTGAAAAAGGTTATACCGATTTTGAAATAAATGCCTGCGGTCAACATAATATCGGCGGTTCTCTTTGGTCTAAAACCGGAGAAGAATTAAATTTTTATATTAAAAACCCCGGACAACGTGTCGGCGCTATGGGTGCTTGCGGTACAAATATTTATGTTGAAGGTTCTGCCCCCGCAGATACAGGCTGGTTAAACTCAGGTGCAAAAATTGTTGTTCTGGGAGATTCCGGTGATACAACAGGACACTGTGCCGCATCGGGAAAAATTTATATAGCAGGAAACGTCGGAACACGTTCGGGTGCTTTAATGAAAAAAGACCCGAAGTTTGTTGCTCCGGAATTGTGGGTATTAGGCTCAACAGGCTCATTTTCTTTTGAATTTATGGGTGGCGGTATTGCGGTTATTTGCGGTTTAAATTGTGAAAATATGCCCTCTGTTTTAGGTGATAGAGCTTGTGTCGGTATGGTAGGCGGTATAGTATATGCCAGAGGTTCTATTGCAAATTTATCAGATGATGTATTTTTGCTTGATTTAGACGAAAATGACAAAAATTTTCTTAAAACAGGATTAAAAACTTATTTATCGGAAATCAAAAAGGAAGAATATTTTGATAAATTAATTGATTTTTCTTCTTGGCATAAAATTGTTGCAAAAACCTATGAAGAAAGACAAAAACAGAATAATATTTCTCTAAAAACCTTTAGAATTAACAAATGGTTTGATAATATCGGCGGTTCAATATTTTCAGATTTAATTCAAGACGATTTTAAATCACATGATTTGGTTCAAACCGGAGATTCAAGATTAAGAAAGCCGAATTGGAAAAACTACGCTTATTCGGCACCCTGTGAATACAATTGTCCAATCAAAATCCCGACCCAAAAAAGATTCTCACTTTTGAGAAAAGGCAATATTAAAGAAGCACTTGAATTAGTTTTAGATTACAGTCCTTTTCCGGCATCGGTCTGCGGACAAGTTTGTCCTAATTTGTGTTTGAGTAATTGTTCGCGCGGTAGTTTTGATGAACCGATGGATGTTAAAATGCTCGGTTCCCTATCAAAAGATATTAAAGCAAAACCGATTGAAATTACGCACAAAGAGCGCATTGCAATAGTAGGTTCCGGTGTTGCGGGTATTTCCTGTGCATGGCAATTATTAAGAAAAGGCTATGAAGTTGAAATATATGAACAAGATGATAAAATCGGCGGAAAATTATCACAGGTTATTCCAGAAGAAAGATTGCACAAGGAAATTTTAGAAACGGAACTTGAACGCTTTAAGAGTACAGGCGTAAAAATCCATTTATCTAAAAAAGTTACACCTGAATTGTTTGACAAATTAAATTCCGAATTTGATGCCATAATTCTTGCAATAGGCGGACACAATCCTGTTGTAATTCCGTTTGAGGGCTACGAAAGATTAATCAAAGGCTTGAATTTCTTAAAAGACTGCAAAAACGGCAAAAAATATGATTTAGGTAAAAATGTCGTTGTAATCGGTGCAGGAAACGCGGCAATGGATGTTATTACAGAAGTTTATAAACAGGGCGGCGTTGAAAATGTCACAGCGATAGATATTCAAGAGCCCTCTGCTTTTGACAAAGAAATAAAAGCTGCGGAAAAATTGGGTGCAAAAATAATGTATCCCTGTTTTACCCAAAAAATAACAGAAAAAGGAGTATTACTCAAAGACGGAAGATTTATAGAAGCAGATAGCGTTATTATTTCTGTCGGTGACAGACCCATTTTTGATTTCTTGAATAAAGATTATTTGGATGAAAAATCAAGAATCCAATATAATGAATTTATGCAAACCCAAAATGAAAAAGTTTTTGTTATCGGTGATGCTGTCAGACCGGGTTTATTTACAAATGCCATTGCTTCAGGAAAATATGTGACAGAAAACGTTATTAAATTTTTAAATAAAGAAACTCTGCAACCCGTGAAAGAAAAAGAACTTATTCCCTCAAAAAGAATTAAGTCGGAATATTACGAATGTTATTCATCAAACTGCGATAATGAACAAAACAGGTGCATGTCTTGCGGTTATTGCAGAGATTGCGGATTATGCAAACAGAGTTGCCCGCAAAACGCAATTTCAAGAATTGAAAAAGAAAACGGTAAATTTGAATACGTTTCCGATTCCTCTAAATGCATAGGCTGCGGAATTTGTGCCGGATTATGTCCTTGCGGTATTTGGGAAATGGAAGATAATAAATAATTTTTTATTTTTATCAAAATTAATTAAATATTTTTTGATTACAAAGATACTGCCTTGTTTTTTTCTTCCTTGTTAAAAAATTCAATTTCGTGGAATAAATTAATTGTAAGAAATACACAAGGATACAAGGATGTCTATTAACGCAATATCAAGTGTTTCTTTATATGAGTATTATTATAAAATAAACAAGTCTGAAGAAACGCCAAAAGAGCCTAAAAATACGGATATTAAACCAATCGGTGATGAGGCTGAAAATACTGTGAATAAAAATGCTCAAATAGAACCTGAAGATAAAAAAGAAGTTTCAGGTCAAGAGCAAAATCGTCCATGGGCAGATATTATGGATCAATTAGGTCTTAGTTTTAATATTGACCCTAAAGACGATGTTAAAGCCATAAAATCAGCGTTGAATAATCTGACAAAAGATATAGATGACGCTGAATTGCTGGCTGATATAAAAGATTTAGATGATTACGTTAAAACAATGTATATCACCTATTATAACAATGATTATGATTCTTCTAAAGTTTCATCATCATTATCAAAAGAATTAGAGAGCATTTCCGCTATAAATAAGGGATTGCACTTCTAATAATCGAAAAGCTCTTTCTGTTTTCTCTTTTTAAGAGAGCAGGAATTGCAGTCTATTATTTCCCATTCAGGAGCTTCGATGCTATTATAAGGGATATTGCAGGTGTTAACCTTAGCCGTGCAATTCCCTTTTTTAATGTTCTTTTGTCTTTTTCGCCACAATTTTTTGAAAGCGCCCAAAGAACCGCCTTCTTCTTCGACTTCAATTAAAAAATCCGCCAAACTTTCACACGTTACGGATAAAATTGTTTGTACCATATCCCACTCTATGCTCGGACTCCTGAAATCCACCCCCAAAAGATGAAATTCTTTTTTTAAATAGTTAATTTTATCTTCAAGTATTTTTTTATCTTGTCTTTTGGTTAGTTCAAAAGGCGTGTGGGGTTTTGGGACAAAAGTAGAAGTTGAAATAGTAATATCAAAGCCACCGCCCTCTTGTTTTATTTGTTTTTTTATCTTTTTAACTAAAGAAACGAGTTCTTCGATATCGGACATTTCTTCCTTGGGTAGTCCTATAATAACATATATTTTTAACCCTTTGAGTCCGTTTTTTTGTGCTGTATATACGGTATTCAAAATTTGTTTTTCGGTTAAATCTTTTTGTATATAATCTCTAAGTCGCTGACTTCCGGCTTCAAGCGCTATGGTTGCGGTTTTTTGTCCGCATTTTACAAGAGTCTTTATTAAAGCGTCATCAACCCAATCGGCCCTTAAAGATGAAACAGAAAGTTCTATTTCGTACCCTGAATCAACTTTTTTCGATATGTAATCAATAATTTCTTCAAAATTCGGGTGTCCCGCAACGTAAGCTCCCAAAAGCGCCAATTTATTTGTATATTCAAGTCCCAAATCTATTGTCTTAATTATCTTTTCGTAATCAACAAATCGAACAGGCTGATTTAACCAGCTTGCAAGACAAAAATTACACATCTTTGGACAGCCTCTTTCGATTTCTATTACAAAAGTGTCTTTAAAATAACTTTTTTCGGATAATATCGGAGTATAAAAAATTTCATCTTTCAAATCGTCCCTTGTTATTTTGGTTTTTTTAGGGTAACGGGGAACGTAAATGCCTTCTACATTAGATAGCTGTTTTAAAATTTCATCTCTTGATAATTCATCTCTTTTCTTTAAAATTTCAACGGCAGATTTAAGGCAGCACATTTCGCCCACTGCAATAAAATCAAAAAATTCCTCAAACGGCTTAAAATTAGACATTAAAACAGGGCCGCCCGCAAAAATAATCGGTTCTTCTTCTTTTCTTTCCTTGCTTTTTAAAGAAAACCCGTATTTTTTCAGCATTTTTATTATGTTTAAAATATCCAATTCAAAACTAACCGAAAAACCCATTGCATGAACGTATTCTACAGGAACGGTATAGGTTTTTGTATCCGAATAAATTCTTTCGGTGTAGAGTTCTTCATCACAATCAAACATTTTAAAAATAGATAAATACCCCAAAGATGCCATAGCGAAACTCTCTATTGCAGGATATGCCATCCAGAGATTTATTTTGGGATTTTTTTCGGGTTTTGTGTATAAAAATTTTTCCATTATTTATTAATTCTGTTCAAATACAATTCATCAACCAAAAGACATACAACTGATGCCATTGCAGGTGCAAGTAAAACTCCCCACAAGCCCAAGAATCTTGCGCCGACTAAAAGAGCAATAATTATCATTAAAGGGTGCATATTCAAAAGTTTGCCGAAAATTATCGGACGGAGAAATTGATTTTGTGCCCATTGTGCAATAATAAAAACAAGAAACGTCAATATTACATAAACAAAGCCGTTTGAAATACTCATAATAAGCCCTATTGTAATTGCAACCGCAGGTCCTATTACAGGAATAATATCAAATAAACAGGTAATAAATCCGAGCAAAAAAGCGTGGTCATTTTTTAAAATTAAAAGTCCGATTGTGGTTAAAATTCCGACAAAAACCATTGCAATACCTTGTGCCAGAACGTAATTACCGACTTTCACGGATATTGATTCAAAAATGTGTCTTGCTTTTTCTTTGTTTTCTTTCGGAAAAAATTCGATTAATTTATTTGTTAATCTCTTTTCATCGTAAGCAAAATAAAATATCATAACCGCAATAGCAAAGGTTGTTGTCAAAAACGTTATTATTCCCTTGCCTGCAATAATTGAATTTTCAATTAAAAATTGCGAACTTTGGGTGATTGAATCTTGAATAGAATCAAAAGTTATAAGAGAAGATATTGAATGATTAAAAATTTTGAAATTTAAAAATCCGCCCAGTTTGTCTATAATGTTTGGGAAACTGTTTATAAAACTGATGGATTCATCAATGCAAACGCTGATTAGGGGTATTAATATCGTTAAACTCATCAATATCAACCATAATAATATTAAAATGACTGCCCATAATCTTGGCATACGTTTTTCGAGTTTGTTTATTACGGGGTTGATTGTACATGTGATAATAAAAGCACTGAACAAAACGAGCAATATATCAACAGAATATAAAGCAAGTGCGATAACCCCCATAACCAAAACAAAACTAATAATATCTTTAAGAGTTAAACATTTAATTTTTTCCATAATCACCTTTTAAATATATCCTCTTCTATGTTATAATCATAATTGATTTTAGGCAAGTTGAACAATGGGAGAAATATGCAAACATACGTTAATCAGAAGATTAAGCCGATAACAACAACAACAAATTCAAAAGGAAATCTGGAAATTTCAGGAATAGATTTAACCGAACTGGCTAAAAAATACGAAACCCCTTTATATGTTATTGATGAAGTTACACTGACTAAAATGGCAAACGATTATAAAGAAGCGTTTTCAAAATACGAAAAAACAAAAATGACTTTCGCTTCGAAAGCTCTTATGACAAGTGCCATAGCAAAAATTTTTCATAATTTGGGTTTCGGTTTTGATGTCGTATCAAAAGGAGAAATTTATACTCTTTTAAATGCAGGTATTAGTTTAGACAAAGTTTCTTTTAACGGAAATAATAAATCAATTGACGAAATAACTTTTGCTATGGACAATAATATCGACCATTTCAGTGCTGATAATTTTTATGAATTGGAAAAATTGAATGAAATTGCCAAAGCAAAAAACAAAATTCAAAAAATTCATATAAGAATCACCCCCGGAATTGAATGTCATACCCATGAATACATTCAAACGGGACAAACCGATTCAAAATTCGGGTTTGACCTTAATATGATGGATTTAGCAATAGAAAAAATTTTAAATGAATATAAAAATCTTAAATTAGTCGGACTTCATGCGCATATCGGTTCACAAATTTTTGAAACAAGCGTATATTTTGATGAAGTAAAAATTCTTTTAGAACAAATAAAAAGAATAAAAGACAAATTCAATATTGAATTATCCGAAATCAATATCGGCGGCGGCTTAGGAATTACATATACAAAAGAAGATAATCCGCCTTCCGTTTTTGAAATAGCGGATACAATCATTAATTCTATCAATATTCATTGTGAAAAATTCGGTTTAAATAAACCTGTTTTATATATTGAGCCCGGAAGGTCCTTGGTTTGTACGGCAGGTTTTACGCTCTATACCATAGGTTCAAGCAAAGAAATTAAAGAACTCAATAAAAAATATATAGCAGTAGATGGCGGAATGGCAGATAACCCAAGACCCTCTATGTATCAAGCCGAATACGTTGCAGAAATTGCCAACGCAAAAACAGGTGAAAACTTTGAAAAGGTAACGGTTGCGGGAAAATTCTGCGAATCAGGTGATATATTAATAAAAGATATAATGCTAAACAACCCGAAACAAGGCGATATACTCTGTGTTTATGACACAGGCGCCTACTGTTATTCTATGTCATCAAACTATAACTGTGTTTTAAAACCTGCAATGGTGTTAATAAATAGCGGAGAAGATGATATTATAGTAAAAAGACAAACACCGGAACAACTGGTGCAGAATGATGTTATTCCAAAAAGGTATAGATAAAGAGGAAAAATGAACTTTTTTACGAATTTTGATGTTTTTTTAATAAATCAATTTCAAACTTTTTTTAGGGAATTGGATAAAATAGGGACAATTATTAATATAATTCAAATATGTCTTCTTGCTTTTATTCTTTATTATACTTATCAAAAATTCATTAAAGGAACGCAAAGCGAAAAATTAGTCAGAGGTTCTCTTGTTCTTGTTGTTATGTGGGGTATTTCCGAGCTTTTGATTAAAATTAATCTGCATATATTCGGTGTGTTCTTAAAAACCTTGGTTTCGATAGTAGCTTTTGCTTTGATTGTTATTTTCCAACCTGAATTAAGAAGGTTTTTGAGTTATATCGGTCAAGGAAATCTTTTTGAAAAATTCTTTGCAAACAATTACAACATGAATAATGAAAAAGTAACAGATGTTGCAAAAGAACTTATTGAAACAATAAAATATTTATCAAAATCAAAAACAGGCGGCCTTATTGTATTGCAAAAAGACGCAAGTTCTCTTGCGGAATTGGATGTTGGGGTAAAATTGGATGCTGTCATTTCGCAAGAATTGTTGCTTACAATATTTTTCCCGAAAACCCCTCTCCATGATGGTGCTGTTGTAATCAGAAATGATAAAATTGTATCAGCCGGAGTATTGCTGCCTTTAACAGAAGACCCGAAGCTTTCTTGGAGATATGGAACAAGACACAGAGCGGCAATAGGTGTTTCAGAGGTTTATAACGATTGTGCGTGCATTGTGGTTTCTGAAGAAACAGGGGATGTTAGTGTTGCAATAGATGGTATACTAAAAAAATACGAAGATTTAGGAAAATTGAAATCGGATTTAATTAGAATTTTGGGCTATAAACAAGAAGAAAAAACTCATCACGAAAAGAGCTTCATTAAGTTTGATAATATTTTCGGAAAAAATTATTAATTATGAGTCAAGAAGTAAAAATATCAGCTCGCAAATTATCGGCATTAAACATTATAAAATTGCGTAAATCTGCCAATATAAATAAAGAAAATTTATCATTGGCTCTTGGGTTGGATAATTCGTATATTTCAAAATTGGAAAAAGAAAAAATAAATATCACCATAGATAAATTAGAAGCAATAGCAAATTATTTTAATGTTGAAGTTTCAACACTACTCAAATAACCGCTTATAAAATCGCCGCATTTGAAACGAGATAGTCAGTTATTACGTTAATAAGCATAGGCAAAATAACGATAAGAATGAATGCTCCCATTACGGGTTTGAATAGAAAGCTTAATGAAAATACGTTTACTTGCGGTGCTGTTTTGGATATTATACCCAAAATTATATCCTGTCCTAATGTTGCAAGCAAAACAGGTCCCGCAAGATGCAACCCGACAAATAGAACATTTCCCGTTATTTCTCCCAAAAATTGAACATTCACTATTTTTTCAAAATGAAAATTAACGGCATACATAGGATATAAACTAAAACTCTTTACGATAGCATTAAACATCCAATAAACACCGCCCGAATACATAAAAATCAGCATGGCAAGTGTTGAAAAATAATTTGCCATAACACTGACTTGTGTTCTTGTGGAAGGGTCCATTACCATGGCTGATGATAGACCCATTTGAGTGTTTATCATATCTCCGCCCGCTAATACTGCAGCCAAAATACAATTTGCGACATAACCTATGATTGCACCAAACAAAAAATTTAATATCATACAAAGCATAATAGGGCAATCCGCAGGCGCTGCTGTTGGTTTAATTATTCCGACAACAATAATTGTAGTTATTAATGCAAGAGCCATCCTGACAATAACCGGTACTTCCGTTCTTGAAAAAACAGGTGCGAAACGATACAATCCCGCAATTCTTAAAAAAACCATAATACCGCTGCCAAGAGCTGTATTAATCTCAGGAAAAATTACAGAAAATTGTTTTAAAATTTCTTCCATCTATCTTCCTATTTTTAATCTTTCTATGAAGTTCGGTTCAACTGAATTTGTTTGTTTTGAATTAATATATATTTGGTGTCTTGTTGCTTTTTTATCCCAAGGAATATTTCCTTGATTTATTAATGCTTTATTTAAGCTCCTGTCTTCATTGATTCTGTCTTGCATTTCAGCGCTGAACGGTTTTGTATATTTATAATAATCGGACGGAATAACGTATGTTTCCGTTTTAGGTACAACCTGAAATGCTATGTTTACACCTTCAAATACAAAATTTGTTAATATTTTCAGAAAATAACCGCCCATAAGAACTATTGATAAAAATACAAGACAAATTTTAGGTGCCGCTGCAATTGTTTGTTCTTGTACTTGAGTAACAGCCTGCAATATGCCGACAACAAGACCTACACCCGCAGCAACCAAAACGCAGGGCATAGATATTGAAAGCATTGTCATAAAACCTTTAGCCAGATATTCTACAAGTATTTCCATCAGTTAAAACTCTCCACAAGTCCTTTTACAATAAGACTCCAACCATCTACCGCAATAAATATTAGCAATTTAAACGGAGTCGAGACAATTTGGGGTGACAACATAAACATCCCCAAAGCCAACAGAACATTCGCGACAATCAAATCCAGAACAATAAAGGGAATGTAAATAATAAAACCTATTTCAAATGCGGTCTTTAATTCGGAAACTATGTATGCGGGCGCAACTTCCCATAAAGTAAGGTCATCGGGGGATTTTGGGGCGTAGCGTCTTGTTTTTTCCACAAAAAAGGCTAAATCCGATTGCCTTGTTTGTTTTAACATATATTCTTTTAAAGGTTTAGATGAAGCATTCAGGGCTTCTATCATATTTTTATTTTTTTGGTAAGGAACCTGATATGCTTGATACATATTATCAAACACGGGTGCCATAGTATAAACGGTTAATATGAGAGATAAGCCCACCATTGTTATTGCCGGCGGAACGGAGTTTGTACCCATTGCCGTTTTTAACATTGAAAAAACAATGGTAAACCTTAAAAAAGGCGTCATAGATACGAAAATAAAAGGCAGCAATGAAAACGTTGCCATTACAATTAACAGTTGTATTACAGGATTTATATCTTTTAAAATACTATCCATTAAAATTTACTCCCGCTTTTATTTTTTCTTTGATGAATTTCGTCTAAAAGCTCTTGCATAAGCTTTCTTCTAGAATCTATAGTTGAATTAATTTGAGAATCAATATTGCTTGAATATAAATTCTTTATTTGATTTTGATTATTTTCAAATGTTTTTTGTGCTTCAAATTTTTCCGTATTCAAATCGAGCTTTTGATTTTCAAGTTTTTTGCTTTGATTGTAAAGAAAATCATAAACATCATTTTCTTCATCTTTTTTTACCTGTTTTTGAATATTTTTCGGAACTTCTTCTTCTTGAGGTTGATAATCCATTTCATTATTAAATTGATTAATGTTTGAATCTAATTTTGCAAGAAATGTTGTGTGTTCCAGTCCTGAAGCTATTAAGAATTTTTCATTTCCGATTTTTACGACAAGAAGAGTCTTTTTTGCACCGATAGGACAAGAATCCACAATGGTAATTAATCCTCTGTTATCCTGCTTTAGAGGAAGATTAAATTTTTTATATACCACAAAGGCAATCAAGAGTATTCCTACCATCGCAAGTGTGTAAAATATAAAAGCTGTTAAATAAGATAGCATTTTTGTTTTTTCCTTTTTTGTTTTATTATTATTTTTCAAAATCCGAATAGTCAAAGTCTTCTTTTGGTGCCGCGGGTTTTGGCGTCGGTTTAGCAGGTGCAGGACGAGGCGGTGCAGGTTTTGCTGCCGTTGCTCCTGCAGGTTTTGGCGGTGCCGGTTTAGCAGGTGCCGCTCCTGCAGGTTTTGGCGGTGCAGGCTTTGCTGCCGTTGCAGGTTTTGGCGGTGCAGGCTTTGCTGCCGTTGCTCCTGCAGGTTTTGTCGGTGCTTGTTGTTGCGGGCTAAATACTTTATTTACTTTTACTGCGTATTTATCGTTAATAATAACGAGTTCTCCCTTTGCAACAACTTTATCCTCTACAAAAAGCGAAATTTCACTGTCAAATACCGAACCCAAATCAACAATTTGTCCTTGTGTAATTTGTTTGAGTTCTCCTATTGTCATTTTGACCTTTTCAAATTCCGCATTTATCTCAATTTGAATATCATCCCAGAGATTTTTTTCCATAGTTACCTCATCATTTGATAAAACTCTTTTGTTGTCTTCGTCCTCGTCTTCGTCAGTTGTATCAATATTTAATATCAAAGAAGGGTCTGCCTTGATATTGAATTGCTTAACAAGCTCGCCCGAAACGAGAGTTAATTTTGTTGAATTGCTGTTTTCGAGAAGAATGATATCTTCTGTGCTCAGATTTTTCAATTCGTCCAGTGTAATTTTTGAACTTCCCGCTATGATTTTTACAACGGAATGAGAAGCCAAAAAATGTTCATCCTTAAAAGAAGCGGTTTTTTGTAATGTTCCAAATTTGAATCTGTCTTTTGGGATTGATAGCATTATTTTTGAACATTCGTCTTCTTCTATGGAAACGAGCATAATCATGTTAATATTTCTGTCACTTTGCTCGCTGATTTTTACTTCTTCTGTCGGCAATAAAACCGTATCCACTTTTTTATATAAAAATTCACAAAAGTTGTTTAAAATTTTTGTTTCTAAATCTGTCAGCATATGTAAATCAAATGAGTTTGAATTATTTTCCAATACTCTTGCTAAGATGTCACCGACAAATTCTTCAGAAAGTCTGAAAACCACGGGTCTGTGGTTTTGTACCCTGACTTGGCTTGAAAAAAAATTGATTTTAGAGATGACATTTTCTTCTCTGAAATCTCTAAAGTTATTAACGGCATTGATTTTTACTTTTGTATTATCTAATTCCCAATAGTTTTCTATAGCAGCTTTAACCGCCTCTTCAATCGGAGCGGAAAGTTTATTAAAATTAATCTCATTGAAAATATTGGTTTTTGAATTATTCACGATGTTCTTTTTTGCTATAAATCCCCACCACTATTATATAATTTTAATTTTGGAAATGGCAATTTATTAAAAAAAATTAATATAGAAAAAACTTTAAAATTCAAAAATAACTTGATTGTCGACTTGTTAAAAATAAAAATCAAAACAAAATTGTCTATATGATTTTTTTTGTTATAGAATTTTATTATACTAAAATCTGTTTTTGAGGAATTTTTTTGAAAATTTTTAACAACATTATTTTTCTTGTTTTTATTTTCTTTACGCTTTCTTATTTGCAAGCCGAAGGTGCATCCGCTAATATTACTGCGGGTGACAATATTATGGTGAATGAAAATAATACAACTTATTATTCGGAAAAAAAACCTCCAAATACGGTTATGTATATATCAAAAGAAGAAGATAAACCCACACTTATTGTTCCCGATGGCGAAGTTAAATTAAAAAAACCAATTGATATACCAAATATTCAAAGCGATAATCTTATAATCGAACCCAAAGAAACAGTCGTTGTAAATCGACTTGAAAGCAAGAAAAATAAACATCAGGATAAAAATTTAAATAACAAATCCGATAAACAAAAAAAGGATAAACAACAAAATAATGTTGTTGTATCCGATGTTCAAAACGGAATTTTATCCGAAAATTCAAGAAGAATTAATGCAATTTACCCCGATGATGAACCGTTTTTAAATAATACATACCCCGGATACAGAGGTACAAACCAGCTTGTTATTTATACAAGAGCATTCGGAAGAACAACAGGAACAAACGAATTTGGAAAAGAAGCGGTTGTTGAGGACGGTGTTGTCACAAAATTAACCGGTGCAAATTCAACCATACCCCGTGACGGTTATGTAATTTCGGGTCATGGAACGGCGAAAAAGTGGATTAGCGACAATTTAAAAATCGGTACAAAAGTAGAAATAAACGACAGATTAATAAAAGCATACACAACAATAGAAAGTTACCGCTACTATGCAAAATCAAAAATAAATGAAGTAGAGCAGGTATTAATTTCTACAAAATCGGATTCCAACAATAGAGACGATAAATACATTTATTACTACTTAAAAAAGGCAAAACAACAGTATAAAAAATCTTTAAAAGACAATAGCAACTCCTCTCTTGATTGTGCAAAAGAAGCAATCGAAAATGCAATAATTGCATATCGTTATACGGTTCCTTTTGTTCAAAGCGAACTAAAAGGTGTTTGGATTAGACCGGAACAAAAAAACTTAGAGGATGTTCAAAAAACACTTGATAAAATAAAAGCAACCGGCATTAATAACGTTTTTCTTGAAACTTATTATCACGGAAGAACGATTTTCCCTTCAAAAACCATGGAAGCCTATGGATTTGAGAAACAAAATCCCGAATTTAATTTTGATGTCTTGGCGGCATGGGTTGCAGAAGCTCATAAAAGAAATATAAAAGTTCATACTTGGTTTGAAAGTTTTTATGTCGGAAATAAATCACCAATGCTGAATCCGAATTCTATTCTTGCAATGCAGCCCACTTGGCAAAACAGAACAAAACAAAAAGCGGATTTTGACGGCTATGTTTCTCATCCGAATGAGCATAACGGATATTTCTTAGACCCTGCTAATCCCGAGGTTGTTAATTTTGTTTTATCTTTGATATCAGAAATTGTGAACAGATATAATGTTGATGGCGTAAACATTGATTATGTCAGATATCCCAATATTGCAAAAGAAAATTATAATAATCAATGGGGCTACACTCCATACGCAAGAGCTGAATTTAAACAGATATACGAAGTTGACCCTGTAGATATACAACCAAAATCAGCTTTATGGGATGACTGGTGCGCATATCGTCAGGATAAAGTTACGGATTATGTTCATAAAGCTTCCCTAATCGTAAGAAGCAGAAAAAAGATGATTACAGCCGTAGTTTTCCCCGATTATAAGGTTTCTCTGCAAACAAAATTTCAAGATTGGACAAGATGGACCGATAGAAGATATTTAGACGCAATTACTCCTTTAATATTGACGAGTGATGATGAGCTTGCAAAATCAATGCTTGAAGAAATAAGGAGAAAGGCATCTTCAGACGCATACGTTTACCCCGGACTTTTTGCGGGATTTATTGAATCCGATCCTGAGGATTTATTAAGACAAATTCACATCATAA
Source organism: uncultured bacterium (assembly GCA_946622415.1). Taxonomy (GTDB): domain Bacteria; phylum Cyanobacteriota; class Vampirovibrionia; order Gastranaerophilales; family Gastranaerophilaceae; genus RUG14156. Next base: position 35,949 of record CAMOPX010000004.1, read on the forward strand.
GAAAACTGAAACTGAATGGTGTTATTCTTTTTGATTGGGCGCATTTGAACGATAAATATATAAATGTGCTTAAAACAAGTGCTTTCAAGGGAAAAGCGTATTAACAACTAATATTTATTTTTCAAACACAAAGTTTTCATCTTTGTAGTCAATATGAATAGTATCTCCATCCGTAAATTCACCTTTCAAAAGGGCCTTTGATAAAGGATTTTCAATCAGTTGTCTTATTGTACGTTTAAGAGGTCTTGCGCCATAAATAGGATTATATCCTTTATTTGCGAGCTGTTCTTTTGCTTCGGGTGTAATTTCTATTTTTATTTTTCTTTCGGCAAGGAGATTTTTCAAATATTCCATTTGAATATCCACAATATGTGTCAAGTTTTCCAAAGTTAAAACATTAAAGAATATCGTTTCATCAATACGATTTAAAAATTCGGGTTTGAAATATTGCTTTAATTGTTCCATTATTTCTGCTTTTTGTTGTTCTTTATTTTTTTCACCCATCATTCCTTTAAGAGTATTTTCAAGAATGGTAGACGAAGCTATATTAGACGTTAAAATTATAATTGTATTTTTAAAATCTACGGTTCTGCCCTTAGAATCCGTTAATCTTCCGTCATCAAAAATTTGCAGCATTATGTTGAACACATCCGAGTGTGCTTTTTCGATTTCATCAAAAAGTATAACAGAATAAGGTTTTCTTCTGACAGCTTCCGTTAATTGTCCGCCTTCGTCATATCCGACATATCCGGGAGGCGCACCAATCAATCTTGCAACAGAATGTTTTTCCATATATTCTGACATATCTATTCTTATTAAACTGTCTTCATCCAAAAACATAAATTTAGCGAGCGCCTTTGCAAGCTCGGTTTTACCTACGCCTGTAGGGCCAAGGAATAAAAACGTACCGATGGGTCGTTTTGGATCTGATAATCCGCTTCTTGCACGTCTTATGGAATCGGATATGACGTTTACGGCTTCATCCTGACCTATTACTTGTTTGTGCAATACGTCTTCCATTTTTAATAATTTTTCGGATTCTTCTTCAACAAGTTTTGATACGGGAACACCTGTCCATTTGGATATAATTTGTGCTATATCTTCTTCATCAATTTCTTCTTTCAAAAGAGTATTTTGATGTTCTTTTGTTTTACAGTCTTTTAATTGTTGTTCCAGTTCGGGCAATTTTCCGTATTGCAATTTTGCCGCAAGCTCAAGATTATAGTCCCTTTGCGCTTGTTCTATTTGGTGTTTTATTTTATCAATTTCGGCTTTTATTTCAACTTCACCCTTTATTGAGGATTTTTCTTTCTCCCATTGTGTTTTTAAAACTTCTGCTTTGGAATTTATTTCATCAAGCATTTTTTGTACTTTTTGGATTTTTTCTTCATCGTTGTCGTCTTTTAGCGATTGAAGCTCGATTTGCAATTGAAGTTTTTGTCTTTCCAATTTATCAAGTTCTTCAGGCATTGAATCAATTTCTATTCTCACGGCGCTTGAGGCTTCATCTACAAGGTCAATCGCCTTATCGGGGAGAAATCTGTCGGTTATATATCTGTCGGATAGTTTTGCCGCAGCAACAAGAGCTGAATCCTTGATTCTTATTCCGTGGTGAACTTCGTATTTATCTTTTAAACCTCTCAAAATAGATATTGTATCTTCAACTGTCGGTTCGTCTACCATAATAGGTTGAAAACGACGTTCCAGCGCGGGATCTTTTTCAATATATTTTCTGTATTCGTTTATTGTTGTAGCGCCCAAAGTTCTTATTGCACCACGAGCAAGCATCGGTTTTAATAAATTGCCTGCATCTGCAGTTCCTTCAGCACCGCCTGCGCCGACAACAGTATGAATTTCATCAATAAACATGATGATTTTACCGTCGGATTTTTCAACTTCTTTTAACACTTTTTTTAATCTTTCTTCAAATTCTCCCCTGAATTTTGCGCCTGCAACGAGCGCTCCCATATCAAGAGAAATTAAAGTTGTATCTTTCAGGCTTTCAGGTACATCGCCCCTTATTATTCTTTGTGCTAAACCTTCAACAATAGCAGTTTTTCCGACACCTGCTTCACCAATAAGACAGGGGTTGTTTTTTGTTCTTCTGTTCAAAACCTGAACAATTCTTCTTATTTCTTCATCACGCCCTATTACAGGATCGAGTTTTCCGAGTTTTGCCTGTTGGGTTAAATCTATGGAAAATTTTTCCAAAATTTTAAAATCTTCATCTGCATTTTTAGAGTCCACTTTTTTATCTCCTCGAATACTTTTCATTGCGTTTAAAATTTTATTTTCATCAAGCTGATATTTTTCAATTATTCTTTTTATGTCGTTATCTTTAGAACTTATTATCCCGAGTAAAAGATGTTCGGGCGAAACAAATTTATCTTTTAAAAATTTTGCCTTTTCATTGGCTGTTTCAAATAAAGAAAGACAATCCTTTGAAAAATAAATTTTATCCGTTATTTCTGATGTTTTGGGTAAATTATTTATTATATTTTTGATATCTTGATTAAAAAGATTCGTATTCAATTTTAATTCGGTCATCAGCATAACAACACTGTCTGTTGAACTTAGACTCATGGAATATAATAAATGAATAGGTTCAATCAATGTATTATGGTTTTCAACGGCAATATTTTGGGCCTGATATATAAGTTCTTTTGTTGAATCGGTGAAATTATCAAACATAGTCAATCCTTCTAATCCCTTACATTAATATCTTATAAGGAATTTTAACAAAACTTCAAAAAATTAATTAATTTTTAATTATTGAAATAAAAAGTCGGGTTTTACCCGACTTAATTTATTTTGGTTTTATCTTTTATTGCGCCATAAATTGCAGAGTTTTATAATATCCGTCCCAAACAGATGAGCTTCCCTGCATTTTCTTTTGACGTTTTTCTTTTTTAGCTAATAATTTCTTTTGTTGTCTTTGATATTTTTTTGTTAAATATGTTGAATTTTTTCTTTTTAAAATAACAGGGCTCATTAAAGTCATTGCTTTTGTATAGGATTCCGATTTATAGCCTTGTTGAATTTTTTCGGGATAGTTGTATTCAATGTAGTTATACGCATTTAAAATCCTCTTTTCTCCCGAGGGGTGTGATTCTAAGATATCAATATAACTTCCCGTGATTTTACTCAACAATGAAATCATAGCCAAAGGATTATAACCGCCTTTTGTCATCAAATCCACACCTGTAATATCAGCTTCCAATTCATCGTTTCTTGATAATTTGCTTGCGGCCAGAGTCTGTCCTACGGCTTTTGTGGTATCGGAGACATTCATCATACTCGTTACAACCGCAATTCCCGTATTTAAAACACCTTGTTTTGCACAGTGTCCGTTTATTATGTGTCCCATTTCATGAGAAATTACACCCGCAAGTTCATCATCATCAGATGTATATTCCAGCAATCCTTTAAATACATATATTTCTTTATCCAAGTTTGCATAAGCATTAACATCTGCTTGCGATGATACTTTAAATTGTATCGGATAGTTAATGTTGTTTGCTTTTAAAATATTTTGTCCTATTGTGTTTACCCTGTTCAGCGCTGCAGTAGAATCCCAATCTTCCGCCAAACAAAAATTAATAAATAAAATTGATAAAATTAAAATAATCTTTTTCATATTTCTCCTTTTATTTAAATTATTCCTGCAATATAATTCAAAACTCCTTCAACATACATTCTGTTTTTTGATGAAAAAGCAAGAACGTCATTATTAAAGTCCTTTTTTATCTGTGCAATTTTTTTTGAAATTTCGTTTCTTGATATGTAATCACATTTTGTTAATATATTAAGACAACCTATTTTATTATATTTAAGCCATTCTTGCATTATTATATCGTTTTTTTGAATTTCATGTCTTGCATCAATAAATTGTATTGTTGTTTTTAAATTTTTTCTTTTTAAAAGATATTCTTCAAGATTTTTTTGCCAGCTATCCTGTTCTGATTTTGAAACCTTAGCATATCCGTAACCGGGTAAATCGGCTAAAATGAAAGGTTTTTTATCGGTTGAAATTTCAAATAAATTTATTAATCTTGTTTTTCCGGGGGTGTTCGAGGTTTTTGCCAATTTATTTTGATTAACAATAGTATTTATAAATGTGGATTTTCCGACATTAGACCTGCCCAAAAGCGCAAATTCCGCTAATTCTGTTTCAGGACATCGCTTTAAATCAGGCGAACTGATTAAAAATTTTGCCGACTTTATTTTCATAAAAAAATTCTATCATAAATAACTCAAAATAAGCGCTTTTACGTTGTAATTGTTAATATTTTCAACAACGTTTTTATCGATTTTATTTATCTTATTATGCTCTTTTAAAATTTCTGCGATTCTTGCCATAAATTCACATTTTAAATCGGAATTGTTAAAGGTTTTAATCAAATCTTCATCAAAATTATTGAGATTATATTCCTGTATGACATTCAATAAAATATTGAATCTGTAAGGTTTTTCTTTATCATATTCAAAAACAATATCGTCAATTGATACGGATAAACCGTTCAAAAATTCGCCGATGTCTTTTATTTCTTGTTTTATCGATTTATCAAAATCAAACGAATAAACATCTTTTGAATTAAATTCTTCGAATTTTATTTTGGATAAAAGAAGAATATTTTTTGAATAATTATCATTAAAGTTTTTAATATATTTAATTAAATCCATAAACTGATAATATAAAACAGTATCAAGGCTGATATTTTCGGGATACCCCTCAATAATTGTATCCGCTATTCTTTTAATTTCCTCTTCTTTTAAAGAATTTTTCAGAGAATCAAAATCGTTGTAGTCCAATAAAATTGAAATAATATTGTTATTCAAAGGTGAATCAAGACCGTTTTTTACAATAAATTCAATTTCGTTATAAATTGATAAAACCAAATAATCATTCAGTTTTTCCAATTCATCGTTTGAATTTTTTATGTTTTCCTTGGCATTTTCTATGGGTTTAGTTTCCCCGAATGCTTTTAGAGCTAAAATACAATTTGTTTTCAAAGGTTCAAAATCAGAATTCAGATTTTCATAAAGCAAATTAATTGCAAGCGTATCTTTGATATGACTAAAGTAACTTGCGCAATAGGCTTTTTGTTCATCAGTTCCCGTTTCAAACAGTTCTAAAATTTCATCCGTTAAATTTTCGTCTGCGAATTTTAAAAATGAATTAACAATCATTTCTTCAAAATCGGGTGAATAAACTTTTGTAAATTCAAAAAGAGTTTTTATGTTATTTTTGTTAACTAATTTAACAAAATCTTTTGATATTCTTTCTTTTAAAAAAGGAAAAATAAAATCCGCCCTTTGGACTAATAGCTTGAAATTATCAGTATTAGAAGAATTTATTAAATCTGAAATTGTTTTTTTGGATAAGTTTATGTCTTTAGATGTTATATTTTTTATAAATTGCATAATAAAATTATTACATAATCATTTGATATTGTGTATAATTGATTTATATTAATTTAATTTTAGGAAAAAGGTGTTAAATGTCAGAACTTAAATATAAACGTATTCTTTTGAAGGTTTCAGGAGAAGCACTTTTGGGCAGTCAACAATTTGGTATTGACCCTGAACCTGTTCATCATATTGCACTTGAAATTCAAAAAGCTTTGAATCTGGGTGTGCAGTTGGCTGTTGTTGTTGGCGGCGGAAATATCTTCAGAGGAATGAAAAATTCTTCTAAATTGGGCATGGATCAAGCTTCAGGTGATTATATAGGAATGCTTGCGACAGTGATGAATGCAGTTGCCTTGCAATCGGAATTTAAAAAAATAGGTGTGGATTGCAGAGTGCAAAGTGCAATTGACATAGATAAAATTGCAGAGCCTTATATAAGACACAGGGCAATAAGACACTTAGAGAAAAACAGAGTAGTTATTTTTGCCGCAGGAACGGGTAATCCCTTCTTTACAACCGATACGGCAGCTGCTTTGAGAGCTTCTGAAATCGGTGCGGATGTTATGTTAATGGCAAAAAATGGTGTGGACGGGGTCTATAATGATGATCCGAGAACAAATCCCCAAGCGACTAAATACGATAAAATCAGATATGATGATATAATAGTAAAAGGTTTAAAAGTAATGGATTTATCGTCCTGTGCTTTATGTAAACAAAACAATATCCCGATTACCGTTTTTGATTTTAATTTAAAAGACAGTCTTATCAAAATATTGAATAACGAAGAAATAGGAACACTTGTTACAAATTAAACTTAGGAGAATATAAAATGTCAATTGATGAAATTAAAAAACAAACAGAAGAAAAAATGGAAAAATGCATTCACCAATTAGGAAAAGAATTGGCTACAGTGCGTACAGGCAGAGCAAATCCGCTTATTTTAGAAAAAGTTGTTGTGGATTATTACGGTGCACCGACAGGACTTCGCCAATTAGCGCAAGTTACTGTCTCAGAAGGTACAACCCTTGTTATTACTCCATTTGATAAAACAATTATAAAAGAAATTGAAAAAGCAATAATAAAAGCAGAAATAGGAATCACACCAAACTCTGACGGAACTTGTATTCGTTTGCAATTCCCGCCTTTAACTCAAGACAGAAGAAAAGAACTGGCAAAAGAAGTTAAAGCAATGGGCGAAACTGCAAAAGTAGCAATCAGAAACGTTAGACGTGATTCAACAGACGCAGTTAAAAAACTTGAAAAATCGGAAAATCTGCCCGAGGATGCAATAAAAGACGGTACGGATAAAATTCAAAAAGTAACCGATAAATACATCAAAATCGTTGATGATACGGTTCAAAATAAAGAAAAAGAAGTTATGGAGATATAGTTTCAAATGTCAGCCGAAAAACCCGAAAAAAATAAGCTAACAAGATTTATAACCGGGGTGATTGCTTCTTTGATTGCAATAATTGCAATAGTTTTAGGTTCAATTCCTTTGTATGTTATTCTTGTTGTTATTATGTATATTGCATCAGGCGAATTTGTCAGAATATTGAAACACAAAGGGTTTCGCCCGAGCCTCACTATAATAAGGGTTTCGGCTGTAATTTTTGCTACATTAACTTTTTTCCACAGATTTGATATGGTGCCTTCCATGCTCACATTAACGATAATGGCATCGTTTTTGATTGTATTGTTTAAAGGTAGGCAGCCATATATTGTGAATGTTGCAACAACTGCTCTGGGGGCATTATATTGCGGTTGGCTTCCATGCCACTTGTTATTAATCAGACAGATAGGAATGAACAGAATCAGCGCTTTTCAATTTTCTATTTCTGATGGGCTGTTCTTGTTGATGTTTGTTTTTCTTGCCGTTGCAATAACGGATATCGGCGCATATTATTTCGGTATTAAATTTGGTAAACATAAGCTTGCTGAAGTAATAAGCCCCAAAAAAACAGTAGAAGGCGCGATTGGTGGTGCCGTTTGTGCAGTTATTGTTTCTTTATTCGGAGTACTTTATACACCATTAAATTTCATTCAATCAATTATAGGCGGTTTGATTATTACATTATCGGCGCAATTGGGTGATTTATCGGAATCTTTAATAAAACGGGATGCGGGGGTAAAAGATTCATCTCACCTTCTTCCCGGTCATGGCGGAATGCTTGACAGGTTTGACGGATACATTTTTGCAATGCCCGTTGCCTATTACTTTTTTATGCATTTTACCAGAGGAGAAAACGTCTTTATCGAATTATATAAATTTTTGCAAGGTGCAATAAATGTCTATTTCTAAAATTACGGCAGACGAAAAAAGACTTGAGGTTTTAAATAATTTTCAAGAAAAATATAATTTGAATTTTAAAAATATTAATCTTTTGAATCAGGCATTTATCCACACATCCTATACAAACGAGAATAATCTCGATATTTTATTGTCGTATGAAAAATTGGAATTTATGGGAGATGCGGTTTTAAAGCTTGCTGTTAGTGAATTTTTGTATGAAGAATATAAAAGTTATAGAGAGGGTGAACTTACAAAATACAGAGCGGAAATCGTTTCGGATAAAAATATTGCCATATGGGCGAGGAAATTAGATTTTGAAAATTTAATAATTTTAGGCAAAAACGAAAAAAAACAAGGCGGTGCCAAAAAAGAATCAATTCTGGCATGTGCTTTTGAAGCATTGTTGGGTGCAATTTTGCTTGATAATAAACAAACAGGCTACAAAAGAGCAAAGAATTTTTTAAAGGAAAATTTTATAGAAGACATCTTAAATTTTGAAAAAAAATCAGCAATAATCAACCCGAAAGCGGTTTTGCAGGAATATACGCAAGGTATAAACAAGAAATTACCCGTTTATAATTTGGTTAAAGAAGAAGGTGAATCGCACAAGAAAACCTTCTTTGTAGAGGTTAGTTTTAATGATGAAGTTATTGGTTTCGGAAAAGAAAAGAGTATTAAAAAAGCCGAATCCATGGCGGCTCTTGATGCTTTAAAAAAATTGAAATTGATGTAATTCTAAAATAAAAAATAGAAAGCGCATGCGCTTTCTATTTTTATATGTTTTTCTCAATTAAAATTGAATTTGTGCCATTTCGTCTAATGACGCAAATACTGAGCTTGCGCCGCAATCAACGAATTGTACTTGTCCCGTTACTGCACTGGCTAAATCAGAAAGCAAATATAAACCTGCCTTTCCTACTTCAGCAACTTCGGGTGTACGTTTAAGAGGTGCTTTTAATACGTTCGCTTTTAACATTCTGTCAAATCCGCCGATACCTTTTGCTGCCATTGTTTTAATCGGGCCTGCAGATAAGCAGTTACATCTGATATTGTATTTTCCGAGGTCGGATGCTATAAATCTCATTGATGATTCTAATGCAGCTTTAGCAACACCCATTATATTGTAGTTTGCGACAACTTTTGTTGAACCTAAATATGTTAAAGCAAGAATAGAACCGCCGCCTGACTTTTCCATTTGGGGTTTTGCGTATTTTGATATCGTAACAAGAGAATATGCGCTGACATGCATTGCTAAATCCCAGCCTTCTTTTGATACGTTATAAAAATCGCCTTGCAGGTCTTCTTTGTTTGCAAAAGCAACGGCATGAACCACAAAATCTAATTTATCATATATTTTTTCGTATTCTTCAAAAACTTTTTTAACGTCTTCTTCTTTTGTAACGTCACATTCCAAGCACATTTTAGCGTTCATTGATTCTGCTATCGGTTTTACTCTTTTTTCCATAGCTTCGTTTGCGTATGTGAATGCTATTTCTGCACCTTGCGCAAAAAGTTGTTCCGCTATCGCATTTGCTATACCGAATTTATTGGAAACTCCGAAAATAATACCTTTTTTGCCTGTCATTAAACCCATAAATAATACCTCTTTCCTTTACAAGTCTTATTGGTAAATTATAATATAAATAAAAAATAAGTTCAAAAATTTAACAATTTTAATTTGAATAACTATATACAATGCTATATTATGAAAATAGATTGTCATGCTGAACCGGTTTTGGCATCTCATTAAATATAGACCCTGAAACAAGTTCAGGGTGACTATCTTAATTATTTTAGCAGCATTGTAATAATTTTAATTCTTTCTTAAATAGCTTTCAATAAAGCCATCTATTTCACCATTCATAACGCTTTCAACGTTTGCCGTTTCAAAACCCGTTCTGTGGTCTTTAACCATTTTATAAGGATGAAAAACGTAGCTTCTTATTTGCGAACCAAAATTCACATCCATAACGGAGCCTTTTAGTTTTCCCATTTTTTCTTCATATTCGGCTTGTTTTATGGCGAGCAATTTTGATGCAAGCATTTGCATTGCCGTTTCTTTATTTTGTAGTTGTGACCTTTGTTGTTGGCATTTTACGACTATCCCTGAGGGGATATGTTTTATTCTGACTGCCGTTTCTACTTTATTGACGTTTTGTCCGCCTGCACCGCCCGAACGCATTGTATCAACTTCAATATCTTCGGGTCTGATTTCAATTTTATCTTCAAAATTTTCTATGACGGGAGAAACTTCTAAAGAAGCAAAACTCGTCTGTCTTTTTCCGTTCGCATTAAACGGTGAAATTCTGACTAATCTGTGTACACCTTTTTCGGCTCTTGAATATCCGTAGGCGTATAAGCCCTCAACTTTTATTGTTGCGGATTTAATTCCTGCTTCATCACCTTCCGATTTATCCAATAGTTCTGTTTTATAGCCTTTTATTTGCGCCCATCTCATATACATTCTCAACAACATATCCGCCCAATCCTGTGCGTCTGTTCCGCCTGCGCCTGCTGTTACCGTTAAGATGGCGTCATTTTTATCGTATTCGCCATTAAGCATATTTTCAAGGTCAAATTTATCAAAATCTTTTTCTAAAGTTTTTAAATTTTCAAAACTCTCTTTAATTAAATTTTCATCGCCCAATTCTATTGCTACATCCGTATCATCGAGAACGCTTTTCCAATTATTCAAATTTTCAAGTTTGGATTTTATTTCTTTTTGGTTTTTTAAGAGTTTAGAAGAAGCTTCCGCATTTTGCCAGATATTTTCCTGTTTTAGTTCGTTATTGATTTTTTCTAAATTTTCCGTTAATTCTTCTTTGTTTGATTGTTTTTCTATGGCAGAATATCTGTCTTTTAAATCGGACAGAAGCTGTTTTGTATTTTCGATTAAGAAATTTTCTTCCATAGCTTTATATTACTATAAAAATTCGGGTCGGGAAGTATATTGAAAATTTATTATTGTATCAAATTAAACAATCTTGAAAAAGAATTAATTAAAAAAATAGAAGATATAAAAACAAATAAAGAAACACAAAAAAACAAACCCTGAAAAAGATAAAAGCATTTTGTATCATTAGGAAACAACTATAATAACCATACAAACAGTAAACATTAATTTATACGTATATGAACAAAATAATGAATTAAATAATTGCAGAAAGAAAATGAAGTGTTTAATATAACCAAGGCAATTCGCATTTATATATCTTTGATACCTATGATTTTAATAAAAATGAGTCCAATCCTAAAGTTGAAGCTGGTAGAAGGCAGATGTTAAAAGGAAACTTGAAACCATTTTTACTATTCATGAGATAATACTATCAAAAGAAGAAATGAAAAAATATGGTATTTATTAAAAGCAAAAATATTTTAAACTATATAATCAGATTGTTTTGTTTTTCTTTGGTTGTTAAATGTGCCTTTTTTTACATTGGCGGTTTAATGCTTTTTGTGTTTTTTCCATTATTTTGGATAGTGTTTAAAATTGAAATTTTAGCTGTTAAAACATTGAATCATTATGAATTAATGTCGTATGATGAATTTGATATGTTCCCGTCAAATTTTGAAATAAATATCTTGGTTTGTCTTACGGCGTTTATTTCATTATACATTCTGGCTAAAGTATTTGGTATATTTAAAAAACTTGATAAATTAAATTTCTTTGTTTCATTGTTTATCATAGTATTAATTAGCCTGATGCTTATTGAATGCGGAAAAATTCCTTATTTAGTATCTGATGAGATATACGCAAACGGTTTAGATTATTCCGGTACAATGTATCTTTTAATCCCCGCTTTTTTATTATATAAATTTTTCAACTTCTTAACCCAAAAATTCCCTACACCTTTCAAACAAATCGGATGTTTTTTCAGTATTGAATTTTATCAGGATTTATATAGAAAACTTAAAAACAAAATCTAAAAAACTATACATTTTTTAATAAATAATCGTATAATTTTTTTAGTCCGACATTCATTGGTGTAAATTTCATATCTTCAATTTCTGATAATAATCTTTCGTTACATCCTGTGTATTCGTTGCCTAAAGTTTTATCCTTCATAATTATTTCGGATTCAAAATCACTCATATCATTAACGAGTTTTGATATTTCTTCCATTGTTATTGATTTATTCGGCGTAACGTTAATAATATTGTATTTTTTCCAATTGTTATTTACAAAATGTTCTACGATTCTACAAAGGTCATCAATAAATAAATAATCAAAAACAACGTTTCTGTTTATTTCAATCGGCAAATGTTTAATATTTTGTGTAATTGCATAGCTTGGGAATCTTGTCGGGAGTTCATCGTAGCCGTAACATGCGAAAATATTGAGGCAAACCACATCTTTAAAATCTTTTACAAGCTGAGCGATACGCATTTTAGATTCACCATATAAATCCAAAGGCACAACATCTCCGACCTCATCTTCTTTTATTTTTTGAATCGGTCTTTGTCTGCCATACATTGCACCTGATGAAAATACAATCATTCTTGTTTCATCTTTTTTTGTTTCGAGCAGATTAATTACCATAGCCAAATTATCGACAACGGTTGTATCTTTATCCGCAACACCTCTTGCGCCGCCTGTTGTTCCGCAATGTATTATAAAATCAATATCATTTTCTTTAAAATATTTATACACTGCATCTTTATCCCTGCAATCGAGTTCAAAACTTCTCGGAGATAAAATATTGTATTTATTTTCCAAATGTTTTTTTAAATTTTTTCCGATAAATCCGCCCGAGCCTGTTATTAACATATTTTTTACCATTTAAAACCTCACAATATATTTCGAATCTTTTTTAATTAATGAAAGCATTTCTTTATTTATATTTTGTTCTCTCAAAGCTTCCGCAATTCTTTTATACAATTTCAAACTGAATAGAATGGTATCAAAATCCGTATTTTTGATATCTTTTGGTTTTATTACTTTTAAACCTTTATATTCAATTAAATCTTTTTCAATTGTTTCAAATTTTTTATCCGAAACCCCGATTATATTAAATTCCGATAAATCATAATTTTCAATCAAAATATCTAAAACCATGCCGGCACCATACAGAAGAATTTTTTTGTTTTTTAATTTTTTTGAAAGTTTTTTTAAAAATTCTTTTTCGCCTATTTTTTCAAGATATTTTATCCAATCATCTTTATCCCGCATTTCATAAAAAGAATAATTTTTAAAAGAAAAATTAACAATTAAAAATGCAAAAATAAATTTGATTTTTTGTTTAAAGCTCAAAATTTTATAAATTTGTTTTAAATTATCAAAATAATTTTTATGAAAAATTTTGTTTTTAACCATTATGCTTTTAAAAAGGTCAAAAAGTGTTTTATGATGATGTCTTAAACCTTCTATGATTTCGATTTGTGTTTTTCTGTTTTTTATATATTTTAATGTATTAAAAAATCCGACAGACCAAAACAGATGTTTTCTTTCTTCCGTTGAATCGCAGACATCAATTCCTCTGACAAAAGTTTTATCGTGATTGGGGTTTATTCCTTCGATAACAATATCACGGGAAACAGAGAATATTGTTTTGTCGTGGTTAATGATATAAGAAGATAATGCTAAATGCGGAAATAAATATTTTACATTGAAAAACATATTTTCTATTACTGTATTTGTAATATTTTCGCATTTATAAATTGCACCTGATACAAGGCTTGTTGTATAGAATATATTACTTGTGTTATTCGGACAATTTTTCGTTAATATTAAATCGAAACCGTTTTCGATTGCATTTTCGATTTCGTCCCACTTTGCCCAATCGTATCTGTCGTTATCACAAAGCACCCATATATATTCTTTTCTTGACGAAAATTCGCTGTATGCTTTTGCGATATTGGCGCACCCGCCTATATTTTTGGGGTTTATGATGTGTTTTAGGTTGGGATGAGAGATTCTATATTCTTCAACAAGTTCACTTGTTCCATCATCTGAAGCGTTGTTCAATATAGTGATATCACAGGTTTTGACGGGAGAATTATCCGCTAATATTTCATCAAGAGTGGTTTTAAGATATTCGCGTCTATTGTATGTAATTAATACTATTTCCAGTTTTTCATTAACATTCATATGAAGATTTTATAATATTTTGCGTGCGGTGACAAATGAAAAAGAATATATGTAATTTATTTATAAGTATCGGTTATTAAATATGAACATAGAAATTTAAAAATTTTTTTAGTTCGATATATTGGTTTTGCAAATAGATATGCCAAAATAAAAACAATTTTTTGTTTAAGAGAGAGCCCTGTGTAAAAATCTACAATATTGGGAAAATAATCTTTATTTCTACAAATAACCACATAACAACTATAAAAAAACGATTTGCTTAACCATAATTTTTCATTACATTTATACCTAAAGTCTTTATCTGTTAGCATTTTGTACGAATTTACAAAACTGACAAATAAATCAATATGATTATTCTTATAGTGGATGTGTCGATTTGTTCCCCTTCTGGTATCATTAGCTTCGCCACGTTTCAAATTTTGAATAACAATATTGTTTTCTACAATTTCAAAATCAGTACAATTTTTATTAAACATATGGCATATTATTGCATTATGCGGCAGAGAATTATAAATATTTAAATATGCATTTTGCAAAACGATATTATTTAAAAATTCGGTTTTATATATAGCTGCAGGTAAAAATGAGCATTCATTTATAAGACTTTCTTGGCTTATATTTTCTTTTCTTTGCAAATGTTCAACCATTATCATGTCTTTATTATTGGCAATCGCTTTTTCTACTTGATTCCAATCGTTAAAATCATAATCATCATCATCGCATAGTATCCAAAAATATTTTTTATTTTTAAAATAAGCATGTTCCATAGCCTTGCATATATTTGCATTACCGCCAATATTAATAGGGTTTTTGACATAAGACAAATTTTTGAATTTATTTTGATAATCTTTGATTAAAGTGTCGGTTCCGTCATTAGAACAATTATCTATAACAGTAATATCAAAATCTCTTATTGGTGAATTTTGTGCCAATATTTGTTTAAATGTCTTTTCTAAATTTTCTTTTCTGTTATATGTAATTAAAACTATAGATAAATTATCTTTTGTATTCATATTTTCCACCAATTCATTATTTTAATTTTATTTTGTTATTTGATTTCGCCGTTTGACATTAGAATTTTTATATTTTCATCAAATAATTTATGATTTTGTAAAAATTCATTTGTATAAATATCTTTATTAAATAATCCCTTTAGTCCGATAGGATTAATTGAAATAATTTCGATGTCAGGGTATTTGTTTTTTATAAAATTTGCCATAGATTTCCATGGCTTTAATAAATAATTTAAATCGCCATGATGTTTTGCTTTTAAAGAAGACGCATGACCTGAAGAACAATCTGCACCGACCAAAAAAATTCTTTTTGGTGTAGTCCATAAAGCATAAGACATTGCAGAAAAAATTACACTGCAGAAATCAGGCATGGGTCTTAAATCTACATGAAAATTAAATTTATTTTCTGAATTATAATAAAAAACGTTATTTCTTATATCGGCATTCACAGTAACGGGTTGTTGGTTTCCTAAGAATTTAATACAATCTTTTCCTCTGTATTCAATAAAATCTTTTGGCGGAATACCTTGAAAACAAGTATATACGTCCTGACAAAACAATACATCAAAGTTTATATTTTTTGATTTATATGCATTGTTCACTCCGATATAATATGCATCAATTACAGGTGTAAAGCAATCAAAAGTAGGTCCTGTTGCACATACAACAACATCTTTTCCAAAATTTATACCTCTTTTATCTGCGAAAGCTCTTTTATGTAATTCTGCACACTGAATTGCTTCGCTTATGTATTCTTGAGGACTCATTAACTTTTCATAGTTGGGTACTCTTGAATAAAAAATATAGTTTTTAAGTTGTTTAATAATATATTCAATTCTATCTAACCTGCGAGTTAATGGATTATTGCTTATAAATATTTTTTTAGAATTAATAATATAGTTAAATTTCAATAGCTTTAATAATGTTTGCGGTGTTTTCATATTTTCTCCGTATTAATTTTATATTTTGTAGTTGTAACAAAATTGATTTCAATTTCCTTATTGAATTTGCTTAATTGTTCGGACATGATTGTGTTTCTTTCAATATAATCATCAATTTTTGTTGTCATTAATAATTTTTCATTTGTATAATTTTGAGAATTTATAAATTCAAATCCGTCTAATCCTGCAAAATAAGCTTTTTTAATTCCTATATTAATTAAAACTTTTAAAAACATTAATGCAATATTATCGTATAATTTTGAATTATTTAAATATTTTGAATAATTTAAAACCTTCTTTTCGTTTCGAGCTTCACTGACATTTGAGGTCATAATTATTGTTTTTTTATTCTCGGGCAGAGTCATATATCTTTTGATATTTGTTATAAATACCAAATCAGAATCAAAGTTTTCGGGAATAAAATTAAGAGAAACTACAAAAGGATTATTTTTCTCAATAAAATCATTAATTTTTTTCTTTTCTGTTTTTAAAGTTTTACCCGAAGCAAGAATCAATATATTTTTGTTATTTACAATTTTATTCAAGAATTTAAGAGTTGATGAATCATCAATAGAGTTTGAAAAATTATCTAAATATATTTGTTTAATTAAACCTTCGTCATAACCGGATCTTTTATTTTGAGGTATATTTTTTAGCAGTTTATCAATAATTTCGACAGGTACGGTTTGTTTATCAATAAGATATTTAGCATAATTCGGATGAGCAAAATTTATTGCTGATAGATAATACGGAACCGAATATCCCCAAGGTGTTTTTTCAAAAATCGGATTAATCTGTTCATCAATTAATTTTAATATCGGAATTAAATTATAATTTCCGCCATAATTATCATTGATATATTGTGTTATTAATTCGGTACACAAATTTCCGGCGCCTCTGCCCATACCGAAAACCGTAGAATCTATAATGAGTTCCCTATTTTTGCAATTTTTCATTAGCAATTGTGCATTAGAAAAAGATAACTGCAAATTATTGTGAGAATGGAAGCATAGTGCAATTTTATTATCTAAATTATTATTTACTGTATCAAGTATTTTTAATATATCGTTTTCTTTTAGAACCCCGTTGGTATCAACAATTGAAAAACAGTACGGATTTAGACAATTTATTCTATCAATTAAAATTCTCAGTTCCTCGTCATTGTAATTTTCAATATTCGTCGGATTCACAAATAACCTGTAGCCAAAAGATTTAATTTTTTCTAAATAAGCAAAAACCGTTTCGATTTCATTTTTTTTAAAAGTTACACGAATTGTATCAAGTTTTATTTTTTTTGTTTTAGGAACAAATTTTTCAATATCATATTTGCCGTAGATAATCATCGCTGTAATTTTAGACTTACAACCGGAAGGAACCAGTTCGTTTATTTGTTCTATATTGCTAAACAGAGTTTTATTTTGGCTATATTTGATATCTTCTAAAAAACCGACTTCGATATATTCAATACACGAATTATTTAATTCGTGTATGATTTTTTTTGAATTTTGAAAACCAAAACTCCAGTTATTAACATATCCGCCATCTCTCAATGTGCAATCCAGCACTTTTATATTCGGCATCTAATTTGCTCCTGTTTTTTGTTTTCTTATAATTTCTCTGACCTTTTCCAAGTCTTTTTGTGTATCTACCGATAGCGAATTGCACTTGTTTAATTTTACAAATTTCATCTTTTGTGTTTCAATCAAGCGCAAATGATCTATGCCTTCAATTTTTTCAAATGTACTTTTAGGTGTTTTTGCATATTTATCTAAGGATTTTTTATTAATTCCGGTTATTCCCACATGTTTCCAGTATGAAAAATTTGTCGACTTGTTTGGAAACGGGATGGGGAATCTGGACATATATAACGCTGTCATATCTTTATCAAACACAACTTTAATATTTGATACATCATTTGTTTCTGCAGGGCTTTTTATTTTAGAAATAGTATTTACTGTATAATTTTCAATATATTCAGGCTTAATAACGGCTTTAATATGATTAGGATTAATTAACGGTTCGTCGCCATTAATAATTATGTAGAAATCAGCGTTCACATAATTTGAAAATTCTTGAACTCTGTAAAAAACCGTTTCATGACTACTGCTTGTCATTATAACTTTTATATTATATTTTTCACATTCGGCTTCTATTCTTTTATCATCAGTTGCAACATAAACTTCATCTATTTCTTTAACTTTTTTAGCTTGTTGATAAACCCACCATATCATAGGTTTTCCTTCTATATCAGCAAGCGGTTTACCGGGAAAACGTGACGATGCGTATCTTGCAGGTATTACACCGATTATCTTCATAAAATCAACTCCTAAATCATATTCCCTTCAAATTCTTCTCTATTCAAGAAAGGATACATATCCTCTAAACTTGCACTTATCATTGTGCCGTCTTCCAATTTTCTTGAAGATAATTTCGGTGCAAAAGCGTATTCCGTTTCTGTCATAACTTCGCACAAAACGGGTTCTGAGGAATTTAACACTTCATCAATTATTCTATCGGTTTCTTTTGGGTCTGATAATTTAATTGCTTTTATTCCGAATGCGTCTGCGACTTTAGTAAAATCGGGAACACCGACCCCTGAATCCTCGCCTGAGCCTGTCATTCTGCCTTCAAAGAAGTTCTTTTGAGTTTGTCTGATTGAAGAATAACCGTTGTTGTTTATGACAAAAATTTTTAGAGGAATTTTATTAAACGCAATTGTTTGAAGCTCCTGTAAATTCATCATAATAGAACCATCACCCTCTAAAACAACCGTTCTTCCTTTTGTTTCAAAACTTGCGCCCAATCCTGCGGGCAAACCAAAACCCATTGAAGCGTTACCGGAATTCATGATTATTCTTTCACCGTTCAGGTGCGCAAGTTGAAAAATGCAAATCGAAGGAGTGCCGTTTGCGGATACAAGCGTATCATCTTTATTCAGTTTTGAAGTTAATTTTTCAACAAAATGATAAGGTTCGATTTTTTCTTTTTGAATTTGTTCCGGATGATTTTTGAAACAGTATTTTTCTTTTAAATTTTGACAAAATGAAAGCCAATCGTTTTGAGGTTTTAAAGCAAATCCTGAATTACAAATTTTTAATAATTCGGGAATAAAATCCGCTAAATCAGCTTTAATCGCTAAATCAGGCTTAACAAGCGGTTTATTTAATTCCGCATTATCAATATCAACCATAATTTTAAAAGCGTTTTTGGCAAAATTTTCCCAATTATAGCTAATCTGTCTTATGTTGTTTCTTGTTCCCAAACACAATATCAAATCCGCATTTTGAAGCGCAAAATTGCCTGCTCTTTGTCCGATTGTGCCGATTCTGCCTATATAATAAGGGTTTGAATCTTCTAAAATATCAAAACCGTTGAAGGTTGAAACAACAGGAACATTTAATTGATTAATCAAAGTTTTAAAATTTTCAATTTGTTTTGATAATCTAATCCCGTGTCCCGCAATAATTAAAGGACGTTTTGCTTGTTTTAATTTTTCTTCGACTTCCTTTATATTAAAAAATTCAGGCTTTTTAAAAGGCGGAATGAATTCTTTTAATTCGTTTTCATCAATCAAAGACGCCTGAACATCAATCGGAATATCAAGCCAGCAGGGTCCGAATCTCCCTGTTGTTGCTTCGTGGATTGCCCTATCTATATGATATTTGATTTCGTTCGGTTCTTTTACACAAACGGCATATTTTGTTAAGTGTTTAACGGCTTGGATAATATCCGTTTCCTGATCGCCTAATTGGCGAATCGGTATTTCACAATTGTCGAGCATTGTCGCTCTTTTTACCTGACCCGAGATATATAAAACAGGGACACTATCCGTCCATTGACCAAAAACACCGTTTAAACAATTCAAACCCCCCGGTCCCGTTGTGACATTTACAACCGCAAGTTTTTGATTCGTTCTTGCATAACCTTCTGCAGCAATTGCAGAGGCTTGTTCGTGGTGATTTGCAATATATTTGATATTATGACCCAAACTGTCATTAAGATGCATTGCACCGCCGCCTGATACCATAAAAAACAGCTCAACTCCATGGTCTTTTAATCTTTTTGCTATGTAGTCGGATAGTTTAATCATTGAATCGGAACTCCGTATAATATTGTATCAAAAACGGTATTGGTATAATGTCTTAAATAAAATTTTATACCGTCATTTTCTTTATAATCGGCAAGGGTTTTATCAAATAATATATTGAGTATTAATTCAGGTATTTTCCATATATCGGAAGGTTTATGATAAACGCATATTGCAAAAGGTGAGCCTGCTTTTAGGAGTTTTTTTGCACCGTTTATTGCATCAATTTCCGCCCCTTCCACATCAAGTTTTATAAACGCTTTATTTTCTTTGACGATTTCATCTAATGCAACACATTCTATTTCAGTATCACCTGTTTCAGAAAAACAAGAGCCGAGATTTCCTTTGGTATTGAATTTTAATATTTTATGTTTATCGGATAATCCGTAGGGGAAAAATTCAATATTTTTTATATCTTTTAAATTTTCTTTTGCTTTGGATAAAGAAATTGTATCAGGTTCAAAGAAATAGAATTTTTTGGGACTGATATAGTTCAATGCTCTTAAAATTGTATCTCCGTCAAAAGCACCGCCATCTATGAATATTTCCGAATTTTTTGGCATAAAATCTGCAAAATATTGTTCGTTAATGTCATCTTTTATTTTTGAATATAAGTTTATATCAAAGGTTTTACGATATTCAATTATTTTATCAAGAACCTGTTTTGATTTTTCATCTGCGAGTATATTTCTTAATTGCTCATATTTTTCTTTATTATTGATATATTCGTCTTTTAAACCGGTAAATGCCTGATTGTAGGCTTGTAATTCGGGATATATAAGGGTTAATTTTCCAAAATCAAAAACGTTTTTAAAACCAAGTTCTTCTGCTTGTTTTGATAAATCAGCCATATAATTAATACTTGATACAATTATATTTGCATTTTTATCTTGAATGTCGTTTAAAGATAAAATTTCTTTTTCTTCCATAAATCCTGTTTTTTTGTTATCAATAAACGCTTCTATATTTATTCCTTGTTTTTTAAAATATTCGCATAAATATTTGCCAAGGTCTGCGGCGGGAAAAATATAGTTTTTGCCGCATGCAATTTTATTCGCTATATCTTGAATTTCGGTTTGCCTACTTTGTAACAACATTGGTTTCTAAGCCTCTTCCGTAAATTAAATTCTTTAATTCTTCATTGTATGCATAAGCAGAATCAATGTCATCAATCATAACGGGTGAATCTTTTTTAATATCTTTTAAAATCACTTCACCGTTCATTAATTCTCTGCAGGAAATTTGCCCTTTTTGCAAAGGAATAGCTAAATATATATCATCATCCGTCAATTTTTCACCGGATTTTATATCTCTGTTTGCATAAACACCTCTTACAAGTGCGTCTAAATATTCAACTTCCTTTTGGGGAGGTATTCTTTTTTCAATGCCTGAATGACCGCATAATACCTGCGCTTTTTTAAAGGCTTTAATCCACCTGTCTAAATCTTTTGGGGTTGAACAATAAGGGCTGACTGTATGTCCGTCAGTGTATTCTATATCAATATGTCTTTCATAAGTTTTTGCGCCCTTTGCATATGCAATAAGCATTGCGGATTCAATATCTTCATTTTTTTCATGGGTTGAAAAGCCGATTACGTTATCCGGATAACGTTTTTTAAGATAATCAATTTGATTTAGTTCGAGTTCATATTTTTCGCTCGGATAAATAGAAACGCAGTGGTTTATTGCAAGAGGAATGTTTCTGTTTTTGAAAAATTTAACCAAATCATCAATATCTTTTACGGAAGAACCGCCTGTAGAAACGATTACGGGTTTTCTTGCCGTTGCGATTTTTTCGATTAATACCCAATCGTTAATATCCGAGGATGCAATTTTTATTATTTCTATGCCTAAATTAACACACATATCAACTGATGCTTCGTCAAAAGGTGTTGCCATCGTAATGCAGGAAGCTCTTTTTACCGCTTCAACCATTTGTCCGTAATCGTCATAAGACATTTTTGTTTTCATGGTTTTGCTTATGTAGCGAATATCGTCCCTGCCTTGAAAATCTTTATGGATAAAATTATCGACATCTCGAAATTGCAGTTTTATGGCTGCTTTGATGTTGTTAAATCTGACTATACGGGAAAAATCCTCGATTATTTTTTTGCCTCTTTCTAAATTTCCCCAATGGTTGTTGGCAAGTTCAAGCACAAACAAATCATTAAAAATTTCGTTATTCATAATCCCCTCTGCATGTATTTTTTAATAATATCATACGGATAGTGCCTTGTTTAAATAATTAATAAAAATTTATATTTGTAACACAAAAACAGGGCACAAATTTGTGCCCTGTTTAAAAAGAATTTTTATTATTTTACACGTTAGCAATTGCCTTCGGACCGGCATTAACAATTTCTGCCGGCATGTTCGGATATTTTTCTTTAAAGTTATCAGCGAACATTTGAGCCAGTTTGTTTGCTTGTGCATCGTATGCTGCTTTATCTTCCCACATTCCTCTTGCATCAAGCATTTCACAAGGAACATTCGGACAAGATGTCGGATAATCAACATTAAATACGTCGTGGTGTTTAAATTCAACAGAATCAAATGTTCCGTTTAATGCAGCAGTTACCATTGCACGAGTGTAAGCTAATTTCATACGTTTAGCACCCATAGAAGCGCTGCCGCCTGCCCAGCCTGTATTTACCAAATATACTTTTGTACCGTATTGATCAAGCTTGTCGCCTAACATTTTAGCATATACAGAAGCATCCATCGGCATAAACGGTTCACCGAATAATGTTGAGAAGGTCGGAACGGGTTCCGTGATTCCTCTTTCGGTACCTGCTAATTTAGATGTAAAGCCTGTTACAAAGTGGTACATTGCAGCGTTTTTGTCCAATCTTGAAATAGGAGGTAAAACGCCGAATGCGTCAGCCGTTAAGAAGATAACAACTTTCGGAATACCGCCTTGAGAAGGAATTGCTGCGTTGTTGATATAATTAATCGGATAACCAACGCGAGTGTTTTCTGTCAGACTTCCGTCGTTAAAATCAAATTCACGTGTATTATCATCCATAATAACGTTTTCAACTAATGAACCGAATTTAATTGCGTTATAAATATCGGGTTCATTTTCTGCAGATAAATTGATACATTTTGCATAACATCCGCCTTCAAAATTGAATACGCCATCGGGTGACCAACCGTGTTCATCATCGCCGATAAGTTTTCTTGCAGGATCTGCTGATAAAGTTGTTTTACCTGTTCCTGATAAACCAAAGAATACAGCTGTCTCATGGGTTTTGGGGTCCATATTTGCGCTGCAGTGCATAGGAAGAACGTTTTTCTTTGTCATAACGTAATTCATTGTGGCAAATACTGACTTTTTGATTTCGCCTGAATATTGAGAACCTGCGATAATGATTGTACGAGCTTCATAGTCTATTGCAATACATGCTTCTGAATTTACACCGTCAACTTCAGGGTCGCATTTGAAACCGGGAGCGCAAAGAATTGTATAATCAGCTTCGCCATAGTTAGCTAATTCTTCTGCTGTCGGTCTGATTAATAATTGATGAATAAACAAGTTTTGGCTTGCGAGTTCATTGATTACTCTGAATTTTTGTGTGTATGTTTTATCTGCACCTGCATAACCGTCGAAGATAAATACTTCTCTGTTTTGTAAATATGATGCAATTTTTCCTTTGATTGAATTGAATTTTTCTCTTGAAATGGGTCTGTTTACTTTGCCCCATGCTATATCATTGTGGATAGTTTCAGTATCAACAATAAATTTATCTTTAGGAGAACGACCCGTATATTTACCTGTCGTTACAACTAATGCACCTGTGTTTGATAATTTGCCTTCACCTAATCTTAATGCTGCTTCAGTCAGTTGCGCAGGAGTAAGATTACGGTAAACTGCTTTTGGTCCTATAATACCAAATTTTTCGATTCCGTATGTTTCCATTTTTCCTCCTTGTTGGATTTTATACGTGTATATTTTACAACAATTATAAAATTCATGCCATATATTTTTAAAAAATAGGTGATTATGTCTAATATTACAATAAAAATTTAATTTAAAATATATAAAAAATGTCGGGTCAAGCCCGACATCTTCGAATATTATCTATATAAATCTAATCTTCTTCTTCAATTTCTTCCGTTTCCGTATCATCTTCAGATGTTTCCGAAGGACTATATCCGTAATCTTCTAAATCAACCGTATTGCTGATTTTACTTTCCGGAACTTTAATTAAATCACCTGCTTCAAATACATGTTCGCTTGTTGAATATGCGGCTTTAATACCTTTATCGTCAGGTTCGGTTTCTGTATATTCCATATCAAGATAATTGTGTTTATCTAATGCACCGTCTTCAATATCAAATAATTTTTCTATGGCTTCTGCGGTGATTCCTTTATCAAGTTCAGGATCAATTACAATATACAAATCATCCCCGTCTTTATATACTTCTGCGACTTTTCCTTGTGCTTCACGCTTTTTATTTAATGCTTCCATATAGTCGGGGTCGTCTTTTTTGGTGCTTTCGATACGTGTTTGTGTGTAATCATAAGGTTCAGGTTTAATATTTGAAATACCTGATTTTGTTGCAAAATGTCCGCCAATTAAGCCTGCTATAAGCCCTCCTGTTGCAGCTAAAGGTGCTACATAAACAACAGGATTATGTTTCTTGTTTGATGTAAATTCATCAGATGCAGGAGTTTTTTCAAGAGTTGATTTCGTGGTTGCAGTCGTTGCAGTACTGCTTTCTCTTTTTTGACTGCGTTTTGGTTTTGGTGTATCAGCAGGTTCTGCTGATGTAAAACTGATTATTTTCATTTTCCCTCTTTTTCTATAAATTTTTTAAATTCTTTTTACTATTCAAACGGAACAAAATGCGCATCTTCATCCACAGGACCTATTTGTACTTCATTCGGATATTCTTCCGATTCTTCATCGTCTTCCGATTCTTCATCGTCTTCCGATTCTTCGATTAATTCATCAATAGCGTCTTCGTACTGTGAATGAAGATAATCATCACCTTTTTCCATGAGCGGTTCGGTATTAAGAGATTTTGTATATATTGTATAATCAGGTTCAACACCATCGGCTTTTGCTTGAACAGCCGTACCGAACAAAGCGCCCAATGCAAACAAACCCGCAGCGAGTCCTATTGCTTCTCTGGTATATTTATTTTGTCTTAATGTAAATTCATCCTGCTCCGGAGTTCTTTCTAAAGTTGAATTTCCGACCGGATTTGGTTTAATATCTACTCTTTTTGCGTGTGTATAATTTTTCACACCTAAATCATCAATTCTCAATGGCATAACTTTATTCCTAACTTTTCCAATCTGTTACATAACATTTAAGTATTGTAAATAAAAATTTTCCCAATTTCCATATAAAATTTTACAAATTTTAATATTTGGGAATTCTATTGTATAATGTTTTTACTACTTTAATTTATTAGCAAAACGAGAAAGAAAAATATGAAATCCGCAAAAGAAATTGCAACGGAAGCAAAAATACTTAATAAATTAAAAAAATATCCGATTTGCGAAAAACTGGCAAAAATGTTGTTTGATGATCTTGAGCTTCAAGAAATGCAAGATTATGCAAATACTGTTTCCATTAAACGTCTGGGTTTTAATGACCATGGGCCTGTTCATATGAAACAAGTTGCAAACAATGCAATAAAAATGCTCAATATTTTACATGAAGCAGGAATCCAAACTTCATTAGAAAGAGAAGAAGTAGGCACATTTGAGGATAGTATGTGTGCTGTTATTATTGCGGGATTAATGCATGACCTCGGCATGACCGTAAGCAGAGATGCACACGAAGAAATGTCGGTTATTTTTGCAAAACCCGTGATTGAAAAGGTTTTATTGGAATTATTCCCGAAAGACCTCCATAAACGTGTTGTTATTAAGGCTCTTGCCATAGAAACAATTTTCGGCCATATGTCATCCCATAGAATCCACTCTATCGAAGCAGGGATTATCCTGATTGCGGATGGTTGTGACATGACAAAGGGCAGAGCGAGAATTCCGCTTTCAATAAATTCAGCACCAAAGGTGGGCGATATTCATAAATATTCAGCCCATGCAATCGAACATGTAAAAATCAATAAAGGCACAAGAAAACCGATAAAAATAGAAATAGGAATGAGCGGAGATGTCGGCTTTTTCCAAATTGAAGAAGTTTTATTAACCAAGGTAAATTCTTCTCCCGCAAAGGATTTTGTTGAATTGTACGCAGGGGTAATAAATCAGGAATACAAATGTTACATTTAATAAACAAAGATTTTGTTTATGCTAATATTTTCTTAAAGGAAAAATAAAAATGGTGAGAGCTAAAGAAATTGAAGTTGTAATTGACGTTGAAACAACGGGGTTAGATTATACAAGAGAAAAAATAATTGAATTTGCGGGGGTAAAACTCGTTAACGGAAAAGTTAAAGAAACTTTTGAAACATTAATCAACGCAAAACAACACATAAGAAAGTCTTCTCAAGCAATTCACGGTATTAAAGAAGAAGATTTAGCCGATGCACCGACAGAAGAAGAAATTTATCCCGAAATTTTTGAATTTATCGGAGATGCGGCGATTGTTGCTCATAATGCGATTTTTGATTATTCATTTTTAAACAGAACTTCAAAAAGGCTCTACGATAAAGAAATTGAAAACAATTATGTCGATACACAAATGATGTTTAAAGAGGTGTATCCCCAATATGAATCTTGCGGATTGGACAATTTAGTTAATGTTTTCGGTTGTTCTAACGAAAAACGCCACAGAGCCATGGGGGATGCGATGGCTTTAGCTCAATGTTATCCGAAATTAAAAAAACTGTATTTTCAAAAATATAACTGGGAATTGTCACAAATAGAACACGTTGAATATCTTTTTGAAAGATATTTGAGGCTCCAATCGGCAATCAATACAATGCAATCGGAAATTCAGGATTTAAGGTCAATTTTTAAAATTTATTTTGAAAGAGGCGGAAAAGAAATCCAAGCTAACACAGGAGAGGTTTTAACCTATAATCATAAAAAAACCTTTTCTTATGACTTTTCACAAATTAAAGAGGTATTGGAAGAAATCGGTGCTTTGCCTAAAGCGGTTAAATTGAATAATGCATTTATTGATAGACTGGTCTTAGGCAACGGTATTTCTGATGAAGTAAAAGATAAGATAAAATCGGCAAGAATAGAAATCAACGAAAATAAAACCTTCAGTGTTTCAAAAGAAAAAGTTAAGGGATAGAATCATAAATGAATTTTAAAAACAATATAGCATTTATCTTTTTGATTGCGGTTTTTTCAATATTATTGTCAGGTTGCACAAAGCAAACGAATGAACAAAGCTATACTATTGATTTTAAGATAAATCCCCCGCATGCAGATTCTATAAAATACAGAATATATGCAAAAGGGAACAAATGGCGATTAGATAATTTTTTGGATAACTCGGACACCCTTTTAACTTCTGATTTGTACGACGGAAAAGATTATTTTATTATACCAAATGATAACTCCGGGGACTATATCGCTGTAAAGGTTAAATACAAAAACAAAGAAAGCATTGAAAATAATAATAAGGCTTTGCCGATATTTCGTTGGAGAGAAAAATTAACAAATCAATTATCGCTTTTTGATGGAGAGCCGCAAAAAAAAGAAACGAAACGCACAAAATACGGAGCAGACTGCCAATTATATGAATATGCACCGTACAAAAATTGCAATCAGAAAAACAATCGCTGCGCAACCGTAAAAAGATATGTATGCGT
This sequence comes from uncultured bacterium, assembly GCA_946622415.1. Classification (GTDB taxonomy): domain Bacteria; phylum Cyanobacteriota; class Vampirovibrionia; order Gastranaerophilales; family Gastranaerophilaceae; genus RUG14156. The sequence continues at coordinate 63,529 of CAMOPX010000004.1, forward strand.
AAATGATAGAGATTTAGCTGTTAATATAATATCAGAATCAACATCTGCTGATGGTAAAAATTTCAAGGTTTCACTTGATGTTACAAATATTGATTACAGCGACATAGATAATTCCATTTTCAAAAAACCTTCTGTTTATAAGAAAATAACGGAATCAGAATTAAATAATTATTAAAAATGTTGGCAAAATTTGTTGTTTTTTGATTTTTATCGGAACTTGTTTATAATATGTTGAAAAACTGAAATATTTAAGATAAAAATGCAATTTTGTGTTAATCTACCAATATGGAAAATAAACTCACAAAGAGTCTTGAAACGTATTTACTTGCTGTAGATAAATTATTGGAAACGAAAGAATCAATTATCGTTAAAGATGTTGCCAATTATCTTAATTTTGGCGGCGCAACAACCGCTGATGCAATCAAAAAATTGAGAGAAAAAGGCTATATTGATTATGAACCCTACGGGAATATTACGCTGACTTCCCTAGGCAAAGAAGCTGCGGAAATAAAGAAATACCGCCATAATACAATAACAAAATTTTTAAACAAAGTTTTAGATATTGATATAAAAACAGCCGAAGAAAATGCCGAAAAAATTGAATATTCAATGACAGAAGACGTATTAAAAAGGTTTGTTCATTTTATGGATTTTATGGAGCAGTGCGCATGTTCTGAACCAAAATGGGTAAAAAGCTGTCAATCAACTTTAAATTCAGGTGAATTAAATCCGAAATGTAAATCTTGCTCTGGCGGGTGCTGCTGTAATAATAAGTAATTTGTTATGCTATACCCTAACATATTGCTAATGTTTAATTAATCCTATTTTCTTATTGACAAAAAAATTTTTTTCGTGTTTTATAAAATTATGAATTATTTTTCAAACAAAACAAATTTAAATAATATGGCTTGTTGTTGCTGTAAGTTTTTATGTAAAAGAACTTACTTATAATTTTATGTTGCAATAAATTTAGTCAAACAGAAATATAAATCGGGTTCTTTAATTTTTTAAGAACCCGATTTGATTATGAAAGGATAAACAGTTAAATGGAAATTAAAAGCATTAACAGCAAAACAAATTTCAAAGGGCAAATGGGCACATTATCAAAAGCGCTTTATACTCTGGGTAATAATGATATGCTAAAAGCTTCTTTTGTAGACCTTTTTGCTATGGATACTCCGAGAACAATAATAGAAACAAAAAACAGAGGTAAACAAGCAGGAATCGAAATGGGTTTTAGAGAATATACGGGAACATTTATTGCCGAATATTCGGCAGCCCTTTTTGCGATTTTAGCTTCAAAATTTATTTCCAAAAAAGTGAATCCCGAAATAAAAGTAAACTCGGGCTCTTGGATTACAAATAACGGATTGAATGTGTTTTCGGATATTTTTAATAAATCCGATAAAACTCCCCGAGGATATGTTGAAAAAGTACTTGATTCCATATCGGGATTAGCAGGCGATAAAACAAAGAGTTTTATTGATATTGATAAAGAAAAAACCAAGCCTATTGTTGAACAATTAACCAATTTGATTGCAAATAAAACAACGGACAAAAAATCAAGCAAAGCAATACTTCAAAATGTTCAAGATGAAATAATAAATTTATTGGGTGCGGATAATTTTATCACGATAAAATCAGGCACAAATGAAGTCACCTCTAATCTTTCTCATGTTTTAAGAGATATCGTCGATTCGGGTAAAAATATATTTTTTACGGAATCCAAACAAAATGCAGGCGATATCTTATCAAAATTAAAAACCATGAATAAAATGAGAATCGGAGTTGCGATTCCTTTATCAATGGCAATTGCGATAACCAATCAAAAATTAAATCGTTATTTAACCAAAAAAAGAACGGGAATAGATAATTTTGTCGGCGAAAACGGTTACGAGGATAATGTAAAAGGCGGAAACGAAAAGAAAAAAGAAAAAGGCTTATGGGCAAAAAAACTTCTCTCTGCGGGTATTTTTGTTTTAATGCTGACAAAAGTTATGGGTGTGAAAAAACCTATGGATTTAATAAAAAAACTGGAATTTACGGGACCCGCAACAAGCGGAAACGCTATTAAAACAGTCTATGGAACTTTGATTTTGGGAAGAATTTTTGCATCAAAAGATTCAACAGAATTAAGAGAAACAAATGTAAGAGATTATTTGGGCTTTTTAAATTGGCTCGTGTTGGGTGATTTTGTTGCAAAAGGAGTAGGACAAGCGCTGGATTATAAGCAAGCAAATTTATTTAATGTTTCAAAACAAGGCAAGGGCATAGTTCACTGGCTAAAAGATGTTTCTTTAAAATCTCAAAAAGAAATAATTGCACAAGGCGGTAATTACGGTGCGAATTTAAAAAAATTAAATATTGCAACTATGTCAGGGATAGCTTATTCTGCTATAATGCTTGGTGTGCTTTTGCCGAAATTAAATATTTGGATGACAAGAAAAAAGGGTAATACGAATAAGGCTGCTGTACAAAATATACAAAAAAATACAGATAACAAATCATTAACCAATTTCACTTCGATGAACGAGTTTTCTAAAAAATTAAAGGAGAAAATTAACAGATAATATGAAAAAGATTATATGTTATGGAGATTCAAACACATTCGGATATAATCCTATTGACGGTTCAAGATTTGATGAAAATGCTTGTTGGACATCTTTGCTGCAAAAAAGTTTAGGGGAAGAATACGAAGTTATAAACGAAGGAATGTGTAACAGAACAGGTTTTGTGGATAATCCCGAGGGTTTTTTATATTCTGCCCAAAGACATTTTCCGAAAATGCTTTCAAAAACCGATAATATAGATTTGTTAATTCTATGGATAGGAACAAATGACCTGCAATTTCAGTATGACATAAGTATTGGTGCCGTAGAAAAAGGTTTAAAAAACCTGATTGAATCGGCATTAAATAAAACAAAAAATATAATCATTATTTCGCCTATCATATTAAATGAAAAGATTTTAGAAGGAAATTTTAGTTTCCAATTTGATGAAACAAGTATCATAAAATCAAGAAAAATCGGAAGAATTTTTAGGCAAACAGCAAACTCAAACAGCTGTAGCTATTTTGATATAAATAAAATTACAAACCCCTCTGATTATGACGGTTTGCATTATGATGAAAATTCACATAAATTGATTGCGGATAGCTTAGTTGAATTTATAAGGAAAAATTTTAAATAAATTAAAGTAATACTGAATGCGGGGTTGCTTTAATTAAAATGTAATACAAGTTCTTAAACCAAAACCAAAAGCGTCTTTTTCGCTTCCTGAAGGTTTCATTATGTATTGAATATCAGGTTGAATATATAAAAATTCAGTTAATTTTATTTTATAAAACAATTCAATTACTTTTTCCGCCGTTGCGTGTTCTGTTTTATGCAGTATTTTATTAAATTGATGCCAGCCGAAAGCGATACCCACGGAATCATCTTTTCTTTTTTTGGTAATTCCTTTAAAAACAAATCCCCCTCCTGCATAATAAGGAACATCGTTAATGGAGTTTCTTGCATAGCCGAATTGACCGAAGGCAGATAAACCGCCTGATTTATCTTCAAATCTGTCGGTTAATTTTTGTTCAAATCCGGCATAAAACCCGTAATTAGTTTTATCAGACGTTTTTATCCAATCACCGATTAAATATTTTCCCTCTTTCCCTTTAAAATCCGTTAGTTTATATATTTCAGTCATATTTAAATAATCGTTTTCGCCCGTAAAAAAGCTCTTTGGTCCTGCTCCGATTTTTAAATTACCGTCATAAAAGCCGTTTTGAATATATATTTCTTTGGGTAATTTTATTCTTGCTCTAATACCCATTTGTTGGCTCGGGAACAGGGGCATCGGGGTATTGTCAATAAAAGAAAATGACAAATTTAAAAATTCAAATCCCGTACCAAGTGCCTGAAAATCAGCGTTTGCATCCTGTTTACCTATTTTTAAATTTAATATGTCATCTTTTAAACTTTGCTCCTGACAAATTTGTTTTTGCAAATTTGAAATGTCGCCTGATGGGTGCAACTTGCATTTATTCCTCTTCGGAATAAATGCTGCGTCACTATTAAAACTTTGCTCATAATATAATTCCGAAATTTGATTAATTGATTTCATAGGGTCATAAGAACTCATATCGGAATACGTATTCAAAAATTCCATTGAATTTCTGCCTTTGTTTCCGACTTGATACAAAATATGGAGTTTTCCGCCCTTATAAAGATTCAATTTTTCAGAATCCAAATCAACGGATAAATTGTATAATCCTTGATAAGCACCTTTTGTTGTGTGATTTTCCCTATTTCTCATAACAAAAGAATTTGTCATGTAAGAGCTTTGGATATCAATTCCCCTATCTTCCAATTTTGTTCTGTATTTTGGATTTACTAAATAGGGTGATTCTTCAATATATCCCTTTATTTTTTCAATTTTGGGAGCTTCTGCACTCTCATCAAGCGTTATTACGCTTTCATCAATTGCAAATGTCGAAAAATGAAGAAAATATAAAAATATAAAAAATAAACCAAACTTATAACGCAACGGAACCTTCCTCTTCTGTCCTTATTCTGATTGCATTTTCAATATTATATATAAATATTTTGCCATCTCCGATTGAACCATTTTCACCTGTTTTTGCATGTCTTATTATTACATCAACAATTTTATCAATTTTATCATTATCCGCAACAATTTCAATTTTGATTTTCGGAATAAAACTTACTGCAATTTCAGAAGTTCTGTATATTTCGGTGTGACCGCCCTGAGAACCGAAGCCTTCAACATAAGTTACGGTCATTCCGTGGATACCTATTGTTGTTAGTGAATTTTTGATTTCTTCAATTTTATATGGTTTTATTATTGCTTCTATCTTTTTCATAATTTAATACCTCAAATCTGTAATCTATAAGCATTTTCGCCGTGTTGTGAAATATCGAGTCCTTGCATTTCTTCAAATTCTGTTACTCTCAATCCTGAAATTTTATCTATAATGTATAAAATCAAAAGTGTACCGAAAAATGAAAATACAATACTTGCAACAGTCGAAATTACTTGAGCATTAAATAATTTCATACTTCCGTACAAAAGACCATTGGCGCCGTCGGGATTTATTAAAACAGTTGCAAAAATACCCGTTAATATCGAACCGACAATCCCGCCTGTGCCGTGGATTCCTATAACATCAAGAGAATCATCGTATTTGAAATAACCTTTGAAAGTTGTTAAAACATAACAAATCATACCTGTAATTATACCAATAACAATAGATGCCACAGGTGTCACAAATCCACACGCGGGAGTGATTCCGACCAATCCGGCAAGAGTTCCCGACATACCGCCCAATACGGTCGGTTTTCTCCTGTGTAAAAATTCAACCCCAACCCAAGCTAAAAGCCCTGAGGCAGCACCCAATTGTGTATTAATAAAAGCTGTTACGGCGAGTGTTCCTGCAGAAAGTGCGCTTCCTGCATTAAATCCGAACCAGCCGACCCACAAAAATGCCAAACCGATAAAAGTTAAGGTTAAATTATGAGGGGGCATACTCTCCGTCTTATAACCTTTGCGGCTTCCGAGTGCAATACAGCAGGCTAGCGCTGCGGCACCTGATGCTATATGAACCACAAGACCGCCGGCAAAATCAATTCCGCCGATTTTTGATATCCAACCGCCACCCCAAACCCAATGGGCAAGCGGGCAATAAATAAAAGTTACCCATAAAACAAGAAATAATAAATAACTTTTAAATTTAAATCTTTCGGCAAATGCACCTGTGATAAGCGCGGGTGTTAAACAGGCAAACATCATCTGGAAGATAAAAAACAATTGATGAGGAATTGTTGAACCTTCTGTTGGCGCTAAAGATACATTCTTTAGCATAATAAAATCAAGATTTCCTATAATGTTTCCGATATCACCGCCAAACGCCAATGAATATCCGTATAAAAACCAAATAACAGATACTACGCCCAAGGCTACAAAACTCTGCATTATTGTGCCAAGTACGTTTTTCTTTCTGACCATACCGCCATAAAACAGCGCAAGTGCGGGTGTCATCAGCATAACAAGAATTGATGAAATTATAATAAAAGCGCAATCTGCGTTATTTACTTTTGATAAATCCTCAAGATTTATGAATTTTGAAGTTTTAACGGAAAATATTGAACCTATAATTAGAGTCGCAAGAAAAATTATGCTAAATACAATGATTTTCTTGATTCTTGTTACATTGATTTCAATTTTTTCGTCTTTAATTTTGGTCAGCACAACTGAAGCCCCAGTTGGTTTTGTTTTCTGAGTCATAGTTTCTCCTTAGCTTAAATTTTATAAATAAATTAAAAGTACTTATTTGTTTTTTAGGCATAATTCCGCTCTGTCCGTCAGACTTCATCAGTCTGACGTCACGAGCTTGATTCGGATTATTCCGCCTGTGAAATCGAAGATTTCTTCGCTTCCTTCGCTTTCGCTTCGGTCGCAACGGCGGTTGAGTACGGTCTTCGTGCTGGCGGCAAAGCTCATCGCTTTCCCGCACGCACTTCGCACACTTTTGCCCTCATCTGCGTTCGCTAAGTGCTATCGCACTAAGCTCACTTGATTCGGGTTTATTGCATATTTAAGTACATGTCTACTTCCAGTGGTGTTACATAAGTTCTGAATTTATCACATTCTTTTTCCTTGGCGGAAACAAATTCATCATAAATGTGATTTCCGAGAGCATCTTTAATAGTTTCATCATCATCGAGTAAATCCAATGCTTCATCTAATGATGCTGGAAGTGAATCTATTTTTGCTCTTTTTCTTTCTTTTTTAGTCATTTGATAAATATTTTCTTCAACCTGAAGGGGCGGTTCAATTTTATTTTCTACGCCATCCAGAATTGCACCCAATATAACAGCCAAAGCCAAATAAGGATTACAACTCGGGTCAGGCGAACGCAGTTCAACTCTGGTAGAATTACCGCGTTTAGCGGGAACTCTTATTAATGCTGAACGGTTCGCAAGACTCCAAGCTAGATACACAGGGGCTTCGTATCCGGGAACTAATCTTTTATAGCTGTTTACAATAGGGTTTGTAATTGCCGTGAATGATTTTACGTGTTTAAGTAATCCGCCTATTGAATATAGTGCTTCTTTTGATAATTGATAGGTTCTGTCGGCATCATAAAACAAGTTTTTGCCGTCTTTAAACAATGAAATGTTACAGTGCATGCCTGAACCGTTTATACCGAAAATAGGTTTTGGCATGAATGAAGCGATAGCCCCGTTTTCTTCCGCTATTGCGGTTACTGCGTATTTAAAAGTCATGATATTATCTGCTGTAGTCAAAGCGTCTGCATATTTAAAATCGATTTCGTGTTGTCCTCTGGCTACTTCGTGGTGGCTTGCTTCCACTTCAAACCCCATTTCTTTAAGGGTTTTTACCATTGTTCTTCTGATATTTTCGCCTTTATCAACGGGGGCGGCGGAATAATATCCTGCTTTATCATAAGTATTTACTGTAGCGTTACCGTTTTCATCCTGTTTAAAAATAAAAAATTCAGCTTCAGGTCCCACGTTCATTGTGTAACCTAATTTTTCCGCTTTTGCTATCATTTTTTTAAGATTACATCTCGGGCAGCCTTCAAAAGGGCTTCCGTCCGCATTATGAATATCGCAAATAAATCTTGCAACCTTTACTTCGTCGTTGCTGCGCCAAGGAATGATTGCAAAAGTTTTGAGGTCGGGATAAAAATACATATCAGATGTTTCAATACTTCTAAAGCCTTTGATTGAAGAACCGTCAAGCATTATTTCATTATCCATTACTCTATCGAGTTGTTCGCAAGGAACGGACAGATTTTTCATAATGCCGTTGATGTCGCAAAATTCCAATTTGATAAATTCAATGTTGTTTTCTTCAACAATCTTTCTGATTTCTTCTTTTGTTAATGGTTTTTTGTGGTCGATAATGCTTCGTGTTGCCATGGTTTTTAATCTCCTATTTTTTATTTATATGGAGAATTATATATTGAGCCGTTTTTGGTTGTCAAAGAACACGGTTGCAACAAGAATTGTAAAGTTTTATAAAAATGTGAAGAAATTTTTAGTTTTTAATATTATTTAATCTGAATTTTATAAAATTTTATAAAATTTTGGAAAAATTTAATGATGACTTTTAATTTTTAAAGCAAGAAAAAAATTTTATGTTATCTTTACATTTCTTAATGTTAATAATTAAATAAAGAATTTATAAAGGTTTAAGAAGCTATTTCCATCTCAATCACATTCAAATCGTTATCAATATTTGTTACTTCGGCTTTGCACGGGGGCAAAGATACTTCATCTATTATCCTTGGGTAATGTGCTTTTCCGAATAAACTTTTTGAAAAAACATTACAATCAAGCATTTTAGTTCCTTTTTTAGCTTTTATTTTCATAATATATCTTTCGGCAAATAAAAACTTATCCCCTTCTTTTCCGAATTCTGAGCTTTGCCAAAAGTCAAAAAAGTCATTATATCTGTTTAGAGTAGATGTGATGTTTCTGAAATTATATTCTCCCGATTGTATTTCTTTTTCAAAACCCTCATACGGAGTGACACTTCTCCATAAAATTCTGTCCCTTTGTGACGGGCGCATTTGTTCCGTTATGCTGTCATATAATTCTTGTTCTTTTGCGGAAAGCGGTTCACCCTTTTTTAATTTTTCCTGCATTTCGGAGTATCCGCTTTGTTCATATTGAACGTCATAAACCGCATCCATGTATTTTTTATCTACTCTTGCAGGATTGGGAATTTGTCCTGCTCTATAGTACATTGCCATTCTATCCGAATGTTTTTCTTTTTCGCTCTGTTTTTTAAAAGCGGATAAAGCACTAAAATCGTCAAATAAGTGGGTTTTTACTTGAAATTTCTCTATTTTTTCTCTTGCTTCATCGGATATTACAGGATAGGGACTACGCTCAAAAACATCTGTTCCATATATGTATAAGCCTGTAAAATTCTTTTGATGATTGTTATTTAAAGGAACAGAATTTGTATTTTTTAATCCTATTTTATAAATATTTGTATTTGGATTTATTTGTAATTGCATATGCTTCTCTTTTTATTTGGTTTGTCCTTCAAATGCGATTAATTGATAAATAATTCTATTGATTTAAATATAAAAAATTCATATTGCCGTCATCAAAACTCAAACCTACGGCTTCCAGCGTTTTTAATTTATTAACGTATTCTCCTCGCAATAAATAATCTTGGAGTATTAGTCCCATACTTTGTATAAGTTGTTTTTTATTTATTGAATCCGTCCATTTAAAAGTATCCGTTAAGGGAATACAATCTTCATCACAAGCCCAGTCTTCATCTTGCGGTTTATATTTTTTATTATATGTACCCAAGATATCCAATTCCCATTTATTTTTGGAATCACTATGCAAGATAAATGCAATACCTTTTACTTCACTCGGTAAATCATCTTTAAGAATATTGTTTATTAATTCAGTAACTTTATTATGTAATGCTTGTTGATTAGCTGTTGTGCCGTTAAAACTATTTTGATTAATTTGTTCTTTATTAAACGTGGTTTCTTCTTTAGAATCCGGATTATAAATTGGTTTATTCAACAATTTTGCAAGTAATTTATTCACACTAACCCTCTTTTAATTTATTTTTTAAATCGATGAATAAAAATCATCTGTTTTTTTGGACAATTCTAATATTGTTTTTTTAATTTCTTCCAGATTATTTTCATCTTTAATATATTCTTTTATTTCTTTATCGGTACCTTTAAAAAGATTATTTGAAAATAATCTGTCACGATGTTTATTTTTTACGCTAACGACAAACCTTTTTAATTCAGGTTCTTTTTCATCCTTTCTTATGTATAAAAGCGCTTCGTTATTAGGATGATTCGGGATATCTATCATGATACCGGCATTTTTATAAAATTTGCCCTTTGATAATTCATTATCAAAAAATACCCCAACTTGTTTCAAGCCGTGATATAAAAGCTCAATAAATTCATCATCATATTTTTTTTCCACTTTAATCTCGCTTTTAAAAACGGGTTGTTTTTGTCCTATGGTATTTATATTAATTTTATCCATAATTTCCTTTCATATTATAACATTATTTTTTATTATGCAAAGCTATTAAACCTTCATCTGTCAATAAATCTTTTTTGCTGCCTAAGGCAGATATTAATTCTTCACTCATTTCGGGTTTTTGTGTTTCTATTCCAAGTTCATTCAATCTGTTCCAATTATAAGTTTTTGTTAAATATTCGTTGTATGCTTCATATGTTTTATCATTCATATTTTTTATTAACTTGAATACTTCCGAATATTTTGTATCTGATTCTACAATTTTTCCGCTTCTGATGTCATAAGGTATGTGTTCTGCATCCGCAAGGGTGTTTAATTTCGTACCTCTTATTTGTAATTCACCTTTTAATATGCCGTTTTGACCTTCACTTAGGGTATTCATCTGAGTTGACGCATATCCTGAACCTTTAACAGCGCCTTCGGTTTCAAAAATTGCATTTCCTGCTTCATAGGTATTTTCTCCTGTTTTTGTGAATTTGCCGAAGTTTTCAGAGAAAAAAGAATCGTCCATTTTCGTTACAATAGTGAGTTTTTCTCCCGTTGCTTCAAAATATGCGTCTGCAATTTCATCCAATTGTTTTCCCGTAAAATATGATGAAATATCATCTCCGTAGTTATTTAATTCTGTAATATTCAGTTTTGCACCTTCGCCGCTTTTGTTTTTAATTGCTGCAACCAAAGAATCTACAATTTCTTGAGTTTGTTTTTCTTTTAAAGAATTTAAAATATCCTTGCTGATTTCTTGTAATTCTTCACAACCTTGAGCGTTTGAACCCATTTTGCCGCTTTGCAAAAATTCAACAACATCGTCGTATGTGTATCCACTATTTTCTAAATATTTTTCTATAAAACTTCTTGTTTCTTTGCAATCTAAACTTCTTAATTGTATTCTTCCGCCATAAGCATCACCGATTGCTTCATAACAATTACTGTCCGTAACTTCTGTTAATTTTCCTTTTTTAAATTTATTTGCCAGTTTTGAAAATATTGAACCTTCACCTTTTGTTCTTGCGGTTGTTTCTGCAACACTTTTATTACCTTTTGCAAGTTCATCTATTTCTTTTTTGTATTGATCTAATTCTGTGTATCCGTTTTTTAATTTTTTTGCCTGTTCTGATAATTCTAAAATCTCTTCATCCGATAATTCAGGAAATTGTTCTTTTCTTCTTAAAAACTCTTTTTCATCTATAATATTTTGTGTTGCAGGTACTGTTTTTGCTGTTTCATCCGTTGTGTTCTTATTAACATAATCTGCAAGGTCATCAGCAACATCATCAACTGTGTTTTCCGCATCATCTGCTACATTATTGATAACATCGTCCGCTTCTTCGCTAATTTCTTCTGTAACTTCGGTTGAACCTTGTGTTTCTTGTGTTGCTGCTCCTGCCTTATTAAATTTAATAGCAGAACCGACACCACCTAAAACTCCGCCGACAAGCGCACCGCCTGCAGCCGTTTTAAACGTGGTTTCAATTAATTTGAGCGGATTAAAATCAATATCTTTTTCAAATACCGCATCAATTGCATAGTTGCTTGCTCCCATTATCCCGCCTGATGTTGCGCCTGTCTTAGCACCGGATAAAACACCTTGTTTAACAGCTTCTTTCATCCCTTGTCCTGCAGCTTGTTGTATTCCTGCGCCCATACCCATTGTGCCTACTGCAACCATACCGTCAATTGCACCTGTTGCACCGTCTTTGGCTATTTTCTTAACATCTGCAGCATCGCCTTCTACTTTGTTTGTTGCCCTATCTATGAATTTTATTCCTGCTTTTACACCTGCGCCAATTCCTGCTGCAGCTATAAGAACCCCCAGCGATAAACCGCCTGTCAAAACCGCAGAACCCAAAACAGCGCTTGTTGCGACTCCTGCTAAAATATTAGATGTCATATTAACAGAATCTTCACGACTGTTTTGAAAATCTGTTACTGTTTTTTGGGCACTGTCAAAATCAGTTTTTCCTTCTTTATAGTCTTGAATTGCTTTCTCACATTTTTTTGAATTTTTACCAAAATGCAAAAATGATTTGGCGCCATCTAAAAGATTGCCCAAAAATCCTTGTTCATCTTTACCTTCTTCAAAACAATCTTCTAAATATTTTATATCTTCATCTTTTAATTTTTCTTCGGGTTTTTTGTTTTTTTCTTCGGTTTCAAAAATAGAAGTTGGAGAATTTTTATCATCTTGTGACTTTGAATCATAAGATTGCAAATATTTTTCAGCACATTTTTTTTGTGCTATTTCTATCATCTCTTGTATCCTTAAAATAAATCTTATATACTATAAAGTATTTTTTTGATAAAAAATTGCCTAAAATATTCTTCCTTTGCATGATAGATTTTTTAATAAATTATCGGTATAATTCTTTTATGTACAAAAAATTAATTTTACCCATTTTATTAACAAATTTACTTTTATTAAGTTCACTATCCCAGCCCCTAAAAAATGTCGGAATAGCAAAATATGCCGTTTTAGAGGTTAAAGAGGATAACTGTCCCATTCGTGAAAAAGATAATGAAAGTGCAAAAAGATTAACTCATCTTTATAAAAATGCGATTTTGTTTGCGGATAAACAAAATGATAAATATTACAGGGTTGAATTAAAAGATAATGATTACGCTTTTGTAAACAAAAAATTTGTCGAGGTTCAGGCAATAATTCCCGAAAAGAGAATACAAAATATAGAAAATATTTCGTTTAAAGAGACAAAAAACGAATATCAGCTCAAATTTGAGCTTCCTGAATTCAGCGCTTTTATATTCAAAGAAAACGGAAAAAAGCTCTCTTTTACATTATTTGATAACAGATTCGACCCGACTGAAATTCAGGTTCCCGATTTAATCGACAAATTTTCTCTGCCGAGAAAAATAGATAATAATTTTGAACTTGAATACAAAAATGATAAATTATTATTCGGTTACGGTGTAGAAAAATATGAAAAAGGGTATGTTTTATCCGTTAAAAAACCGCCAAAGATTAATCCCAAAAAACCTCTAAAAAATATTAAAATTGTGGTTGATCCCGGTCACGGCGGTGTGGAAAAAGGGGCGTGCGCTTTTGATTTGGAAGAAAAAACCATAAATCTTGAAATTTCAAAAAAATTAAGAAGCGAGCTTAAAAAAAGAGGCGCAAAAGTATTTTTAACAAGAACAAAAGATAAACAGGTAGGATTATATGAAAGAACCGCATTCGCAAGAGAAAAAGATGCGGATATTTTAATCAGCATACATCAAAATTCTCTGCCCGACAGACGTGATATAGTGAAAAAATACGGTACCGGAACTTATTATTATCATCCTTCCGCGAAGCCTTTAGCGGAAGCAATTAAAAATAATCTTGTTTTAGCTACAGATTTTAGAGATGACGGCGTGAATTATGCTTCTTTTGTGTTGAATCGTCCGACTTTGCCCGTCAGCGTTTTGGTTGAATGCGGTTATATAATAAGAAAAGAAGAAGCAGAAAGATTAGCTGATAAAAAATTTCAAAAAATTATTGCAAAAGCAATAACTAAAGGCATAGAAGATTATTTAACGGAAAATTTTGCCGAATAAATTTATCTCTATTTTTATGCCCTAACATTTGCAAGTAAATTATTAATCAATTGTCTTGCGACTCTAGGCGAAGCTGAGCCTTTTTTTAGCGCATATTTTTGAACTTCTTGAATTATAATTTCATCATTCAATTCAACATTCAATTCGTGTGCTATTGCAAGAGCAATTTCTTTAAATTCTTCGTTATTCGGCTTTTGGAACAGAAGATTTATACCGAATCTTTCCGACAGTGAGCTTATTTCATTTATTGTATCGTTAAGGTGAATTTCATCACCCTCACGGGATTTAAAGCTTTCTTTAATCAGATGTCTTCTGTTAGATGTGGCATAAATAACGGCATTTTCGGGACATTGCACCAAAGCACCCTCTAAAATCGCTTTTGTAGTAGAGAGGGAATCATCAGTATCGGAAAACGAAATATCATCCGCAAATATAATAAATTTATAAGGTAATTCCGCAAGTTTTAAATACAATTTATCCAAATTAATTAAATTATCTTTAAAAATCTGAACCATTTTTATTTCCGGAAATTCATTCAACAAAGCTCTTACGCTCGTAGATTTTCCACAGCCTGCATCTCCGTACAAAAGTATATTATTAACTTTTAGACCTTTCAATAAAGATGAAGTATTATTGTACAAAACTTCTTTTTGTTTTTTGTACCCTTTTAAAGACGCAAAAGTCATTTTTTCATTTATGGAAACAGGTTCAATTTCTTGTTTATTGTTGAAAACAAAAGTTCTGTTGTTAGCAAAAATTTTGTTTTCATTTGTTGTTTTAAATTCGTCAAGCGCAAATTTTACGATACTTGTTTTATAATCAGGCATGGTGTCTATAACATAGCCTAATTCGGGGAAATCGTTTTTTAATATTTTTTTTATATCCAAAATATCAATTTTAGAAAGTGATGATAAAATAACAAATTCTCTTTCGATTTCCTGTTTAAAGTTTTTATCAATTTTTTCGTTTAGAACGCAATTTTTCAAATATATAGAAAAATCTTTTTCTATATCGGATTTTATGGAATACATAAATTCCGAATATTTTTCTAAAATAGAATCCAAATCATTGCCTAAAACAACTTCTTTTAAAAAAGAAATAAAATTTTTTATTACGGAATCATTTTTTATATTTTTAAAATGAATTAAAAAATGAGTCTGGAAATATATTTGTTCAATCTGTTTTTTATTCATATTATCTTTCTATAAAAATTGCCATGGCTTCGGGGTTGAGAGTGTATTTGCTTTCTATATAGTTTTTTGCGCTGAATTCAATGTTGTCGTATATAGAAGTATCAACACAACTGTACCAGAATTTGTTTTCTTTATTTTCAGGCAGAGTAATCAGCATTTTGCCTTCACTTTTGCTCAATGCAATATAGATTCTCTTGTCTTCCGCATTTATTAAGATACCGAAAAATAAATCAAAACAGTTGTTCCAGTAGCCGTCATTGTCATTTTGGGCAATTTGTCCGTTATCATAGTGATAAGTTAAATTTTTAACAAAATCGTTGCTTTTGAATATAGGGTTTTCGTTGCGGAATTTAATCAGGTTTCTTGTATATTCCATAATACGATTTTCAAAGGTATTTGGTTTAATACCTTTTGCCCAATTCAGGTAGTTTGTTGCGTCATCTTTGTTATAACTGTTATTGTTACCGTTTTTTGTGTGCATAATAATATCGCCGATTTGCAACATCGGAATACCGTAAGAAAGCATTAAAAATGCCAATTGTTTTTTGATTGCATTTTCTTGTCTGTATTGATTACCTCTGTAATCTCCGCATATTTCCCAGTCGGAGCCGCCCGATGTAGATTGGCTTTTTCTTGTAAAATTATTTAAATCAAAAAGAGTAAAACCGTCATGGGATGCTATATAATTAACTGATTTATTAATACCTTTAAATCTTGAAGGAGTACCCTCAAAAATCTCTCTCATCTGTCTTGGGGTAACTTCTGTAGGTTTTAGAGTAATTTTTCTGATTGTATCTCTTGATATATCATTCCACTCTGCCCAAAAATCGGGGAAATTGCCTAATTGATAACAATCTCTGCCGCCACAGGTCCAAGGTTCAGCGATTAAAACTATACCTTCCTGCGCCTGTGCAAAATTATCAACAACATTTATTCCTTTTTCTTTCAATTTTGTTTTTAAATTATGGGCAAGCGATTCAAAACTGTTGTATATTTCTTCACATCCTGCACCGCATTCCAATAATGCTGCCGCTAAATCAAAACGAAAGGCATCCACTCCTTGATTTGCCCAGTATGCTAAAGAATCAACAACCAAATCCATAACGCCATCAACAGAAACATTAAAATCATTTCCGCAGCCTGAATTTGAACGATAGTAACCGTTTTTGAATACTTTGTAATAAGATGCGTTATCAATCAAAGCATATGATAATAAAATCGCATCGTTTGTATTGTGGTTTACAAGTCCTGCTTCGCCGGTGTGATTATAAACCATATCCATACATACTTTTATTCCGTTTTTGTGAAATTCGTCTATCATCATACGAAATTCATTTATCAAATTGCCGTATGATTTATCGTATGCGTACCTTCTTGCTAAACTGAAATACCCTAAAGGCATGTAACCCCAGTAGTTATAACCGTTTTGTTTTGCGTCAAATTCATTCAAGGGCAAAAATTCGACCATTGTGATTCCCAAATTTTTAATGTTTTTAGCAAATTTACCTGCACCCTTGTATGTACCGTTTTCTACTATATTTGCATTTTGGGTCAAATCTTTTATGTGAACTTCGCCTATTATTTCATCCATAAAAGGACGGGGAGAAATTTTTGAAACTCTGAATTTAGGAGCTTTAAAAAATACTGATTTCGGCGCCCATTTGGCATTATCAGTAATATGAAAATTGCTTCCCGAACGGAACATATTAAATCCCGGATTAACGTCGCTGGGCAAGTGCGAAATCTCGGTTGAATAAGGGTCATAAGCAATTTTATTGGGATCAAATCTGTTTCCTTTTTCATCAAATTTTGATTTAAATCCGATATCTGTGCCTGCAACAAAATTTTCATCATAATCCCAATTCGGGCCAAAAACCCTGTAACCATAGAAAAACGGTTTTTTAGTACAATTTAAAATGTAATCTTTTACTTTTGTCTGCCAAATATTGTTTTCGCCTTTTTCCATATTCAAGGTCATGATGGCTTCTTCGCCCTGCGGTTTATCGAAAATACAAAGCAGAACTTTGGTCGCATTTTTTGAAAACAATCTAAATTCGACGGTTTTTTCTTCCTCGTTGTATTTTACTCCGTATGACATTGGATTTGTTTGAAAATTTTCCATAACTTTACCTATATAAGCGGATTTATAACTATTCCCGACAATAATTTCGGATAAAAGTAAGTAGATTTTTGAGGCATTCTTTCGCCTGCTGATGAAATATTAATTATATCTTCCATTTTGGGATATGCCATAATAAATACGGCAGAAGCCCCTTGGTTTATGGCATTAAATGAAACTTCTTCTTTCTTTTCATATTTAATACCGTTTTGTGCCATTAATTCTTCGTTTTTAAAACCTAATTCACCTTTCAAGATTAATTCATGGAGTACCATTAAATCTAATTTTTGAAGCGAAGGTGCGGAATTTACTTTTTTTTCTTCGTCTTTTTTAAGTTTTAAAACGTAGAATTTATTGTCATTTTTGATTATTAAGCCTGTTGTAATTTGTTTTTTGTTTTCTTTTTCAATACAATCCAAAAATTCTTCTTTGTCGTTTAACTCAACAATATCGTAGTGTTTTTTAACGGCAGATAAGATTTCTTCTTTTGAAAAATCTTTTTCAACTATTCTGTGGGTAGGATAAATAATCAAATTTTCATCCGCAGCGTTTGTAAAGTAGCTCATGACGTATTTTGCTTCTTCGTTTTCGGGATGAAGTTTTGAATAGTTCATTGAAGTTTCATATCTGTGGTGACCGTCTGCAATAAGCAGAGTCTTATCTTCGAGAGTTTTTTGAATAATTTTAATATCATCAACATCATCAATTAAATAAACAAGATTTTCGACACCTAAATCATCTGTTACTTGCATATAGGGAGCTTTATCGAGGTATTTTTGAACCATTTTTTCGATTGTTTGCGTTTTATCATTGTAAACCATAAAAATTTGAGAGAAAAACGCACCCGTTGCAGTGACCAAATTTAATCTGTCCTGTTTCGGTCCGCCCATTGTAAATTCGTGGGGCAATATTTTTTTTGTTGAGAAGTCTTCGATTTTATTTCTTGCAATAAAACCTTTTCTTTCAATTTTTTTGCCTTTTTCGTTTGTATATTTTTGAATAATATAAAAAATCGAAGGTTTTTGTGTTTTGATTAAAATGTTTTCATTTTTCCAGTTTTCAAAATCACGCTTAGCGCTTCCGTATTTGTCTTCTTCCTTGGATAAAATGAGTCTTACAATATTATATTTGCTTCTTTCGTATAAATCTTGTTGATATTTTGAATCAATAACGTCATATGGAGGGGCTATGACATCTTTAATATCAACTTTATTTTGATTGTAAACATATGCATTTAACGGTAAAATTTCCATCTTTTCCTCCCTGTTTAATAAAAATATAGTTACATTTTACAACAAAAATGTAAAGTTTGGTAAAATTGTTAAGATTTAGGCAATTTTTATATTCAAAAATACTTTATTAACATGTGTGTATATTTATAAAAAGGTTAGTTTTAGATTATGAGTGAAACGATTGAAAAAATCGGTATCCCGAAAACTTTAAAAGCTAAAACCGCATTTTTGGAAAACAAACTGCAAAACATTGAAGATGAGCAGGGTATATTCGGAAAAATGTGGAACGGTACAAAAGAACTCACGGGTATTGGAACTTCTCAAAAAGAATGTGAAACCATGCTCAAAAAATTTGAGAAGGGTGATATTACATTTGAAGAAGCTGTTGAATATTTAAACGGTTTTGAACAAAAACAAGAAAACATGACAGAATTGGCAAAAAATATTGCAACAGGCGTCGGAGCTATTGCGTTTGCAACAGTAACGGCAGGAACGGGATTGGGCTTTGTTGCGGCGGCGCAAGCAGGCGCACCTATTGGTGCTGCAATAAAAACAACGCTCGGATTAGCTGATAGAATAACGAACAATGTTGATAATGATGCATTTGATACAAAAGAAATAGTAAAAGATGCCGTATCAGGTGCCGTAACCGGAACAACGAGCGCCGTTTCATCGGGTATTATGAAGGGAATCAACAATTCAAGTCTTCAAACCACTTTGTTAAATGGTGCGAAATGCGGTGCCAAGTGCGGTGCAATAGCAGGTTCAACAAGCTATTTAACCGATACGGCTCTTGAGGAGAATAAAAAATTCAATTTCGGCGAGCTGACAAAAGCAACCGCAACTTCATCCATAGTATCAAGCGTGGTTGGCGCGGGTGTCGGCGCGGGAATGTTTGGTTCTGCGGAATTGAGCGGAAATGTGGGAAAAGTTGTTGAT
The DNA here is from genome assembly GCA_946622415.1 of uncultured bacterium. Classification (GTDB taxonomy): domain Bacteria; phylum Cyanobacteriota; class Vampirovibrionia; order Gastranaerophilales; family Gastranaerophilaceae; genus RUG14156. The sequence continues at coordinate 82,634 of CAMOPX010000004.1, forward strand.
AAAACTACAAGTCAAGTGATTATGCAGGACTCTACAACAAGTTCTTTAAGAAAGATTTTAGGACGTGGGGTAAAGGATGCGGCAGCAGCTGTCGCATAAGTGTTGTAGTTAGCGAAAGGAAAGTTTAAAAAGAAAGACCTCGTTTACGTATATTTACGATAAGGGAGGTCTTTTTTGATTATATGTATCGGGTTTTTATAAACTGATACATATTGCTTCATCAACACCGTCAATTTTTGAAATCTTGTCCAGTGTTGTTTGTTGTACTTTTGTATCGATGCTGATAATCATTATTGATTTATCAGATTTGTCTGTATTTTGTGCAACCTGCATGCCGGAAATATTAATATTGTCAGCTCCCAATACACTTGCAACCTGAGCAACCATATTTGGTTTATCAATGTGCGGAACAAAGAGCATAAATTCTTTTGCTTCTATTGAAGCTGTATAATTATTTATTTTTGTGATTCTTCTTATGTCTTTTGCGATAAGAGTACCTTTAACAAGTGTTTCGCCTTCTGACGTTACCAATCTCACGGAAATAGAGTTTTCGTTTGAATTTACTTTTGAAGTTTCAACCTCTATTCCTCTTTGTTTTGCAACCAAAGGAGCGTTAACGTAATTTATTCCCAACATATTAGATGAAATAACACCTTTTAATATGGCAATTTCAAGAGGAGATACGTCTTTTTCGTTTAATTCTCCCGATGTTATTACGCTTATTTCTTTAATTGCACCTTTAGAAATTTGGCAGGCAATAGAAGCAACATTTTCCGCTAACGGCATATAGTCTTTTACGGCCTCTAATTTTTGAGGTTTCAGAGCGGGGATATTTATTGCACTTGTTGCGTTTCTTCCTTCCAATACATCAACCACCTGTTGAGCAACATCGACAGCAACATTTATTTGCGCTTCGTCCGTGCTTGCACCCAAATGAGGAGTCAAAATTGCCTGTTTTTCAAATTTTAAAAGCGGAGAAGATGCAATATTCTTTTCATCCTCAAAAACATCTATTGCACATTGAGCAACCTGACCGTCTTCAAGAGCTTTTGCAAGTGCCGCTTCATCTATTATTCCGCCTCTTGCGCAATTTATTATTCTGACACCTTTTTTCATTCTGTTGATTGTGTTTGTATTGATTAAACCCGTAGTTTCTTTTGTTTTTGGAGTGTGAATTGTTATGTAATCACATAAGCCCCAAAAATCGTCAAGATGTTTAATATAGGTTGCGCCCATTTTTTCAACAATTTCTTGGTTTGCAAACGGATCAAATACTACAACCTTCATTCCTAGTGCCATAGCAACATTCGCAACGTGAGAGCCGATTTTACCCAGTCCTATTATACCTAATGTTTTATTAAACACTTCGACACCCGTAAATTTAGAGCGTTCCCACAAACCTTGTTTTATTGAAGCATTTGCCATCGGAATATTTCTGCTCATAGCCATCATCATAGCGATAGTGTGTTCGGCTGCAGCGTGGGTATTTCCGTCAGGTGAATTAACAACAATAATACCTTTTGCAGTTGCTGCCGCTATATCAATGTTGTCTACTCCGACACCCGCTCTTGCGATTACTTTTAGATTTTCTGCTTTTTCTATTATTTTTGCCGTTACCTTTGTTTGTGAACGGACAAGTATAGCATCATATTGACCGATTATTTCGCATAATTTATCTTCCTCCATTGTCGGAAGATTATCCACTTCTGCAACGCGTGCCACAATGTCTACAGCTAAATCATTAATTTTATCCGTTATCAATACCTTTGTCATTTTTACTCCCTTGAATTTTTTACTATCCCTTTGGCAAGTATGCTTGAGAATATTTGTAAGATTGAATAAATCCGACTTCCTCATACATTCTTACCGCACTTTTTAAATTTAAGTCCAAACTTGCATTAAGCTCATTCAATTCTATAATACCGCTTTGGCTCAATTTTACAATATCCAATACCGAGGCCTTAACCATGGGAATTGAAAGTTTTTGTTTTCTGTGTTGTTCCACAATACCTATTAAAGGCAAGTTGCCGATTCCGTCACCTGTCACATTTGCCAGACAAAAGCCCACAAGTTTATTTTCATAAAGAAGGATTTTGCTCGCCTGCGGCAAGAATCTTCCGTATATAGAAGTTGTGATTTTGTGTGTAATATCACGACATCCTTCAATAGAAGAAAATCTCGGGTCATAATTAACATCTGATGAATCTTTGAAAGAACTGTGTATAGCAAACGCAAGTTCTTCAAAGTATATATCTCTGTACGGAGTAAGCTTGTATCCGATTGGAAATTCCAAAAAGCTATACTGTGCAACATTTTTAACCAATTGTTTGTTTTTAATATCGAAAACTACGACTCCCGTATCAATAAATTGGAAATTGTATTTTGATATTGTTTTTCTAAAGCTTTCTTGTATTCCGAGCATTGCATAGCTAACAGCCGCATATTTGCGGAGTTCTTTTGTTTCTTCTAAAAATCTTTCAAAGAGCTGTTTTCTCTTTTCGTCAATATCATCATTTCCTAAACAGTGAATAACAAACAGTTCTATTACATCGTTAGGAACGGTAGTATATGCCAAAAATCCCGTAGGAATGGAATCTTCCAGTAGAATTATGCAATTGATAAGTTTATTGTTATATGATTCGATAAAATCATCATAAGTTAACGGGTCAATTTCAAATTTGTAATCGGTTCTGGCTTTAAGGCGGAAATCGTTGTACGCACCTTGGAATACTCTAAAATATTTTTCTTCTAATATAGCTATTTCGTACATATAAGCAATACATCCTTAGTTTTTACTGATTGTATCATGAGTACAATTATTTTTTCAAATTTTATGTTTAGTTTTGTATATTTGGAATTTTTGTGAGTTGTCATGCGTTTTTGTTGTAAAATTGTAAAAAATGGCATGACAAAATTTTTTAGTTTGGTTGGATTAAAGATATTTTTAAGGGTATTAAAATATGCTGAAATCAAAAAAAGAGCAGGAAGGATGGGAAGTTTTCATTAATAAATTGAAAACGGCTTTGCCTGTGCCATCTCATACTTGGGTGGATGCACTCGCTCCTGCCGTGCCTATTTTTGAAAATACGGAAGAAATCTTTTTAATTAAAAGTAATCAGCAATTCGGTATTGATTATCTTCAAAAAAAACATTTAAAACAAATAGAAGATTCATTTTTTGAAGCCACAAATCTGAAAAGACCCGTCAGATTTTGTTACGATGGAACCTTGAAAACAAAGAAAAAACAACCAAAACAAACCGAAGAACAAAAACAACATGAACAAACCGCCATAAAAATGGAAAACCTTGCACAAATGCACTCCTTTTGTGGTTTAAATTTGAAATATACGTTTGAAAATTTTGTCGTGGGTAAAAATTCGGAATTTGCATATAAAATTGCGCAAATGATTTCGGAAAAACCGGGGCAGGCAAAATTTAATCCTCTTTTTATTTCAGGAAGCGTAGGAATCGGAAAAACCCATCTTATGCAGGCCATTGGACATAAAATATTAAGAAATTTTCCGAATTTAAAAGTAAGATATACAAAAGCGGAAGAATTCGGAAACAAGCTCATAGAAACACTCAATACCTGTAAAAATCCTGCGGATTTAAATGAAAGAATGCGTAAATTCAGAGATATGCACAGAAATGTCGATGTTCTTTTAATAGATGATATTCAATGGATTGACGGCAAAAAAAGAACAGAAGAAGAAATATTCAATACTTTTGATGCTTTATATCATGCAGGAAAACAAATTGTTTTCGCATCAGACCGTCCCTTATCGGCATTTGAACTTATTCCTGACAGATTGAGAAGCCGTTTTGAATGGGGAATAGAGGCCAATATTAAAGTTCCCGATTTGGAAACAAGAATTGAAATTGTAAAAAATTATGCGCGTATGTCTGATTTTCCTGTTTCCAATGAGGTTGCACTTCTTCTTGCAAAAGAATTCGATAATAACATAAGAGAATTAGAGGGTGCTTATAACAAAGCAAGCGCCTTGGCTTCCATTGACGGAGTGGAATTGGATATTGAAAATACAAAAGAATACTTAAAACTTTCGGAAAGAAAGAAAAAATATAATGTAAAAGACATTTTGAATACATGTTCAAAATATTTTAATGTGGAATTAAACGATATATTATCATCTGCAAGAGCAAAAGAAGTGGTGAACGCAAGAAAATACGCAATTTATTTTGCAAGAGAATTAGCAGAATTATCATATCCCGAGCTTGCAAGAGAATTTAAGAAAAACCATACAACAATAATGTATCAGCATGATAAATTAAAATCGGAAATTAAAACAAACCGCGCCATGCAAATTATTACGGATGAATTGTGTGAATTGTTGAAAAAATAGGGCAAAATTTCGATTAAATCCGATAATAAATTTAAAATGTTCAGCTATATCCGGTTTTTTTATTGTTGTCTTTGAGATTTTTTAATATAAAACAAGCCCGTGTTTGTTTTAAGAAAAAAATTATCAAAAGATTATGAATTAATTTATAAAGTTTATCAAAATAATCCTTAATTTATTCTTGCAAACGCAAAAGTTGTTTCATTCTTTTCTTCATAATTAGGCGGGTATGTTTTTTCTTTTACAACACCTTCATCATCAATCCAAGTTTCTACACCGTTTTCATCTATTTCTGATACTTCAGGCGCATTACCTTCGAGGGTATGAATTGTGCCGTCTTCATCAATAGCCGTTATAAAGGCAATATGGTCATACCAACCGTCATTATGTCTATCGAGCATTATAAGGTCACCCGGTTTAGCTTCACTTTTTTCGACTATAGCATCATTATCTTCTGCTGCGACATATACATTATGAACAAGAGCTTTATCTTCTTGTTTCATTGAACTATACCATTCGGGTACTTTTATACCTGAATTTTCCAAATTATAGCAAACAAATGATGCGCACCATGCAGCAGAACCCGGTGTGTCATTACCTGCATGCAAGGGTGTATCTTCGCCAAAAACGTATTTTATAAATACATCTGCAGTACCGTCATCACCTCTGCAGTTTTTAAAATTATTGGCATAATTTAGTGCAATATTTCCGGGAGTGTTTATGACTGCTTTCCCGCTTCCATTTTTAACCTTTGATTGTTTTTTGCTGTCTTTTCCGTTTATGGAATCAAGACTGATTTCATCCAGTTTTTTGGTTTCTTCCTGAAGGATATCTAATGTGTCTTTATCGTCTTTTGAAAGCTCTCTTGTTGAGGAAGTTTTGCTTTCGTTATCCGATTTTCTCACTTCATCAAAACTTGATACGGAGTCATTTTTATTAGAATTTGTTACACTTTTTTGGGAATGACTTTCTGTTTTAACAGAAGCTTCACTTTTATCTGATTTGAATTTTGAAAAATCTATTGCCATAATGTACTCTGATAAATTTGCTACATCATAAGTAATCGGCAAAATTCAGAATAACTTTAGAAAGTGTTAACAAAATTTAACAATACCTTAACTTATCTTATATAAGAAATGAGGCTGTTTTTTGCGATATCGAGAGAGGCAATTTTATTTAACGCTCTTTTTTCGATTTGGCGAACGCATTCTTTTGTTACGCCGTATGAATTTCCGATTTCTTCTAAAGTTTTCTTTTCGTTGTTTTCAAGACCGAATCTTAAAACTATTACATTTTTTTCTTTTTCTTTTAAATTGTTCAACGCCATTTTTATTTCGGCTTTTAATTCGGAATCAACAACGGTTTTTTCAACATTTTGTTTTTCATCTTCAATAATTTCAGACAGAGTCAATTCTTTGTTTTCTGTCATGGAAGTACCTGATTCAATGGATAATGCTCTTGTATATACATTTAAAAATGTATTAATTTTTTCTTCAGTTGTGTTCATCTTTTGTGCAACCTCCGCTTTTGTTACATTCACATTTTTTTGTTCCATTTCTTGTTTGGTTTTTTTGTAACGGGAAAGAGTTTCTTGTATATAAACAGGAATATTATATGCATAAGATTGTTCAGATATTGCTTTGAACATTGATTGTTTAATCCACCAGCTTGCATAAGTTGCAAATTTAAAACCCAATGAAGGATTAAATTTTTCAATAGCAATAACCAGTCCGAAAATACCTTCCTGAACCAGGTCGCTATTGGATAATACTTCGGAACTTATTGATTTTGTTGCAATCTTTTGAATTAAAGGAAGATTTCTTTCAATCAATAAATTACGTGCATAAACATCACCTTGTTTTGCTCTTAAGATAAGTTGAGTTTCATTTTCACAATGAATGTCATTCTTTTTTAAATTTCTCATAATCATATACCCTTTTTTATAAACACTAACAAACAACTTGACTATATATACGAACGATATCTTTAATATATCAGATGTATTTATTTTTTTCAAGTGTTTTATTAAGATATGTTAAGACAAGTTTGATTTTTTAAGTGTCTGTTTAACATTTCTTAACATGTAAAAATACTGCAAATACTGTATCTTTAGTTAATTATTAAATTATGTTACAAAATTTTGAATTAAAAAAGCAATTTATTAAGATGTATATACTTTATATATACGAGAGTAAGATGTAAAACATATAGGATATCAAGCAATTCCCATCCCCTTTCACCCTAACGATGCAAGGGGTTTTTTATTGCCTAATTTTAAAATTATATAAAAACCTTTATTTTTGTTATAAAATAATTTATATAGACTTTTTGAATGAGGGAATAAAAATGAAAAATACGGTTGTGGTCGGAGCGCAATTTGGAGATGAAGGAAAAGCTAAAATTACTGATTTATTGGCGCAGAATGCGGATTTTATTACTCGTTTTCAGGGCGGTTCAAATGCGGGTCACACCGTTGTTGTGAATAATAAAAAATATGCCTTTCACTTAATTCCTTCAGGAATTTTATATGAAAATAAAATATGTATGATTGGCGCAGGTTGTGTAATTAAGCCTGACGATTTTAAAAAAGAAATTGAAGATATTGTGGCAAAAGGTGTTGAAAAATCTCACTTTGAAAAATATTTAAAGGTTTCTCCGCTTGCTCACGTCACTATGAAATACCATACGGATATAGACGGCTATAGCGAAAGCTCCCTAAAAGAAAATAAAATCGGAACAACAAAAAAGGGTATTGGCCCGACATATACGGATAAATACGCACGCTCGGGAATCAGAGTCGAAGATTTATTTAATAAAGATATTTTATCCAAAAAATTGGATGTAATTTTGCCAAAGAAAAATAGAGAGCTCGAATTTGTTTACAATTTAAAACCCTACACAAAAGAACAAATAATGGCCGAATGCGAAGAGTACAGAGAGATTTTTGAACCCTATGTTGATTTCGATTGGCAGGAAAATTTATTAAAATTTAAACAACAAGGTTCAATTCTTTTTGAAGGTGCGCAAGGTGTAATGCTTGATGTTGATTATGGTACATATCCTTATGTGACTTCATCTAATCCTATTGCAGGCGGAGCGGGAGTTGGCGCTTCCATGGGGCCTGTTACGATAGATAGAGCCATAGGAGTATTCAAGGCATATATGACCCGTGTAGGCGAGGGCGCATTTATTACGGAATTATCCGATGAAGAAGGCGAAAAATTAAGAACAATAGGCGGAGAATTCGGTGTTACAACGGGCAGACCGAGAAGATGCGGATGGTTTGATGCGGTTAGTGCTAAATATTCCGTTCTCGTTGGCGGTTTAACCGAAGTTGCACTTACAAAACTCGATGTTCTCGATAGTTTTAATGAAATTAAAGTTGCAATTGCATATAAAAATAAAATTACGGGCGAAACAGTTAAAAAATATCCGACGAATGTATATACCCATGGTGATTATGAACCTGTCTGGGAAGTTCATAAAGGTTGGAATACGGATATTACAAAGTGCAAAACCTATGACGAATTGCCTCTTGAAGCAAAAAATTACTTAAAACGTCTTGAAGAACTTTTGGGAATCAGAATTACAATAATAAGCGTAGGTCCCGATAGAGAACAAACTATTTTTGTTGATTAAGAAAACTTTTTAACAATTTTGCGGTTTTATCTCTATTGTTTTCAATAAGGCGGAGTTTTTGCGCTCTTGTTAAGGTTTTTTTGATTCTATATTCTTCTTTTGAAGCTTCGGATTTGTTTTCAAATTCTTCAACATATAAAATTTCTACAGGCGGATTTAATTTGGTATATTTAGCACCCTTAATTGATGTTTTATGTTCTTCAAATCTTCTTAAAACATCTGTCGTGATTCCTGTATATAAAGTATTACGATTCGTCAGCAGAATGTATGTGTAATATTTCATCTAAAACATCCAGAATTTCTTTTTCTTTTTCCAATGTAACAAGGCAAGCCCGATATTTTGACGCATTTCTGACGGAAGAAATATAATAATTAAAAAATTTTCTCATGAATTTTATGCCGTTAATCTCTCCCATCAATTCGACCTCTTGCCTTAAATGTTCCTTTAACATACCGATTTTTTCTTCTAAATTCGGCTCTTGAATAAGTATATTTTCATTTATATATTTTTCTATTCGGTACGGCAAAGTAAAGTCTCCCATTATTCCTCTGCCAATAGATACACCATTACACTCTGTCAATTCAAGACATTTTTTTGCATCTTCTATTGTTTTAATGTCGCCGTTTGCAAAAACAGGAATTTTTAATTCTTTTTTAAGGAGTTTTATTTTATTCCAATCGGATGTTCCCTGATACATTTGCGAACGAGTTCTTGCATGGAGTGTTATAAAATCAGCACCCGCTTTTTCAACAGCTGCGCCAAATTCAAGATAGTTTTCGCTTTGCGCTGTCCAGCCCAAACGACATTTCACGCTAACCAATAACCCTGTCGAATCTTTTATGGATTTAATAATGTCGCAAACAAGCTCCGGTGTTTTCATCATAGCGGAGCCGTCGCCCGATACAACAACCTTTTTAACCGGACATCCGCAATTTATGTCTATCATAGAAGCAATCGGCGCAACAATTTTTGCGGCTGTTGTCATTTTATCAATTTTATGTCCGACAAGCTGAAATGACAAAGGATACTCAAAATCTTCAAATTTTAAAATTCTCTGTTTATTAATATCGGGGTTGTTGCATATCATTTCCGATGAGAGCATTTCTGTTGTCATCAGGCATTTAGAACTATATTTTCTAATCATTCCCCGAAAAACAACATCAGAAATTCCCGCAAGCGGTGCCTGTATTACTTTTATTGATTTGATATCGGTTATCTTTTGCACGAATATTGCTTCTTATCGTTTTTTAAAATATATTTCTTTTATAATAGGATCAATATTCGGATCCATTTCGTAATCAAAATTCATTTCAACAGGAACGTAGTCGCTATTAAAATCATCAGGAATAGCAGGAAGTTGAGCCGTGCTTATTGCTCTGAGTATTGAATCATCGGCTTCCGGAATATTTGATGAATCTATGATGGTTGCTTTTGTAACTTTCCCTTCTTTGTTCATAATAAACAGAGCCGTTGCTTCGTATTTTGTATCTAAAGATGGCGGAATCCAGTTTTTCTTTACAAGATATTCAACTGTGCTTGCATATTTCAATAATTCGAGTTGTGAAGCTGAGGTATCATCATTAGGTGAAAAATATCCTATTTTCAAAATAGGTTTCATTCCTTTGAATACCATATATTTAAAGAACACATATTTTTCTGCGGGTGTTTTATCATCGAAATTTAATATTTCAAAAAGATTGCCTGTCTTTTTGAGGGCAGATATCATTTCGTTATCCGTTGTTGTGTTTCCGGAAGATTTTTCTAAATTAATTGATGTGATGTTGCCGTTTTTATCTAAAACGACTTTTAACAGTCCGCCAAAATTGCTTGTTGCCGTATTATTGAAATAAGGTTTTATTTTTGTTTCTATATCAACATTTTCGTTGAACTTAAACATTAAATCCACATATGGAGTGTCTTCTATATTGAATTTATTAAATAAACAAGATTTCATCATTTTGATTGCTTCATCATCAAAAGTCTTGTTGCCTGTAGATTTGAATAATTTAACGGATAGTATTCTTCCGTTTTTATCTACTCTGGTTTTCAAATAAAGCGGTTTATCAATTTTATGTTTCTTGTTCAGCAGAACCCATTTTGTATAAACAATGTTATAGTAGTTAGCTTCATAATATTTTTTTATTCTTTTTTTATTCTTATCAATTGCATCTTGCATATAGTTATCCGTTAAATCGAAAACAACAACGGGAGATTTTTCTGTTGAATATTTAGGTTGAGGAATTAAATAAAGATTGAATCTGTCCATATAATTTGAAGCGTCAATATTTCTTAATGTTCTCAACCTTTGAGTTATAAGGTTTGTTTTTTCTGTTGAAAGTGTTGATTGTTCAATTTCTATATTGCTTAAAGTTTGGCTTTGTTCAATTTTGCCTGTTATTTTTATGTATTCATTTTCGTTAAATACAATATCCGAAAGCGCGTTTGAAATTAATTTTTCATTATCAATTCCTGATGTTTTGGTCATGTTAACGGGATTGACCGTATTAATTGAATTAACGGGGTTGACTGTGTTGATGGGGTCAGTTTTAATCGTATTGATGGGTCTTACCACCGTATTAGCAGAATTGGTTTTAATTGTATTAACTGTGTTAACAGAGTTAGTTTTTGCCGAATTAACGGAATTAACCGAATTAACCTTTGCTGTATCAAGCAGAGGAACTACTAAATCCGCCTTGAGCGCATTTGTATTAATAAATAAACAAAAAGCCAATAATAATATTTTTTTCATTTACTTTTACCTTCTATTCTATACAAACATAATAACACAATCATTTTAAAAGTATCTTCCATTTTGAATAATTTTTTTGTAAAATTTTGCTATGCAAAAGGTTTTTAAAAAAATCGGAATAATTTTTAATAATGATGTAGCAGAATCCGTTTCTATTGCCAAACAGTTGAATCAAAAAATCGAAAATTCTGAGCTTTTTGAAATTTCCGATATGTCAAAGGATATTGAGCTGGCTGTTGCGGTTGGCGGGGATGGTACATTTTTGAAATGTTCAAGATTTTTTTCAAATTATGATATACCGATTCTCGGAATAAATGTCGGAAGACTCGGTTATCTTGCACAAGCTAAACCGAATGAAACCGATAAAGTTATAAATAAACTGGAAAACTCGGATTTCAAGATAGAAAATCGCCTTATGTTGAAGTCACTTGATAACGTTGCCTTGAATGATATTGTTGTGAAAGGCGAAACTTGTGCGAGAAGCTCGACTTTTGACCTTTATATAAATGAAAAAATTATATGTTCATATGTCGCAGACGGAATCATTGTTGCGACACCGACGGGTTCTACGGCATATTCTTTATCTGCGGGGGGTCCTATTGTTTCTCCTGATTTGGACTGTTTTTTAATAATTCCGATTTGTGCTCATACCCTGAATGCGCGTCCGATTATTGTTCCGAATAGTGAAACAATAAAAATAAAATCCCATGAAAAAAATCAGGAATTTAATGTTTCTTTTGACGGACAGGTGGACAAAATCTTGAAAGATGAAGTAATAATTACAAAAAATGAAAATTATGCAAAATTGCTTATTTTGAATCATAATAAAGACAGATTCTATGACATTTTGAAGGAAAAACTTCACTGGTCGCTTGCGCCGAATAAATAAAAGCTATGTTAAAATCACTGTTAATAAAAAACTTTATACTTTTAAATGAAGCCGAATTAAATTTTAAAAAAGGCTTTAATGTTTTATGCGGTGAAACGGGTGCAGGAAAAAGCATAATAATAAAGGCGCTTGATTGTGTGTTGGGCGCAAAAATTACGAAAGAAATGCTTTTTGACAAAAGTAAACCCTGCTATATTGAAGCGGTTTTTGAAGATGAAAATAAAGAAGAAACTGTTATTTCCCGTCAAATGCAAGCTTCCTCAAAATTTCGCATAAACGGAGAAATGATTAGTCTTGACGAAATAAAAAATTACAGAGATTCTCTTGTTGATATTCATTCTCAACACCAAACATATTCTTATATTCAGCCGAAAAACCATATAAAATTATTGGATGAATATATAACAAAGAAAAGTCCCGAATTTTCAGAACTCATAAAAAACTATAAACAAAATTATTCCGAATTTCGGAATCTTGAAAAAAGAATAAATATTCTGAAAGAAAACAATGAAAATAATTTAAAAGAGATTGAATTTCTCGAATTTCAATTAAAAGAATTGGACGATGCGGCAATCAGAGCAAACGAAGAAGAAGAATTGATAAACGAATTATCCGTATTATCCAATGCACAAGAATTAAAAGAAGGTTCCTATAGCGCATATTATTCTTTGTATGGAGATTCATCTTCTATTGTAGAAGCCTTGGGTAAAATTAAATACACAATTTCTTCTTTATCTGAGATTGATAAAAATTTAGAAGAAATGCAAAACACTTTGTTTGACGCTTTTGAAAACTTAAAAGATTGTGCCAACAGCCTAAAGGACTATTCTTATTCTCTAGAAGTTAATCCCGCAAGAATTGAAGAACTGAACGAAAGAATTTCTCTGATTCAAAAATTAAAAAGAAAATACGGTGCGGATCTTGATTTAGAAAGAGAAAAGATAGAAGCAAAATATAAAGAATTAACACAGGGCGAAAACAACCTTGATAAATTGGAAGAAAAATATAAAGAATTAAAATCAATCATAGATGTTCTATCCCAAAGCATGAGCGAATACAGGCATGAAAATGCTAAAGTTTTAACCTCTTTGATTGTAGAAAAATTAATCAATCTTGAATTAAAAGAGGCAAAATTTGAAATTTCAATTAATAAAACAGAAAACAATGAAAACGGTATTGATGACGTTGAATTTTTAATTTCAACAAATAAAAATCAATCCCCGATGCCATTAATAAAAGTTGCATCAGGCGGTGAAATTTCAAGAGTCATGCTTGCCCTAAAATCAATTTTTGCCCTGACGGACGAAGTGAAAACCGTTGTTTTTGATGAAATAGATACAGGTATTTCAGGCATTACATCAAATGCTGTTGCAAACAGCATTCTTGAATTATCTAAATCAACGCAAATTATTTGTATAACCCATCAACCTATTATTTGTGCAAAGGCGGATAATTTTATTTGGATTAATAAAACTCATAACAATACAACCGATATAGAAATAAAGATTTTAAATGACGATGAAAGACTGAAGGCGCTTGCGCAATTAGCGAGCGGCGAAATATCAGAACAATCAATAGATTTTGCAAAAACCCTTATATAAACCACAACTGTGCGAAGCTATTGAAACGATGAGTTTCAATAGCGTAGTCCTTAGATAGCCGCCGTTGCAAAGTGAAGCGAAAGCGAAACGAGCGAAGAAATCTTTGATTTCACAGGCGGATTACCTGAATCAAGTGAG